>WYBL01000149.1 GCA_011526565.1 Acidobacteriota bacterium | reverse complement strand
TCGACGAGCAGGAGACGCAGTTCCGGCGCGCGGGTCGGATGTTCGAGCAGGACGAGCAGGGCCGGATGGAGAGCTACGGCCGGCTGCTCGAGCGGGGCCCGCAGGTGGAGCGCGTGAGGCGCATCGCCGCTCGGCTGGTGCCGCCCTACATGGAGCCGGAAGACTTCCGCGTCTACGTGGTCGAGAACAAGGAGTGGAACGCGATGGCCGCGCCCAACCGCTCGATCTACGTGTTCAGCGGCCTGCTCGACGCGATGGACGACGACGAGGTGGCGATCGTGATCGGCCACGAGCTGGCCCACTCGACCCACGAGCACTCGCGCAAGGGCTTCAAGAAGCAGATGCTGATCCAGTTGGGCGCGCTGGGACTGCTCGGCATCGCCGAAGGTGCGATCGACTCCGAGGGCTGGAAGATGGCGGCCCAGGTGCTGACCATGCTCGGCGCCTCCGCGTGGTCGTCCGGCTACGGCCGCAGCCACGAGGACCAGGCCGACCGCGTCGGCCTGCGCTACGCGTGGGAGGCGGGCTACGACGTGACGAAGGGCCCGCAGCTCTGGCAGCGCTTCGCCGACAGGTACGGCGAGGGCAACAAGGTCGTCAACTTCTTCTTCTCCGACCACTCGCAGTCGCTGATCCGCTCGCGCAACCTGCGCCAGGAGCTCGCCTACAACTACGGCGCGCAGTAGCCCCGCATTGAATCCGCTCCAGTGGAAGGCCGCGCTGCGGCGCGACCCGGGCGGCTTCTATCGCTTGCCGCTGCCCGAGGGCGAGGTCCGGGTGTTCATGACCCCGGAGCTGCTGGCCGAGGCCGACGACTCGCTGGGGCCCCAGATCGTCAACGCCCGCCGCTTCCCCGGCGTGCGCGACGTGGCGATCACGCCCGACGCCCACCACGGCTACGGCGTGCCCGTCGGCTGCGTGATGGCGACGTCGGGCACGCTGGCGATGGGCCCGGTCGGCTACGACATCGGCTGCGGCATCGCGGCGCTGCGCTCCTCGGTCCCGCGCGAGCGGGCGACGCCCGAGGCCGTGCGCGCGTTCTCGCGCGAGGTGATGAAGCGGGTCGGCCTCGGCGTCGGCGCCCGCGGCCAGGCGGTGACGCCGCAACGCTTCCAGGAACTCCTCCGCGGCGGCGCCGAGGCGCTGGGCGTCGCCCGCGCCCAGGTCGCCGAGCGCGACCGCATCCCGGTCGACGACACCTGGGACGTGCCGAAAGAGAGCCGCGCCTGGCGCGGCCAGCAGCAGCTCGGCAGCCTCGGCGGCGGCAACCACTTCATCGAGTTGCAGGCCGACGACGACCCGGCGGGCTCGCGCCTCTGGGTCATGTACCACACGGGCTCGCGCGGCTTCGGGCACGGCCTCGCGACCTGGTACTTCGAGCGCGCGCGCGAGGAGCTCGGCCTCGGCCGCGGCCAGATGGACCTCGGCTACTTCACGCCCGAGTCGCGCCACTGGCGCGCGTACAGGAACGCGGTCGCCGCCGGCGGCAACTACGCAATCGTGAACCGGCTGCTGATCGGGCGCGAGGTCGCCGCGGCATTCGCTCGCGCCTTCGGCGAGGAGCCGGAGCTCGTCTACGAGATCTCCCACAACCTGGTCCAGGAGGAGCGCCACCCCGACCTGTTCCGCGAGCCGGTCTGGGTCCACCGCAAGGGCGCGACGCGGGCGCTGCCCGCGGGGCACCCGATGCTCGCCGGGACGCGCTGGGCGCACGGCGGCCACCCGGTGCTGATCCCGGGCTCGATGGGCGACACGTCCTACGTGCTGCGCCCGCTGCCCGGGGCGGCGCGCGCGCTCTACTCGGTGAACCACGGCTGCGGCCGGCGCAAGTCGCGCACCGCCGCCCGCCACGAGATCCCGCAGCACGAGGCCAATCGCCGGATGCGCGAGCTGGGCGTGATGGTCAACGCAGGCGGCGACGTGCCGGTCGACGAGTCGCCGGCCTGCTACAAGAGCGCGGCGGCGGTGGTGGCGGCGGTCGAGGCGGCGGGTCTCGCCCGCGTGGAGACCCGGCTCACGCCGCTCGCCAGCGTCAAGGGCACCGACTGACGGCGGCGCGCCCGCGCGCGATTGACACTGCATTTTTCGTTCTGCTAGCGTGCCGCCTCGTCGAAGTGGCACTGTCGTCCGGCGTAACGCAGGAGACGCGCCCCTCAACGTTCCCGAAGGAGCAGCACGTTCATGATCGAAGGTACCGTCAAGTGGTTCAACGAGGCCAAGGGTTTCGGTTTCCTCTCGCGTGAGGGTGGCCCGGACGTTTTCGTCCACCACTCCGAGATCCGCGCCGAGGGTTTCCGCACCCTGACCGAGGGCGAGCGCGTCCGATTCGAGGTCGTGGATTCCCCCAAGGGTCCCCGCGCCGCGAACGTCACCAAGGCCTAGCGCCACGACCGCGCGGCCGCGCGACCGCGGCCGACGGCCGGCAACGCCCGGGACTCACGAGTCCCGGGCGTTGCTGTCTTCGGGCGCAATTTGATGGCCGCGGACGGGTGGCCTAGGATCGCCGGAACCCCTGCTCGGGAGGACTCATGCGACTCGTGACCCGCGGCGACCTCGACGGACTCACCTCGGCCGTGCTGATCACGACCTGCGAGCCGATCCGCGAGGTGATCCTGGTCCACCCCCAGGACATCACCGACCGCCGCTTCGCGGTCACCGACGAGGACATCCTCGCCAACCTGCCGTACCACTCGGGTTGCGCCAAGTGGTTCGACCACCACCTGCTGACCGACTCCAACGAGAAGCCGCCCGAGGACTTCCGCGGCGCCTACGCGCTGGCCCCGTCGGCCGCCCGCGTCGTCTACGACTACTACCGCGGCGCCCACCCGCAGATCGAGAAGTGGTTGCAGCTCGTCGACGAGACCGACCGCGTCGACTCCGCGCAGCTCAACATGGACGACGTGCTGGACCCGAAGGAGTACATCCTGCTCGGCTTCACGCTCGACCCGCGCTCGGGCCTCGGCGGCTACCAGGAGTACTTCTTCGAGCTGCTCGCCGCGCTGCGCGACAAGCCGATCGCGGAGGTGATGGCGCTGCCCGCCGTGACCCGCCGCGCGGCCCAGCTCCGCGACCAGGATCGCGCCTTCCGCGAGGCCACCCTCGCCCGCTCGCGCCAGGACGGCAACGTGGTGTTCACCGACTTCCGCGACCTGTCGCCGCTGCCGGTGGGCAACCGCTTCATCGTCTACACGCTGTTCCCGCAGGCGAACATCTCGCTGCGCGTGCACTGGGGCCCGTCGAAGCAGCACGTGGCGGCCACCGTCGGCCACTCGATCTTCAACCGCACCAGCCGCACCAACGTGGGCGAGCTGATGTCGCAGCTCGGCGGCGGCGGCCACCGGGGCGCGGGCACCTGCCTGCTGCCGGCGGAGCGCGCGGACGAGCTGATCGCGGGCCTGATCGCCGCGATGAAGGCGGACGGCTGAGCCTCCCGGCGGGGGTCGTCGACAGCCTGCGCGAGGCCGGCCGCATCGCGTCCGCGGCGCGGCGGCTCGGCGCGGAGGCGATCCGCGCGGGCGCCCTCGTGCGCGAGGTGTGCGAGGGGGTGGAGGCCGAGATCGAACGCCAGGGCGGCGGCGTCGCCTTCCCCGCCCAGTCCTCGCGCAACGCGCTGGCGGCCCACTACTGCTCGGCCCCCGACGACGAGACGCGCTACGCCGAGGGCGACCTCGCCAAGCTCGACATCGGCGTCCACGTCGACGGCTGGGTCGTCGACACCGCGACCACCGTCAACGTGGGCGACGCGCCCGCCAATCGGCTGCTCGTGGAGGCCGCGGAAGCCGCGCTCTCGGCCGCGATCGGCGCCGCCGCGCCCGGCGTCTCCGTGCGCACACTCTCGCGCGTGCTGGAGCAGGAGATCCGTCGCCGCGGGCTGCGGCCGATGCGGAACCTGTGCGGGCACGGCGTCGGGCGCTGGACCGTGCACTGCGCGCCGGCGGTGCCCAACGTGCTGGCCCCGGGCGACCCCGACCACCTGCTGACGCCGGGGTCCGTGATCGCGATCGAGCCGTTCGCCACCGACGGCAGCGGCGAGGTCGGCGAGCACGGCATGCCCGAGGTGTTCCGGGTGCCTCCGGCGGCCCCGCTCGGCGAGTTGCCGGGGGTGGCGCCGGCGCTGGTCGCGGCCGTCGCCGCGTTCCGCGGGCTGCCTTTCGCGCGGCGGCAGTTGCGGGCCTTCCCGCCGGACGAGGTGCAGGCGGCGCTGGCCGCGCTGCGGCGGAAGGGAGTGCTGCAGTCCTACGCGGCGCTGCGCGAGGCGTGGGGCCGCCCGGTCGCCCAGGCCGAACACACCCTGCTCGTCAGGGACGACGGCATCGAGGTCCTGACGGCGTAGCCCCCGAACCCCCGAACCCCCTACTTTCCCTCGTCCTCGGCGTCCTCTTCCTGCTTCTTCTCTTCTTCGGGGAGGTCGTAGAGGCGGGCCTGGGGGCCGGGCACGATGCCCATGAGGTCGGGGTCGTCGTTCGCCGAGCGGTCGAGCTTCACGCGCTGCTCGTTGCGTTCCACGCGCTTCGCCGCCTTGTCTCGGGCGCGCTCCTGGCGCGCGATCTCGCGCTGCCGCTTGGCAAAGGTCGCTCGGGATCTGGTGGCCATCTTCTGGTTTCGCTCCGGGAGTTGCAGGGACGGCGGGCCGGCGGAAAGCCGCCGCGGTCCGCGCCGTCTCGAGCGGGCAAGTCTACCACCGCTGTGATTGAATACCCCCGTGGCGCGCGAACGCGAGAGCCGGCTCGCCTGGTCCACGGACGGCGCCCACCTGCGGCCCGAGCCGCGGCCCGAGGCCCCGGCCGTGGCTCCGGGCGCCACCCGCCTGCGGCTGGAGCGGCGGGCGGCAGGGCGTCTCGTCACGGTGGTGACGGGGCTGCCGGGCGACGCCACGGCCGCGGCGGCCCTCGCCCAGGAGTGCAAGCGGGCGAGCGCGGCCGGCGGCGCGTTCAAGGACGGCGTGCTGGAGCTGCAGGGCGACCAGCGAGAACGGGTCGAGGCGGTGTTGCGCGCGAGGGGCGTCCAGAGCAAGCGCGCGGGGGGAGACCCCGGGGGAAAGAGATGAAGGAGAGCTTCCGCGGCGACCTGCTGGCGGGCAAGACGACGCTGATCACGGGCGGCGGCAGCGGCCTCGGCAAGGCGATGGCGCTGCGCATGGCGTCGCTCGGCGCGAAGGTGGCCGTCGTCGGCCGCCGCAGCGAGCCGCTGCAGCAGACGGTCGACGAGATCGCGGCGGCGGGCGGGACCGCGGCCTGGTCCAGCGCCGACGTGCGCGACTCGGCAGCGGTGGCGGCGGCCTTCGACGCGGTGGAGGCGAAGCTGGGGCCGGTCAACCAGCTCGTCAACAACGCCGCCGGCAACTTCCTCTCGGCCTCCGAGGACCTCTCGGACAACGCCTTCGACGCGGTCGTGAAGATCGTGCTCTACGGCACCTTCAACGCCACCCGCGAGCTGGGCCGGCGGCTGATCGCGCGCGGCGCGCCGGGCGAGGTGCTCTCGGTCGTCACCACCTACGTGCACACCGGCTCCGCGTTCGTGCTGCCGTCGGCCACGGCCAAGGCCGGGGTGGCGGCGATGATGCGGTCGCTGGCGGTCGAGTGGGCCGCCTACGGCATCCGCCTCAACTGCGTGGCGCCGGGCCCGTTCCCCACCGAGGGCGCCTTCAGCCGGCTGCTGCCCGGCTCCGAGATCGAGAAGCAGGCGAAGCGCCGGGTGCCGTCGCGCCGCTTCGGCGAGCACCACGAGCTGACCAGCCTGGTCGCGTTCCTGATGAGCGACGCGAGCCCCTACCAGACGGGCGACATCGTCACCATCGACGGCGCCGAGGGCCTGTTCTCGGGTCAGCAGTTCGCGGGCTTCGCACATCTCGACCGTGCAATGGCGAAGGAGATGATGGCCGCGCTCAAGCCGAAGAAGTGACCTCGATCGACCAGCCGCCGGCGCCGCCGCAGGAGCCGGAACTCGACCTCCGGCGCCACCCGCGCACCGACACCCAGCCGATCAGCATCCGCGACTGGAGGCGGTTCACGCGCGGCGAGGCGTGCCCGGCCTGCGGCCACGCCGACACCCGGCCCTCCCACCGCAGCCCCTGGTGGGCGGCCCTGTTCGGCCTCCGCTCGCGCCGCTGCCGGGCCTGCCGCGCGCTCTACGCGCAGGTCCGGCCCGCGGAGCTGCTGGCGACCGTCGTGCTCGCGCTGCTGCTGCTCGGCGGGCTCGCCGAGGTGGCGCGGCGCGCGACCCGCGCCACCCCGGGTCCGCGGCCGGCGCCGGCCGGCGCCAAGGGCGACGCCAAGCTGCCGCCGCCGGTGCTGCGCTAGCGCGCGATCGCGCTCAGGCCCGCTGCGAGAGCAGCATCCAGCCGATCAGCTTGTAGAGCAGGCGCGCGCCGACCGCGCCGTCCCACTCGTCGTCTCCGGGGCCGGGCGCCACCTCGTCGAGGTCGAAGCCGACGATCCGCCGCCCGCTCTCGACGACGCCGCGCAGCAGCAGGCTGGCCTGGGCGAAGGAGAGGCCGCCGGGCACCGGCGTTCCGGTGTGCGGGCACAGCGCCGGGTCGAGTCCGTCGACGTCGAACGAGACGTGCACCTCGCGCGGCAGCTCGGCGACGATGCGGCCGACCAGGTCGCGCCAGGTCTCGCCCGCCGCGAGCGCGTGCTGCAGGTCGGCGTCGAAGTAGGTGCGGATGCGGCCGCCGCTGCCGCGGATCAGCCGGTCCTCGTCTTCGCCGAAGTCGCGGATGCCGACCTGCACGATGCGCGAGACGCCGCCCAGCCGGTGGTGGACGTTGTGCATGATCGAGGCGTGCGAACGCGCGAAGCCCTCGTAGGCGTCGCGCAGGTCGGCGTGGGCGTCGACGTGCAGGATGCCGACCCCGGGGTGCCGCTCCGCGACCGCCGCGATCAGCCCGAACGGCGACGAGTGGTCGCCGCCGACCAGCCCGACCCGCTTGCCGCGGCCGAGCCATTCGGCCGCTTCGGCCCGGACCCGCGCGTCGAGCCGCTCGCCCGCGGCGTCCACCGCGGCGACGGCCGCGCGCAGCGCGGGGTCGTCGCCCGGCCCGCCGCGCTCGATCACGGGCAGCGCGTGGCGCCGCGCCTCGTCGCTCCACGCGCGCACCTCGGCCGGGAGCTCGAGCATCGCGATGCCCGCCTCGTAGGGGCGCCCGGTCTCGCGGTCGAAGAGGTCCACCTGGCGCGAGGCGGCGAGCACGGCGGCCGGGCCGTCGGCCGTGCCCGCGCGGTACGAGACGGTCGCCTCCCACGGCACCGGCAGCAGCACGACGCCGGCCTCGTCGGGCGAGTGCGGCAGGCCGAACACCCCGTCGTGGACCGCGGCGCCGGAAGGATCGAAGCTCTCCATGGCCGGCCAGCATAGCAGCCCGTCCAGATCGTTGATGTTGACAACGATCTCGCGGGAGACCACGATGTCGTTGATGAAGTCGACGATTCCGGACGGCGAACTGCTGCGCGAGCTGGCCCGGCGCCACGTGCGGGCGCAGCGCGCCGCGGTGCTCGCGGCCGCGGGCTGCGGCGGAAGCGAGTGCCTGCTGCTGGGCGAGCTGGGCCGGCGCGGACCGCTGGGCCTGCGCGAGCTGGCGGCGCGGCTGGGGCTCGACAAGGGCTTCGCGAGCCGTGCCGTCGGCCGCCTGCAGCGGCAGGGCCTCGTCGAGAAGGCCGTCGCGGAGGGCGACCGCCGCCGGGTCGCGCTGTCGCTGAGCGCCCGCGGGCGGCGGCGCTTCGAGGCGGTGGACCGCGCGCTGCGCGAGCAGGCCGAGCGGGTGTTCGGGCGGCTCCCGGGCCCGCAGCGGCCGGCCGCGCGCCGCGCGCTGCAGCAGCTCTGCGACGCCGTGGGCCGCGAGGCGGGAGCCCTGTCGTGACGACGCGGGCCGCGCGCGAGGGCGACTGGCCGGCGATCGAGGCGCTGCTCGCCGCCTGCGGCCTGCCGCGCGCGGGCGCCCGCGACCACCTCGCCGGGTTCCGCCTGGTCGAGGAGGGCGGCGTCCTGATCGCCTGCGCGGCACTGGAGCGCCACGGCCGCCACGGCCTGCTGCGCTCGGTGGCGGTGGCGGCGAGCGCGCGCGGCCGCGGCCACGGCGACGCGCTGGTGTCCGGGCTGCTCGCCGAAGCGCGGGCCGCGGGGCTGCGCGACGTCTCGCTGCTGACCACGACCGCCGCCGACTACTTCGCGGCCCGCGGCTTCGTCCGCGTCGGCCGCGAGGCGCTGAGCGCCGCGCTGTCGGCCAGCGCCGAGCTGCGCGGCGCCTGCCCCGCCTCGGCCGTCGCGATGAGGCGGGACCTGTCGGGGGCTTCCGGCGACGAGACGTGCTGATCCGCGTGCCGCGAGGCTGGGAGCTGGAGGCCGGCGAGGTCCGGGTTCCAGAGCGTTAGCATGGACGCGTGAACTCCCCGCGCCTGGTGTCGCTCGACGCGTTCCGCGGGGCGACCATCGCGGCCATGATCCTGGTCAACAACCCCGGGAGCTGGAGCGCGATCTACTGGCCGCTCGACCACGCGAAGTGGCACGGCTGGACGCCGACCGACCTGATCTTCCCGTTCTTCCTGTTCATGGTCGGAATGGGGGTGGTGTTCTCCTCCCGCGGCTCGTTCCGCGAGGCCGCCGGACGCGCCGGTGCGCTCGTCGGCCTCGGCCTGTTCATGGCGGCATGGCCGTACTTCAACTTCGCGACGCTGCGCTGGCCCGGCGTGCTGCAGCGGATCGGACTCTGTTATCTCGCCGCCTGGGTGCTGCGGCGCGCGCTCGGCCCGCGCGGGCTGGCCGTCACGGTCGTCGCGCTGCTGGCGGGCTACTGGGCGCTGCTCACGTTCGTGCCGCTGCCGGGCGGGGCCGCGCCGAACCTCGAGCCCGGCCAGAACCTCGCGGCGGTGGTCGATCGCGTCTTCCTCGACGGGCACATGTGGCGGCAGACGAAGACGTGGGACCCGGAAGGCCTGGTCTCGACGCTGCCCGCGATCGCGACGACGCTGCTCGGCGTGCTGGCCGGACTGTGGCTGCGGGCAGGCCACGACAAGGCCCGCACGACCTTCGGCCTGCTCGCCGCGGGCGCGGCGCTGACGCTGCTGGGCGAGTCGTGGGGGGCCTCGTTCCCGATCAACAAGAGCCTCTGGACCTCGTCCTACGTGCTGCTCACCGGCGGCCTCGCGGCCGGGCTGTTCGGCGCCTTCTACGCGCTCGCCGACGGCCTCGAGCTGCGCCGGTACTGGACCCCGCCGCTGTGCGCCTGGGGCCGCAACGCGATCCTCGTCTTCGTCCTCTCGGGCCTGCTCGCCAAGACGCTGGTGCTGATCAAGGTCGCCGCGGCGGACGGCTCGCTGGTCGCGCTGTCGACGGTGCTGCACCGCACCCTGTTCCTGTCGTGGCTGCCGCCCTACCCGGCGTCCCTCGCCTACGCGCTCGCCAACGTGGCGGGCTGGCACCTCGTGCTCGTGGCGCTCGACCGCCGCGGCTGGTACTTCAAGGTTTGAAGCGGCGCCACTTCCTGCAAGGCGCCGTGGCCGCCGGCGCGGGCGCGGCGGCGGCCCAGTCGCGGCCGGCGCCGACGCCCGCTCCCGCGACGGCCGCGGGGCCGGTCCTCCGCCTGGGCCCCGAGCGCCTCGCGGTCGCGGACTCGCCCCACCAGCGCGAGCTGAAGCAGGCGCTGTTCGAGCGCCTCAACGCCGACCGCGCGGCGCACGGCGTCGCACCGCTCGCGTGGGAGCCGCGGGCCGCGCGGGTCGCCGACCGCTTCTGCCTCGACGCGGCGCTCGGCGCCAGCTTCGGCCACTGGGACCCCGAGGGCCGCGCCCCCTACGTGCGCTGGGCCCTCGCGGGCGGTGTCGACTATCACGCGGAGAACGTCGGCGCCTACGCGATCTCGGGCGGGAAGCTGCTGGCCCCGCTGCTGGAGCTGGCGCTCGAGAGCCACGCGGCGATGATGGCCGAGCGGCCGCCGCACGACGGCCATCGCCGCACGATCCTGGACCCGACGCTGACCCACGTCGGCATCGGCGTCGGCGCCGCGGGCGGCCAGGTGCGGATGGCGCAGGAGTTCACCCGCGTCGGCTTCGACTGGGTCGAAGTGCCCGCGGGACCGCTGCGCGCCGGGGCCCAGGCCCGCTTCGCCGCCCGGCCGCTCGCGGGCCGCGAGATCGGCCTCGTCGAGGTCCGCTTCGAGCCGCCGCCGCGGCCGCTGCCCCCGGGCGACGGGCGGCACGGCGCGGCCTACGGCTACCCGCCGATCGCGCGCTCGCTGTACCCGCGCACGGCCGTCGGCGTGCGCTACGTCGACGGGTCCACCGGCGACTTCCGGGTCCACGCCGACGGCTCGTTCGAGACCACCTTCGCGCTCGACCGCGGTCCCGGGCTGTATCTCGTGCTGTGCTACCTGCGCGACGGCCCGGGCGAGATGCAGGCGTTCACCGCCGCCGGCATCGTCGCCCACCCGTGGTAAAAGCAACGGGCCCATGAGCGCGCCGCTGCCGCCCGTCGCGAAGAAGGTTCCGAAGGTCGACGTCTACCACGGCGAGCGCCGGGTGGACGACTACTTCTGGCTGCGCGACAAGCAGAACCCCGACGTCGCGGCCTACCTGGAGGCCGAGAACGCGTACGCCGACGCCGTGATGGCGCCGACCCGGGACTTCCAGGAGAAGCTGTACGCCGAGCTGCTCGGCCGCATCCAGGAGACGGACCTGTCGGTGCCGTACCGCGAGGGCGCCTTCTTCTGGTACTCGCGGACCGAGCAGGGAAAGCAGTACCCGATCCTGTGCCGTCGCGCCGGGTCGCTCGACGCGGCAGAGCAGGTGACGCTCGACGTCAACGAGCTGGCGGCCGGCAAGCCGTTCATGGCGCTGGGCGCGTACGCGCCGGCGGACGACGGGCGCCTGCTCGCCTACTCGACGGACGACACCGGCTTCCGCGAGTACCGGCTGCACGTCAAGGACCTGGCGACGGGCGAGCTGCTGCCCGAGCGCATCGACAAGGTCGTCACCGTCGCCTGGGCCGCCGACTCCCGCACGCTGTTCTACACGGTCGAAGACGCGGCCAAGCGCAGCTACCGCCTCTACCGGCACGAGGTCGGCGCCGCGGGCGTGGACGAACTCGTGTACGAGGAGACCGACGAGCGCTTCGGCGTCTACGTCGGCCGCTCGCGCAGCGGCGCGTACCTGTTCCTGGCCGCCGCCTCGCACACGACGTCCGAGGTGCGCTTCCTGCGGGCCGACGCGCCGCGCGAGGCGTGGACGCTGGTCGCGGAGCGCGAGGCGGACCACGAGTACGACGTCGAGCACCACGGCGAGCGCTTCCTGATCCGCACCAACGAC
Organism: Acidobacteriota bacterium; assembly: GCA_011526565.1. Lineage (GTDB taxonomy): Bacteria > Acidobacteriota > Vicinamibacteria > Fen-336 > Fen-336 > WYBL01. The sequence goes on along the minus strand of WYBL01000149.1, from coordinate 17,346 downwards.
CGCGGCCGCACGTTCCGGCTGGTGTCGGCCCCGGTCGCGACGCCCGGCCGCGAGCACTGGAAGGAAGAAGTCCCGCTGCGGCCCGCGGTGATGCTCGAGGCGGTGGACGCGTTCCGCGAGTTCCTCGTGCTCCACGAGCGCGAGGCCGGCCTGCCCCACCTGCGGGTGACCGAGGTCGCGAGCGGCGCCTCTCACCGGATCGTGATGCCGGAGCCGGCCTACGACGCGTTCCCGTCCGGGAACCGCGTGTACGACACCGCGACCCTGCGCTTTTCGTACGAGTCGCTGGTGACGCCCTCCTCTGTGTTCGACTACGACATGCGCAGCCGCGAGCGCGTGCTGCTGAAGCAGCAGCCCGTGCTGGGCGGCTACGACCCCGCGCTCTACGTCTCCGAGCGCCTCGCGGCCACCGCGCCCGACGGCACCGCGGTCCCGATCTCGCTCGTCTACCGCCGCGACCTGCCGCGCGACGGCTCTGCCCGCGGCTACCTCTACGGGTACGGCTCGTACGGGCTGTCGATGCCGCTCGGCTTCCGCTCGAGCCGGCTGTCGCTGCTCGATCGGGGTTTCGTCTACGCGATCGCCCACGTGCGCGGCGGCGGCGACCTCGGCAAGCCGTGGCACGACGCCGGCCGCATGCGCAACAAGCGCAACACCTTCACCGACTTCGTCGCCTGCGCGGAGCACCTGGTCGCGCAGCGCTACACGTCGGCCGACCGGCTGGCGATCGAGGGCGGCTCGGCCGGCGGGCTGCTGATGGGCGCCGTCGTCAACCTGCGGCCGGAGCTGTTCCGCGTCGTGGTCAGCAAGGTGCCGTTCGTCGACGTGGTGAACACGATGATGGACGCCTCGCTGCCGCTGACCGCGGGCGAGTGGGAGGAGTGGGGCGACCCGCGGCAGCCCGAAGACTACGAGTACATGAAGTCGTACTGCCCTTACTCGAACCTGGAAGCGAAGGCCTACCCCGCGATGCTGGTGCGCACCGCCTTCCACGACTCGCAAGTGATGTACTGGGAGCCCGCCAAGTACGTCGCGAAGCTGCGCACACTGAAGGCGGACAGCAACGTACTGCTGCTCAAGACCAACATGGCGGCCGGCCACGGCGGCGCCTCGGGCCGCTACGACGCGCTGCGCGAGACGGCCTTCGACTACGCGTTCGTGCTGGGCCAGCTCGGGATCACGGAGTGACAGGAGAGAGATGAAGACGCTCGAGAGCTACCTCTGCGGCCGCTTCGTCGCCGGCACGGGCGACGGCGAGACGATCGTCAACCCGGCGACCGAGGAGCCGCTGGCGCGGGTCAGCGCCGACGGCCTCGACCGCGCGGCGGCGCTGCGCTACGCGCGCGAGACGGGCGGACCGGCGCTGCGCGCGCTGACCTTCGCCGAGCGCGGCGCGCTGCTGAAGGCGGCCAGCGACGCGATCGTCGCCCACCGGAACGAGCTGCTCGAGCTCGGCATCCGCAACGGCGGCAACACCCGCTCCGACGCCAAGTTCGACCTCGACGGCGCCACGTTCACGCTCTCGGCCTACGCCGAGCTCGGCGCTGCGCTGGGCGCCACGAAGGTGATCGCCGACGGCGACAGCATCCCCCTCGCGCGTTCGCCGCGCTTCGCGGGCCAGCACGTGCGGGTGCCACGCCAGGGCGTCGCGGTCCACGTCAACGCCTTCAACTTCCCCGCCTGGGGCCTCGTCGAGAAGGCGGCCTGCGCGCTGCTGGCCGGCGTGCCGGTGGTCACCAAGCCGGCCAGTTCCTCGGCGCTCGTCGCCCACCGCATCGTGCAACTCCTCGTCGAGAAGCAGGTGCTGCCGGCGGGCGCGCTGCAGCTCCTGTGCGGCGGCGCGGGCGACCTGCTCGAGCACCTCGGGCCCCAGGACGTGGTCGCCTTCACCGGCTCCGCGGCGACGGGCATGAAGATCCGGCGCCTGGAGTCGGTGATCCGCCACTCCGTGCGGGTCAACGTCGAGGCCGACTCGCTCAACGCCGCCGTGCTCGGCCCCGACGTGGAGCCCGGCACCGACACCTGGGACCTGTTCGTCAAGGATGTCGTGCGCGACATGACGCAGAAGGCGGGCCAGAAGTGCACGGCGATCCGCCGCGTGCTGGTGCCGCTCGCGCAGGTGGACCGCGTGCGCGAGGAGCTGTGCGACCGGCTGTCGGGCATCGTCGTCGGCAACCCCGCGCTGGACAACGTGCGCATGGGGCCGGTGGCGACGGCGCAGCAGCTCGCGGACGTGCGCGAGGGCATCGACGCGCTGGCCCGCGACGGCCGCCTCGTCTACGGCGTCTCCGACCTGAAGCCGGCCGGCGCGCCCGAGGGCAAGGGCTACTTCGTGGCGCCGGTGCTGATCGAACTCGAACACGGCGCGGAGGGCCGCACCGTGCACGAGCGCGAGGTGTTCGGTCCGTGCTCGACGCTCGTGCCGTACGCCGGCACCGCCGACGAGGCGGCGGAACTGGTCGCCCGCGGCCAGGGCGGGCTCGTGTCGTCGATCTACTCCGACGACACCGCCTTCGTGCAGGACGCGGTGCTGGGCCTCGCGCCGTACCACGGCCGGCTGTTCCTCGGCAGCGCGAAGATCGCCGAGCACTCGCCCGGCCCCGGCACCGTGCTGCCGCTGCTCGTCCACGGCGGCCCCGGCCGCGCCGGCGGCGGCGAGGAGCTGGGCGGGCCGCGCGGCCTCGAGTTCTACACCCAGCGCGTCGCGCTCGAGGGCGCCCGCCCCGTGCTGGACCGCATCGCCGGCCGCTCGTGAAGCTGGGCAAGGACGTCGCCGCGCTCGAGGTCCAGGACCTGGACGGCGGCGAGAGGGCACTCGGCGAGACCTGGCGCGAGCGCACCGCGGTGCTCGTGTTCCTGCGCCACTTCGGCTGAATGTTCTGCCGCGAGCAGGCGGTGCAGTTGCACCGCGAGCGCGACGCGATCCGGCGCAAGGGCGCGGAACTCGTCTTCGTCGGCAACGGCAACCGCCGCTTCGCGCGCGGCTTCGTCGAGCAGTTCGCGATCGAGGCCCCGGTCTACGTGGACCCGGAGCTCGTCGCCTACCGCGCGCTCGAGTTCTCGCGCCCCGTGCTGGGCCTGCTCAACCCGAAGGTGTGGGTCGCCGGCGCGCGAGCGCTCGGCGGCGGCGCCCGCCAGGGCACGGTGCAGGGCGACGCCTTCCAGCTCGGCGGCGTGCTGGTCGTGCGCAAGGACGGCACCGTGGCCTACCGCTTCGCCAGCGCCACCGCCGGCGACCACCCGCCCGTCGACGAGGTACTGGCAGCGCTGTGAAGCCGGGGGGCGCTCCAGCGCGCCCCCGGCGCTTCGTCTAGTTCTGGACCCGTACCACGCTGGCGCGCGCGGCCGCAGCCGTGGCGGAGCAGGAAGTCAGGGTGCCGCGCACGTGCACCCTGGCACCGGCCGCGATCCGCGCCTTGCACTGTTCGAGCGTCGGGGCGTTGGGCCCCGACGCCGGCGAGCACTCGAAGCTGGCGGAGGCCGCGTCGACGGGCACCGGCACGCGGGAGCGGTCGCCCTGAACGTCGAGCACGAACGCCGCCGCACTGCCCGACTGAACGGTGCCCTGCAGCTCGATGCGCTCGCCCGCGCGACCACCGGAGAGGGCGCAGTCAGCGGAGCCGTCGTCGCCGTCGTCGCCGTCCTCGAGGTCGCCCTGGAGCTTGATCTCGTGGGCGAGCAGCGACTGGCCCTGTGGGCCCGCCGGCAGCCACACTCCCTTGACGTGGACCTGGCGGCCCGGGAGGACCTCGGCCACCGTGCGGGCGCGGTTGCCCTCGCGGATCGCCGTCTCGCCAGGGCGGACGACGACGTTGCGGCCCGCGATCGTGAAGCGGCTCTCGCCGGCGAGGTCGAGCACGATGACGGCTTCGACCTCGCCCTGCACCTCGACGTCGCCGTGGCCGATGCCGTTGCGGCGCTCCTCGAGCAGCACGACGCCGCTGGCTTCGACGGCGACCGTGAGCCTGAGCTCCTGGTTGGGCGCGAGGCCGGCGAAGCTGAGCGAGCCCACCTCGGTGCCGCCGCGCAGGAAGACGAGCGTGAACTCGCCCTCGGGCAGCCCGCGCAGCGTGAAGGTGCCGTCCGCGGCCACCGGCACGGCGACCGCGGGGTTCTCGCGGACCGAGACGACCAGCGCCGTGGTCGAGGTGTCGAAGGCCGACACGCCGCTGCCGGCCGCGCTGCCGCCCACCACCGTGCCGAGCACGGTCACGCCGCGCGCGGCCGGGCTGGGCGCGCTGGGGCCGGCAGGCGAACCGCCGCACGCAACGATCAGCAGGGACGCGGCGACCGCCAGCGCCGCGCAGGACGAACGGAGGGAAAGGCTCTGCATGGAGGACCTCCTCGAGCAGGAACGGGGCTTGAGGCCCTCCACGGATTCGTGGCGCCAACCGGGAATCTAGGCGCGCGGTGCCCCTGGCGCGATGAGGCGGATCACGTTCCGGGCGTGATCCGCCTCACGTGGTCAGCGCGGGCGCAGGATCGTGCGGCCCTCGGCCGCCGCCTCGACGTCGGCGCGGTCCATCAGCAGCGGGTGGTACTCGCCTTTCGCCCACAGCGGGAACAGGTCGTCGTAGTGCGGCGAGGTCGGGATGCCCGACTGGCCCGCGGGCAGCACGCCCCAGGCGCGGCCCGGCTTGGCGAAGTCCGTGAGCTGGCGCATCGACGGGCCGTGGGCGACCGCGAAGCTTCCCTCGCGGTACTCGGCCTTGGCAACGGTGTGCGTCGCGCCGGGCAGCGGGACCGGGCCGCGGTTGAAGTACGCCGCGAGGGGCGGCCCCGCCGCCGACAGCGCGTGGGTCAGGGTCAGCGTGTGGACGCGGCCCCAGGTCCACTCGGCGGGCGGGCCGCCCAGCTCGACCGAGAGCTCCGCGACGGCGCGCTCCAGCGCCGCGCGCAGCACCGCCGGCTGGTCCTCGACGACGTTCGCCGTGTCCGTGCGATCGAGCCAGCGCGCGGCGCCGTCGTCCAGCACCGCGCGCAGCATCAGCGACGAGACGTTGGCACGCGCGCGGTAGCGCTGCGCCAGCTCGGGCCCCAGCTCGTCCTCGAACACCTCGTGGAACAGCCGGCGATAGAACGTCGCGAACACGGTCGCCGCGGCAGAGTCGACCCGCATGCGCCCGTCGAAGGCCCTCAGCAGATCGACCGCGGCGGCCACCCGCGGGTCGGCCGGCGGCCGGGCGTCGAAGGCCGCGACGATCCGCGGCGTCCAGCGCCGGGCGCTCACCCACAGGTCGTCGACGTGCAGCGCGGCGAGGTCGTCGGGGCTCAGCTTCGGCTTGCCGGACAGCACCTCGGTGATGCGCTCGAAGCGGTCGAACGGCTCCCACTGCGAGGAGATGTAGTACTTCGCGGGCGGCGCGACCGTCGGCGAGTTGGCGGAAGCCACGAAGCCCTGCTCGGGGTCGAAGACGCTGGGGTTGTCCTCGAACGGCCAGAAGCCGTCCCAGTCTTCGCTGCCGTCGCCGCGGCGCACGCGGGTGCCCTCCTGCGGGCCCAGGAAGCGGGGGATCGCGCCGGCGGTCTGCATCCCGATGTGGCCCGCACGGTCGGCGTAGACCACGTTCTGGGCGAGCGCGCCGAAGCCGGACAGCGCCGCGCGGAAGCTCTCCCAGTCGCGGGCTCGATTCAGGCGATGGAAGGCCTCGGCTTCGTTCGCGTGGGTGGCCGTGTCGTGGACCCACTGGAACGACAGACCCTGCGGCGCGCCCTCGATCAGGTCACTGACCAGCGGCCCGTGGGGCGTGCGGCGCACCAAGAGCTTCACGTCGGCGCCGCCCTTGACCTTCAGCGTCTCCTCGCGCACGACCAGCGGCACCCACTCGCCGCGGTGGCGGACGTGGCCGGGCTCGCCCGGGCCGATCTCCTCGACGAAGAAGTCGCCCGCGTCCTGCATCAGGTTGGTAAAGCCCCAGGCGATGTCGCGATTGCGGCCGATGGCGACGAACGGCAGACCCGGCATCGTCACCCCGATCACGTCGAGCCCGGCGCCCTGCAGGTGGGCCTGGTACCAGATGCCGGGCAGGCCGTGCGAGAGGTGGGGGTCGTTGGCGAGCAGCGCCTGGCCGGTGGCGCTGCGCGACGGCGCGATCGCCCAGTTGTTCGAGGCGCGCGGCTCGCCGATCAGGCCCAGCAGCGTGTCGGCCTCGCGCGAGAGCGCGAACAGCCGGGGCTGGAGGCGGCCCTGCGCGGGCGCGGCCGAGGCGAGGCGCGGGGCCGAGGCGCCGGGCGTCGGCGCCGGCGCCGGGAACGTCGAGGGGCGCGCGCCCCAGTTGTAGGGGAACAGCTCGGCGGTCCGCTCCGCTCCGAGGCGGGCGACGGTGTCCTCGTACAGCGGGTCGAAGTGCCAGGAGACCTGCAGCGACCACGCCATATAGCCGACGACGCCGACGAAGTCGTCGGCCGCGAACGGCGCGGGCCGGTGGCCGAGCAGGGCGAACTCCGGGGGCAGCCGGCCGCCCAGCTCGCGCAGCGCGGCGTTGGCGCCGCGGGCGTAGGCGTCGAAGGCGGCGCGCACGTCCGGGCTGGCCTGCGCGAGGTGGCGGCGACCGATGCCGTGCAGGTCGAGCGTCCGGAACAGCTTGTCGACGTCCAGCGCCCGCGCCCCGAACAGCTCCGCGAGCCGGCCCTGGCTGAGCAGGCGCAAGGTCTCCATCTGGAACAGGCGGTCCTGGACGTGGGCGTAGGCGAGGCCGTAGTGCAGGCCGTCCTCGTCGGCGGCGAACACGTGGGGCACGCCCCAGCGGTCGCGCACGATCTCGACCGGGGTCGCGAGGCCTGCGACCCGCAGGTCCGCGTTGCGCGCCGGCAGCGCCCGCCGCGTGAAGTGGAGCAGTGCCGCGGCGGCCAGCGCGAGCACGACGAGTCCGAACAGCACGGCCCGATCGAAACGGCGCATCCACGCCCTCCCGGGAAGCGTCGCGATTGTAGGCCGGCCGCGGCGCCGTCACGGGGAGGCGCTAGGATTCTCCGCATGAACCCGCTGGACTGGAGCGGTCCCGCCTTCCTGGCCGTCTACCTCGCCTTCGGCTGCGTCGTGTGCGGGCTGCTGGTGCTGGCCCGCCGCCTGCTCGAGAGCGGCGCGGCGCCGCGGCTGCGGGACCCGTACGCGATCGCGTACCTGCGCGGCGGCGCGGCAGAGGTGCTTCGCGTCGCGGTGGCCACCCTGATCGGGCGCGGCGCGCTCGAGGTCGGCGACTCCGAGACGCTGGTCGCGCGGCCGGTCGCGGAGCGGCTGCCCGCAGTCGAGGAGGCGCTGCTCCTGCACTTCGCCGAGGCCCGGCCGGCGACCTCGGTGTTCCGCGACGACGGCCTGCGGCAGCTCGCCTCGGCGCCGCAGGCGGACCTGGAGCGGCAGCGCCTGCTGGCGGGCGAGGACGTGAAGGCGGAGCGGGTGCGGCGCTTCGTCGTGGCCTTCGCCGTGCTCTGGGCGGTGGCGGGCGCGAAGGTCGCCTGGGCGCTGGCCCATGGGCGCACGAACGTCGGCTTCCTGATCGCTCTCGCGGTCCTGTTCGGAGGCGCCGCCTGGTGGCTCCGCGGCCGGGACCGGCTGACCCACCGCGGCGCGGCGGCGATCGCGGACCTGCAGCGGCTCCTGGCCGGCCAGCGCACCCGGGCCGCCACCGCGGGCAGCGGCATCGCAGAGGCCGCATTGCTGGCCGGCGTGTTCGGTGTCGCGGCCTTCCCGCTCAGCGCGGAGCCGGCGTCCCTGTTCCGCCGCTCGGCGTCGAGCACGTCGAGCTCGGGGGAGGCCTGCGGAGCCTCGTGCGGTTCCACGTGCGGCTCCGACTCGGGTGGAGGGGACTCGGGCGGCGGCGACGGCGGCTCCGGCTGTGGCGGCTGCGGGGGCGGCGGCGACTAGCTTGCGCGACCGCTTCGGCCTCGGCTGGCGGCCCGAGCTGGCCGCCGAGCTGCACCTGCGGCTCGACCGCCTCGACCTCGTCGAGGTGATCGCGGACGACTGGATGTTCCGCCCGGCCCGCGAGCAGCGGGCGCTGCGCGCGCTTGCCGAACAGGTCCCGCTCACGCTGCACGGCGTGTCGCTGGGCCTGTGCTCGGCGGCCCCCGTCGACGAGCGGCGGCTCGCCGCGTTCGCGCGGCTCGTCGACCGAGTGCGGCCCGCGGCCTGGTCGGAGCACCTCGCCTTCGTGCGCGGGGGCGGGACGGAGATCGGGCACCTCGCGGCCCCGCCGCGCACGGACGCCACGCTCGACGGCCTCGCCCGCAACGTCGCCCGCGCGCGGGCCGCCGTCGGCAGCCCGCCGCAGCTCGAGAACGTCGCCACCCTCGTCGAGCCCGCTGGATCGGAACACGCGGAGACCGAGTGGCTGCCGCGAGCGCAGGCGGCTGCCGGCGCGCCGCTGCTGCTCGATCTCCACAACCTCTACGCGAACGCGCGGAACTTCGGCTTCGACGCGGTGGCGGCGCTCGACCGCCTGCCCTGGGAACGGGTGCAGGCCGTTCACATCGCCGGCGGCCGCGCGTGGCGCCCGGACGAGCCCGGCGTGCGCGGTGCGCGATGGCTCGACGATCACCGCCACGCGGTGCCGGACGCCGTCTACGACCTGCTGCTCGAAGCGGGACGTCGGGCGCCGAGGCCGCTCGACGTGGTGCTGGAGCGGGACGGCAACTACCCGTCCGTCGACGACCTGCTCGCCGAACTCGACCGGGCCCGCGCAGCCCTGGCCAGCGGCCGCTCCGCCCCGCTTCGCGCGTCGCAGCCGGTGGCGGTCCCTTCCGCGCGGTCTGCGGGCCCGCTCGTCGACGCCCGCCGCCTCGAGGCGCTGCTGGCGCGCGCCTACACGGAGCCGCGGGTGCGGGAGGCGTTGATCGCGGACGCGGACGCCGCGTTCGCCGCGGAGGGACTGCGCCCGTCGCCGACTCCGCTGGACGAAGAGGGCCTGCGCCTGGCCGCGCGCTCCTTCGCGGCCAAGCGCGCGGCGCGACCGAAGCCCGCCCCGCGCGTCGAGTGGTGGAGGAGGTGGTCGGGGCGTGCGTGAGAGGCCGCGGCGCGCCGCACGTGCGGCCGCCCTGCTGTTCGCCGCCGGCGCGCTCGCCGGTTGTGCCGAGGTGCGCGACGCGTTCGGGCCCGACCCGGCTGCGGGGCGCCAGGCGGCGCACGACCTGCTGACGGTCGTCGGCCAGCGCTTCGGGCCGACCCGAAGTTCCGACGAACACGGCACGACCCGGGACCTCCTCCTGAAGCACTCGTTCTCGCCATCGCCGCTGATGGAGGCGAGCTTCTGGCACGAGCGCAGGGGCCGGCAGCGCCGCGTGGGCTTCGTCGGGGCCCCGGCCGGAACGCACTACCACTTCGGCCTCGCCGCCCAGCCGCCGGCGCTCTCGAGCCTCGCTTCCGCCCGCGTCGAGATGAAGCTCACCGACGAGGGCGGCGGCGCGTTCGTGTGGGAGCGGCGCGACGAGCTCGCCACCGGCCACTTCGGCGGCGAGTCCGCCAGCGCGGGCTGGAGCGCGCTGCTGCGCGCGCTGGAGGGTGCCGCGGCGCGGCGGGAGGACGCCGGCCTGGTGCTGCGCCGCGAGCTGCCGCGCGCGCGCCAGGCGCTGGGCCGCGCCCTGACGCTGCACGCGCTCGACGCGCGCCGCGAGGGCGACACGACGGCCGTGTCGCTGGCGCTCGAGCTGTCGCCTGCGTCGTTGCGCCCGACCTACCCGCGCTACGCCCGCTTCCTCGAGACCTACGTGCCGCCGATGCAGGCCACGGCCCGCGGCGAAGACGCGGCGGGCCGCACGTTCTTCGAAGCCGAGGCGGAGCGGATGCGGCTGCTGCTGCGCTTCCGCGTGCGCGACGGTCGGCTGGTGACGCTCGCGGCCCCGCACGCGCGGGTGGGCTCGTCGTTCCGCCTGGCGATGGGGTTCTCCACCAAGAGCGGCCTGTTCCGCGTGGGCGTCGACAACCTGCGGGCCCGCGGCGAGGCGACCGATGGGCCTCGCGCCCACCTCGACCTCGCTTTCGCCGAGAAGCCGCGCTGGCGGCTGCCGTTCTTCGTCAAGCCGTTCCTGCGCGGACCGCTCGACCACTCGTTCACCGGCGAGGGCAGCCGCCTGCGCTTCGCGTTCGCGCCGCTCCGCGCCGGCGGCCACGAGGTGTGGCGCGACTACCGCTTCCCGGTGCGCGAGACGTGGGTCACGCGTTTCGTCGGCAGCATGGCCTCGGGCACGGTGCAGGACTTCCGCAACGGCGCCGAACCGGAAGCGGACGCGTTCGTGCGCGAGGCGTTCTTCGCGCTGCGCGACGACCTCTTGGCGCTGCCCTGAACCTTCAGCCGCGGGTCAGCCCCGCCTCCCCGCGGCCGGCCCAGGCGACGTGGGCCGCGATCAGCGCGAGGCCGCCGAGCGCACCCAGGCCCACGGCCAGCGGGACCTGCGCCTCCGGGCCGAACAAGGCGCGCGCCGGCATCAGCCACGGGTAGTAGACGCCCGCCTTCCAGCTCGTGGCGAACAGCGCCACGAACGTCCCCGCGACACCGGTCCCGAGCGGCACCGAGATCGCCGCGAAGCGGAAGCTCACGGCGCACTGGATGGCGGTCAGCAGCAGCGCCGCCGCCCACACCTTCGCGACGCGGGGGGTCAGCGTCAGGAGCGGCAGCTCCTCGGGCAGCGCGATCCTGTCGTGCAGGGCGGCGGCGGCGAGCGCCCCGAGCAGGCAGAAGGCCAGGAGCAGCACGGTCGCCAGCGTCAGCAGCGACAGCACCACCGCGTGCTTCGCGGCCAGCACCGCGGGGCGCGGCAGCGGCCAGGTGAAGACCCGCAGCCAGCCGCCGCTCGCGTGCTCGGCGTGGAACACGAGCGCCGCCGCCAGCGCCACGTACAGCGGCTGCATGAACAGCGCCCACATCGCCAGCACGTTCTGGGCGAAGGCGAGCCACAGGTCCATGTCGACGTCGAAGCCGCGGCGGTTGTTGAGCCAGATCAGGACCTGGAGCAGCACGACCATGGCCGGCGCGACCACCGCCATCGCCATCGCCAGGGTCCGCCGCAGCTTGAGCAGCTCGGCGCGGTACGCCCGCGCGAAGGCCTTCATCGCTCCTCCGTCATCAGCCGCAGGTAGACGTCTTCCAGGCTCGGCGTCTCCAGCCGCAGCTCGTGGACCGCGACGCCCGCCTGCACGAGCCGGGCGTTGACGCGCGCCGCGTCGGCCACGCTCGTGGCGCCGACGCGGAGCGCACCAGGCGCGATCCGCTCCGCGGCCAGGCCCTCCGCGGCCAGCGCGCGGGTGGCGGCCTCGACGTCGCCGACGCCGATCCGCAGCCCCGCGGCATGCCTGCGTCGCAGCTCGTCGAGCGTGCCCTGGTAGCGCAGGCGCCCGTCGCGGATCACGGCCAGCCGGCTCACCGTCTGCTCCAGTTCCGCCAGGATGTGGCTGGACAGGAACACGGTCACGCCGCGTTCGCGCGCGAGCCGGCACAGCAGTTCGCGCAGCTCGACGATGCCGGCGGGGTCGAGACCGTTGGCGGGCTCGTCGAGGATCAGCAGCTCCGGCTCGTGCAGCAGCGCCATCGCCAGCCCCAGCCGCTGGCGCATGCCGAGCGAGAGGTGGCGGACGCGACGAGTCGCCACCGAGGCGAGCCCCGTTTCGGCGAGGGCGGCGCCGACCCGCGCCCGCGGCGCGTCGAAGGCGACGGCCTGGAGGTCGAGGTTCTCCTCGGCGCTGAGGTGGGGGTAGAGCGCCGGCATCTCGACCAGCGTTCCGATCCGACGCAGCACCGCCTCGCGGTCCTGATCGAGGGCGCGGCCGAGCACGCGCACGCTGCCTGCCGCCGGGCGCAGCAGCCCGAGCAGCAGCTTGATGGTCGTGGTCTTGCCGGCGCCGTTGGGGCCCACGAAGCCGAACACCTCGCCGCGCTCGACCCTGAGGTCGAGCTCCGCCACCGCCTCGCGGTCCCCGTAGCGATAGCCGAGACCGTGCGTCTCGAGCGCGGGTTGCGTCGTCACTCTTCCCTCCCGGTGCTGGGCCCGACGTTCCGCACGAACAGGACGCCGTCGAGCAGCCTTGGCCACGGCGCCTCCATCGGCACGTAGCCGAGCGGCCGTGCGACCTGCGGCCACGGCAGGGCGGCCGCCGCGGGCGCGCGCAGGTCGAGCAGCCGCGCGTCGCCGTCGAGGCTCTCGAGCGCCCGCTCCAGCGTGCCGCGGCGGGGTCGCCGCAGGTCCCACGCGCCCTGCCGCCAGGTGCCGACGCGGCCCCGGCCGCCGACGAACGCCAGCGTGTACATCGCCTCGCCCAGCCGTGCGTGGACGTGATGGCCCATCGGGATCATGCCGGGGTCGGGGATCGGCGGCGTGATCTCCTGGCGTCGGCGCAGCGCGTGGGAGGTCGCCGCCCAGGCGATCACCCGACGGCCCGGGTAGCGGCGCTCCATCAGCCAGAGCAGGTTGTCGGCCATCTGCGCGTCGCGCACGTTCATCACGTCCGGCACCGGCTTCTCGAAGTCGGCGTTGGCCCAGAAGAAGGCGATGCGCTCGGTGGAGCGGACGACCTGGGCCAGAAAGGACGCTTCGCCGTCTGCGCGCGCGTCGAGCACGGCGGCGACCGCGGCCGAGTCGCGCGCGAAGGCGTCGCGGACCTTCGCGTCGAGCTTGCGGAAGCGCTGGGGAGTCGCGACCAGGCCCCGCAGCGTCGCGAGCCAGGCGTCGTGGCCGCGCGCGGCCGGGCCGAGCGCCGCGGCCAGCTCGTCCGGCAGCCGCTTCGACAGCTCGCCGGTGAGCTGGCCGTCGAACCCGGTCAGCTCCAGCGGCGCCGCGCCGCCGCGCCCTGCCTCGAGCAGCGCGACGAGCGGCTGGAACTGGGCGCTGCCGCCCCAGACGTCGAACACCGAGAGGTCGACCTGTTCGCGCGCGGGGCTCCCGGCGCGGATCGCGTCGCCGGCGCGCTCGCAGGCGTAGAGGCCGCTCTCCATCGCCAGCACGTCGAACCCGTGGCGGCGCTGCAGGTAGCGGACGAGCCGGGTCTTGGCGAGGAACAGCGAGCCGTCGCCGTGGCTCGGCTCCCCCAGCAGCACCAGCCGCACGCCCGCGAGCGAGGGCGCGAGCGGCTCGAGGTCGGCGAAGTCCTCGTCCGCGGGGTCGATCGAGCGCACCGGGAACGAGGCCGCGGCGAGCGGACCGGCCAGCGGCTCCGGGGCCGGCGGGACGGCGGGCCCGCAGGCGCAGGCCAGGGCCGCGGCGAAGACGGCGGAACGCAGGACGTGCACGCGGGAGGATACGCAACGAAGGGGCCCCGGGTTCGTGCGAGGTGAAGGCGACGGGGTCAGGGCGGGCGCCGGCGGTTTCGCGCCGACGCCCGCGGGGGGCGCTACTTGCGGGAGGTCATCGGGACGAAGGGCCGCTCGCCTTCGCCCAGGTAAACCTGTCGCGGGCGCGCGATCTTCTGGTCCTTGTCCTGGATCATCTCCTGCCACTGGGCGAGCCAGCCCGACATGCGGCCGATCGCGAACAGCACCGGGTACATGTCGACCGGGAACTTCATCGCCTGGTAGATCAGGCCCGAGTAGAAGTCGACGTTCGGGTAGAGCTTGCGCTTGACGAAGTACTCGTCGGACAGCGCGATCCGCTCCAGCTCGAGCGCGATGTCGAGCAGCGGGTTGCGGCCCGTCACCTCGAACACCTGGTCGGCCATCTTCTTGATGATCTTGGCGCGCGGGTCGTAGTTCTTGTACACGCGGTGGCCGAAGCCCATCAGCCGCACGTCGCCGCCCGACTCCTTGCACTCCTTGATGAACTGCGGAATCTTGTCCTTGCTGCCGATCTCCCTGAGCATCCGCAGCACGGCCTCGTTGGCGCCGCCGTGGAGCGGTCCGTACAGGGCGCCGACCGCGCCGGCCGCCGCCGAGTAGGGGTCGACCTCCGACGAGCCGATGCCGCGCATCGCCGAGGTCGAGCAGTTCTGCTCGTGGTCGGCGTGGAGGATGAACAGCACGTCCATCGCCTGCTCGAGGACCGGGTCCACCTTGTAGTTCCCGATCTTGAACATCATCTGCAGGAAGTTGCCGGCGTAGGAGAGGTCGTTCTCCGGGTAGACGTAGGGCAGGCCCTGCGAGTGCCGGTAGGCGAACGCGGCGAGCGTCGGGATCTTGGCGATCAGCCGCACGATCTGGTCGCGGCGCACGGCCGGGTCGTGGACGTGCTTGGCCTCGGGGTAGAAGGTCGACAGCGCGCCGATCGTCGAGACCAGCATCCCCATCGGGTGGGCGTCGTAGCGGAAGCCCGCCATCAGGTCCTTGATGTTCTCGTGGACCATCGTGTGGTGGGTGATCTCGTCGGCCCAGGCGGCGTACTGCGCCAGGTTCGGCAGCTCGCCGTTGAGGATCAGGTAGGCGACCTCGAGGTAGTTGCTGTGCTCCGCGAGCTGGTCGATCGGGTAGCCGCGGTAGCGGAGGATGCCCTTGTCGCCGTCGATGAAGGTGATCCGGCTCTTGCAGGAAGCCGTGTTCATGAAGGCCGGGTCGTAGGTCATCAGCCCGAAGTCCTCGGGCCCGGTCTTGATCTGGCGCAGGTCGAGCGCCTTGACGGTGCCGTTCTCGATCGGCAGCTCGTAGACCTTGCCGGTCCGGCTGTCGGTGATCGACAGGAACTCGCGGGGGCCGCCCCCGGTCGGCTTCTTCTCGGCGACGCTCGCGGTTTGCGTGCTCATTTCTCGTCACCTCGTTGCTGTGCTGTGGGCCGCGCTCCGAATCGACCGCAGGGCGCAGGATTCGCGGGCGAGTGGTCCAACTGAAGAGGTGCAGCAAGCGAAGTGCCGGCCGCCAGCCCCGGTCGTTGCCGGTCATGACCACTCATGACCATAATGGGCCATGAACCGCGTGGGCATCGCCGAGCTGAAGGCACACCTGAGCGAGCACCTGCGAGCGGTTCGCGCCGGGAGCACCGTGACGGTGCTCGACCGCGACACCCCGGTGGCCCGCATCGTCCCCTACGACGCGCCGCCCGGGCTGGAGATTCGCAAGGCGACGCGAGCCACCCCCTGGGAACTGCCGCCTCCGGCCGACAGCCCGACCGACAGCCTGGCCCTGTTGCTCGAAGATCGCGCGAAGCGGTGATCTTCTACCTCGACTCGTCGGCGATCCTGCGCCTCGTGCTGCGGGAGCCGGGGGGGCTCGAAGAACTCGCGACCGCGAAGCGACGCGTCTCCAGCGAGCTCGTGGTGGTCGAGACGCTTCGCACGCTGGATCGCCTGATGCGACAGGGACGCCTGCGGGCGGACGAGCTTGCGGCGCGCCGCGAGCGCGTGTTCGACTGGCTCGAATCCGTCGATCTCGTCCTGCTCCGCCGGCCGATTCTCGCTCGCGCCTCCGAGCCTTTCGCCACGCCACTGGGCACGCTCGACGCACTGCACCTCGCGACACTTTTGATGTGGCGCGATTCGAACGACGCGAACGACGAACGCCCGGTGCTGGCGACCCACGATCGCGACCTGGCGATCGCGGCCCGCGCCTACGGGATCGAAGTCCATGGCGTCTGAGAAGGCGGCGCTGGCTGCAACGGCCGTCAGCGCGGCCGAGTTGCGCGAGGCGACGCGGGTCCTGGAGGCCGTGACTGCCGACCGCGCGCTGCTCGCGCAGCTCTCCGGGGAGGAGCGGCAGGCGCTGGTGGTCGCCGCCGGCCGGGTGGTGCACGCCGAGCCGGCCCAGAAGCGACGGCTGGTGCGGGCGCTGCGCTCCGAGGTGATCGCCCGCGCCCAGGCCCACGACCGGGCGCTGCGGGCGACGACCGGCATCCGCGCCGCCCGGCAGGACGACGTCTTCACGGCCCCCGCCCGCGAGCCGAAGCTGCTCGGCAGCGCGGGCCCCGAGCTGAAGCAGCCGCGCACCTGCTACGTCTGCAAGGAGCCCTACACCCGGCTCCACCCGTTCTACGACGCGATGTGCCCCGCGTGCGGCGACTTCAACTACGAGAAGCGCTTCCAGACGGTGCCGCTCGACGGCCGCGTCGCCGTCGTCACCGGCGCGCGGGTCAAGATCGGCTACCAGGCGGCGCTCAAGCTGCTGCGCTCGGGCTGCACCGTCGTCGCCGTCACCCGCTTCCCCCACGACGCAGCCAAGCGCTACGCGGCCGAGCCCGACTACGCGGCGTGGTCGGAGCGCCTGCGCATCCACGGCCTCGACCTGCGCCACGCGCCTTCGGTCGAGCTGTTCTGCCGCTACCTGCTGCACGAGCTGCCGCGGCTCGACCTGCTGGTCAACAACGCCTGCCAGACGGTGCGCCGGCCGCCCGGGTTCTACGAGCACCTGCTGGCCGACGAGCTGCAACCGCTCCACGCGCTGCCCCCGGCGCTCCACGGCCCGCTGCGCGCCCACCACGAGTGCGTGTCGACGCTGGCCGGTGCGCCGCGACTCGCCGAGCGCTCGCACGAGGGCGACGGCGGCCTGGTCGCCTGGTCGGGCGGCGGCGCCGGCCTCGGCCTGCGCGCCTCCGCCCAGCTCTCCCAGGTCCGCTACGCGTTCGACGACGAGTCGCGCCGCGAGGACCTGTTCCCCAGCGCGCGCCGCGACGCCGACCTGCAGCAGGTCGACCTGCGCGAGACCAACACCTGGCGCCAGACCCTCTCCGAGGTCGAGACCGCGGAGATGATCGAGGTCCAGCTCGTCAACGCGGTCGCGCCGTTCGTGTTGTGCGGCAAGCTCAAGCCGCTGATGCTGCGCACGCCGGGCCGCGAGAAGCACGTCGTCAACGTCTCGGCGATGGAGGGCATCTTCTCGCGCGGCACCAAGACCGCCCGCCACCCCCACACCAACATGGCCAAGGCCGGCCTCAACATGATGACGCTGACCTCCGCTCGCGAGTACGTGGAGGACGGCATCCACATGAACGCCGTCGACACCGGCTGGGTCACCGACGAGGACCCCTTCGTCCACGCGGAGCGCAAGAAGCAGGAGCTCGGCTTCGAGCCCCCGCTCGACATCGTCGACGGCGCCGCCCGCGTGCTCGACCCGTTCATCGACGGCCTCGCCACCGGCGAGCACGTCTGGGGCAAGTTCCTGAAGGACTACAAGCCCTCGAGCTGGTAGCCGGCGCCGCGCCGGCGGCGGGGCCTTCGACCCACTCGCGGGGCACGGGCCTACAATCCTCGGCAGTGCTCAGGCCGGCTTTCCGCCTCGTCGCGTTCGTTCTCGGCGCGCTGCTGCTCGCGCCCACGAGTTCGATCGCCGCGCCCTCGGCGACGACGCTTCCGCAGGTCCCCGCAGAGTCCCTCCCTACCCTCCCCTCGCCAGCGCCCCCGGCCGAGATCACCCCGACTTGCGGCGCCTTCTGCGAGAGCGCCGGCATCGCGCCTCGGACTGTCTCGGGGAACTACCACCTAGATGCCTGGGGCAACTACAGAAATCC
>WYBL01000148.1 GCA_011526565.1 Acidobacteriota bacterium | reverse complement strand
GATCAGGGCGTCGTCGAAGAGCCGGCTCTGGACGGCCGGCGCCGGGCGCAGGACCCAGCTCGGATCGGTCGGAGGCTTTGCGGGGTGTCCCATGGCAACCCTCCCGCCTGACAACGTACACAAGCCTCGTGCCAGCAGAAAACCCCTTCCGTGGGGTCTCCGGAGAGTGGCCGCGGCACCCGTTGCGTTGCGCCGCGAAAGTTGCGTCCGGCGCTCGATTCCGTGTCGCAAACGTGTGCCGCCGCGGCGTCGAAGTCCGCGGGCACCCGCATTGCAGTAGGCTGGGGTTGTCAAAGGAGGCACGTACCGATGCCGATGCCCGTCGTGGATTTCGACCAGTCCCCGTTCCTCGTGATCTGGGAGACCACCCAGGCGTGCGGTCTCGCGTGCCGGCACTGCCGCGCCTCGGCGCGTCCGTGGCGCGACCCGGGCGAACTGACCACGGCGGAGGGCTTCAGCCTGATCGACCAGGTCGCCGACATGGGCACACCGCTGCTCATCTTCACCGGCGGCGACCCGGTGAATCGCCCTGACCTGCTCGACCTGATCCAGCACGGCAAGCGCCGCAACCTGCGCACGGCCACGATCCCCGCGGCTACCGAGTGGCTGAGCCCGGCGCTGGTGCGCCAGCTCAAGGACGCCGGCCTCGACCAGATGGCGCTGTCGCTCGACTTCCCGCGGGCCGAGCTGCACGACGGCTTCCGCGGCGTGCCCGGCTCGTTCGAGCGCACGCTCGAGGGGGCGAAGTGGGCGCGCGAGATCGGCCTGCCGCTGCAGATCAACACCACGGTGTGCGGTGAGACGGCGCCCTACTTCGAGGAGATGGCGGCCTTCGTCGAGACCCTCGGCGTCGTGTTCTGGGAGGTGTTCTTCCTGGTGCCGACGGGCCGCGGCAGCATGATGGCCGGGCTCAGCGCCTCGCAGTGCGAGCGGCTGTTCGACGTCATCTACAAGGTCCAGAAGAAGGGCAACTTCATCGTCAAGGTGACCGAGGCCCCGCACTACCGGCGCCACGTCGCGCAGCGCGAGATGGTCGAGGGCGGCCACCGCGGCGGCCGCCCCCACGGCCAGGTGGCGATGCCCGGGATGCTGACCACGTCCGAGGGCCCCGGCCACACCGTCGGCCTCGCGCCGCGCGGGGTCAACTCCGGCAACGGCTTCCTGTTCGTGTCGCACACGGGCGACATCTACCCGAGCGGCTTCCTGCCGCTGACCGCGGGCAACCTGCGCACCCGCGGCATCGCCGACGCGTACCGCAACAGCGCGCTCTTCAAGGCGCTGCGCGATCCCGCGGCGCTGCGCGGCCGCTGCGGCCAGTGCGAGTTCTCCCGCATCTGCGGCGGCTCGCGCTCGCGCGCCTACGGGCTGACCGGCGACCCCTTCGAGACCGATCCCTGGTGCTCGTACGAGCCGCAGGTGGGGGCGCGCCCCGCGCCCGCGGAGGCGCGGGCGTGAACCGCGGAGGGGCACGAGCCTGCTCGGGGACGGAGTTCGTCGCCGAGATGACGGCCACCGTCTGGCAACTGCTCGACGTGCGCGACGCGGCGCTAGCCCACCTCAAGGACGCGGTGTCGCGAGCGGACATGAAGGAGCTGCTGCGCGGGGCGCTGCGGGCCGAGCTGGAGGCCAGCGAGATCGCGGCGCTGTGGGTGCCCGTCACGCCCGAGCTGGGAGCGCGGATCGCCTTCGCGCGCCAGTGCGGCGACGAGGCCCGGCACTACACGCTGATCGAACGGCGGCTGCACGAGCTGGGCGGCGTCGCCGGCGTGCGCGAGGCGCCGTCGAAGCTGTTCCGCTACCTGTCTGGCCTGGGCACCACCGTCGAGCGCGTGGCGGCCGCCCAGTTCACGCGCGAGGCCGTCGGCTACAAGGCCAACGAGCTGTTCATCGCCTTCTGCGAGGAGGCGGGGGACCGGGCCACCGCGCGGCTGTACCGCGAGGAGATCCAGCCCGACGAGAAGCGCCACCACGAGTGGGGCCAGAACCTGCTCGCGGAACTGGCCGCGGAGCCGCATGCCCAGGCGATCGCCCGCCAGGCGATCCTGACGACGCTGTCGCTGGCCGACGACCTGCGCTCGCTCGCGGCCGGCCGCATGCTCGTCGAGACGGTCCCCGGCTGCTAGGAGCAAGCGCCGGGTGCGAGCCCGGCGCCTGCTCTGCCGGGCTACTGGGCCGCCACCGCCTGCGGCGTTTCCGCGCCCGGCCGCGCCTCGAGCCTGCGCCACCTGCGGTTGAGGCTCATCTTCAGGCCCGTCGCCAGCAGCCTGTTCTTCGCCGTCTGCCAGCGGAACTTGCGGTCGGACAGGTAGCGGCCCTCCTCGGGCAGCAGCACCAGGCTGACGTGGACGTTGGGCGCGCAGCCGATCGGCAGCCCGCGCTCCATGCAGGCCTCGTAGAGGCGCTTGAACACCGGCACCATGTCCTCGGTCTTCGGCGGCTCCAGGTTCGAGTAGTCGGTGCCGGACAGCGGCCGGAACACGCAGACCGTGGGGATCGCCCCGACCGAGGTGATCCAGTCGATCGCCCTGATCGAGGACTCCGGCGGCTCGAGCCCGGCGATGATCTCGCCGTTCGTCACCCACGGCTCGCTGGCCGGGCCCGAGGAGCCCAGCGTCGCGCAGTAGCGCACGGCGTCGAGGTAGCGCTCGAGGCCGTACTGGCGGTGCTTGCCCGGGCACACCTCGCGGAAGCGCACGGGGTCGAAGATCTCGAAACAGAAGGAGACGCGGTTGACGCCCATCTTCCGCAGCCGGTCGTAGCGGCGCAGGTCGGAGTGGGGCGGCGTCTGCACGCCGACCAGCAGGCCCAGTTCCTCCTTCACGCGGCGGATGTAGGGCTCGAGGATGTCGAGGAAGGTCTCGCCCTCGTAGTGGCCGGTGTTGAAGTCGACGTAGGTGATGCCCGACTCGCGACGGGCGGCGCGGGCCACCTCGATCACCTCGTCGACCGACTTCTCGACGTCGTCGTCGAGGCCCAGGTTGAGGCCGACCGAGCAGAACTTGCAGTTGCTCTTGTCGTCCTCGAGCCAGTACTCGCAGACCTTGGCCGGGTAGACGCCGAGGTAGGTGCCCTGCAGCGTGCCGACCCGCGTCATCGGCTTGCCGCTCGTGGTCTTGCGGTCGTACCAGTCGGGGCGCGGGGAGAGCTTCACCTCGATCGGGGCGACGCCGTCACGCTCCAGCCAGTACCGCTGCTCGCGGCGCCGGATCAGCCAGGGCGACTTCTGGGCGAAACGCTCCGTGACCGGGGCGTTGGTCCACAGGCCGCCGGGGAGCACGAGCTCCAGGCCCGAGCCGAGGCCCGCCCGCGTGCGCAGGATCTTGCGGCCGCCGTCCTCCTCGACCAGGCACGAGTCGTCCACCCGCAGGCCCTTGCAGAAGAGGTCCAGCTTCAGCAGGGCGGGGTTGGTCCAGTCCAGAGTCGTCACGTTCTCCATGCCCTCCCCGTCTAGCAAAGACGATGCCGCTTCTTGTTGTGTCGATGGCACGCTCGTTGAACACGCCCCGGACGGAGTCGGATCCCTTCTCCCGGGCGCACGACCTGCGCCCGGTCAAGCCGCGAGGAGCCGCCATGATCGAGTGGGGCGTCGATCAGGTACTGGACGAGGCGCAGGCCTCCGCGGCGCTCGAGGGGCCGGGCCTCATCGTGTTGCTCGACGACCACGGCGGTGTGGCGATCGACGTGTGGGCCGAGGCCTCCGACAACGTCCGCCAGCGGCTGCTCGACATGCTGCACCGCGCCCAGGCCGGCCTGCCGCAGCTCGAGCTGCTGCTGCGCTCGCGACCGCTGCGCTTCCGCGTCGCGGCGATCCGCGACCCGCTGATGCGCTTCGACGCCTTGCAGGAACTCCTCGAGAGCCGGGCCCTGATCCAGCCGATCGAACGCCGCGGCTGAGTGCCTACCCGCCGGCCGCCGCCTCGCGGCCGGCCGCCCGGCCCGCGAGGAAGGCGCTGCTCCAGGCCCACTGGAAGTTGAAGCCCCCGAGGCGTCCGTCGACGTCGAGAATCTCGCCCGCGAGGTAGAGCCCCGGGCAGGTCCGCGAACGCAGGGTCGGCGCCTCGACCTCGGACAGCGGCACGCCGCCGCTCGTCACCTCGGCGTGGTTCCAGCCGCGGCCGCCGACCACGGGCAAGGGCGTCGCGAGCAGCGCGTGGAGCAGCGCCCGCCGCGACTCGCGGGCGAGCCGGGCCAGCGGGGCGGTCGCCCCGCTGCGCGCGGCGAAGGCCAGCGCGACCCGCTCCGGCATCCGGGTCGCGAGCAGGGCGGCCGGCCGGGCCCGCGGCCGGCGGCGGGCTTCGTCGAGCAGCCAGGACTCCGCCCGGCCGAAGTCGAGGTCGGGGAGCAGCGAGAGCGCAATCGGGGCGTCGGCGCCCTCGGCACGAGCCCGGCGCCAGAACCGCGAGACGTCGAGGGCGGCCGGGCCGCTGATCCCGAAGTGGGTGAACAGCAGCGGCCTGCGCACCCGAACGATCGCCGCGCCCGGCGGCCGTGCGGTCAGTTCGACGGCGAGCGCCAGCCCGGACAGCCCCGCGTGGGGGCCCTCCTCGGCCAGCAGGAGGGGTTCGAGGGCAGGCACGGGTTCGATCAGCGAGTGGCCGAGGCCGCGGGCCAGCGCGTAACCTCCGCCGTCGCTGCCCGACTTCGGCAGCGAGCGCCCCCCGGTGGCGAGCACCACCGTGCGCGACGCAAAGCAGGCTCCGCCCGCGGTCGTGGCGCGGAAGCCGCCGGCGTCGCGATCCAGCGCCACCACCCGCTGCCCGACGTGGAGGGCGACGCCTCGCTCGCGGGCCTCGCCCAGCAGCGCGTCGAGCACGCTGCGCGCTCGTCCCGAGTCCGGGAACAGCTTGCCCTCCTCTTCTTGGTGGAGCGGCACGCCGCGGCCGGCGAAGAAGCTCCGCGTGGCCTCGACCCCGAAGGCGCCGAGGGCGTGGCGGAGGTGGCCCGAAGCGGGGCGCCAGAAATCGGCAGGCGTCACTCGCGCGTTCGTCACGTTGCAGCGCCCGCCGCCGCTGACCAGGATCTTGGCGCCCAGCGTGCGGGCGCCGTCGAGCGCGGCAACGCGCAGTCCCGGCGCCTCGCGTGCCGCCGCGATCGCCGCGAACAGCCCGGCCGCTCCCGCGCCGACGACCAGCACCTCGGCGTCGCTCGCGTCGCTCACGATTCGCGGCTGGCGATCACGGCGACGGTGGCGCCCGTCGCACGCACGTAGTCGGCCGGAGCCAGCACGAGTTGGGCTCCGCGGCGGCCGGCCGACACCGAGATGAGGGGCAGTGCCAGCGCCGAGGCGTCGAGCACCACGGGGTAGGCCCGGCGCGAGGCGAGGGCGGTGACGCCCCCGCGCACGTAGCCGGTCAGCGGTTGGACCTCCGCCAGCGCCACGGGCGACACGGCCCGATCGCCCCGGGCGCGGGCCAGCGCCCGCAGGTCGAGCGAGCGGTCGCCAGGCACGACGGCGAAGCCGACGCCGGCGCGATCTCCCCGCACCACCAGGGTCTTGAACACCGCGCTGGCGGGCATTCCGAGCCGGGCCGCCACCGCGGGGGCCGGCTCGTGCTCCGCCGCCGCGGCGTACTCCCGCCACTCGTAAGTGATGCCCAGTCGGTCGAGCGCGCGGGCGGCATTGGTCTTCACGGCCGCCGCATCTTACGCGCGCCGCGCGCGGGGCCTGCGCGGTCGTGGGCGGGTCGGAGCGCTCCGCGGCCGGGCACGCGACGTGCAGAGCGGCGAGGCATGGACCTCGGGAGCTGCCCGCTGAACCCGGTCACCGTGACCGAGTACATGAGCGGGGACCACCAGGAGATCGACGCCCTGCGGGACGCGGCGGTGCGCGCCCTCGAGGGCGGGGACCACGAAGCGGCGACGGCCCGCTTCGCGGCCTACACGCGACGCCTCGAGCGGCACATCCGGCTGGAGGAGGAGCTGCTCTTCCCGCTCTTCGAAGTGCGCACCGGCGTCTCCGGCGGTCCGACAGGCGTGTTGCGCGAGGAGCACGACGAACTGCAGCGCGTCGTCGCCGAGGCGGCGGCTGCCGCAGAAGCCGGGCACGGCTTCGCGGAGGCGCTCGACGCGCTCGCGCGCACCGTCGACGAGCACTGCGTCCGCGAGGAGCGCGTGCTGTTCCCGATGCTCGATCGCCAGCTCCTTCCCAACGAGAGGGCCGCCCTCGTGGCCCGTCTCACTCGCGAATAGATCGCAGGATTTGCGTGCCCATTCGCCCTGGTCTCGGCGAGATTTGCTGTCTCGTCGGGAAAAAACGGTGTGACGGATGCGGCACAGCCCTTGAAGTACGTGCGATGCAGTTCGAGGAGGCACGATGAGGAATCTGGGCCAGACCCTCAAGCAGCTCGGTGACGGGTTGAGCTCGACGCGCCTGGGCGTCGGCTTGATGGTGCTGCTGGGCGTGATCTGCGGCGTCGGCACCTTCTACGAGATGAGCCGGGGCACCGCCGCGGTCCAGGAGGCGATCTACGGCACTCCCTGGTTCGCGGGCCTGATGGCCGTGCTCGGCATCAACGTCTTCCTGGCGATGATGGCGAAGTACCCGTGGAACCGGTTCCAGGGCGGTTTCGTCGCGGCGCACATCGGCATCGTGCTGCTGCTGGTCGGATCGCTCGTGTCGCTCCGCTACGGCCTCGACGCTTCGCTGCAACTGCAGGAGGGGGAGCGCTCCAACCGCGTCGCCGCCGTCGGCCGCGGCCTCCACGCGCTGCTCCCGGGTGCTGCCGGCCCGGTCCCGCTCACCGCTCCCGTCGACGAGGCGGCCATCGCTCGCGGCGAAGCGCGTTTTTCGGCCGCTGGCAGCGACGTCGCGGTGGTGCTGGAGAAGTTCGCCCCGCACGTCGAACTGGTCGAGGGCGTGATGGAAGCCGAGGCCGGCGGTCCCGCGCTGCGGCTCGCGCTGCACGGTTCCTTCGGCCATGTCGAGGAGTGGCTGATGGACGGCGGCCACGGCCACGCCCAGGCGTCGTTCGGCCCGCTGTCGATCGAGCTCTTCGCCGCGGCGGACGAGGCGGCGGCCGCGGAGGCGCTGAAGGCCTCCGGCACCGCGCCGCGCCTCGCTTTCGCGATGCTGCCGGGCGGCCGGGTGCTGCACTCGTTCTCGGGCTCGCGCCCCGCGCAGGTGGAGCCGGGCGTGGAGATCGCGACGCCCTGGATGGGCATGAAGTTCTCGGTGCTGCGCGCCCTGGAGCGTGCCGAGTTCCGGCGCGACGTGGCGGAGACGAGCGCCCCGGTCAAGCTCGAGAACCGGTTGCCCGCGCTGAAGGCCCACCTCGAGGGGCCGCAGGGGCGGTCGCCCTCGTTCTGGCTCGTGTGGGGCGAGCCGCAGTCCCTCCGGCTCGAGGAGGGCGAAGCGCAGGTCGCGTTCGCCGCGCCGCAGCTCTCGCTGCCGTTCCAGGTCACGCTGCTCGACTTCACCTCCGAGAAGTACCCGGGCTCGCGGATGGCGGCGACCTACGAGAGCCGGGTCCGCATCGACGACCCCGAGCAGGGCGCCTCCGAGCACCTCGTGTCGATGAACCGCCCGCTCCACTACCGTGGCTACACGTTCTTCCAGTCGTCGTTCATCGAGGGCCAGCCAATGACCTCGATCCTCTCCGTCGCCCGCGCCCCGGGCCTGCCGCTGGTCTACGCGGGCACCCTCTTCATCACCCTCGGCATCGTCTTCATGTACGTCGTCAAGCCCTGGCTCGTGCGCCGCACCGCGGCCCAGGCCCTGCAGGCCCGCCAGGCGGCGGGCGCCCTGCCGGCCCGTGCGGCGCAGGCCCTCGCGAGGTCTTCCATGCGCGCTTCGCTCCCCGTCGTGCTGCTCTCGGTCGCCGCCCTCGGCGCGACCTCGCCCCTCTTCGCCGCGCCAGCAGCGGGCGACGGCCTGGCCGGGCTGGCGATCCAGGACGCCGGGCGCGTCAAGCCGCTCGACACCTTCGCCCGCGAGACGGCGCGCCGGGTGGGCGGGGCCAAGGCCTTCGGCGGCGGCGACCACCTGGAGGGCCTGCAGCCCGCCGAGTGGGCGATGTCGGTGTTCGGCAAGCCCGAGGAGTGGCGCGCCAAGCCGATCTTCCGGGTGACCCACGCCGGCCTTCGCGACGCCATCGCGCTGCCGAAGGACCGCGACCGGTTCAGCTTCGAGGAACTGGCCGGACACGCCCCGTTCCTCGCGGCTGCCGAGCGCATCCGCGCCCGCCTGCAGTCGACGCCGGACGCGAGCCCCGACCCGGTCGAGCAGGAGGTGCTGGACCTCGAGGGCACGCTGGTGACGTTCCGCGACGTGATGGACGGTCATGCCCTGACCGTGGTGCCGCCGGCCGACGACCCGAACGCCGCGTGGCTGAGCCTGGCCGACGTGCTGGCGCTCGACGAGTCCGCGGGCGGCGACCTGCGGCCGCGCGTGATCGCGCTTCGCGAAGCCGCGCGCGCCGGCGACCGGGCGGCGCTCGAGACCCGGGCCGCCGAGATCGGGCGGATGCTGGCGGCTCGCGCCCCGAGCGCGTACCCGTCGGCCCTGACGCTGGAACGCGAACTCACCTACAACCGCGCGAAGCCCTTCCGCAGCGCCTGGCTGCTCTACCTCGTCGGCTTCCTGGCGTTGATCTCGAGCTTCCCGCTGGCCTCGACACTGCTGAGCCGGGTGGGCGTGGCGGCCCTCGTGCTGGGGCTTTGCTCGCTGAGCTGGGGCCTGTGGCTGCGGACCGTGATCTCGGGCCGCACCCCGCTCACCAACATGTACGAGACCGTGGTCTTCGTCGCCTGGGGCGCGGTGGCGCTGGCGCTGGTGTTCGACCTGCTGCACCGCTCGAAGGTGAGCATGACGGTCGCCTCGGGGCTCGGCGTGCTGGCCCTGATCCTGGCCGACAACGCGCCCATCCTCGACGGCTCGATCCACCCGCTGGTGCCGGTGCTGCGCGACAACTTCTGGCTGACCACGCACGTGCTGACGATCATGCTCGGCTACGCTGCGCTGTTCCTGGCCATGGGGCTCGGCCACGTCAACCTCGGCCTCGTCTTCTTCGCGCCGGGCCGCGTCGCCCTGCTCAAGACGCTGACGAAGTTCCTGCTGCGCGCGATGCAGGTGGGCACCCTGTTCCTGGCGGCCGGAACGCTGCTGGGCGGTGTCTGGGCCTCCTACTCGTGGGGCCGGTTCTGGGGCTGGGACCCGAAGGAGACGTGGTCGCTGATCGCCTGCCTCGGCTACCTCGCGATCCTGCACGGGCGGCTGCTCGGCTGGCTCAAGGACTTCGGGCTCGCGGTCGGCTCGATCCTCGGCTTCCTGCTGGTGCTGATGGCCTGGTACGGCGTCAACTACATCCTCGGCACCGGCCTGCACTCGTACGGCTTCGGCTCCGGCGGCTACACCTGGATCGTGGCCTTCGTGGTGTTCGAGGTCGTCGTCATCGGGGCGGCGCTCTGGCGCTGGCGCACCCACCACGCCCGCGGCTCGGCGGGCGCAGCCGTCCCGGAGCCGACCCGGGCCTAGGTTCTCCGCTGGGGCCGGCTGCGAAGGTTTTTCGCGGCTGGCCCTCGAAGAGTCTGGCACCTGCGTTGCACTTCCCGGCAACGGTCGCACCTGGGAGGAGCCACCCGTGATCCTGGTCGTGGGAATCAGCTACAAGACGGCCCCGGTCGCCCTGCGCGAGGCGGCGGCAGTGCCGGCCGACGCCGTCCCGGCCCTGCTCGCGCAGTTGCGCGGCGAATGCGGGTTCCGCGAAGCGGCCGTGCTGTCCACCTGCAACCGGGTCGAGTTCTACGGAGAAGGCGACCCCTGGGCGCTCGAGGCCGCGTCGCGACTCTTCGCCCAGCGTATCGGCCAGCCGCTGGCTGCGCTGCAAGGGCAGCTCTTCGCGCTCTCGGGCGAGGCCGCGGTGCGCCATGCCTTCCGGGTGGCCGCCAGCCTCGAGTCGATGGTGCTCGGCGAGGCCCAGATCCTCGGCCAGTTCAAGGAGGCCTTCCGGCTCGCGGAGGAGGCCGCCACGCTGGGCGCCGCGCTGCGCGGCCTGCGCGACCGCGCGATCCAGGCGGCCCGACGGGCCCGCTCGGAGGCGGGCATCGGCGAACACGCGGTGTCGGTCTCGCACGTCGCGGTCGAGCTCGCGCGGAAGATCTTCGGCAGCCTGGAAGGACGCGAGGTGGCGCTGGTCGGGGCGGGGAAGATGTGCGCCCTCGCCGGGCAGCGACTGGTCCAGGCCGGCGCCCGCGCCACCGTCGTCGGCGGTCGCCGCTTCGCGCGGGCCGAAGAGCTGGCGGAGGCGCTCGGGGCAGAGGCCGTGCCTTTCGAGGCGATGGCGGGACTGCTGCGCAAGGTGGACGTCGTCGTCAGCGGCACCGGCGCGCCGTGCGTGATCCTGCACCGCGCCGACGTGGCTGCGGCGCTCGCGGCGCGCAACGGCCGCCCGCTGTTCCTGATCGACATCGCGGTGCCCCGCGACAT
This sequence comes from Acidobacteriota bacterium, assembly GCA_011526565.1. GTDB lineage: Bacteria > Acidobacteriota > Vicinamibacteria > Fen-336 > Fen-336 > WYBL01. The sequence continues at coordinate 10,471 of WYBL01000148.1, read as the reverse complement.
CGACGCGGCCGCGGCCGAGCTGCCGGGAGTGTTCCTCTACGACATGGACGGCCTGCAGGCCGTGGCGGCGGCGAACCGGCGCGAGCGCGAGCGCGAGGCGCGGAAGGCCTTCGCCCTGGTCGAGGAGGCGGTCGCCGCCTTCGTCGCCTGGGAGCGCACCCTGCAGGTGCAGCCGGTGCTCGCGGCGCTGAGGCGCCGCGCCGAGGAGGTCAAGCAGGCCGAGCTCCGGAAGGCGCGCCGGCACCTCGCAGGACTGACCGCCGAACAGGAGGCCGCCGTCGAGGCGGTTGCCGCCGCGATCGTCAACAAGCTGCTCCACCCGCCGACCGCCTTCCTCCGCGAGGCTGCGGCCCGCGGCGGGGCGACCGACGAGGCGCTGCTGGCGGCTCGCGTGCTGGGTCTCGGGCCGGGCCCGGAGCGCCCGGCGGCGGAGGGAAACGCGACGGTCCTGGCCACCGCCGTCGCGCGCTGACGGGGAGCGGTACTGGCCCGGTTGTTGCGTAGACTGTCCACGGACGGAGGAACCACGATGAAGAAGACGCTTCTGGGCGCCGGGATCGCGGCGCTGGCGTTCACCTTCCTGCTCGCCGGCCCCGAGCCGGCGTTCGCCACGATGGAGATGCAGAAGGAGGCCAAGGCGGCCGGCATCGACGTCAAGAACTGCAAGCACTGCCACACGGTGGCGATGCCCAAGAAGGGCACGCCGGCCCTCAACGAGGTCGGCCAGTGGCTGGTCGACCAGAAGGCGGCCAAGAAGGCCGACAAGCTGGACATGGCGTGGCTCAAGGAGTACAAGCCGAAGCAGTAGCACTCATTCCAGCGGGTCCGCGGCGCCCGGGGCGCCCCGGAAACGTCGCGGGGTCGGCCGGACAGGCCGGCCCCGCTTTCTTGCACGCTAGCCCCGGATCTGGGGAGGGGAAGATGAAGAAGACGCTCGTGGGGACGGGCATCGGGCTGGCCGCGCTCGCCTTCGTGCTGGCCGGTCCGCAGCCCGCGCAGGCGACGATGGAGATGCAGAAGGCGGCCAAGGCGGCCGGTCTGCAGGTCGCCAACTGCAAGCACTGCCACAACGCCGCGATGCCGAAGAAGGGCACGCCCGATCTCAACGACGTCGGCAAGTGGCTGGTCGACCAGAAGGCTGCCAAGAAGGCCGACAAGATCGACGTCACCTGGCTCAAGGACAAGAAGTAGCTCGCAAGGAGCTGGACGAGCGAAGGGCCGGGGACGCGTCCCCGGCCCTTCGTGTCTGTGGGCGCGCGCCGTGGCGCGGTCAGCGCCGCGGGAGCAGGCCCTGCTGCTGGTACTCCTTGAGCTTGTACTGGATCTTGCGCGGGCTGATCCGGAGCACGCGGGCGGCCTTCGACGTGCTGCCGTTGACCGCGTCCAGCGTGCGCAGGATCGCCTCGCGCTCGATGTCGGCCAGCGTGCTCCCCGGGACCGGGACGCCCGCTGGCGTCGTCACCGGAACGGACGCCGGGGCAGGCTCGGGGGCCGGCGGCGCGGCGAGCGGCGGCGCCACCGGGACCGGCGCGGGGGCGCTCGCCGGGGCCGGGGGGGCATCGCTCTCGGCGACGGCGGCGGCCGGCGGCGCCACCAGCGCCGCGGCGGTCGCGGCCACCGGCGTCACCCGCCGCAGCGTGGGGAAGTGGCTCGGATCGAGCACGTCCTGCTCGGAGAGCACGACCGCACGTTCGATGGCGTTCTCCAGCTCGCGCACGTTGCCCGGCCAGCGATAACCGAGCAGCAGCGCCATCGCGTCGTCGGAGAAGCGGCGGATCTCCTTGCGATTCTGGACCGCGAAGCGGTGCAGGAAGTGGTGGGCCAGCAGCGGGATGTCGCTCGGCCGGTCGCGCAGCGCCGGGATGTGGACCTCGATCACGTTGAGCCGGTAGTAGAGGTCCTCGCGGAACGCGCCCTCCTCGATCTTCTTGCGCAGGTCGCGGTGGGTCGCAGTGACGATCCGCACGTCGACCTTGAAGGTCTTGCTGCCGCCGACCCGCTCGAACTCGCGCTCCTCGAGGAAGCGCAGCAGCTTGACCTGCACGGTCGGGCTGATGTCGCCGATCTCGTCGAGGAACAGCGTGCCGCCGTCGGCCATCTCGAAGCGGCCGGCGCGCGAGTAGAGGGCGCCGGTGAAGGACCCCTTCTCGTGGCCGAACAGCTCGCTCTCCAGGAGCGTCTCGGGCAGCGCCGCGCAGGCGACCTTGATGAACGGGCGGTTGCGGCGCGGGCTGCCCTGGTGCAGCGCCTGGGCGAACAGCTCCTTGCCGGTCCCGCTCTCGCCGAGCAGCAGCACCGAGGCCGACGACGGCGCCACCTGGCGCGTCGTCTTGAAGCAGGCCAGCATGCCCGGGCTCTCGCCGATCAGGTTCTCGAAGCGGTACTTCTGGTCGACCCGCTCGCGCAGCACGCGGGCCTCCTCGACCAGCCGCTTCTTCTCCAGCGTCTTCTGGAGCACGACCTCGAGCTCCTCGACGTCGATCGGCTTGGAGAGGTAGTCCTCGGCACCCAGCTTCATCGCCTTGACCGCGGTCTTGACCGTGCCGTAGGCGGTCATGATCACGACCATGGTCTCGGGCCGGAGCTGCTTGATGCGGGCCAGCAGCTCGAGGCCGTCCATGCCGGGCATGCGCAGGTCGGTCAGCACCACGTCCGGGTCGTGCTTCTCGAGCAGGGTCAGGCCCGTGCGGGCGTCGTTGGCGGAGGCGACCTCGAAGCCGTCCTCGCGCAGCAGCGTCTCCAGCGCGCTGGCGGCGTTGACCTCGTCGTCGATGACGATGACTCGTCCCTTGCCGTTCATGTCTCAGGGCCTCCCTGACGCGACAGGCGGTGCGCCCGCGGGCAAGCTGATCGTGAAGCGCGCGCCGCCCTCGGGCTCGTTCTCCGCGCGCAGCTCGCCGCCGTGCTCGGTGACGATCTGCTCGGCGATCGACAGGCCGAGGCCGGTGCCCTTGGGCTTGGTGGTCACGAAGAGCTGGAAGATGTCGACGCCTTCCGGCAGGCCCGGCCCCGTGTCGCGGACGACGACGGTGGCGCGCCCGTCGAGCAGCCCGTCCTCGACGGTCACGGTGCCGGCCCCGGTCAGGGCCTCGAGCGCGTTGCGGACCAGGTTGATCACGACCTGCTTGAGCTTCTCCGCGTCGACGACCAGGGTCCCGATCGGCGCTCCCAGCCGCTGACGCCTTATGGTGATGCCCGCTTCCCTGGCCTCGGGCCGCAGCAGCCGCACGACCTCGTCGAGCAGCGGCTCCATCTCCGTCGGCCGATACTGCACGCGGTTCGCGCGGGACAGCAGCAGGAAGTCGCCGACCAGCCCGTCGAGGCGGCGGATCTCCTCGCGGATGATGCCGACCAGATCGCGCACCTGGCTCGCCAGCGGCTCGTCCAGCCGGGCGGTCCGGCGCTCCAGGATCGAGAGCTGCAGCGCGATCGAGTTCAGCGGGTTGCGCACCTCGTGGGCGAGGCCGGAGGCGAAGGTGCCCAGTACGGCCATCTTCTCGTTCTGGATGATCCGGTTTTGGGCGCCCTTCAGCTCGTCCAGCGTGCGCCGCGTCTCCTCGAAGAGGCGGGCGTTCTCGAGCGCGACGGAGGCCTGGGCGCCGAGCGCCTCGATCAGGTCGACTTCGTCGGCCTCGAACTTGCGGGGCGTCTCGCAGGTCACGGCCAGCATGCCGAGCAGCCCGGTCCGGGAGACGAGGGGCACGAACACGCCGGAGCGGGCGGCCCAAGTCGACATCAGGGACTGGTTGACGCGCGGATCGTGAGCCCAGTTCTCGACGACCGCCGGCTCGCCCGTCTCCAGCACGCTCAGGTGCAGGGACGCCCGGATCTCGGCGAGGTCGATCAACTCGCCGGCGCGCAGGCGCGGCAGGTCGGGATCGGAGACGTATGCCACGCTCATGCGCTCAGGGCTGGCCCCGAGCAGGATGTGGACGCGGTCGGCCTCCAGCACCTCGCGCGCGGTCTTGCCGACGGCCGCGAGCACGTCGCGCACGTCGAGCGAGCCGCCCACTGCCTTGCTGATCGCGGCCATCGCGCGCGCTTCCTGGTTGCGGCGGCGCTCGGCAGCCAGGTGGGCCGCCCGCTCCGTCGCCAGGCAGATCTGGTGGCCCAGCGTCTCGAGAAAGCGCAGCTCGTCGTCGCTGAACACCTGGCCGGGGCGGGCCGCGACGTTGAGGACCCCGCGGGACGGACCGCCGAACCGCAGCGGGATGCAGGCGTGGGCCACCGGCTCGCGCAGGCCGTCGACGATGGTCGGCATCCGCGGGCACTGGAGCGTGTTCCGCGCCTGCATCCGGTGGCCCGTCGCGAAGACCTCGGGGCACAGACACTCCTCGAGCCCTCGCTCCGTGACCTCGTCGAGCCACTCCCGCGAGCAGCCGCGCTGGGCCGCCAGCCGCAGCCGCTTGTCCCCCTCGTCGCCGAGGAAGACCCAGGCCGAGGTCAGGTCGAAGCGGGCGAGGATCTCGTCGAGGGCGATTTCCAGGATCTGGTTGACGTCTTCGCGGCCGTGGATACGCGAAGCCACCTCGGCCAGAACGTCCAACTCACGGCTTCGCTTGGCGAGCGCGTCTCGGAGGCCTTCGAGCGTCTCGGGCGCGGGACTCGTCGTGGGCATGCCCATGATCGTAGCTCGATACTGCAAGGACTGCGCCCGGACCGTCGGGAATCCGTCTGCGCAGCCCTTGCGCTTCGAAGCCGCGCCCGCGTCGAAGTTGCGCTAGGCCAGGAGCGCGATCAGCGTCAGGGCGACCATCACCAGCCCCAGCGAGATCGCGATGGCCCCGACGAAGCGGCCGAACAGGTCCAGCCGACGCTGCGGCGGCGGCACGAACGCGTGTTCGAGCCGCCCCTCGCGCACCAGCCGCTCGTACTCCGCGGGCCGCTCGTCCTGCAGCTCGTGCAGCGGGATGCGGCCGGTGAACATCACGGTGTCCATCGGGAACTTCTCGGGCCGCAGGTTGCCGTTGAAGAAGTGGATCGTGAAGATGAACACCATGGCGAGCAGCGCCTCTTCGCCGTGCACGAGCAGCGCGATCGTGAACACGTCGCCGGGCAGGAAGCGGGCGACGAACTCGGGGAACGCGAGCACCAGCCCCGAGGTGCCGATGATGCCCATGCCCCAGAACACGGCCCAGTAGTCGAACTTCTCCCAGTAGGTGTAGCGGTCGAACTGCGGGCGCGGGCCGCGGCCCAGGAAGTACATGAAGTGGTCGTACATCTGGAACAGGTCGCGCGGCTGCGGCACCAGCGAGTCGGGGCCCCACAGCATGGTCGGCCCGCGCTTGCGGTAGAGCCGGAACACCACGCGTCCGACGTGGAACGCGAAGCAGAACAGCATCGCGAAGCCGAACACGCGGTGGAGCGTGCCGGTGACCCCGTAACCGCCCATCAGCAGCGCCATCGTGCGCGCCCAGGGCGCGTCGGCGAAGAGCAGCGGCAGGCCGGTCAGCGACAGCCCGAGGAAGGTCGTGAACAGGATCGCGTGGGTGATGCGGTCGATCGCGGCGAAGCGCTCGACCCAGGTCTCCTCGTGGCTGGCGGTCCCCATCGGCTCCCCCTTCACGCCCGGCCTCCGTCACCCTGGTCGCCGGCGCCCTGCGACGCCTGGCGCTCCGCCTCGTGGGCCGCGCGCCGGGCGCGGCGGTCCTTCAGCGAGCGCGGCGCCCACAGCGCCGTGTGCAGCCCGAAGAAGGCGAAGGTGCCGCCCAGCAGCGCCTTCATGAAGATCGTCGCGTAGTAGAGGACCGGGTTGCGCTCGCGGTCGTGCGGGTCGGCGTGCGGATCGTAGGCCGCGAAGTTGGCGCCGGTGCCGGGATGGCACTTCTGGCAGGTCGCCACCCGGTTCTCCGCGGAGACCATCGAGAGCGGGTCCTCCATCGGCCGGATCGCGTGGTTGCCGTGGCAGTCGGAGCAGGTGGCGACGCGCTCGTAACCGAGGCTCGAGACCTTGCCGTGGAACGTGTCGCGGTAGGTTTCGGCCTTCGAGGCGTGGCAGGTGCTGCACTCCTCGGTGGCTGCCACCCGCCACAGCGGCATCCCCTCGGTGCCGAGCATGCCGTGCACCGCGTGGCAGTCGGAACAGGTCGCCGCATTGCGTCCCGAGGCGATCATCTGCGCGTGGATGCTCGTGTCCCACGTCTCCTTCACGTCCGAGTGGCAGGCGCCGCAGGTGGCCGCCACCTGGTCGTGGTGCATCGGGCTCTTCGGGTCCTTCGGCGGCAGCACGTCGTGGGCGCCGTGGCAGGTGCTGCAGACCGGCGCGGACTCCCCGTACTCCGCCAGCACCTTGCCGACGTGGAAGCCGTCCTTGACGCTCTTGCCGCGGCCCGCCGGGCCCGGCGGCTGCCGGTGGCACGTCTCGCAGGTCGCAGGCACGTTCGCATGAGCGGTCCGAGACGCCGGGTCCGAGGACGGCAGGATGTCGTGGGTCCCGTGGCACCCGGTGCAGGACTGCGCCTTGTGTACGGAGCCGGCGTGCTTCTCCCCGACGTCCGAGTGGCAGGTGGCGCAGTCGACTTTCGCGAGCTTCTCGGCGTGCGGCAGCTCCGCGCTCGCGAGGTCGGCGTGGCAGTCGGTGCAGGCGAGGCCGCCCTGGCCGTGGACCGAGGCCGCGAAGGTCCCGAGGTCGCGGCCCAGCGGCTTGCCGTCAGCGCGGGTCGCCTCCGGGTCGGAGTGGCAGGCGAGGCAGTCGTCGCTGGTCGGGGCAGGAGCCGGTTTCGCCTTCGCCGGTGCCGCCAAGGAGGGCAGGGCGAGAAGGACCAGGGCTCCGGTCAGGGCCGTGAAGCGCGAAAAAAGCGGCATGCAGAACGCCTCCCAGCGCGAAGATTACAAGATCCGGTCCAGGTCTTCCCGAACCGGCGCAGCGCAGGTGTTGCGGGCACGGTCCCTGCAAAGGGGGGGGCGGCGGGGTCTATCCCCGGGGGAGGCGTGCGGTGGGATCGCGAGAACTGCTCGGTCGGCTGCTGTCTCCGCTGGCGGTGGTGGTGCGGGACAAGGTCGCGCTCGCCGGCGTCGTCATCACGACGAGCGCCGCGTTCACCCTGATCGGGTTCTGGGCCGTCGAACTGCTGTCCGGACACCCGACCCATCCTTATGCCGGGATCGTGCTGTTCATGATCCTGCCCGGGATCTTCGTGGGCGGCCTGCTGCTGATCCCCGCGGGCCTGTTGCTCCGCCGCTGGCGGGAGCGCCGCGGCGCGCCGGTGGCGCCGCTCGGCCTCGACAAGGAACTGCTCAAGAACGCGGCGATGCTGGTGGGGGCCCTGACCGCGGTCAACGTGGTGCTGCTCGGCGTGGCCACCTACAAGGGCGTCGAGTACATGGACTCGACGACCTTCTGCGGCCTCGCCTGCCACCAGGTGATGAGCCCGGAGTACACGGCCTACATCAACTCGCCGCACTCGCGGGTGGCCTGCACCCAGTGCCACATCGGGCCTGGCGCCTCGTGGTTCGTCAAGTCCAAGCTCTCGGGTGCGCGGCAGGTGGTGGCCGTCACGCTCGGCACCTTCTCGCGGCCGATCCCGTCGCCCGTCCACGAGCTGCGGCCCGCGCGGGAGACCTGCGAGCAGTGCCACTGGCCGCAGAAGTTCCACGGCGACCGCCTGCAGGTGCGGACCAAGTTCGCCGACGACGAGTCGAACACGGCCAGCCACAGCATCCTGCTGATGCGCATCGGCGGCTCCCAGGCCGGCGGCCAGGTCGGCATCCACGGCCGCCACTTCGACGCCAAGTCGCGTGTCCGCTACCAGACCACCGACGACCGCCGCCAGGTGATCCCGCGGGTGATCTACGTGGGAGACGACGGCCAGGAAGTCGAGTACGCGATCGACGGTGCCCCGCCGGCGACCGCCGGCGAGTGGCGCGAGATGGACTGCGTCGACTGCCACAACCGGCCGACCCACGCCTTCGACATGCCGGAGAGCGGCCTCAACCGCGCCATGCAGGCCGGGCGCATCCCGGCGGACCTGCCCTTCGTCAAGCGCGAGGCGGCGGCGGCGATCCAGGCCGACTACCCCGATCGCGACGTCGCGGCGCGCGAGATCGTCGCCCGCATCACTTCCTTCTACGAGAAGAACTACCCCGAGGTCGCGAAGGCGCGGGCGGCGGACGTCAGGAAGGCGGCCGAGGCCGCCCGCGACGTCTGGCTGCGCAACGTGTTCCCGGACATGAAGCTGGTCTGGGGCTCGCACCCGAACAACATCGGCCACGAGGACTTCCCGGGCTGCTTCCGCTGCCACGACGAGCTGCACAAGGCGAAGGACGGCCGCACCATCAGCCAGGACTGCACGACGTGCCACGGCGTGCTCGCGATGGAGGAGCCCGACCCCCCGATGCTCGCCGACCTCGGCCTCAAGTAACTGCCCCTGGGGGTTCGGGGGCGGAGGAGGCTTCGTGTCCGACGGAGCCCCCGAGGGACCGGCGCCGACTTCACGTCGGCGCCGGAACCCTATAGCGCTCCCGACATGCCGTCGAGGAAGTCCTTGTTGGACTTCGTCTTGGCCAGGCGCTCCAGCATCAGCTCCATGGCCTCGATCGCCGACAGCGAGTTGAGCACCTTGCGCAGCACCCAGACCCGGTTCAGCTCCTCGCGCGGAAGGAGCAGCTCCTCCTTGCGGGTGCCGCTCTTGTTGATGTCGATCGCGGGGTAGATCCGGCGGTCGGCCATCTTGCGGTCGAGCACGATCTCGGCGTTGCCGGTGCCCTTGAACTCCTCGAAGATGACATCGTCCATCCGCGACCCGGTCTCGATCAGCGCCGTCGCGATGATGGTCAGCGAGCCGCCGTGCTCGATGTTGCGGGCCGCGCCGAAGAAGCGCTTGGGTCGCTGAAGGGCCGAGGCGTCGACGCCGCCCGAGAGCACCTTGCCCGAAGCCGGCACCACGGCGTTGTGGGCGCGGGCGAGTCGGGTGATCGAGTCGAGCAGGATCACCACGTCCCTGCCGTGCTCGACCAGCCGCTTGGCCTTCTCGATCACCATGTCCGCGACCGCGACGTGGCGGGTGGCCGGCTCGTCGAACGTCGAGCTGACCACCTCGCCGTGCACGGTGCGCTGCATGTCGGTCACCTCCTCGGGCCGCTCGTCGATCAGCAGCACGATCAGGTGCACCTCGGGGTGGTTCAGGGCGATCGAGTTGGCGAGGTTCTGCAGGATCAGCGTCTTGCCCGTGCGTGGAGCGGCGACGATCAGCGCCCGCTGGCCCTTGCCGAGCGGCGTCATCATGTCGAGCACGCGGGCCGTCAGGTTGTCCTGGGCGGCCTCCAGCTTCAGCCGGCGGTTGGGGTAGAGCGGCGTCAGGTTGTCGAACAGGACCTTGTCGCGCGCGCCCTCGGGCGGCTCGAAGTTGATCGCCTCGACCTTGATCAGCGCGAAGTAGCGCTCGCCCTCGCGCGGCGGCCGCACCTGGCCGCTGATGGTGTCGCCCGTGCGCAGGAGGAAGCGGCGGATCTGGGAAGGGCTCACGTAGATGTCGTCCGGCCCCGGCAGGTAGTTGGACTCCGGCGCGCGCAGGAAGCCGTAGCCCTCCGGCATCGCCTCCAGCACGCCCTCCGCGAACAGCAGCCCGCTGCGCTCGGTCTGGCGCTGCAGGATCTTGAAGATCAGGTCGTGCTTCTTGAGTCCCTGGGCGTCGGGGATGCCGAGATCCGCGCCGAGCTGGCCGAGCGCCTGGATGCCCATCTCCTTCAGGCTGCCGAGGGTGACCGGCGGCGCGTCCGGGTCGGACGGGACGGCCGCGAGCGCGGCTTCGGGATCGTCGTCAGCCGGCAGGCCCGACGGCCGCTCCGGTCCGCGCGGGCCGCGGCCGCGACCGCGGCCGCGCCGCGGGCCTCGTCGGCCCCGGCGGGGCCCGCCGGCCGCAGGTTCGCCGCCGTTCGCGGCCGCCGGGCCGGCCGCGGGCGCAGCCGTCTCGGCCGCGGGGGCCGTTGGCGGCTCGGTCGCAGGCGCCTTCACCGGAGGCGGAGGCGCGGAGGGGGACTCGGGTTCGTGGTCGCTGGCCATGGTCTGCCTGTTCGTCCTCGTTCTACTTCGAGTGCGGATGCCTGGGCGCGGCCCGCCAGGCCTCGAGGCCGGCCCGGATCCGCGTCCACAGGGCGTCGAGGCCGAGGCGGGTCTCGGCGCTGGTCAGGGTGACGTCGCGGCCGTAGTGGGCGGCCAGCGCGGACTGGGAGCGCTGGGCCTGGCTGCGGGAGAGCTTGTCCGACTTGGTGGCGGCGATCGCCCACGGCAGGCCGTGGTGGTCCAGCCAGTCGGCGAGCGTCTGGTCGGCCGCCTGGGGCGGCAGCCGGCTGTCGATCAGCACGAGTGCCAGCGCCAGCGGCGCGCGTCCCTCCAGGTATGAGACGGCGAGGCCCTCGAACGAGGCCCGCACGCCGCGCGGGGCCTTCGCGTAGCCGTAACCCGGGAGGTCGACGAGGTACATCTCGTCGCCCACCCGGAACAGGTTGACGAGCTGGGTCCGGCCCGGCGTCG
>WYBL01000147.1 GCA_011526565.1 Acidobacteriota bacterium | reverse complement strand
CGGCGTCGACGCCGGCCATGAAGCCGTGGGCCAGGCCCTTCCTCTGGGTGAAGCGCACCACGTGGTCGGCGCCGTGCTCGCGGGCGACGGCCGAGGTCCGGTCGGAGGACCCGTCGTCGATCACCAGCACCTCGACGACGTCGACGCCCGGGATCGCGCGCGGGATCGCCCGCAGCACCTCGGGGAGGGTCTGCTCCTCGTTGAGGCACGGGATCTGGACGATCAGTTTCATTCCCGCCCGGACGGTAACACAGGAACCCGGCACGGCCCGCGCAGGCGCGCGCAGCGCCGCGGGAACGCTCAGCGTGCGCCGAGCCGCCGCTCGAGCGCGCCGCGCCACGCGGAGTAGGCGCGGAACTGGACCAGGTTGTCGAGCAGCCGGTCGCTCTCCTTCTCGCGATGCTGGACGCCAGGGCGCGCGCCCTTCGCCGCCTCCTCCCGCGCCGCCACCAGGGCAAGCGCCACCGGCAGCTTCCGGAAGCCGTCGTCCACGGCCACGCCGTCGCGCGCCAGCGCGTCGCACCAGGCCCCGAGCTCGAGGTGAGCCGAGGCCCGCGGGCTGCGGAAGGCGAACTCGGCCGGGTCCAGCTCCAGCGGCACCGGATCGGCCCGCCGGTGCAGGTGGAAGCGGTAGCCGGGTTGCGGGTTGTTGACGCGCACGTGGCGCAGCGCCCGCCAGCCGGGTGCTTCCTGGGCCTGGTACTCGCGGGTGATCGGCCCGCGCACGATCAGCAGCAGCTCGGCCGGCAGCAGCCCGATCGGCCCGGCCCCGGTGTCGAGCGCGAGCGACCCGCCTTCGAACCCGCCGCCCTGCACCAGCAGCGGGCGCGCCGCACGCCGGCCGTCGGCCTCGGGGACCACCTCGGCCCGGGCGCCTGCCGCCCGCAGCCGCCCTGCCAGCGCCAGCGCCTCGGCTGGCGGCAGCGCGCGCAGCTCCTGCCAGCCGCCGCGGCGGGCGAGCTGCCCGGCCTCGTAGGCGCCGATGCCGAGCGCGGCGCCGAGGGCGGCCGCCTCGACCCCGGCGGCATCGCAGACGACGCGGCCCCGCCCTTCCGGCTCCGGTGCGGCCGGCGCCGCGGCCGCCTCGGGCGCCGTCTCGGGCATGGCGGGCAGCGGGGCGCCGCAATAGAGACAACGCGGACGGCCGGCGGCCGCGGGGCGGGCACAGGCAGGACAGGACGCCATCGGCCGGGGATCGTAGCAGGGCGGCCCCGTGAGGGTGGGGCGTGTTACACTCCGACGTTTCCCGGTTCGAGGAGCGTTGCACGATGTCCGGTCACTCCAAGTGGCACACGATCAAGCACAAGAAGGGCGCGCTCGACGCCAAGCGCGGCAAGGTCTTCACCAAGCTGATCCGTGAGATGACGATCGCGGCCCGCATCGGCGGCGGCGATCCCGAGAAGAACCCGCGGCTGCGCACGGTGCTCGACAAGGCCCGCGCGGCGAACATGCCCGCCGACAACATCAAGCGCGCGATCCAGAAGGGCACGGGCGAACTCGAGGGCGAGACCTACGAGGAGATCGTGCTCGAGGGCTACGGCCCCGGCGGCGTCGCGGTGATGGTCGAGGGCTCGACCGACAACCGCAACCGCACGGTGTCCGAGATCCGCCACGCCTTCACCAAGAACAACGGCAACATGGGCACCGCCGGCTGTGTCGCGTACATGTTCTCGCCCAAGGGCGTGATCACCATCGCGCGCGAGAAGATCAGCGAGGACGACCTGATGGCGCTGGCGCTGGAAGCGGGCGCCGACGACATCAGCGGCGAAGGCGACCTGTGGGAGGTGTCCACCTCGCCGCAGGCCTTCGAGGCCGTCGTCACCGCGCTCAAGGGCGCTGGCGTCGAGCCCGACAGCGCCGAGATCGGCAAGTACGCGAGCACGAACGTCGCGCTCGAGGGCAGCAAGGCCCAGCAGATGATGAAGCTGATGGACGCGCTCGAGGACCTCGACGACGTCCAGAACGTGTGGGCCAACTTCGACATCTCGGAGAAGGAGATGGAGGAGGCGGCGGCCAAGTAGCCGCCGCGCTCGCCAGCAGGAGAGCGTGATCGTCCTCGGGGTCGACCCCGGCTCGGTGCGGACCGGCTGGGGCGTCCTCGACTGGCAGGGGTCGCGAGCGCGCCTTTCCGACAAGGGCGTGATCGCGGCCCCCGCGCGCTTTTCGCTGCCCGAGCGGCTGCGCCTGATCCACGAGGGCGTCGCCGCCCTGATCTCGCGCGTGAACCCCGACCTGATGGCCGTCGAGGAGGCGTTCCACGCCGCCAACGTGCGCACCGCGCTGGTGCTCGGCCACGTGCGCGGCGTGGTGCTGCTGGCCGGCGCTGCGGCCGGGGTGCCGATCCGCGAGTTCCCGCCGGCCACGGTCAAGCAGCAGGTGACCGGCAACGGCCGCGCCGACAAGGCCCAGGTCGCGCTGATGGTCGAACGCCACCTCGGCCTGCCCGGCGCGGGCGAAGCCGGCGACGCCGCCGATGCCCTCGCCGTCGCCCTCTGCTGCGCCCACCAGCACACCCCCCTCGCCGCAATGATCGCGGGAGGCCGATCGTGATCGCTCAGCTCAGGGGCAGGTTGCTGCGGAAGGAGCCGCAGGAGGCCGTCGTCGACGTCGGCGGCGTCGGCTACCGGGTCGCGATTCCGGTCTCCACCTACTACAAGCTGGGCGACCCCGGGGCCGAGGTCGAGTTGCGCATCCACACCCACGTGCGCGAGGACGCGCTGCTGCTGTTCGGCTTCCTGACCGCCACCGAGCAGCAGCTCTTCGAGAAGCTGATCGAGATCTCGGGCGTCGGCCCGCGGCTGGCGGTCACGATCCTGTCCGGGATCGAGGTGCCCGACCTGCTGCTGGCGCTGCAGACCTCCGACGTCGCACGGCTCGTGCGCATCCCCGGCGTCGGCAGGAAGACGGCCGAGCGGCTGGTGCTGGAGCTGAAGGACAAGGTGAAGATGCTGGGCGCGGGCGAGCCGCAGCCCGCCACCGCCGGCGCGGCGCCGGCCCACGCCGCCAAGGACGACCTGGTCTCGGCGCTGGTCCACCTCGGCTGGGCGCGGCCGGAGGCCGAGCGCGGGGTCGACCGCGTGCTGAAGGACGCTCCGGAGGAGCGCTTCGAGGACCTGCTGCGGCGCGCGCTGCGGCAACTCTCCACGCGGTGAGGCGATGACCGACCCGCGCCTGGTGTCCGGGGGGCCGCAGGACGACGACCTGCGCTTCGACCTCTCGCTGCGGCCGAAGAGCCTCGACGACTACGTCGGCCAGCCGCAGGTGATCGCCAACCTGCGGGTCGCGGTCGAGGCGGCCCGCAGCCGCGGCGAGGCACTCGACCACGTGCTGCTGTTCGGGCCCCCCGGCGTCGGCAAGACCTCGCTGGCCCACGTGCTGGCGGCCGAGCTGGGCGCGCCGATCAAGGCCACCTCGGGCCCGATCATCGAGCGCGCCGGCGACCTCGCCGCGCTGCTGACCGCGCTCGAGCCGCGCGAGATCCTGTTCGTCGACGAGATCCACCGCCTGGACGCCAAGGTCGAGGAGATCCTGTACCCGGCGCTCGAGGACTACTCGCTCGACCTGATGATCGGCACCGGCCCCGGCGCGCGGTCGATGAAGATCCCGCTCAAGCCGTTCACGCTGGTCGGCGCGACGACACGCGCGGGGCTGCTGACGGCGCCGCTGCGCAGCCGCTTCGGGATCGTGCACCGGCTCGACTTCTACTCCGACGACGATCTGGCTTTCGTCGTGCGCCGCTCGGCGCGGCTGCTCGGCGTGCCGATCGAGGACGACGGCGCCGTGGAGATCGCCCGCCGCAGCCGCGGCACCCCGCGCATCGCCAACCGCCTGCTGCGCCGCGTGCGCGACTTCGCCCAGGTGCGGGCCGACGGCGTGATCCGCGGCAGCGTCGCGCAGGACGCGCTGGCCATGCTCGAGGTCGACGCGTACGGCTTCGACGAGATCGACCGCAAGCTGCTGCTGACGATCATCGAGAAGTTCGGCGGCGGCCCGGTCGGCGTCGGCGCGCTGGCGGCGGCGATCAGCGAGGACACGGGCGCCATCGAAGAGATCTACGAGCCGTACCTGTTGCAGCACGGCTTCCTCGACCGCACGCCGCGCGGGCGGATGGCGACGGCCCGCGCGTACCAGCACTTCGGCCTGCGGGTGCCGTCGCACGCGCCGGGCCAGGGCAAGCTGTTCTGAGCCTCTCGTTCGACCTCGACGACTACGACTTCGCGCTGCCGGAGAGCGCGATCGCGCAGCAGCCCGCCGAGCCCCGCGATGCCTCCCGGCTGCTCGTGCTGGACCGCGCCACGGGCGCGCTCGCCCACCACGTCTTCGCCGACCTGCCTGAACTGCTGGCACCGGGCGACCTCGTCGTCGTCAACCGCAGCAAGGTGTTCCCGGCGCGGCTGGTCGGCCGCAAGCGCGGCAGCGGCGGCGCGGCCGAGGCGCTGCTGGTGCGCCCGCACGGCGACGGCACCTGGGACGCGATGGTGTGGCCCGGGCGCCGGCTGCGCCCCGGCGCGGTGATCGAGATCGCGTCCGAGCTGCGCGTCGAGATCCTCTCCGAGTCCGGGGTCGACAAGGGCTTGCGGAAGGTGCGGCTCGCGGGCGAAGGCGACGTCGACGGACTGGTCGAACGGCTGGGGCACGTGCCGCTGCCGCCCTACATCGCCCGCCCCGACACCGCCGCCGACCGCCTTCGCTACCAGACCGTGTTCGCCCGCGAGCGCGGCAGCGTGGCGGCGCCGACCGCGGGCCTGCACTTCACGCCGCGGGTACTCGAGCGGCTGCGCGAGCGCGGCATCGAGCGCGCCGAGGTGGTGCTCCACGTCGGCCCCGGCACCTTCCGCCCGGTCACCGTGAGCGACGTGCGGGAACACGCGGTGGCGGCCGAGGCCTGCACGCTGCCCGCGGAGACGGCCGCGGCGATCGCCGCCTGCCGCGCCCGCGGAGGGCGGGTGGTCGCCGTCGGCACCACCAGCGTGCGCACGCTCGAGTCGCACGCCGACGGCGCGGGCGGCGTCCGCCCCGGGGCCGGCGACACCTCGCTCGTGATCGTGCCAGGCCACCGCTTCGCGGTGGTCGACGCGCTCGTCACCAACTTCCACCTGCCGCGCTCGTCGCTGCTGCTGCTGGTCGCCGCCTTCGCCGACCGCGAGCGGGTGCTGCACGCCTACGAGGCAGCGGTGCGCGAGGGCTACCGCTTCTACAGTTACGGCGACGCGATGCTGGTGCGCTAGCCAGCGCGCCAGTCTCTCAGCGCCGGATGTCGCGCACCTCGCGGGCGGCGATCACTTCGAGCTCGGCAACGCTGGTCGACAAGGTGTCACCCGGCACCGTGTGCTTGAGCGCCGCCATCGCCAGCGCGTAGTCGAGCGCGCGCTCGCGACGGTCGCTCAGCCAGGCCCACAGGAAGCCGGCCGAGAAGGCGTCGCCGGCCCCGATGCGGTCGATCCGCGTGGTGGGGAAGATCGCGGCGCGCCGGCATTCGCCGCCGTCGATCGCCAGGCCGCCCTCGCCGCCGCGGGTCAGCACCAGGCACTCGCAGCCGAACCGCTGCTGCAACTCGCGGCCGACGGCCTCGGGTTCGCCGCGCAGTCCCCACAGGGTGCCGGCGTCGTCTTCGGTGACGATCACGATCCGCGCGGCGCGGGCGAGCTGCTCCAGCACGGGAGCGGCCTCGGCCGCGGTCCACAGCCGGGCGCGGAAGTTGAGGTCGGTGGCGACCAGCGCCCCGGCGCCGCGGGCCGCCGCGCACAGCGCGAGCGTCAGCTCGCGGGTCGCGGGCGACAGCGCCGGCGTGATGCCGGAGACGAAGAAGGCGCGGGCGGCGCGCACCGCGTCCCACGGCGCGTCATCCGGCCGCACGCCGCACACGGTGGAGCCGGCGCGGTCGTAGAGCACCTCGATCGCGCGCGGCTCGCGGCCGTACTCGACCCAGTAGGTGCCGAGCCGTCCCGCGGCGGTGCGCACCAGCGCGGTGTCGACGCCGCAGGCGCGCAGGTGGCGCCGCACCCGCTCGCCGAGCATCCCCGGCGGCAGCACCGAGAACCAGGCCGCCGACAGTCCCAGCGAGGCGGCTGCGGCGCAGGTGTTGAGTTCGGCGCCGCCGACGTGGGCGTGGAAACGCTCGGCCTCCGCGACGCGACCCTCGCCCGAAGGCATCAGCCGCAGCAGAGCCTCGCCGAACCCGATCACGTCGTGGGTCATTCTCCAGAGCCTCCCGCTCGCGGCGATTCTATGCGGCACCGGGAGGCGATCGGGTCTTCTTTGACACCTCGTGCGGCCCGGCGATAGTGTCTCGCGACCCCGGGGTCCGACACGCGGGAGGTGCGACTTGGACAAGGCGGCAGTTCTCGGCTGCATCAGGGACGTCGGCGTGATCCCCGTGATCCGGGCCGCGTCGCCTCACGAGGCGGCCGCGGCCATCGCGGCGATCGAGGCGGGCGGCGTCACCGTGTTCGAGATCACGATGACGGTGCCCGGCGCCGTCGACCTGATCCGCGAGGTCTCGCGCAGCGCGCCCGGGGCGCTGGTCGGCGCCGGTACCGTGCTCGACCCCGCGGCGGCCCACGCCTGCATCGACGCCGGCGCCCGCTTCGTGATCAGCCCCGCGCTCAACCTCGACACGATCCACGCCTGCAACGAGGCGGGCGTGGCGGTGATGCCCGGCGCGCTGACCCCGACCGAGGTGCTCACGGCGTGGAACGCCGGCGCCGACATGGTCAAGGTCTTCCCGGCCAACGCGGTGGGCGGAGCCAGCTACCTGAAGTCGCTGAAGGCGCCGCTGCCGCACGTGCGGCTGGTGCCGACCGGCGGCGTGAACCTGCAGACGGGGAAGGACTTCATCAAGGCGGGGGCGGAAGCACTCGGGGTCGGCGCCGACCTCGTCGACCTCGCGGCCTTGCGCCGCGGCGAAGCCTCGGTGCTGACGGAGCGCGCGCGGCAGTTCCTGCAACTGGTCCAGGAGGCGCGCGCGTAGTCCGCGCTCCCTGGCGTCCTTGACGCCTCCACGGCCGCGGCGCAGAATCGAATGTCAGCGCCATGGAACAGACGCTGGTCCTGAACGCGAGCTACGAACCGCTCAGGATCGTTCCCTGGCAGAAGGCGATCACCCTTCTGTTCCAGGGCAAGGTCGAGGTCCTCGCCCACCACGACCGGGAGATCCGCGGCGTGACGGTGCGGGTGAAGCTGCCGTCCGTGCTTCGCCTGCTTCGCCACGTCCGCATGAAACGGGCCTACGCCCACGTTCCGTTCTCGCGCACCAACGTCTACGCTCGCGACCAGCACCGCTGCCAGTACTGCGGCCACCGCTTCGCGCCGCAGGAGCTGACCTTCGACCACGTCGTCCCGGTCGCGCGCGGCGGGCAGAAGGGCTGGGACAACATCGTCACCTGCTGTATCCCGTGCAACCGCCGCAAGGGCGACCGCACGCCCGAGGAGGCGGGGCTCGCCCTGCTGCGCAAGCCGCGGCGGCCGGACCACCCGCCCGCGCTCACGCTCAGCCTCGGCCTGCACCGCGCGCCGGAGAGCTGGCGCGACTTCCTGTACTGGGACCTGAGCTGGGACCGCGGCTGACTCCGCGCTCCCCCCTCGCGCCATGAGTCTCTCGGGCAACCTGCGGACGATGGCGCTGCCCGAGATCCTGCAGTGGATCTCGATGGGCCGGAAGACCGGCACCCTGGTGCTCGAGCGCGGCGAGGTGCGCAAGCAGATCAGCTTCGAGAACGGCCTCGCCTTCACCTCGTGGTCGAACGACCCGCGCGAGTACATGGGCCGCATCCTGGTGCGGATGCGGCTGATCAGCGAGGAGCAGCTCTTCCGCGCCCTGCTCGAGCAGGAGCAGACGGGCGCGCCGCTCGGCCGCATCCTGCGCGACGGCGGTGCCCTCGACGAGACCGCGCTGGTGCGGGCGCTGACGGCGAAGGCCGAAGAGACCGTCTACGACCTGTTCCTGTGGCCGGACGGCCAGTTCGCCCTGCGCGAGGGCGAGTTGCCCGCGGACGTGCCGGTGCGGATCACGCTCGACGTCACCCACGCGGTGTTCGAAGGCGCGCGCCGGGTCGACGAGTGGGAGCGCATCCGCTCCGTGTTCGGCTCGATGGACACCACGCTGCGGCTGCGGGGCGCCGCGGCCGGCATCGGCGACCCGCGCGAGCGGCAGGCGCTGGGGCTCTGCGCCCGCGGCCAGTCGCTGTCCCGGATGGCGCTCGAGCTCTACGCCTCGGAGTTCGAGGCGGCCGCGCTGGTGTTCGACCTCCACGAGCGCGGTCTGGTCGAGATCGCGCAGCGCGTCGAGGCAGGGCCGGCGCTGGACGTGGTGGCCCGCATCCGCTCCGGGCTCGACGCGGCCGCGGCCCACGCCGCCGCCGGGCGCTGGGAGCCGGCGCTCGCCGCCTACGAGCAGGTGCTCCAGCTCGACCACCTCAACCAGCACGCCAAGAAGGGCCTGATCGCGGCGATCGAGGGCCGCTCGCGGCAGCGGCTGGTGAAGGCGGTGCCGCTCGACAAGGTGCCGGTGATGGTCGTCGACTTCGCGACGCTGACCAGGGAGAAGTTCGACCCCCAGGAGGGCTTCGTGCTGTCCCGCGTCAACGGCCAGTGGGACGTGCGCTCCATCCTCAAGCTGTGCCCGATGCCGGAGGAAGACGCGATCCTGATCTTCGCCCGCCTCCTCGAACGCAAGGTGATCGAGCTGCGCTAGAGCTTCCTTCCCAGCACCGGGGCGATCTGGCGGAGGTCGGCGACCAGGTCCTCGAACGCGGCCGGGGTCAGCGACTGCGGCCCGTCGGAGAGTGCGCGGTCGGGGTCGTGGTGGACCTCGATCAGCAGGCCGTCGGCGCCCACCGCGGCCCCCGCCCGCGACAGCGCCGCCACCTTGTCGCGGCGGCCGGTGCCGTGCGAGGGGTCGACCACGATCGGCAGGTGGGTGATCGCCTTGACCGCCGGCACGATCGCCAGGTCGAGCGTGTTGCGCGAGAAGTCGGAGAAGGTGCGCACCCCGCGCTCGCACAGGATCACCTGGTAGTTGCCCTCGGCCAGGATGTACTCGGCCGACATCAGGAGCTCCTCCAGCGTCGCCGACATCCCGCGCTTGAGCAGCACCGGCTTCTTCGCCCGCCCGGCGCGCCGCAGCAGCGTGAAGTTCTGCATGTTGCGGGCGCCGATCTGGATGCAGTCGGCCCACTCCTCGACGAGGTCGAGGCTCTCCAGGTCGAGCGCCTCGGTGACCACCGGCAGCCCGGTCTCCTCGCGGGCCGCGGCCAGCATCTTGAGCCCCTCGAGGCCGAGGCCCTGGAACGAGTAGGGGCTCGTGCGCGGCTTGTAGGCGCCGCCGCGCAGCAGGTGGGCGCCGGCCGCCTTGACCCGGCGGGCGACGGTCAGCGTCTGCTCCAGCGACTCGACCGCGCACGGCCCCGCCGCCAGCACCAGCGCGTCGCCGCCGATCTTCACGCCGCCGACGTCGACGATCGTGTCTTCGGCCTTGACCTCGCGCGAGACCAGCTTGTAGGCGTGGGAGACGGCGATCACCTCGAGCACGCCCGGCAGGCTCTCGAATGCCGGCGCCTCGACGGCGCCCTTGTTGCCGGTGATGCCGATCGCGGTGCGCTGGGCGCCGGGGATCGCGTGGGCCTTGTAGCCGCGGGCCTCGATCGCTCGCACCACGCCCGCGATCTGGTCCGTCGTCGCGTCCTTGCGCATCACCACCAGCACGCCGCGTCCTCCCGCAGGCCCGACGAGGGCGCCCGCAAACACTCCATTCTCCGGCAGAACGCCGTCGGGGCGGAATCGCGGGTGTAGCATCCGGCTCTCCCGCGTCCGGCCGGGGCAGGCCGCGCGATCGGCAAGGAGAGACGATGGAACAGGGCCAGAAGACGTCGCCGGGGCTGCTCGAGGCCCTGCTCCCCGTGGTGGTCCTGATCGGGCTGCTGTGGGGCTCGGTCCGCATCTACGGCGACGGCGCCGCCTCCGGCCCCAACCAGATCGCCCTGATCCTGGCCGCCGCGGCCGGCGTCGTGGTCGGGCTGCGCCACGGCTGGAGCTGGAAGGAGCTCGAGGCCGGCATCGTCCACGGCATCTCGCTGTCGACGGCGGCGGTGCTGATCCTGCTGATCGTCGGCGCCCTGATCGGGACCTGGATCCTCTCCGGCGTGGTGCCGGCGATGATCTACTACGGCCTGCAGCTCCTGAACCCGACCGTGTTCTACGCGGCCGCCTGCGTGATCTGCTGCCTGGTCGCGCTGGCCACCGGTTCGTCGTGGACCACCGCCTCCACGGTCGGCATCGCCCTGATGGGCATCGCCGCCGCCCAGGGCCTGCACCCGGGCCTGACCGCGGGCGCGATCATCTCGGGCTCCTACTTCGGGGACAAGATGTCGCCCTTGTCCGACACCACCAACCTGGCCCCCGCGATGGCCGGCACCGACCTGTTCGTCCACATCAAGCACATGGCGTGGACGACGACGCCGTCGATCGTGATCGCGGTGCTGCTCTTTGCCGGGGCCGGGCTGCTCTGGGGCACGCCCGCCGCCGGCGCCGACCTCGAGGCGATCCTCTCCTCCCTGCGCGGCAGCTTCGACATCGGGCTGCACCTGCTGATCCCGCCGGCGCTGGTGCTGCTGATGGTGTGGCGGCGGATGCCGGCTTCGCCCGCGCTGCTGATCGGGGCGCTGGTCGGCGGGCTGTTCGCGGTGCTGTTCCAGCAGGGTGCGGTGCTGCGGTTCGTCGGCGAGACCGCACTGCCGCAGCCGGTGGCGCTCGCGCAGGGGGTGTGGACGGCGCTCGGCAGCGGCTTCAAGCTGGAGTCGGGCAACGCGGCGCTCGACGCGCTGCTCTCGCGCGGCGGCATGAGCAGCATGCTCAACACCGTGTGGCTGATCCTGTGCGCCATGACCTTCGGCGCGGTGATGGAGACGACCGGCGCGCTGGAGCGGATCGCGGCGGCGGTGCTGAGCCTGGTGCGCGGCACCGGCTCGCTGATCGCGGCCACCCTCGGCACCTGCATCGGCACCAACGCGATCGCCTCCGACCAGTACATCGCGATCGTGCTGCCCGGGCGCATGTTCCGCGCCGAGTACGCGCGGCGCGGGCTGCACCCGAAGAACCTGTCGCGAGCGCTGGAGGACGCCGGCACGCTGACCTCCGCTCTCGTCCCGTGGAACACCTGCGGCGCGTTCATGGCGACGACGCTCGGCGTCGCCACCACCGCCTACCTGCCGTTCTGCTTCTTCAACCTGCTCAACCCGCTGGTCTCGGCGCTCTACGGGTTCACGGGCTTCACGATCGAGCGCCTCGATCGCGACGACGCCGAGCCGGCGACGCCCGTGGCGGCTGCCGAGGGCGCCTGAGCGTCGTTCAGCGCGCCGCAAGCTCGCGCAGCACCGCGCGCACGCGACGGCGTTCCGCCGGGTCCGTGGTTCGCGCCATGTAGACGTCGGCCCGGGCCCGGAGCAGGGAGCGGTCGGCGCCGTCGCCACCCTCCCGCACCACCACGGCGGCGGCGTCGAACGCCCGGCGTTGGGCAGCGAGATCGGCACCCGGCTGCAGCGCCTCGCGGACGAGCCGGTCGCGCTCTGCGCGGGCCCGGTCGAGGGCGTCGGGGACCGGCGCCGTCGCGACACCGGCCGCCAGGCCCGCCGCCGCCGCGCGCGGGGCGCTCTTCTGCAGCGCCACCGCGTCCGCCGCCTGCCCCTCGGCCTCCGCGAGCGCAGCGGGTGCCTCCCGCCGGAGTGGCTCCGGTGCCGCGGCCGCAGTCGATGCGGTGTCGACGCGCTGCGGCGCGAGCGCAGCCGGCGTCTCGTCGTGCGGGCCACGATCGGGCGCCGCCGGTACGGCCGCGGGCGCTGGCGCGGCGGAGCCTGCAGCCCGGGACTCGTCCGCGGCCCGCGTTTCGCGGTCGGGGAGAGCCGCGGTCGGCGGGGCCGGAACAGCGGCCGCGGACGCCGGCGGATGCGACTCTCCCACCGCGGGGAGCGTCGCCATCGGCGCCGCCGTTTCGGCCGGGGCGAGCGGGCGCTGCAGCAGGCGCGGCGTGACCAGCGCGAGCAGCAGCGCCGCGGCGAGGGCACCTGCCCAGGCGACGGGCCGCGACCACACCGCGCGCGGCCGCCGCGTCGCGCGGGCCGTGATCCGCGCCGGCAGCGCGTCGAAGTAACCCGCCGGCACTTCCGGGTCTTCGGCGGCGAGCGCCTCGAGCGCGCGCAGCTCCGCCAGCGCGCGCGCGCAGTCGGCGCAGGCGGCGACGTGCCGCTCCGCGTCGGCGCGGCTGTCGCCGCGCAGCGTGCCGTCGTGCAGCGCGTGGACCCGCAGCGGGTCGCAGCCGCTCACCGCGTCCTCCTCTCCCCGCGCAGGCGCGGGCCGAGCAGCGCCCGCAGCCGGTCGCGGGCGCGGAACAGCCGGCTCATCACGGTGCCCTCCGGCAGCCCCAGCTCGCGGGCGATCTCGGGGCACGTCATCTCCTCGAGCGTGCGCAGCGCGAACACCGCGCGCTGCTCCGGCGGCAGCGCGCCCAGCGCCGCCTCGAGCGTCGCCGCCGCCTCGGCGTCGCGCAGCGTGCGCTCAGGGGACGGCGCCGGCGAGGGGGTCTCGTCGTGGTCCTCCGGCAGCGGCCGCTCGTGCCAGCGCGGCGACCGCACCCGGTCGAGCGCGACGTGGACGGCGATCCGCGCGACCCAGGGCCCGAACGGGCGGCCGAGCTCGAAGCGGTCGAGCGCCCGCCAGGCCTTCAGGAAGGCCTCCTGCGTCACGTCGTCGGCCTCCTCGTGGCGGCGCACGATGCGGCGCGCCGCCGCGTACACGCGCCGCTGGTGGCGGCGCACGATTTCTTCGAAGGCGGAGGCGTCCCCGGCCCGGGCCCGGCTCACGAGCGCGGCGTCGTCGTCCATCCGCTGCCTCGACTACGGGCGGGAGCGCCCGTCCATTCCCGCTTCAACCGACGATCTTCACCACCACGAGGGTGACGTCGTCGCGCTGCTCCGTGCCGCCGGTGAAGGCCTCGAGGTCCTCCAGGATGGCGGCGCCGATCTCCGGCGCCGCCTCGCCGGCGTGGCCCTGCACCACCCCCACCAGGCGCTGGGTCTCGTACTCGACGTCGCCCCGGGTCGCCTCCTGCACCCCGTCGGAGAAGAACACCAGCACGTCGCCGGCGGCGAGCGGCACCTCGAGCTCCTCGTAGGCCGCCTCCTCGAACGAGCCGAGCGGCAGGCCCGCGATCTCGACCCGGCCGCAGGTGCCGGTCGCCGCCCGGTAGTGGATGGGGTGCGGCATGCCCGAGCCCGCGATCCGCAGCCGGCGCTCCGGGAAGTCGAAGACCGCGTAGGTCAACGTGCAGTAGAAGCCCTCGATCCCGCGGTTCCACAGCGCGCGGTTCACGCGCCGCAGCAGGTCGGCGGGCTCGCGCTTCTCGAACGCGCGCGCGCGCACGGTGCCGGAGGCGAAGGCGCCGTAGAGCGCCGCCGCCACGCCCTTGCCGGCGACGTCGCCGATCGCCATCCCGAGCCGGCCGTTCTCCAGCTCGTAGAAGTCGTAGAGGTCGCCGCCCAGCTCGCGGGCGGGCAGGAAGTGGGCGGAGGCCTCCCAGCCCGGACCGCTCGGGCACTCCTCGGGGAACAGCCCGTGCTGCACCGCCTGGGCCACCTGCAGCTCGCGCTGCAGCCGCGCCTCCTTCTGGCGCAGCGCCTCGTACAGCCGCGCGTTCTCGATGGCGATCGCCGCCTGGCTGGCGAGCGGGGTGAGCACCTTGACGTGCTCCTCCGTGAAACGGTGGGTGACCGTCGACTCGAGGTCGAAGACGCCGATCAGCTTGTCCTTGTGGACGAGCGGGATCACCAGCTCGGAGCGGGTCTCGGGCACGATCCCGAGGTAGCGCGGGTCCTTCGTCACGTCGCCCACCAGCACCGGCTGCTTGGTCGCCGCCGCCGTGCCGCACAGCCCGCGGCCGACCGCGATGCGGGTCTTCTCCTTGAACTCGCCGAAGCGCACCTGCTTGTACATCACGAGGTCGCGGCCGCTCTCGTCGAGCAGCAGGATGCCGAACATCTCGTAGTCGATCACCCGCTTGACGACCTCCGCGATGCGGGTCAGCAGCGCGTCGAGCTCGAGGATCGAGGCGGTCTCCTTGCCGATCTCGTACAGCGTGGCCAGCAGCCCCGCGTACCAGCGGGTCTCGCCGTGCAGGGTGGCGTTTTCGATCGCGATCGCCAGGTGGGTGGCCAGCACCTGCAGCAGCGTGCGCGCCTGCTCGGTGAAGGCGGCGGCGTCGGGGCCCTCCACGTTGAGCACGCCGATCAGCCGCTCGCCGCTGACGAGCGGGATCGCGAGCTCCGCCTTGACCCCGGGAAACAGCGAGACGTAGCGCGGGTCGCGGGTCACGTCCGCCACGAAGACGGTCTCGCGGGCGGCGGCCGCCGCCCCCACGATGCCCTGACCGGGGCGCAGCCGGAACGCGCGGGCGGCCTCCGGCGGATAGCCCTCGACGAAGGCGGGCCGCAGCGAGCCGTCGGCCTCGGGCAGGAAGATGTCGAGGATGCGGTAGTCGACGAGACGCTTGACGTGGCCGGCGATCGCCGGCAGCAGCGCCTCGGGGTCGAGCACGCGGTTGATCTCCGCGGCGATCTCGAGCACCTCGGAGAGCAGGTCCGGCGGCAGCGGAGGCGGGGTTTTGCGCGCGCGGGGCAAGCGTCAGGGATCGTAGCACGCGGCCCCTGATAGACTCGGGCGTTCCGCGATGACGCTGAAGCTGCCGCTCGAAATGGAGGATCTCAAGCGCATCCTCCCCCACCGCTACCCCTTCCTGCTGATCGACCGCATCGTCGAGGTCGAGGCGGACCGGCGGGTGGTCGGGATCAAGAACGTCTCGTCCAACGAGCGCTACTTCATCGCCGGCCCCGGCGGCAAGCCGATGCTCCCGGCCTCGATCCTGACCGAGGCGATGGCCCAGGTCGGCGCGGTGCTGGTGCTGACCAAGCCCGAGTACCGCGCGAAGCTGATCCTGTTCATGGGCATCGACAAGGTGCGCTACCGGCAGCCGGTGGTGGCCGGCGACACCGTCTACCTCGAGGGCGAGGTGGTGCGGCTGCGCAGCCGGCTGGGCACGCTGCGCGGCTGCGCGCGGGTCGACGGCAAGGTCGTCTGCGAGGGGCAGATGAACTTCGCGCTGGCCGACCGGCCCGAGGCCTGAGCGCCCCCGTCTCCCTCGCCCGCGCGCTCTCCAAGTGCGGGGCCTGCTCGCGCCGCGAGGCGATGCGCCGGATCGCGGACGGCCGGGTGCGGGTCGACGGCCGCGTCGTGCGCAACCCGTCGTTCCGCGTCGAGCTCGGCCGCGCGCGGCTGGAACTCGACGGCGAGCCGGTGCGCGAGCGCCGCACGAGCCTCGTGATCGCCCTGCACAAGCCGGCCGGCCACGTGACGACCCGCGTCGACCCGGGCGGCCGGCCCACGGTCTATGACCTGATCCCGCAGCTCGACCGCTTCGTGTTCCCGGTCGGCCGCCTCGATCGCGACACCCGCGGGCTGCTGATCCTGACCGACGACCATCGCCTCGGCCAGCGCCTGACCGACCCGCTCCATCACGTCGCGAAGACCTACCACGCCCACGTCGCGGGGGTGCCGGCGGAAGACGCGCTCGAGGTGCTGCGCCGCGGCATCACGCTCCCCGACGACGGCACCCCGACGCGGCCGGCGCGGGTGCGCTCGCTGGGCGTCGCGAAAGACGGCGGCGCCTGGCTCGAGATCGTGCTGACCGAGGGCCGCAACCGCCAGGTGCGCCGCATGTGCGCGGCGATCGGCCACGACGTGCGCGACCTGGTGCGGGTGGCGATCGGCTCGCTGGAGCTGGGCGACCTGCCTGCCGGCGAGTGGCGGCGGCTGGCCCCCGACGAGGTCGCCCGGCTCGGCTAGTTCAGGCGCGCGGCCACCTCGCGCAGCTTCTGGTCCATCGGGCCCATGCCGTCGTCGGTGTTGGTCAGCACGACGATCGTCCAGGGGCCGGCGATCGCCAGCGAGGAGCTGATGCCGGGGAAGCCGCCCGTGTGGCCGACGACGCGGCCGAGCGGACCCTGCGAGACCCCGAAGCCGAAGCCGTACGACGGCGACCCGAGCTCGGGCTTGGGGCTCAGGAGCCGTTCGCGGGTGGCTGGCGAGACGAGCTTCCCGGCGCGCAGCGCCTCGGCGAAGGCGAGCAGGTCGCGGGCCGTCGAGTAGCCGCCGCCGGCCGGTCCGCCGCGGATCACGTGCTCGAAGGTGTTGGCGCGCCAGCGCACGCCGTCCGCGCTGCGCTCCCGCGAGTAGCCGGTCGCCAGCTTCGGCACCGCCAGGTCGACGTCGTAGCAGTCGGTGTCGCGCATGCCGGCCCTCGCGTGGACCCGCTCGCGCACGACGTCGAAGTAGCTGCGGCCGGTGACGGCCTCGATCACCGCGCCCGCCAGCAGGAAGCCGGTGTTGCTGTACTGCCAGCGGCTGCCGGGCTCGAACGCCAGCGTCTCGTCGGCCACCATCGGCTTGTAGTCGTCGATCGTGCGCAGCGCCTGGCGGGCGGTGCGGGCCCAGGTGCGGTTGAAGTACGAGCCGAGGCCGGAGGTGTGCGAGAGCAGGTGCTCGATCCGCACCTTCGACAGGTCGGCCTTCGTCCAGCCGGAGAGGTACTTCGAGACCGGGTCCTCGAAGCGCAGCTTCCCTTCGTCGACCAACTGGCCGATCACCACGGCGGTGAACATCTTGTTCATCGAGCCGAGGTTGAGCTTCGCGTCGTGCGCCATCGGCACGCCGTGGTTGCGCTCGGCGAACCCGCGCGCCGCCTGCCAGAGCACCTCGCCGTCCTTCGCCAGCAGCGCGGTGCCCGAGAACACCTCGGCCTTCGCCAGCCGGTCGGCGAAGGCGTCGAGCAGGGCCGTGGCCTGGCCGCGGTCGAGCGGGGCGGCGGCCGGCTGGTCCCGCGGCGGCCGCGCCGGCAGCACCTCGAGGCCGGCGATGCGGTCGGCGGCGTCAAAACGCAGGGCCAGCCCCTTGAACCCCTCGGTCAGCCGGCTGCGCACGATCACGACCAGGTCCGCGCCGCCCGGGGCCCCGCTCGGGTAGCGGCGCACGGCGTGGAAGTCGAGCCCCTCGTCCTGCAGGCCGCCCAGCACCTGGCGGTGTTCCTCGATCGGCAGCGCCTGGAACGGCCCGGCGAAGGCGTCGCGCACCAGGGCGTCGATCCTCGCGGCGTCGGGCGCCGCCAGGGCGGCCAGCACTTGTTTCACTCTCTCCCCGCGCGGACCCGCGGGCAGCGCGCGCTCGTCGGTGAAGTCCTGGGCGAAGAGCGGGGCGGCGAAGAGCAGCACGGCGAGCACGGCGCGCAGCAGACGGGTCATGTTCCGGTTCCTTGGATGGAGGAGGACGTCGAACCTTCAGACGCAGCAAGCCCCCGCCACGGTCGGCGGGGGGCTCCGCTTCGGCGCGCCGGATGCGGCTTCGGCTAGCGCAGGTCCTGCTCCTGGGGCACGGGGCGGGCGGGGGTGCGGCGCAGGGCGCGGCCCGCGGCGAGCGCGGCCTGCTGCATCACCATCGCGATGCCGATGAAGGGCAGGAACATCACGAAGAGGGCGCCCATCACGGGGGCCAGCAGCAGCAGCGCGAAGGCCGGGATGCGGTAGAAGACCTCGCCGGCGTGCCCGGGCAGCGTCTCGCCGTCTTCCGCGAGCGTCAGGATCTGCCACTGCGCCATCCGCCAGTAGAAGCCCGCCTTCACCGTGTCGCCCGCCTGCCGCTTCAGCATGATCGTTTCTCCTCGAGTTCCTGTGGTTCCTGGTGATCCGTCGCTACCGGCCCTGTTCCTTCGGCGCCGGGCCCGACTCCTCGGCGGTCTTGTGGACCGCGCGGAACGCCGCCCGCACCGCGTGCTGCAGCACGATCGCGACGCCGACGAAGGGCAGGAAGATCACGAACAGCCCGCCCATGATCGGGGCCAGCAGCAGCATCAGCAGCGCCGGGATCCGGAGGTAGGGCTCGCCCGCGTTGCCCGGCAGCGTCTCGCCGTTCTCGGCGATCGTCACGATCTGCCAGTGCGCCATCCGCCAGTAGAAGCCCGCCTTGACCGCCTCGCCCGCCTGTCGCCGTGCCATCTCGTCCTCCCTTGTTGCCCGTAATGTGCGCCGCGGCGGGGCTCGGGGCATCGGGTGAACACCCGAGGCCGCCCCGGGACGATTCCCGAGGGAGAGCGGGTGCGAGTCCGGAGCCGCGACTTTCGGGGCGCGAGGCGCGCCGGCGGGGCTGCTTCGCGCTCAGCCCGCCGGAGCCGGTGCGGGGGGCGCAGCCGGGACCGGGGCCAGCTCCTGGTCCTTGTACTGGAGCTGGTACAGCCGCCAGTAGAGGCCGCGCTGGGCCAGCAGCTCGCGGTGGCTGCCGCGCTCGCGGATGCGGCCCTTGTGCATCACCAGGATCTCGTCCACGTGCTGGATCGTCGACAGCCGGTGGGCGATCACGATGGCGGTGCGCCCGCGCAGCAGCGTGCGCAGCGCGTCCTGGATCAACTGCTCCGTCTCGGTGTCGACGGACGAGGTCGCCTCGTCCAGGATCAGCACCTTCGGGTCGTGGGCCAGCGCGCGGGCGAAGCTCAGCAACTGCTTCTGGCCGACCGACAGCGTCGAGCCGCGCTCCTTCACCTCGGCGTCGTAGCCGCCGGGCAGCTCCGCGATGAAGCGGTGGGCGTGGACCGCCTCCGCGGCCGAGCGCACCCGCTCGTCGGAGATCGGGGAGCCGAGCCGGATGTTGGAGGCGATCGTGCCCGAGGCGAGGTGCACGTCCTGCAGCACCAGCGCCAGCGACCGCCGCAGCTCCGCCGGGTCGAGCTCCCGCACGTCGACGCCGTCGAAGGTGACGCGGCCCTGCTGCACGTCGTAGAAGCGCGCGAGCAGGCTGATCACCGAGGTCTTGCCGGCGCCGGTGGCGCCGACGAGGGCGACGGAGCGGCCGGGCTCGACCGTGAACGAGACGTCGCGCAGGACCGGGTGCGCGGGCTCGTAGCCGAAGCTCACGCCCTCGAAGGCGACCCGGCCGCGCGGCTCGCCCAGCGCGCGGGGGGCCGGCGGGGCGCTCACCTGCGGCCTGGTGTCGAGCAGGGTGAAGATGCGCTCGGCCGAGGCCATCGCCGCCTGCAGCACGTTGAACTTCTCGGACAGGTCGGAGATCGGCCGCCAGAAGCGCTCGGAGTACTGGACGAAGGCGACCAGCGCGCCCAGCGTCAGCGCCTCCTGCAGCACGCGGCCGCCGCCGTAGAGCAGGATCAGCGCGATGCCGATCGCGGCCAGCAGGTCGATCGCCGGGTAGAACACCGCGTAGTAGAAGAGCGCCCGCATGTTGACGTCGGCGTGCTCGCGGTTGATCGCGGCGAAGCCCTCGAGGTTCTTCGCCTCGCGGCCGAAGAGCTGCACGACGCTCATCCCGGCCAGGTTCTCCTGCAGGTTGGCGTTCATCGCGGCCACCTTCTGGCGCACCTCGCGGAAGGCGTCGCGGGCGCCCTTGCGGAACCAGTTGGTGACCAGGAAGAACGGCGGCAGCACCGCGAAGGTGACGAGTGCCAGGCGCCAGTCGAGCCACAGCAGCACGCCCATGATCCCGAACAGCGTGAACAGGTCGCCGAACACGGTGACGATGCCGGAGGTGAACAGCTCGTTGACGGCGTCGACGTCGGTCGTCACCCGCGTCATCAGCCGCCCGACCGGGTTCCTGTCGAAGTGGGCCACGTGCAGCCGCTGCAGGTGCGCGAACAGCTCGCGGCGCAGGTCGAGCATCACCTCCTGGCCGGTCATCTGCAGCACGTAGACCTGGCCGAAGCGCACGGCGAACGCGCAGACCAGGGTGAGAGCGTAGAGCGCGGCGACGCCGAGCAGGCCGGCCGCGTCGCCTTTCGCGATGTGTTCGTCGATCGCCCGCTTGGTGAGCAGCGGCCCCACCAGGTCGAGCGCCGCCATCAGCACGATCAGCAGGAACGAGGCGAGCACAGCCAGCCGGTACGGCCTCAGGTACCGGAGCAGGCGCAGCAGCAGCCGCCAGTCGTAGCGGGTGGTGACGACGTCCTCGTCGGGAGCCGTGCTCACGCCGTGGCCGCCTCCACCTCGGCCTCGAGCTGCTGGCGCCGCGCGAGCCGCGCGTAGGGCCCGCCGCGGAGCAGCAGCTCGTCGTGGCGGCCGCGCTCGACGATGCGGCCCTCGTCCAGCACGACGATCAGGTCGGCTTCGCGCACCGTGGAGACGCGGTGGGAGACGAGGAACGTGGTGCAGCTCGCGCGGCCGCGGCGCGCCCGCAGCCCCTGCAGGATCTCCTCTTCCGTCTGGGTGTCGACCGCCGACAGCGCGTCGTCGAGCACGAGGATCCGCGGGTCCGCGGCCAGCGCGCGGGCCAGCGCCGCGCGCTGCTTCTGGCCGCCGGACAGGGTCAGCCCGCGCTCGCCGAGCCGCGTCTCGTAGCCCTGCGGGAAGTCGATCACGTCCTTGTCGAGCCGGGCCACGGCCGCCGCCTCGCGGGCGCGCTCCGCCGTGCCCGGCCGCGGCGAGAAGGCGACGTTGGCGAAGAGCGTGTCGGAGAACAGGAAGCTCTCCTGCGGCACGAAGCCGATCGCGTCGCGCAGCGCCCGCAGCGGCCAGTCGCGGACCTCGACGCCGTCGACGAACAGCGTGCCCCGGGGCGCCTCGTGCAGCCGCGGGATCAGGTTGACGAGCGTGCTCTTGCCGGAGCCGGTGGGCCCGACGATCGCGACCAGCGAGCCCGGCGCCACGTGCAGGTCGATGCCGTGCAGCACCGGCCGCCCCGGCTCGTAGCCGAAGTCGAGGCCGCGGAAGCGGATCTCGCCGCGCACCGCGGGCGCTGGCCCGCGTCCCGCGTCGGCAAACGTCTCCGCCTCGTCCAGGATCTGGTGGATGCGGCCGAGCGAGGCCTCGCCGCGCTCGAACAGGTTGACCACCCAGCCGAGCGCGATCATCGGCCAGTGCAGCATCGCGAGGTATGCGCCGAAGGCGACGAACTCGCCGAGGGTGATGCTGCCGGCGATCACCATCCGCCCGCCGACGTAGAGCACGAGCACGGTGCCCGCGCCCATCAGCAGCTGGATGCCGGGGTAGAGCGCGCCGTAGGTGCGGACGAGGGCCCGGTTGCGCTCGCGATACTCGCGGTTGGCGGCCTCGAATCGCTCGCTCTCGTGGGCTTCCTGCACGTAGGCGCGCACGACGCGGGCGCCGGTCAGGTTCTCCTGGACCAGCACGTTGATCGACGCGAGCTGCTCCTGGGCGCGCTCGTAGAGGTCGTGGATCTTCCGCCCGTAGTGGCGGACCAGCACCGAGACGAGCAGCAGCGGGAACAGCGCCAGCGCCAGCAGCCGCGGGCTGATGGTGGCCATGAAGGCGAGGGTGCCCGCGAACGTGGCCAGCGTGTTGGCCGTGTACATGATGCCGGGACCGAGCACCATGCGCACCGCCGACATGTCGTTGGTGGCGCGGCTCATCACGTCGCCGATGCGGTGGCGCCGGGACCAGTCCGGCCCCAGCCGGCACAGGTGGGCGAAGAGGTCGTTGCGCAGCTCGTACTCGACCTCGCGGCTGATCCCGATCAGCACCATCCGCATCTGGTAGCGGAACACGCCCTCGGCCGCCGCCAGCGCCACGATCAGCGCGGCGTAGAAGCCGAGCTTGCGGT
The DNA here is from genome assembly GCA_011526565.1 of Acidobacteriota bacterium. Lineage (GTDB taxonomy): Bacteria > Acidobacteriota > Vicinamibacteria > Fen-336 > Fen-336 > WYBL01. The sequence goes on along the minus strand of WYBL01000147.1, from coordinate 74,969 downwards.
ACGACAGCTCCGCGGCGAGGTCGTCGATCGCGTGGCGCAGCACCCAGGGTGCCGCCACCGAGAACAGGGCGGTGACGAGCAGGCAGGCGAGGCCGACGAGCAGCGCGCCGCGGTGCGCACGCAACCGCGGCAGCAGGCGGCGGAGGTGCTTCAGCGGCGGCGCCGCTCCATCGCCGTCGCCAGCCGCACCATGTGCGAGAGGTTGGTCTTCTCCCAGTGCAGGGCCTGGCGGTGCTGCGGGTAGCGGGCCTCGGCCTCGCGGAACGCGCGCGAGTGGTAGACGGTGCGGCCGGCGGCGTCGGGCACGCCGCCCATGTGGTGGTGCAGCATCTCGTGGTAGACGACGCTCTCCACGAAGTAGCGCGGCACCTCGCTCCGGTCCAGCACCGGGTGCACGCGGATCAGCCCCAGCACGGGATCGTAGGAGCCGAACGTGATGCCGCCGCGCCGGGCGCGGCCGCCGCCGCGGCCCCAGGTGATCGGCACCCGCAGCCCGCCGCCGAAGAAGCGGCGGTTGAGCGCCTCGAACACCTCGCGCAGGTCGTAGGCGGCGCCCTCCGGCCGCAGCGCCGGCATCCGCCGCGGCGCCTTGCGCACGCGGTGCAGGTTGTCGTTCATGAAGCGGCGGATGCAGCCCTCGCCCGCGCGGGTGCGGCGGCGCAGCGAGCGGGCCAGCGCGCGCACCACCTCGAGCGGCGCGTGCAGGAACATCCGGTGCAGCCGCAGCTCGACGCCGGCGGCGTGGCGCCGGAACGAGAGCAGCACCGAGCGATTGTCGGTCAGCGTCAGGCTCACCGGGCGCAGCGCCTCGTTGGCGAGCACCGCCTCCAGGCTGGAGGCGTCCCACAGCGGGGCCTCGTCGAACGGCAGCGCGAGCTGTTGGAGCGGCGACACCGACTATCTCCCGGGATTGGCGACCGGCCGAGAATGGCGCGGGGGCTTCACGGAGTCAACCCCGCCGCGCCATCGGCACGTAGTACTGGGTGCCGCGCCCGAGCGAGCGCAGTTGCCGCACGAGGTCGTCGACGTCCTCGTCGCGCTCGGCGAAGTCGACCTCGGCGGTGTTGACGACCAGCAGCGGCGTGGCGGAGTAGTGGAAGAAGTAGTGGCTGTAGGCGCGGTTGACCTCGGCCAGGTACTCCTCCGACAGCGATTTTTCCTCCACCCGGCCGCGGCGCCGGATGCGCTTCATCAGCACGTCGGTCGGGGCCTGCAGGTAGATGACGAGGTCGGGCTTCGGCACGCCCGCCTCGAGCAGCGCCCACAGCTTCTCGAACAGCAGCAGCTCGGAGTCGTCGAGGTTCAGGTACGCGAACAGCCGGCTCTTCTCGAACACGTAGTCGGCGAGCGTCGCCTGCTCGAACAGCCGGCGCTGCTGCAGCTCCTGCTGCTGCCGGTAGCGGGAGAGCAGGAAGAACAGCTCGACCTGGAAGCTGGCGCCGGGGGCCTGGTCGTAGAACGGGCGCAGGAACGGGTTCTCGCCCCAGTCCTCGAGCACCTTGTTGGCGTTCAGGCGCTCGGCGAGGCGGTCGCAGAGCGTGCTCTTGCCGACCCCGATCGGGCCCTCGACCGCGACGTACTGGAAGCGCAGCGGCTCAGCCACGCGGTGCCTCCAGGCGGCGCACCGCCCCGCTGTCCGGGCAGCGCGCGAGCAGCTCGCGCACCGTGAGCCCCAGTCGCGGGTGGACGGCGTCGGCGGCGATCTCGCACAGCGGCACGAGCACGAAGCGGCGCTCGTGCAGCCGCGGGTGCGGCACGCTGAGGCCCGGCTCGTCGAGCACGCGCGCTCCCCACAGCAGCAGGTCGACGTCGAGCGTGCGCGGGCCCCAGCGCTCGCGGCGCAGCCGGCCGCGCGCCGACTCGATCGCCAGGCAGGCGGCCAGCGCCTCGCGGGGCGGCAGCTCCGTGTGCACGCACACCGCCTGGTTGAGGTACGGGCCCTGCTCGGGCCCGCCCACCGGGTCGGTCTCGTAGACCGCGCTGTGACGCAGCAGGCGCAGGCCCAGCCGCGGCAGCGCGTCGCGGGCCGCGGCCAGGTGGCCCTCGCGGTCGCCGAGGTTGGAGCCGATCGCCAGCAGGAGCTCTTCCACCACCAGGGCCGCTACGGTAGCACCAGCGCGCGGGGCCTTGACAGCCGCCGCGGCTCGCCCCAATACTGAATGACGGTTCATTCATGGCCCGACGCAGAAGCGACGACAAGCGCGAGCGGATCCTGCAGGCGGCGATCAAGGTGTTCGCCCGCAAGGGCTACTTCGCCGCCCGCGTCAGCGAGATCGCGCGCAAGGCCGACGTCGCCGACGGCACCATCTATCTCTACTTCGAGAGCAAGGAGGACCTGCTCGTCTCGCTGTTCGACACGGTGATGAAGGAGCACATCGAGCAGGCCCGCGCCGAGCTGCTCTCCGCGCCGACGGTGCACGACAAGCTGCGCGTGATCGCGCTTCACCACCTGCGGGCGATGGGCCAGAACCGCGACCTGGCGATCGTGTTCCAGGTCGAGCTGCGGCAGTCCACGAAGTTCATGGAGCGCTTCACGGCCTCCTGGCTCCAGGACTACTTCGCGCTGATGGGAGCGGTGATCGAGGAGGGGCAGAACGACGGCAGCCTGCGCCCCGAGCTGCCGCGCAAGGTGGTGGTCAAGGCGCTGTTCGGCGCCCTCGACGAGATGGTCACCTCGTGGGTGCTGTCGCGCCGCGACTATGATCTCGAGAAGCTCGCGGCGCCGGTCGTCGACCTGTTCCTGAAGGGCGCCGCGTCCACCCGAGTTGCCACCCGCCGCCCGGCCCCGGCCGCGGCGGCGGCCCAGGGGGCGCGATGACCGTCAACACGCTGTGCGACATCTTCTTCCGTTCGGTCGAGACCTTCCGCAAGCCCGAGCACCTGCGCTTCAAGCAGGACGGGGCCTGGCGCGCGATCAGCTCCGCCGAGTACCTGGCCGCGGTCGAAGAGCTCTCGATGGGCCTGCGCGGCCTCGGCCTGGAGCCGGGCGAGCGGGTCGCGATCCTCTCCGAGAACCGCCCGGAGTGGATGTTCGCGGACCTCGCGGTGCTGTGCGCCGCGGCGGCCGACGCGCCGATCTACCCGAGCCTGACGCCGTCGCAGGTCGCCTACATCCTGAAGGACTGCGGCGCCCGCATCTGTTTCGTGTCGACCCCCGTGCAGGCCGCCAAGGTCGAGGCGGCCCGCGCCGAGGTGCCGGCGCTCGTCCACGTGATCCGCTTCGACGAGTCGCCGGCGATCCCCGGCACGCTCTCGCTCTCCGAGGTGCGCGCGCGGGGCCGGGAGGCGCTGGCCGCCGCCCCGAAGGCGGTGCGCGAGCGGGCCGCCACGGTCAAGCCTTCGGACCTCGCGACGCTGATCTACACCTCGGGCACCACCGGCGACCCCAAGGGCGTGATGCTCGTCCACTCGAACCTGGTGTCGAACGTGCTGGCGTCGGCGTCGTGCGTCGAAGGCATCGGCCCGGACGACCACACGCTGTCGTTCCTGCCGCTGTGCCACTCGTTCGAGCGGATGGCGGGCCACTACTGGATGCTGCACCAGGGCGCCACCATCAACTTCGCCGAGAGCGTGGAGAAGGTGCCGGACAACCTGCTCGAGATCCGGCCCACGATCATGACCTCGGTGCCGCGGCTGTACGAGAAGATCCACGCCCGCGTCCAGGAGGCGGTGGCCTCCGCGCCGCCGCTGCGCCAGAAGCTGTTCCGCTGGGCGCTGGGCGTCGGCGGCGAGGTCTTCCAGCTCAAGGTCGCGCGTCAGTCGCCTGGCCCCCTGCTGGGGCTGAAGCTGGCGCTCGCCGACAAGCTCGTCCTCGCCAAGATCCGGGGGCGCGTCGGCGGCCGCGTCAAGTACTTCGTCTCCGGCGGCGCGCCGCTGGGCCAGGAGGTGGCCGAGTTCTTCGGCGCCGCGGGCATGCTGATCCTCGAGGGCTACGGCCTGACCGAGACCTCGCCCGTGATCTGCGTGAACCGCCCCGGGCACTTCCGCCCGGGCACCGTGGGCCCCGCGCTGCCCGGCGTCGAGGTGAAGATCGCCGCCGACGGCGAGATCCTGACCCGCGGCCCGCACGTGATGCGCGGCTACTTCAACAAGCCGGAGGCGACGGCGGAAGCCATCGACCCCGAGGGGTGGTTCCACACCGGCGACATCGGCGTGCTCGAGGCGGACGGCTTCCTGCGTATCACCGACCGCAAGAAGGACCTGATCGTCACCTCGGGCGGCAAGAACATCGCGCCGCAGCCGATCGAGAACCGCATCAAGGCCCACCCGCTGTTCGCCGAGGTGGTGATGATCGGCGACAAGCGCAACTTCGCGGTCGCGCTGGTGGTGCCGAACCTCGTCAACCTCGAGAAGTGGGCGCAGGAGCGGGGGCTCGCCGTCGCCTCCCGCGAGGAACTGATCGCCCGCCCCGAGGTGGTCGCCCTCTACGAGGGCCTGGTCGCCGAGCGCACGACCGACCTCGCCCAGTTCGAGAAGATCAAGAAGATCGCGCTGATCGCCACCGAGTTCACGATCGAGGCCGGCGAGCTGACGCCGACGCTCAAGGTCAAGCGCCGGGTGGTGGAGCGCAAGTACAAGGACCTCATCGACCGCATGTACGCGGGCGGAGCCGCCTGACGCCGCGAGGCGTCCGCCTGGCCCGGCCGCACGGAAGGAAGTCATGAGCCTCTCGATTCGCAAGGCCGTGGTGCTGGGCGCCGGAACCATGGGGGCGCAGGTCGCAGCCCATCTCGCCGCGCAGGGAATCGACGTCGCCCTCCTCGACCTCGTGCCGGAGGGCGCGACGGACCGCAGCGCGCTCGCGAAGCGGGCCGTCGAGAACCTCAAGAAGATGAAGCCGTCGCCGCTGGCCGTGCCGGAGCTCTCCGCGGCGATCCGGCCGGGCAACTTCGACGACGACCTGGCCCGCGAGCTGAAGGACGCCGACTGGGTGTTCGAGGCGGTGCTCGAGGACCTCTCGGTCAAGCAGGCGCTGTTCGCCCGCGTGGTGCCGCACCTGAAGAAGACCGCGGTGCTGTCGACCAACACTTCGGGCCTGCCGATCGCCCAGGCCGGTGCCGCGCTGCCGCCCGACGTGCAGCGCCGCTTCCTCGGCACCCACTTCTTCAACCCGCCGCGCTACCTGAAACTGCTGGAGACGGTCCCGGGACCGCAGACCGACCCCGCGCTGCTCGTCGCCATGGAGCGCTTCTGCGAGACGGTCGTCGGCAAGGGCGTGGTGCGCTGCAAGGACACGCCCAACTTCATCGCCAACCGGATCGGGTCCTACGGCCTCGGCAAGGCGCTCGCCGTGATGCAGGCGCTCGAGCTGTCGATCGAGGAGGTCGACGCGCTGACCGGCCCCGCGATCGGCCGCGCGAAGTCCGCCACCTTCCGCACCGGCGACATCGCCGGCGTCGACATCTGCGTCAAGGTCGCGCAGAACCTGTACGACGCGGTCCCCGGCGACCCCGAGCGCGAGCTGTTCCTGCCGCCCGCCTTCATGAAGGCGATGCTCGAGAAGAAGTGGCTGGGCGACAAGACCGGCGTCGGCTTCTACAAGAAGGAGGGCAAGGACATCTTCGCCCTCGACTGGAAGACGCTCGAGCACAAGCCCAAGGGCAAGCCGAAGTTCGCCTCGCTGGAGGCGGCCAGGGACCTGGCCGACCCGGGCGCCCGCATCGCGGCGATCGTGCAGGGCACCGACAAGGGCGCTGCGTTCCTGTGGCAGGCGCTGTCGGCGACCTCGCTCTACGCGGCCTCGCTGGTCCCGGAGATCAGCGACGACGTCGTGGCCATCGACCGCGCCATGGAGTGGGGCTACGCCTGGGGGCTCGGCCCGTTCCGCGTGATGGACGCGATCGGCGTGAAGGTGGTCGCGGAGCGGGCGGCGAAGGAGGGGCGCCCGGTGCCGAAGCTGGTCGCCGACCTGCTCGCCTCCGGCCGCACCTCCTTCTACGAGGGCGACACCGTGTGGGGGCCGAAAGGCGCCGAGCCGCTGCCGCCGCGCGAGGGCGTCGTCGCGCTGGCCGCGGTCAAGGCCCGCGCGGGCGCCGTGCTCAAGAAGAACGCGGGGGCGTCCTTCGTCGACCTCGGCGACGGCGTCGGCCTCGTCGAGTTCCACTCCAAGATGAATTCGCTCGGCACCGACACCTTCTCGATGCTGGCCCACGCCGCGAAGGAGGGCCGCAACCACTTCGACGCGCTCGTGATCGGCAACCAGGGCGACAACTTCACGGTCGGCGCCAACCTGATGCTGGCGCTGCTGGCCGCGCAGGAAGAGGAGTGGGACGAGCTGGAGCTGTCGATCCGCCAGTTCCAGCGCGCGAACATGGCGCTGAAGTGCGCCGACATCCCGGTCGTCGTCGCGCCGTTCGGCCTGACCCTGGGCGGCGGCTGCGAGATCGCGCTGCACGGCGCGAGGGTGCGGCTCTCGGCCGAGACCTACATGGGCCTGGTGGAGGTCGGCGTCGGCCTGATCCCCGCCGGCGGCGGCACCAAGGAGATGGCGCTGCGCGCGCTCGACCGGGTCGCGGGCGTCGACGGTGCCGACGCGTTCCCGTTCGTGAAGCGGGCCTTCGACCTGATCGCCTTCGGCAAGGTGGCGACCTCGGGCGCCGAGGCGCGGCAGTGGTTCCTGAACCCGGCCGACTCGGTCTCGCCCCATCCTGACCGCCTGATCGGGGACGCCAAGCAGGTGGCGCTCGGCCTGGCGCGCGCCGGCCACCGGCCCGCGTCGCCGCGCGCCGCCGTGCCGGCCCTCGGCCGCCCCGCGCTCTCGATCTTCAAGATGGGCATCTACAACGCGCAGAAGGGCGGCCAGATCTCGGACCACGACGCGCTGATCGCCGGCAAGGTCGCCCACATCCTGTGCGGCGGCGACCGCGCGCCCGGCCTCGTCTCCGAGCAGCACTACCTCGACCTCGAGCGCGAGGCCTTCCTGTCGCTGCTCGGCACCCGCAAGACCCAGGAGCGGATCGGCCACATGCTCAAGACGGGCAAGCCGCTGCGCAACTAACTGAGTGAGCATTCATTCGTTTTCGCTGGAGAAACTCCATGCGTGAAGCCGTGATCGTGAGCAGCGTGCGCACCGCCGTCGGCAAGGCCGGCAAGGGCGCGCTCCGGAACGTCCGCCCCGACGACATGGCGGCGGCGGCGATCCGCGGTGCGCTCTCCCGCGTGCCCCAGGTGGAGGCCGGAAGCGTCGACGACGTGATCCTCGGCTGCGCCATGCCCGAGGCCGAACAGGGCATGAACGTGGCCCGCATCGCCGGCCTGCTGGCCGGCCTGCCGCACACCGCGGCGGCGATGACCATCAACCGCTTCTGCTCCTCGGGGCTGCAGGCGGTGGCGCTGGCCGCCGATGCCGTGGCCGCCGGGCGCTCGGAGGTCGCGGTCGCCGGCGGCACCGAGAGCATGAGCCTGATCCCGATGGGCGGCCACAAGATCGCCCCCAACCCCGAGCTGCTCGAGCGCTACCCCGAGGCCTACCTCGGCATGGGCCTGACCGCCGAGCTGCTCGCCTCGCAGCACGGCATCACCCGCGAGGCCTCGGACGCCTTCGCTCTCGGCTCGCACCAGAAGGCGCTGGCCGCGATCGCTGCGGGCCGCTTCAAGTCCGAGATCGTGCCGCTGTCCGTCGAGGGCGCCGCCTTCGAGGTCGACGAGGGCCCGCGCGCCGACACCGACGCGGCGTCGCTCGCGAAGCTGCGGCCGGCCTTCGCGAAGGACGGCATCGTCACCGCCGGCAACGCCTCGCAGATGTCCGACGGCGCGGCCGCCACCGTCGTGATGTCCGCGGAGAGAGCGCGCGAGCTGGGCGTGAAGCCGCTCGCGCGGCTCGTCTCCTACGCCGTCGCCGGCGTGCCGCCCGAGATCATGGGCGCGGGGCCGGTGGCGGCCATCCCGAAGGCGCTCGGCCTGGCCGGGATGAAGCTCGACCAGGTCGAGGTGATCGAGCTCAACGAGGCGTTCGCCTGTCAGGCGCTGGCGGTGATGAAGGCGCTCGAGCTCGACCCGGCGAAGGTCAACCCGAACGGCGGCGCGGTGGCGCTCGGCCACCCGCTCGGCTGCACGGGCGCGAAGCTCCTGGCCTCGCTGCTGCCGGAGATGGAGCGGCGCCAGGCGCGCTACGGACTGGTCTCGATGTGCGTGGGCGGCGGCATGGGCGCCGCCGGCATCTTCGAACGGCTCTAGGGTGGGAGGGACGGACATGGCGACGGACACGATGGCGAAGGGCGGGGTGCTGGCGGCCAGGGGCGGGACGTTCCTCACCGAGGAGCGCGTCCCGGACGAGGTGTTCACGCCCGAGGACCTCACCGAAGAACAGAAGATGATCGGGCAGACGGCCGCCGAGTTCATGGAGAACGAGATGGCGCCGCGCATCCCGCAGATCCTCAAGCTCGAGTACGAGGTCTCGCGCGAGCTGATGCGCAAGGCCGGCGAACTGGGGCTGCTCGGCATCGAGATTCCCGAGGAGTACGGCGGGCTCGGCCTCGACAAGGTCTCCGGCTGCCTCGTCTCCGAGAGCGCCGCCCGCGACGGCTCGTTCGCGGTCACCTTCATGGGCCACACCGGGATCGGCTCGCTGCCGATCGTCTACTTCGGCACCGCCGAGCAGAAGCAGAAGTACCTGCCGAAGTTCGCCTCCGGCGAGTGGATCAGCTCGTACTCGCTGTCCGAGGCCAGCTCCGCCTCCGACGCGATGAACGCCAAGGCGCGCGCCACGCTGTCGAAGGACGGCAAGAGCTGGATCCTGAACGGCGAGAAGATGTGGCTGACCAACGGCGGCTTCGCCGACGTCTACATCACCTTCGCCAAGGTGGATGGCGAGCACTTCACCGCCTTCATCATCGACAAGGGCACGCCCGGCGTCTCGCTCGGCGCCGAGGAGCGCAAGACCGGCATCAAGGGCAGCTCGACGCGGCCGCTGATCTTCCAGGACGCGGTGATCCCGAAGGAGAACCTGCTCGGCGAGATCGGCAAGGGCCACAAGATCGCCTTCAACATCCTCAACGTGGGCCGCTTCAAGCTCGGCGCCGGCGTCACCGGCGGCGCCAAGCTGGCGCTCAAGTCGGCCGCCGAGTACGGCAAGAGCCGCACCGCGTTCGGCCAGCCGATCACGAACTTCGGCCTCGTCCGCGAGAAGCTCGGCGAGATGGCGATCCGCATCTACGTCTCGGAGGCGATCGTCTACCGCACTGCCGGCCTGATCGACAGGAACCTCGAGGGCGTCGACATCCACGACGTGGCCGAGGCGCTGAAGCGGATCGAGGAGTACGACGCCGAGTGCTCCATGGTCAAGGTGTGGTGCTCGGAGATGCTCGACTACGTGGTCGACGAGACCGTGCAGATCTTCGGCGGCGCCGGCTACGTCGACGACTACCCGGCCGAGCGCTACTGGCGCGACGCGCGGGTCAACCGCATCTTCGAGGGCACCAACGAGATCAACCGCCTGCTGGTGCCGGGCCGCATCCTGCGCAAGGCGCTGAAGGGCGAGCTGCCTCTCTTCCAGAAGGCGATGGGCCTGATGGACGAGTTCACCGCCGGCCCCTCGTTCGAGGAGCCGGAGGAGGGCTTCCTGAAGGCCGAGGAGCGCATGGTCCGCGGCGCCAGGAAGATCGCGACCATGGGCCTCGGCATCGCCGCCCAGAAGTTCGGCAAGGCGCTCGGCGACAAGCAGGAGCTGCTCGGGCTGTGGGCCGACGTCGCGATGGAGACCTACGCCCTGGAGAGCGCCGTGCTGCGCGCCCAGAAGAAGGCAGCCCGCGACGGCGCCGCCGCCTGCGCGCTGCAGGAGGCCGCCGTGCGCTGCTTCGCGCAGGACGCGATGGACCGCATCGAGGCGGCGTCGAAGCGGCTGCTGGCGGCGCTCGACGACGGCGACATGCTGCGCACCTACCTGACCGCCCTGAAGCGCTTCGGCAAGCGCGACGCGGTCAACACGGTGGCCCTGCGCGAGCAGGTCGCCGCCTCCGTGATCGACGCCGCGCGCTACACGCTGTAGCCGCGATCGGCGGGACCCGGCGGCGGGGCGAGTCCGCCGCCGGGCCTATGATTGCGGCGACCGTGCGCCGCTTCGCCGCCGTCCTGCTCCCGCTCCTGGTCCACGCCTGCGGCGGAGCCCCGTCCACGCCGCCCACCGACGTCGGCCAGTTGAAGGGTCCCGACGGCGCCGTCTACCTGCTGCTCGACCGCGGGCCGTACAAGGCCTTCTACGACCCGTGGGGCCGGCTGCTGCGCATCGAGTACGACGCGAACGGCGACGGCGCGCCCGACCAGTTCGCCCACCACCAGGGCCGCAAGCGGCCCGTCCGCATCGAGATCGACGCCGACTTCGACGGCCGCCTCGACCGCTGGGAGCACTACGACGACGAGGGACGCCTGCACCGCATCGGCGCCACCCGCCGCGCCGGCGCACCCGACACCTGGGTCGAGCTCGACGCCGCCGGCGCGCCGCTGCGGCGCGAGTACGACGACGACGGGGACGGCCGCGTCGAGCGGGCCGAGCTTCTCGAAGGCGAGGCGGTGGCGGCGATCGCGCTGGACACCGACCGCGACGGCCGCTTCGACCGCTGGCAGCACCGGCGCGGGCCGCACGCGGGCAGCGAGGACCTCGACACCGACGGCGACGGCCGTCCCGACCGCCGGCTCGTGAAGGACGCGCGCGGCCGGCTGCTGCGCGCCGAAGCCCTGAAATGAGCGCCGCCGGGCCGCCGGTGCTGCGCCACGGGCTGCTCGTCGTGGCCGTGCTGCCGCCGTTCGCGCTCGGCGCCGTGCACGCCCCGGCGTGGGTGCCGCTGCTGGTCGTGGGCGGCGCGCTCGGTCTCGCCTCGTGGCTGCGCGAGCGGCTGGCGGTCGCGTTCGGCGCCGTGCCGCGCCACGTGCCGGGCGCGCCGCTGGTGGTCGCGGCGCTCGGGCTCGTCGCGCTGCAACTGCTGCCGCTGCCGCCGCTGCTCGTGGCCTGGCTCAGCCCCGGCGCCGCCGCGTTCCACGAGCGCTACACGCTGGTCGACGGCCTGTGGCGGCCGCTCAGCGTCGATGCCCCGGGCACGCTGCGCGGCCTCGGCTTTCTCCTGGTGATGGCGTTGCTCTACGCGGCCGCGTGCCGCGAACTCGCCGACCCCGCCGCCCGGCGCCGCCTGTTCCGGGCGATGGCGATCACCGGCGGGCTGCTGGTGGTGATCGCGCTGGTCCAGGCCCGCAGCGCCGCGCCGACCCGCATCTACGGCTTCTACGAGCCGTTCTGGAAGTGGGCCGTGTTCGGCCCCTACGTCAACCGCAACCACTTCGCGGGCTACCTGATCCCCGTCGTGGCGCTGAGCCTCGCGCTGGTCGGCGAGGCGCTCGGGCGGGTCCGGGTCGCGGCCTCGCGCCGCCGCCGCCGCCGCTGGCTGGCGCTCGGCGAACCCGCCGGCGCCGCGCTGCTGCTGTGGAGCGGCGTCGCCCTGCTGGTGATCGTCGGGCTGTTCGCGGCCGGCGCCCGCTCGGGGCTGCTCGGCCTGCTGGGTTCGCTGGCGGCGCTGTGCGCGCTGTCGCGGCGCCGCCGGCTGGCGCTGGCGCTGCTGCTGCTGCTGCCGCTGTCCGCGCTGTGGACGCGGCCGATGGCCGTGGTGGAGGCGATCGAGGGACGCGGGGTGTGGCGCAGCCGGGGGCCGATCTGGACCGAGTCGCTGCGGCTCGCGGCCGACGTGCCGCTGACCGGTGCCGGCCTCAACGCCTACGGTCCCGCGCTGATGGCCTACCGGAGCTGGCAGCCGGATCTCTACGTTGGCGAGGCCCACAACGAGTACCTGCAGGCCCTGACGGATCTCGGGCTGCCCGGGCTCGCGCTGCTGCTGGCCTTCGTCGCCACCCTGCTGCGCCGCACCTGGCGCGCGGCCCGCGCGGGTGGCTCGCTCGAGGCGGGGGGCCTCGCCGCGGTGTGCGGCGTGCTCGCGGCCAACGCCGTCGACTTCAACTGGCAGATTCCCGCCAACGCGGCGGCCTTCGCGATCCTCGCGGGCAGCGCTGCCGGCTCGGGGCCGCGGACGTGAGCCGGGTGGTGACGGCGGCGACCGCGCTCGCGGTGGCCGCCGCCTGTCTCGCCCCGTGGGCCTTCGGGGCCGTCCCCGCGCCCTTCGAGCGCGGCCTGCTCGCCGCGCTGCTGGCGGCGCTCGCGCTGGGCGCCATCGGCGAACGCGGCGCCGCCGGCTGGCCACCGCTGCCGCCGAAGGCGGCGAGCCTGCTCGGCCTGGTGCTGCTGCTGCCGGCGCTGCAACTCGTGCCGCTGCCTCCTGCGCTGCTGGCGGCGCTGTCGCCGGCCGCGGCGGCTGTGTGGCACCCCGCGGGCGCGGCCGGCGAAGCGCTGGGGGGCGGCTTTCGGCCGCTGTCGATCCGCCCCGAGGCCACGGCCCGCGCGGCGCTGTACGCCGGCACGCTGGCGCTGCTCGCGCTGCGGCTGGGCCCGTGGCTGCTGGCGGGGCGCCGCTACCGGGCGGTGGTCGTGGCGCTGGGAGCGACGGGGCTCGGGCTGGCCGGCTACGCGGTCTACGCGCGGCAGGCGTTCGGCGAGCTGCTCTACGGCCGCTACGCGGTGCCCACCCTCGCGCCGTTCGGCCCCTACGTGTCGCGGAACCACTTCGCGGGCTGGACCTTCTGCGCCGCGCTGGTGCTGCTCGGAGCCGCGATCGGCATCGCCTCCCGCGCTCGTGCCCGCCACGGCGCGCAGTGGACCGAGCGCGGCGCGGCTGGCGCTGCGCTGGCGCTGGCCGTGGCGCTGGCGCTCGCGGTGACGGGCCTCGCCACCGGCTCGCGGGGCGGCGCAGTCGCCTTCGTCGCCGGGCTGCTGGCGCTGGGCGCCCTGCGCTGGAGCGCGGGCCGCGCCCGGCGCGGCGCGCTCGCGGTGCTGGCGCTGCTGCTGCTGGCCGCCGGCGTCGCCTTCACGAGCGCGGCCCCCGAGGTGCGCAGCCGCCTCGGCGCGCTCGGCAGCGCGCACCGCGAGGTGTCGGGCTCCTTCCGCCTCGAGGTGTGGCGCGACACGCTGTCGCTCGCCGCCCGCGCGCCGGTCGCGGGCACCGGGCTCGGCACCTTCGCGGACGCGCTGCCGCCCTTCAAGACCGCGCACGGCGCGCTGCGCGTCGAGCACCCGGAGAACGAGTGGCTGGAGCTGCTGGCCGAAGGCGGAGCCCTCGGCTTCCTGGCCACGACGTTCTTGCTCCTGCTGATGCTGCGCAGCGCGATCGGGGCCGCCGCCACCTGCCCCGACCCGTGGCTGCGCGGCGTCGCCCACGGGGCGCTGGCCGGCCTCTGCGCGCTGCTCGCCCACGGGCTGATCGACTTCAACCTGCGGATCCCCGCCAACGGCGCGCTGGCCGCGGTCGTGGCCGGCCTCGCCCTGGCTCCGCTCGGGGCCCGGCCCTCGCCGCGCGCGACGGTCGGTGCCGCGGCGTCGCTCTGCGCGCTCGTCGCGCTGGCGATCGCGCTGCCCGCGTCGAGCCCGCGCCCCGATTTTCCGGCGGAGCGCGCCGGCAGCCTCGCCCGCGACCCGATCGTGCGTGACATCAAGCAGCGCCGGTTCGAGCTCGAGCTGCGCCGCGCCCTGCAGCAGCGGCCCGCCGACGCCGAGTCGTGGCTGCTGCTGGCCTGGGTGGCCGAACTGCGCGGCGAGCGCGGCCGTGCGGCCGACCTGGCGGCTCATGCGGTCTCCCTCGATCCCCTGCGGCCTGGTCTGGCGGACGCCGCACGCCGCTTCGCCCCCTGACGCTGCTAGAATCCAGCGCGGACAACACCCATGGCGGATCCCTCGCGACGACCGCCGGCCGTCTCGGTCCTGCTCGGGCCACAGGCGGGCCGGGAGTTCCTGCTCCAGCGCCCGGAGTCCACGCTGGGCTCCGACCCTGGCTGCGACGTCTCCGTTGCGGCGCCCGGCGTCGCTCCCGTCCACGCCCGCCTGCGGCTGACGATCGACGGTGCGCGCCTCGTTCCCGAGCCCGGCGCCGAAGGTCTGTTCCGCAACGACGACCCGGTGACGGGCGAGAGTGCGCTCGCCTCCGGCGACGTCGTGTGGCTGGGCGCGCCCGGCGAACCTGGCTCCGTGATGCTCCAGTGCCGGCTGCCCGCCGACCTGGCCGCATTCGTCGCAGAGCTGGGCGCTCCGGTAGCCGTGGAGCCGGTGCTCCACGAGGAACCGGAGCCGATCCTCGAGGCGGCGGAACCCGAGTCGGCCCTCGAGCCCGAACCCGAGCTGATCGTGGAGCCGCACGCCGAGGTCGAGGAGGCTCCTCCCGAAAGCGTCGAGCCGCACGCGGAGCCCGTCGTCGACGAAGGGGAAGCGACCATCGCGCTGTCCTCCCCGCCGCCGCTGCTGCCCCCGGTGCCGGCGGCGGAAGAAGTCGTCGACTTCGCCGCCACGGTCGCCGACGTGCCGCTGCCGGATCTCGCCCCGGCCGAATCGTTCGAGGCCACGCTCGTCGACATGGCGCCCGTCGCCGAGGAGATCGTCGAAGAAGTCCCGGAACGGTTCGAGGTCGAAGCGCCACCGCCCGCGCCGGTCGTGGTCGACGAGGATCTGGGGCCAGACCCGCAGGCGACGATGGTGCTGCCGCGCCCCGAGGCGCCGGACGACGCGGAGTACGCGCCGACCGTCAGCCTGAAGCGACAGCCGGGCCCCGCGCAGCCGGAGCCCGCGGCGGTCGCGCCGCCGCCGGAGCCGGTGCCAGCGCCACCGGCCGCCCCGCCGCAGGCGCCGCCGACGCGCCCGGAAAAGTCCGCCCCGAAGCCGGCGCCATCCGCTGCACGGCCCCCGGCCGCGCCAGCGGCCAGGCCGCGGCCCGCGACTGCCACGCCACCCGCAGCGCCGCGCCCCGCGGCGGCGGCCCCGCGGCGGCCCGCTCCGCCCACTGCGCGGCCGGCCCCCGCGCCCGCCGCTGCTCCGGTGCCGCCGTCTGCAGCGAGTGGATCGAAGGTCGGCCTCTTCGTCGGGGCCGGTCTGGTGGTCGCCGTGGCCGTCGGTGGTTTCCTGTGGATGAACCAGGCCCCGGCGCCGCCCGCGACCGCGCCCGCGGCGCCGCCGACGGCCCCGCCGACGACGATGGCGGCGTTGCCGCCGCCGACCACGGCGCCCGCGGCGCCCGAGCCGACTGTCGCCGAGGAGAGCGCGGAGCCCGCACCGACGCCGGCGCCGACCGCGCCCCCGGCGGCCGCCGCGAAGCCCCCGACGGCCGCGGCAAAGCCCGCGGCGAGGGTCGCCGCGACGCCGCCCCCCGCGGCCGCGAAGGCCGCCGCAGCCAAGGCGCCCCCCGCGAAGGCCCCCGCGCCGACGGGCCCGGACCCTGCGGAGGTTCGCGCGCAGCAGCTCGCCGGGCTGCTCGATCGCGGGCAGACGGCGCTTCAGGCCCGCCAGTTCGATGCGGCCAGCGCGGCCTTCAAGGAAGCCCTCGCGCTGGAGCCGGGCAACGCGCGGGCCACGAGTGGCGCGTCCGCGGCCGAGGCGGGAGCGGCCGAGGCGCGGCGCCGCTTCGTGCCCGGGCGCAGCTTCTTCCTCGCCAAGCCCTCCGGCAAGGCGCCGGCCGGCTTCAACACCCAGGACGTCACCGTCGCCAACCCCGACTACTCGGCCCAGGTCCAGTTCGAGGCGACGCCGCAGAGCGTCCACGCGGGAGTCGCGTGGAAGGTGCAGGTCTATGCCCTGAACGACGGCAAGAAGGCGATCAAGCTCGAGACGCTGAATGCCTTCGTCACCGTCAACGGCTCCCGCGCCGCGGTGCCGGCGGCGCTCAAGGCCCGCGAGCTGGCGCCGAACCAGCGCGCGCTGCTGGCGGAGGTCACGGGCGACTGGCGCGACGGCGTCAAGAGCTGGAGCCTCGACGTGGTCGCCACGAC
This sequence comes from Acidobacteriota bacterium, assembly GCA_011526565.1. Lineage (GTDB taxonomy): Bacteria > Acidobacteriota > Vicinamibacteria > Fen-336 > Fen-336 > WYBL01. The sequence continues at coordinate 59,129 of WYBL01000147.1, read as the reverse complement.
CACGCGCGAAGAGACGCTGAAGGGGAGCCTCGGCTGGAAGTAGGCGCCGCCTACTTGGAGGCGGTCGAGGGCGTCGGCGACGGTGTCGGCTCGGGAGTGGGGGTCGGCGTCGGCGACGGACTCGGGGTCGGCCGCGGCGTCGGCGTCGGCGTGACCGAGGGCACCGGGGTCGGCACCGGGGTCGGCACCGGGTTGGTGACGGTGACCGCCGCCGAGATGCCCGCGGCGGCCGCGCCGCTGACCAGCGCCGCCACGGTGCCCGCGGTCAGCGCCAGCGAGCCCGCGGCGAACCCGGCCGGGGCCACGGCGGCGCCGGTGGCGGCCGAGTAGACGGTCACCTCGCCCGGGCCGCCGAGCGCGGCCAGCCGGCCCGCGGTACAGGCCGAATCGTTCTCGACCACCTTGACGGAGTGGGTCTCGGTCTTCACCTCTTCGCCGTCGGCGGTGAGGAAGGCCACGTAGTACTCGATCGGGCTCGCCTCCAGCCGCGGTCGCGGCAGGCGGCCCTGGAACCCGCCCTCGGGCGTGGCCTCCATCTCGACGTAGAAGAACTCGGTGGCGCGCGCCGGGCGGAAGTAGACGCGGGCGCTGGGGTACGGCGCCGCCGGCTCCACCGAAGCGGTCAGCAGCGGGAACTCCTCGGCGAGGAAGCAGGCCGCCTCGTCGTGGGTGATCTGGGCCTTGCCCTGCTGCGTCGCCGCGGCCAGCGCGCCGGCGAGCAGCAGCTCGACCTGGGCGCGGGTCAGGCCCGCGGCGGCCACGCGCACGACGCGCGGCCCGCGGCTCACCACGAGCGGCGCCTTCGACTCGACCATCAGCGCGTAGCTGCCGGCGGCGAGCCCCAGCCGCAGCCGGCCGCTCGCGTCGGTCACGCCGCGCACGACGCGGCCGCGCTCGAGGTCGACCAGGGCGACGGCGAGCCGGGGCGCGGGGCGCCCGGAGATGGAGAACGTCGCGGCCAGCCGGCCGGCCGCGGGCGCGGCCTGGGCCGGGAGCGCTGGCAGGAGGGCGAGGGCGAGGCACAGCGACAGCGCGCACGCGCGGCGGGCGATGGAGGGTGTCGAGTCCAAGGGCCTCATGCTACGCCGTCGCCCCGCGCGGGTGTCAAGCCGATCAGGACCGCTTGAAGCGCCGCAGCTTGCCCGACTCGGCCGCAGGGTTCTCGGCGCTGTAGTAGCTGCGGTAGTAGTCGCCGTAGTAGTGGCTGTAGTAGTACGCGTTGCGCTTGAGGTCGACGCGGTTGAGCACCGCGCCGAGCACCACGCCGCCGACGCCGCGGAGCTGGTCGATCGAGCGCTGCACGGCGGGCCGCGTCGAGACCTCCGCGCCGACGACGAGGATCACGCCGTCGACGAACGGCGCCAGGATCGAGGTGTCCGCCATCGCCAGCACCGGCGGCGTGTCGACCAGCACCCAGTCGAAGCGCCCGCGCAGGTTGTGGAGCAGGTCGCGCAGCCGGGTCGAGGCCAGCAGCTCCGCGGGGTTGGGCGGCAGGTAGCCGCAGGTGATCGCCGACAGCCCCGCCCATCGCGTCGGCTGCAGCGCGGCTTCCAGCTCGAGCTTGCCGACGATCACGTCCGTGAGGCCCCGCGCGCGCTGCAGGCCGAAGTGCAGGTGCAGCGTGGGCCGTCGCAGGTCGGCGTCGATCGCCAGCACCCGCGCGCCGGCGACGGCCAGCGCGCCCGCCAGGTTGGCGCAGGTCGTGGTCTTGCCCTCGCCGGGGTTCGCCGACGACATCACCAGCAGCCGGCCGCCCTCCGGCGGCAGCGAGTAGGTGAGGTTCGTGCGCAGCAACCGGTAGGCCTCGGCGGCGGAGTAGGGCCCGGCCCGGAACACGGCCGGCGTGCGCGAGGCAGGCCCCTCCTCGGGCTGGGCCTCGGGGATCACGCCGAGCAGCGACAGGCCCAGCGCCTCGCGCACGTCCTCCGGCGTCTTCACGGTGTTGTCGAGGGCGTCGAAGCCGAGCGCGAGGGCGATCCCGATCACGAGCCCCAGCAGCAGCGCGTTGCGGTAGGTGCTGCCCGCCCGCGGCGAGACGGGAGAGCCCGGCGTGGTGGCCGGCTCCAGCACCCGCAGCGGCGGCAGGCGATACGCGCCCTGCAGCTCGGTGGTGCGGGCCTGGCCGGTCATCTGCACGAGCAGCGCGCGCTCGTTTTCGAGCTGCTGCTCGAGCGACTGGATCTCCGCCTGGGCGCCGCTGCCGACGACATCGGCGCGCAGGCTCGCGATCTCGCCCGACAGCGTCGCCTCCCGCTGCAGCAGCATCCGCACCTCGTTCTCGAGGCCGGTGACGACGGCGCGCGCCTCGGCGGCGAGCTGCTGCTCGATCGAGGCCACCCGCTGCCGCGCCTCCTGCATCTGCGGGTGGCGCTCGCCGAGCTGCTCGGCGAGCCGGGCCTGGTCCTCCTGGGCGCGGCGGAGCTGGCCGCGCAGCTCGGCGAGCCCGCCCTGCATCGAGATCGGCAGTGCGTCGGCCGCGTTGGTGCCGGAGCGGACCTGGTCGAGCAGCGCCTGCTTGGTGCCGCGCTCCGCCTGCAGCGCGCTCAGCGTCGCGGACAGGGTCGCGGAGCGGCGCTCGGCGTCGCCGCCGGTGTCGACCCCGGCCGCGCGCCGCTTCTGCTCGAGCTGGGCGGCCAGCGCCTGGATTCGCTGCTGCTGCTGCCGGTACTGGTCGGTCAGCCACTCGGTGCGCTCGCCCGAGCGGTCCGAGCGGTCGCCGGCGGCCAGCTCGGTGAACGCGTCGACCAGGCTGTTGGCGGCCACCGCGGTGAGCGCGGGGTCGTAGGCGCTGAAGCGGATGTCGATCAGGCGAGTGCCGGCGACCGGTGTCACCCGCACCCGCGACTGGAACGCGCTGGCCGAGGGCGACAGCGGCACGCCGTCCGGCGCGACCGGCGTCGCCGGCGGGCCGAAGAGCCGATGGCGCACGAGCTCCCACAGCGACACCATCGGGCCGGTGCCCAGCTCGGCCGCCATGCGGTTGCCGAGCCGGCTGACGACGCGCTCGGCCAGCTCGCGGCCGCGCAGCACCTCGAGCAGGGTGTTGGTGTCGTCGGCGATGCCCGTCAGGTCCGTCTGCCCCAGCGGCGCGCCCGGCTTCTCGAGCAGCACCCGGACCCGGGCCTCGTAGACAGGCCGGGTCGTCTGAGTGTGGAGGAAGGCCGCCAGCAGCGAAACCGCGGTGCAGGCGGCGATCAGCAGCCGCCGCCGGTGCAGGATGGCGAGGACGCGGCGCGCCTCGGTCAGCGGAGCCTGGGTGGTCGGGTTCACGGGCGGAAGTTCGCGCTGAGGCCGAGCGTGAAGCCCTGGGCGCGGCCCCCGAAGGCGAACGCGGTGCGGGTTCGGTTGCGCCAGCTCCCGACGACGCCCAGGCGCAGCGCGCGGAAGCGGTAGCCGAGGTCGCCTTCGGCCAGGTACTGCACCTCGTCGCGCCGCACCTGTTCGCTGCCGGCGCCGAAATCCAGGAGCACGCCGCCGCCGTCGGTCTCCACCGCGGCCCGCTGCAGGTTGACGCGCAGGTCGAGCCGCTCGGTGACCAGCTCCTTCAGGATGCGGAGGCCCAGCTCGTCGCGGACCAGGGTCTGGGTGTCGCCCAGCGTGCGCAGCAGCGACGTCTCGCGCTGGCGTCGATAGCTCGGCTCGAAGCGGGTGCGCGGCGAGGGGCCGAACTGCACGCGCAGCTCGGCGTAGACCGAGTCGTGCGGCGGCGTGGTGGCGCTCTGCGCGTCGTAGCGCTGCACGCCGACGCGCAGCAGGCCGGGGACCAGCGTCGTGGGATCGGTCTCGATACCGACGCCGTAGCCCCAGGTGTCGGCGTCGAGCGCGTCCTCGGCGTCGAACATCTCGCGCCGGTACGGGGCCTCGACGAACACCGATGTCTTGGGCGTGATCGCGTAGCCCAGCCGCGGGCGCGCTTCGAACGTCGCCCGCGACAGCCGTCGTGCGACATCGTTCCCGAAGACGTCCGGCTCGTCGTCGGGCGAACTCTCGTCACGATAGGTGGCGTCGAGGTCGACCTTGAGCCGGCCCGGCAGCGAAAAGCCGAGCGAGCCGACCGGGCCGGCCCGCGTGGTCTCGATGCGGCGCCCGATCTCCGCGACCGGCCGCTCGAACGTGCGGTAGTGCGCGTAGCCCGCAGTCAGCCGCACCGGGCCGCCGTTGAACACCAGGCGGCCGTCGCCGCCGCCGGTCAGCCGCCGCTGGTCGACGGTGTCCGAGTACCAGTGGTAGTTGAGGCGCGAGTCGGCCAGGAAGCGCAGCTTCGGCGTGATCGGCACGATCAGGCCGAGGCCCGGGCCGCCGCTCGCGAACAGGTCGTTGCGCTCCTCGCCGACGCCTTCGCCGACGAGGTAGACGTTCGACTCCCAGCCGATGCCGCCGAAGTCGAAGCGCGGCTGCACGATCACCCGGCCGAGGCGGAAGCCGCGATCGCGCACGACGGTCTCGGCCGGACCCTCCGGGGCGACCTGGGCCTCGAGGCCGGCGGCCGCCAGGGTCGCGCACACGGCAACGGAACGCAGCCACCTGGACATGTGAGGAGAGGTTACCGTCGCCGCCGCTTCCCGGCAAGTTCCGGGAGCGACGAGGGATACGCGGGTCGTCAGGGCAGGCGGAAGGCCGTCAGCGAATCCACGTCCTTGACGAAGAGACGGCCCGCGCCGAGGGCGGGATGGGCCCACACGGCGCCGCCCGCCAGCTCGTAGGACGCGAGCGGGGCGAAACCCGTCGCGCCGGAGCGCGCGACGAGCAGCTCGCCGCCGCTGGTCGCGAGCAGCAGCGCGTCTCCCGCGAGCAGCAGGCTCGCGTGCTCGGCCTGCCGGCCCTCGCTCGCCCACAGCAGGCGGCCGCTGGCGAGATCGGCCGCGAAGAAGCGGCCCCGCTGCCGGTGCGTGAAGCCGAAGAGGCGCTCGCCGTGCGCCACCGGGCTGCTCATGTAGAGCGGCAGCTCGGGGTTCTCCCACGCCGTGGCGACCGTGAAGCGGGCTCCGGCCCGCGCGACCCTCGACGCGCGCAACGGGCGGTTGATGCCGGAGACGATCACGAGATCGCCCACGACCAGCGGCGTCACCGCGTTCTGCTCGTACTCCGTCGTGAACGGCTCGCTCCAGAGCAGGGCTCCGGTCGCGAGCTCGACGCCGACCAGCTTCGTCTGGGTGAGAGTCACGACCTGGCGCACGCCGCCGAGTGTCGCCACCACGGGCGAGGCGTAGCCGGGGCCGTCGCCGGTCCAGCGCCACAGCGTGCGGCCGCTCTTCGGATCGAGGGCCACCAGTGCTCCGTCGCCGGCGCCGCCGACGTGCACGATCAGCCTGCCGCCGTCGACGAGCGGGGACTGCGCGGCGCCGAACTCGGGTTCGCTGCGCGCGTGCTCGGGGAACGTCCGGCGCCACAGCGGCGCGCCGCTCGCTGCGTCGAAGGCGCGCAGCGTGCCCGTGATGCCGAACGTGAACACGCGCCCGTCGGCGACCGCGGGCGTCGCCTTGGGCCCCTTGCCGTGGCCCATCGCCGCCGGGTTCATCGTGTAGGCGACCGGCTCGGCCTGGCGCCACAGGCGCCGGCCCGTCGCCGCGTCGTGTGCGGAGAGCGTCTCCTCCTCGCCCTCGCGGGCGAACAGGTACACGCGGTCGCCGACGACCACGGGCGAGGCGTGGCCGGCCCCGGCGGGAATGCCCCAGTCGCGGAGGAGCGCGCGCGGCCAGCTCGTCGCGCCGGGCGCCGCCGCGTGACCGTCGCGCTGCGGTCCGCGCCACTGCGGCCAGTCGCCGGCTGCAGCCGGAGCCGCGCTCGCCGCGCACAGGAGGAGGGTCGCCGTCGCTCGTCGCATGCCTCGCGAGTCCTTTCGGTCGGAGTGTCGGCAGGGGGACGCCGGAGCGGCCGCCGATGTTCCGGGAGCAGCCCTCGCATTTTGCCCTCTTGACAAGTCTTTGCCGGCGCCCCTAGAGTCCCCCGCAGAAAACATAACGAGCGTTCGGTATCTTTTCGGGTACCGCGTCTCGCGAAGCGGAGGAAGGTCCGATGAATCAGTCGCTTGGCTTCTTGCGACCGGGAGGTCGGCGCCTGCTCGCCGGGTTCCTGATCGCGCTCTTCGCGGGGGTCGCCCCGCTCCACGCCCAGGTCGCCGACGCGGTGCTCGAGGTGAACGCGGTCGACGAGACGGGCCAGTCGCTCCCCGGCGCCACCGTCACGGTCCGCCGCCCCGACACGGGCTTCGAGCGCTCGCTCGTCACCGGCGACGCCGGCGGCGTGCGCGTCGGCGCCCTGGCCCCCGGCTCCTACGAGGTGAAGGTCGAGCTGACCGGCTTCACGCCGGTCGTCCAGCAGGGCCTCGTGCTGCGCGTCGGCCAGACGGCCCGCCTCGACGTCACGCTCAAGGTGGCCACGGTGCAGGAGACGGTCACCGTCACCGCGGACCTGCCGCTCGTCGACGTCTACAAGACCGACTCCTCGACCAACATCCTGCCGGAACAGATCCAGGACCTGCCGGTCGCGGACCGCGACTTCCAGCGCCTGGCCTTCCTCGCCCCCGGCGTGCAGCGCGAGCGCGGCGGCTTCCGCTTCATCGGCGGCGGCCCGGTGATCGGCGCCGGCGGCAACGCCTCGCAGTCGACGATCCTGGTCGACGGCGCCGACTTCACCGACACGACGCTGGGCCTGGCCCGCGCCCGCTTCAGCCAGGACGCGATCGGCGAGTTCCGGGTCATCGCCAACCGCTTCGACACCGAGGTCGGCGGCTCGGCCGGCGGTGCCTTGTCGATCGTCACCAAGTCCGGCACCAACCAGGTGAAGGGCTCGGCCTTCGGCTTCTTCCGCGACGATGCGCTGCGCGCCAAGGGTGAGTACGAGGCGCAGAAGAACGACTACAAGCGCACCCAGTTCGGCTTCACGCTGGGCGGCCCGCTGCAGAAGGACGAGACCCACTTCTTCGTCTCGCTCGAGCAGATCGACGAGGACAGCATCACCCTGTTCCGGCCCGGCGGCGCCTACGCCTCGCTGGCCGCGGACGTGCCGCTGCCGCTGTCGCAGACGCTCGGCTTCGCCGGCCTCGACCACCGCATCTCCGCGACCCAGAGCCTGAAGGCGAAGTTCGCCTACGAGCGCTACCGGCTCGAGAACTTCCGGGTCGGCGGCGTGGCGGACGTCAGCAACGGCCAGCAGCTCAACCGCGACAACTGGAACCTGACGCTGGGCCACACCTGGGCGCCGGCGTCGGGCAAGCTCAACCAGCTCACCGTCCAGGTCGGCGGCCGCAAGTACGACGAGCCGACCAACTCGCAGGCGGTCACCGAGTCGTTCTCCTCGGGCAACACGCTGACGATCGGCGAGAACATCGTCGGCCCGCTGCTCGGCGACTCCACGCAGTGGGAGATCCGCGACACCTTCTCGTTCAGCCTGGGCAGCGGCAAGAAGACCCACGACATCAAGATGGGCGCGGCGGTGATGCACGTCTCCGACCGCTTCGACTTCCCGGTCTTCGACGCCGGCTGGCTGATCTACGCGACCGACACCCGCGCGCTGCCGCTCCTCTACATCTACGGCGAGGGCTCGGGCGACGCCACCATCGACACCAACTACGTCTCCGCCTTCGTGCAGGACGACTTCCGCGCCAGCTCGAAGCTGACGCTGTCGCTGGGCCTGCGCTACGACCTCGACACCAACGGCAACAACCCCGGCTTCACCCACCCGCTGCTCACCGGCGAGCGCAAGAAGGACGTCAACAACTTCCAGCCGCGCGCCAGCTTCTCGTGGGACGCGACCGGCGACGGCCGCAACGTCGTGCGCGGCGGCGTCGGCATCTTCACCGGCCGCTTCCTGCTGGTGCCCTCGTTCTCCGAGCTGCAGCAGAACGGCGTCTCCGGCCGCGTCGTCCAGCAGCGCCTGAACGGCCTGGTGCTGGGCATCCCGGCGCTGGCGCTGAACCCGGCCAGCCCGAAGACCACCGGCATCCCGCTGCCGAAGGACTCGACGCTGCTCGACTCCGAGTACGTGAACCCGTGGACCTGGCAGGCGACGCTCGGCTACACCCGCAAGCTCGGCGACTCGGGGCTCTACTTCGACCTCGAGGGCATCTACGTCAAGGGCGAAGACGAGATCATCGTCCGCGACCGCAACTTCGCCGGCAACGCCGCGGTGCTCGCCGGCCGCGCGGCCCGCATCAACCCGGCCTGGAACCAGGTCAACACCTACACCAACGAAGGCCGCTCCGAGTACAAGGCCGTGGTCGCGAGCCTCAACGGCACCATCAAGGGCGGCCACCTGATCACCGCCTCGCTGACGCTGGCCGACAAGAAGAACATCAACGACGACTTCAGCCCGGCGCTGACCGACTACCCGTCCGACCCGTTCGACATCGAGGCCGAGTTCGGCCGCTCCCGCGCCGACGAGCGCGTGCGCGCGATCGTCTCCGGCGTGTTCAAGCTGCCGGCGGCGATCACCGTGGCGCCGATCGTCGAGTACGGCTCCGGCCAGCCGTGGAACAAGCGGCTCGGCTACGACCGCAACGGCGACGGCAAGAACTCGGACCGCGCCGACGGCGTCGCCAAGTTCGACCAGGACGGCCCCTCGTTCTTCAGCCTCAGCCTGCGCCTCACCAAGCGCTTCACGCTCGGCGAGCGCGCCGGCCTCGACCTGATCGCGGAGGGCTTCAACCTGACCAACCGCAAGAACGACGACGTGAACTCGATCCTCAACGGCGAGTTCCTGTCGGGCCCGACGCTGACCAACCGCGCCGCGGCCTTCGTGGCCAACCCGCGCTTCGGCCAGTACACCACGACGCTGCCGCCGTTCGAGGTCCAGCTCGGCGTGCGGCTCACGTTCTAGACGCTTCCACTTCGGGCGGCGGCCGTCGCTCTCGCGGCCGGCCGCCGCCCGACTCGTACCGAAGGGACACACCATGGACTACGGGCTCGCGGGACAGGTCGTGATCGTGACCGGCGCGGCCGCCGGCATCGGCCGCGCGACGGCGCTGCGCTTCGCCGCGGAGAAGTGCAAGGTGGCGGCGTGGGACGTGGGAGAGCCGAAGGAGCTGCTCGCGGAGATCGCCGCCGCGGGTGGCGAGGGCCGCTTCCAGCGGGTGAACGTCGCCGATCCGGCGGCGGTCGCGGCGGCGGTCGCCGAGGTGATCGCCGCCTGGGGCCGGGTCGACGTGCTGGTCAACAACGCGGGCATCGTGCGCGACGCCCAGCTCGTCAAGTGGAAGGACGGCGCGGTGGCCGCCACCATGACCGACGAGCAGTGGGACGCGGTGATCGCGGTCAACCTCAAGGGCCCGTTCCTGTGCACGCGCGCGGTGGCACCGCACATGATCGCCGCGAAGAGCGGCGTGATCCTGACCGCGTCGTCGGTGGTCGGCCTGTACGGCAACTTCGGCCAGACCAACTACGCGGCGACCAAGGCCGGCGTCATCAACATGACGCGGACCTGGGCCCGCGAGCTGGGCAAGTACGGCATCCGCGCCAACGCGGTGGCGCCCGGCTTCATCGGCACCGAGATCCTGAACGCGATGCCGCAGAAGGTGCTCGACGGCATGGTCGCCCACACCCCGATCGGCCGCATGGGCGCGCCGGAGGACATCGCGAACGCCTACTGCTGGCTGGCCTCGAAGCAGGCCGCGTTCGTCACCGGCACCTGCCTGTCCGTCGACGGCGGGCTGGTCGTCGGCACCTAGGAGACCCCCTTGCGTCACGTGAAGATCGCCTCGACCGGGCGCTTCCTGCCCGGAATCGAGGTTCCCAACACGGCCCTCGAGGCCCGGTTCGGCGCGAAGTTCCCCGAGTTCGTCGCCAAGATGGAGGCCTCCTCCGGCATCCGCAAGCGGTGGCACGCGCCCGAGGACTGGGCGACCTCCGACGTCGCCCTGCCCGCGGCGCGGCAGGCGCTGGAGCGAGCGGGTCTCGGGCCCGAGGACCTCGACCTGATCGTGCTCGGCACCGACTCGCCCGACTACGTGACGCCGGCGACGTCGGTCGTGCTCCAGCACAAGCTGGGGGCGAAGAACGCCGGCACCTTCGACGTCGGCTGCGCCTGCGCGTCGTTCCCGACCGGGCTGTCGGCCGCCGCCGGCATCCTGGCCGGCAACCCGTCGATGAAGGCGGCGCTGGTCGTCGGCGTGTACCTGATGCACAAGCTGGCCGACGCCGACGACCCGATGACGTTCTTCTACGGCGACGGCGGCGGCGCGGCGGTGCTGGTGCCCGCGGAGGCGCCAGGCTATCTCGGCGCCGCGTTCCAGGCCGACGGCGCCTACGCGAAGCACTGGGCGATCCTCGGCGGCGGCACCGCCGAGCCGGCCACCGTCGACAGCGTCGCGGCCGGGCGCACCAAGGTGAAGATGTACGAGCGCTACCCGCCCGAGATCAACCACGAGGGCTGGCCGCGGCTCGTGCGCAAGCTGGCGCGGGAGCAGGGCTTCGCGCTGTCCGAGATCGACTTCGTGGTGTTCACCCAGGTCCGCCGGCCGTCGATCGAGCTGGTGATGCAGGACCTCGGGCTGCCGATGGAGCGCACCCACACGGTGATGGAGGAGTGGGGCTACACCGGCTCCGCCTGCATCCCGATGGCGCTCGACGACGCCCGCGAGAAGGGCCTGATCAGGCCCGGCAGCCTGGTCGTGCTGGTCGGCTCCGGCGTCGGCTACAACCAGGCCGCGGTCGCGCTGCGGATGTAACCGATGCTGCACGGGGACGTGCTCGGCGAGCGCGCGCGGCTGACGCCGGACAAGCTCGCGCTCGTCGACGTCGCTTCGGGGGCGCGGCTCACCTGCGCCGAACTCGACGCCCGGGCCGCAGCCTGCGCGCGGCTGCTGCGCGGGCTCGGGCTGCGCAAGGGCGAGCGCTACGGGCTGCTCGCCGGCAACCGCGTCGAGTACCTCGAGTGCGTGTTCGCCGCGGCCAAGGCGGGCCTGGTGCTGGTCCCGCTGTCCACCCGCGCCACCGCGCACGAGCTGAGCCACGTCGTCGCGCACAGCGGCCTGCGGGTGCTGATCCACGACGCCGCCCACGCCGCGGTCGCCGGCGCGCTGCGCGACCTGGTCCCGATCGAACGCGTGATCTCGCTCGACGCGCCCGCCCGCGAAGGCGACCTCGCCTACGCGCAGGCGCGCCCGCCGCTCCTGGACGCGCCGGAACCGCGCGAGGTCTGCGATCCCGAGGACCTGCTGTTCCTGCTCTACACGAGCGGCACCACCGGCAAGCCCAAGGGCGTCCGGGTGCCGCACCGGATGGTCGCGTGGAACGGCTACAACACCGTCGCCTGCTGGGGGCTGCGCGAGGACGACGTCAGTCCCATCTTCACGCCGCTCTACCACGCGGGCGCGCTGGGCGCGTTCCTCGTGCCGATCTTCACGGTCGGCGGCACGATCGTGCTGCACGCCGGCTTCGACCCCGCCGAGGTGTGGGCGACGATCGGTCGCGAGCGTTGCACCGTGGTGCTCGGCGTCCCGACGATCTGGAAGCTGCTCGCCGAGGCCCCCGAGTTCGCGGCCGCCGACCTGTCGTCTGTGCGCTTCCTGATCAGCGGTGGCGCGCCGCTCCCCGAGTGGATCATCGAGACCTACCAGCGCCGTGGCGTCGTCTTCAAGCAGGGCTACGGCCTGACCGAGGTCGGCGTCAACTGCTTCTCCATGACGGTCGCGGAGTCGGAGCGCAAGAAGGGCTCGATCGGCAAGCCGCTGCTCTACACGCAGGCGAAACTGATCGACGCCGACGGGCGCGAGGTGGCCGTCGGCGAGGTCGGCGAGTTGTGCCTGCGCGGGCCGCACGTGTGCCAGGGGTACTGGCACGACGAGGCCGCCACCGCGGCGGCGCTCGACGCGGAGGGCTTCTTCCACACCGGCGACCTCGCGCGGCGCGACGCGGAGGGCTTCTTCTACATCGCCGGCCGCCGCAAGGACATGTTCATCAGCGGCGGCGTCAACGTCTACCCCGCGGAGATCGAGGCCGAGCTGCTGCTGCACCCCGAGGTCGCCGACGCGGCGGTGATCGGCGTGCCGCACGAGACGTGGGGCGAGGTCGGCTGCGCGTACGTCGTGCGGCGCCCCGGCGCGAGCGTCGGTCCCGAGGCGCTCGACGCCCACCTCGACGGCCGCCTGGCCCGCTACAAGGTGCCGAAGCACTGGTGCTTCGTCGACGCCCTGCCGCGCACGCCCTACGGCAAGGTGGTGAAGCCCGACCTCGCCCTGCTGTGGGCGAAGGAGAACCCATGACCGTGCTGCCCCACCGCTTCGACGGGCCGCAGGACGGCCCCGGGTTGATCCTGCTCAACGGCGGGGCGATGTCGATCGCGGCCTGGGACCCGGTGGTGGCCGGGCTGTCGGCCCTGCGCGTCCTGCGCTGCGACTTCCGCGGCCAGTTGCTGTGCCCGGGGCCACCGCCCGCGACCATCGAGCAACACGCGGACGACGTGGCCGCGCTGCTCGATCAGCTCGGCCTGCCCGCCCTCCACGTCGCCGGCACCTCGTACGGCGCCTTCGTCGCGATGGCGCTGGCCTCCCGCCACCCGGCGCGCGTGCGCGGCCTCGCGCTCGTCACCACCGCGGAGGCGCTGACGCCCGAGATGCAGGCGGCCAGCCACCGCCTGCGCGAGGCCAGCGCGCGGGCGGCCGGCGGCGACAAGGCCGCGGCAGCCGAGGTGTTCGACGGCCTGTTCGCGTTCGCCTACTCGGAAACCTACCGGCAGCGCCACGCCGAAACGCTGGCGGCCCGGCGAGCCGCCGCCGATCGCCTGCCCGCGCCCTGGTTCGAGGGCCTCGTGGGCCTGTTCGGGGCGCTGCTCGCCTTCGATCCGGCCCCGCACCTGCAGGCCGTCCGCGCGTGCGCCCTGCCCGCGATGGTCGTCGGCGCGGCCGGCGACACCGTGTTCCCCGCGTCCCACTCGCGCGCCCTGGCGGAGCTCGCGCGCGCCCGTCTTCAGATCGTCGAAGACAGCGGTCACGCCCTGGTCGTCGAGCAGCCGCACGCGCTGGCCGCGCTGCTCGCCGGGTTCGTGGCCGAGGTCGAGAACGGAGTCAGAGCATGAAGCCCCTCTACATCGCCGCCTACCACCAGTCCCCCTTCGGCAAGCTGATGGACGCGACCGTGCCGCAGATCGTCGAGCGCGCCGTGAGCGGCGTGCTGGGCGAGGTGGGTGCGCCCGCCGCGGCCGTCGACGTCGCCTCGATCGCCGCCGCCTGCCACTTCACGCTCAACGAGCAGGGGCTGCTGGCCGGCCTCGTCGCCGAGGTGCCGGGGCTCGCCGGCAAGCCGATCGAGTCGGTCGAGAACGCCTGCGCCTCGGGCGGCCAGGCGGTGCTGTCGGTGGCCCAGAAGCTGCTCACCGGCCAGGGCGAGGTCGGGCTCGCGGTCGGCTACGAGAAGATGCGCGGCAGCGACGGCAAGATGGACGGCAAGCTGATCGGCAAGGTGCTCGGCTACTTCTCCCACCCCGACGAGCGCGCGGGCAAGGTGTTCGTGTTCCCGCACATCTTCGCGGAGGTGATGGACGAGTACATGAAGGCGCACGGCGCGACCGAGGAGGACCTGGCGGCGATCGCGGTGCAGGAGTACGCCAACGCGCGCCACAACCCGCTGGCCCAGATGCGCGACGTGGAGCTCGACCCGAAGAAGGCGTGCGCGATCGAGGGCATCAACCGCTACGTGGTCGAGAGCCTGAAGCTCAAGACCTTCGACTGCTCGCAGATCACCGACGGCCACGCGGCGCTGCTCGTCGCCACCGAAGAGGGCCTCTCCCGGCTCGGCGTGAAGAAGCAGGACTGCGTCGCGCTGCGCGGCTTCTCTCAGGCCACCGACCCGTTGCGCAAGGCGGGCCGCGACGTGCTGCGCCCGACCGGCGCCTACCGCGCGATGGAGCGGGCCTACGCGATGGCCGGCCTGTCGGCGAAGGACGTCAACGTCGCCGAGCTGCACGACTGCTTCACGGTGATGGGCGCGATCGGCACCGAGGTGATCGGCAAGGCCGAGTACGGCCGCGGCGCCCGCTACTGGGTGGACGGCAAGGCGGCGCCCGACGGCGAGTGCGGCATCAACACCTCGGGCGGGCTGATCGCCAAGGGTCATCCCGTGGGCGCGACCGGCGTCGCGATGATCGGCTGGAGCGCGTGGCAACTGCAGGGCAAGGTGCCCGCCCCGCTGCAGGTGAAGGGCGCCCGCGCGGCCGCGACGTTCAACATCGGCGGCCCGATCTGCGCCTCGGTCTGCACGGTGCTGGCGCCGGCGTCGTAGGCCGCTGCCATGGCCGCCGACGCGCCCGTCCCCGACACCCAGGGCTCCGTCTCCATGCACGGCCACGACGTGCACTGGGAGCGCTTCGGCCGCGGCGAGCGCGAGACGTTCGTGCTCTGCAACGGCGTCGGCATGCACACCGGCGCGTGGGCCGGCTTCCTGCCCCGGCTGCTGCCGGAGTACGACGTGCTGTTGTGGGACTACCCGGGCCAGGGCCAATCGAGCGCGCACGACGTGCCGTACCTCATCCCGCACTTCTGCGACGCGCTGGCCGCGATCCTCGATGCGAACCGCATCGAGCGCGTGCACCTGATGGGCATCTCCTACGGCGGCTTCGTCGCCCTCGACTTCGCCCGCCTGTACCACCCGCGGCTGCACACGCTGACCGTGTCCGGCATCCTGCTCAGCCACGAGGAGCTGTTCAGGATGTACCAGGAGATCTCGCTGCTCTTCTACCGCGGCGGGCCGCAGGCCTTCGAGATCTACAGCTACTACCTCTACGAGAAGATCTTCGGCGAGAGCTTCGTGCGGATCGTCAAGGACAAGCTGCCGCGGATGCGCGAGGGCTTCTTCGAGCGCTGGAAGGACAAGGTCCACGCCCTGGTCCGCCTGACGCTCGCGCAGGACCCGTTCTTCGCGGAACTCGACGCCAACCTCCCCGGCTACCGCGCGATCCCGACCCCGACCCTGTTGCTCGCCGGCGCCGAAGACCGCACGATTCCGCCTGCCGTGCAGCAGAAGATCGCGGCGATCCTGCCGCAGAACCGCTTCCACGTCGTGCCCGACTGCGGCCACGTGGTCTACATCGAGAAGCCCGACGTGTTCTTCGGCGCGATGCTGCGGCTCGCGCGCGCGAAGTCGCTCCTGGGCTGGGAGGTCCCGGCGTGAAGCGCCTGTTGCTGGCTGCCGTGGCGATCGTCGCGCTGGCCGCCCTCGCGGTCGGCGTCTCTTTCTGGCGCGCGCCGTTCTGGTGGTTCGAGAAGCTCGGCAAGGCCGGCCTCCAGGGCGCGGGCCTGACCCGCGCCGTCGCGCTCGGTCCCCGCGGGCCGCTCGTCTACTGGCACGGCGGCTCCGGGGCGACGCTGGTTCTGCTCCACGGCGCCAACGACCAGGCCGGCGCCTGGGGGCGGGTGGCCACGCCGCTCGCCGAAGGGCGCCGGCTGGTCGTGCCCGACCTCGCGGGTCACGGCGAGAGCGGGCCGGCCGACGGGCGGCTGGCGGTGGGCGACCTGCTCCAGGGCGTGGAGGCCGTGATCGACGCCGCGGCGCCCGGCGAGCGCGTCGCCATCCTCGGCAACTCGCTCGGCGGCTTTCTCGCGATGCTCTACGCGGCGCGCCACCCGCAGCGCGTGGACCACGTGATCCTGCTCAACGGCGCCGCGGTGCGCGCCGCACCCGGGGTCCAGGTCTCGCTGCTGCCGCAGACCCGCGAGCAGGCGCGGGCCGCGATGGACGCGCTGACCGCGCCGCAGTCGCCGCGGGTGCCCGACTACGTGCTCGACGCGCTGGTGCGGATGGCGCCCGGCAGCCCGCTGGCGCGGCTGCTCGAGTGGCCGCTCGACGAGGCGCTGGTGCTCGACGGCAAGCTCGCCGCGTTCGCCACGCCGGTCACCCTCGTGTGGGGCGAAGCCGACCGCTACATGACCGTCGATTACGCGCGCGAGGTGGCCGCGCAGTTGCCCGCCGCCCGCCTGGTCCCCCTTCCGGCCTGCGGCCACGTGCCGCAGCGCGAGTGCCCGGAGCCGATGGTGGCGGCGGTGCGCCGGGCGCTGGCCGATCCCCCGCGCGCGGCGGGCAGCGCGCCGTGACCGCGCGGAAGAAGGCGGCGCCGCGCGTCGACCGCCGCCGTGCGCCGGCGCAGCGGGTGCGGCGCCAGCAGCAGCGCTCGGAGCAGAGCCGGGCGGTGATCCTCGAGGCCGCGCTCGACCTCTTCTCCCACCAGGGCTTCCACGGCACCAACATCCGCGACATCGCGCACAAGGCGCGGGTCTCGACGGGCGCCCTCTACTACCAGTTCCCCGACAAGGAGACGCTGTTCCGCGCGCTGCTCGACGAGTACTGGACGGCGCTGGCGCGGCCCGACCACCCGCTCAACCGAGCGCTGGCGGAAGGCGCCTTCCCCGACAACCTCGACGCGCTGGGCCGCGCCGCCCGCGAGAGCGTCAAGGGCTACGAGCGCTACATCGCCCTCATCTACGTCGACGTCGTCGAGTTCGACGGCGTCCACATCCAGCGCTTCTACGCCGACATGGCCAGCCGCTTCGAGGCGTTCCTGGCCGCCCACCCGGGGCGCGAGCGGATCGAGAGGCGGCTGCGGCCCGGGGTTTCGCCGGTGGCGGCGATCATGCTCGCCACCCGCTTCCTGCTCCACTACTTCGCCGTCGAGATCGTGTTCCGGGTGCCCAACCACTTCGGCAAGGACTCGGACGCCGTGCTCGGCGAGATCGCCGACATCCTGCGCCACGGCATGCTCCGGCAGGAGCGGGCGCCCCTGCCGGAGTAGGCCTCCTACTTCCCTGCTTTCAGCGAGTCGTAGGCGATGCCGAGGAAGATCTCCGGCTTCATGAAGCCCTTGCCCCACGCCTCGTCGTACGCGGCGAGTGGTTTCGCCGCCAGCACCGCCTCGCGGCTGTCGCCCTTCTCTACGAGCGGCAGCACCTTCGCCTTCACATCCTTCAGCATCGCCACGTAGCGCTCGAGGTCGGCCTTCGTCGCGAGCGGGCCGTGCCCGGGCACGATCTGCGTCTTCTCGCCGGCCATCGCCAGCGCCTTCTCGCCCGCGGCGATCACGCCGGACAGCGAGCCGCCGGAGTCGAGGTCGATGAACGGGTAGAACCCGTTGAAGAACAGGTCGCCCATGTGGATCACGTCCGCCTTGCGGAAGTGGACGATCGAGTCGCCGTCGGTGTGGGCGGGCGGCACGTGGAAGGCGTGGATCGTCTCGCCGTTCAGGTGAAACGTCACGCTCGCGTCGAAGGTGACGACCGGCAGCGCCCCGGCCGGCGACGGCGGGGTCGCGCGGTTCCACAGCTTGTTGAACTGCTCGACGCTCATCCGCTGCCGCACGTTGTCGTGGGCCACGATCAGCGTGCCGGCCTGGCCCAGGTTCTCGTTGCCGCCCGTGTGGTCGCCGTGCCAATGGGTGTTGAGCACGAAGCGGATCTTCTGGTCCGGCGCGACGGCTGCCACCGCTGCGGCGATCTTCTCGGTCAGCGGCGCGTACTGGTCGTCGACCAGGAAGGCGCCGTCGGGGCCGGAACTCACGACCAGGTTGCCGCCGGCGCCGACGATCATGTGCAGCCCCGGGCCGAGCGGTGTCGTCTTCATCTCCACCTTGGACCAGTCGGTCTGGGCGAGGGCGACAGGGGCGACGAGAGCCGCGACGAGCGCGGCGGGACGGGCGAGACGCATCGGACCTCCGTTTCGAAAGACCCGCAGACTACACCGGCGTCCAGTGGTCTGAACCCCGCGAAACTGCAAAGAAACGTCTTTCCCTTGACATTCGACAGGAGTGGGCCGAGCTTCTTGTCGAACCCCGACAGGAGAGCCCCGAGATGGCCGACGCCCGCCCCGACCTGCTGCAGGGCACGCTGGACGCGCTGATCCTGAAGACGCTGTCGCAGGGCGACAACCACGGCTGGGGCATCGCGCAGCGCATCCAGCAGGTCTCGCAGGACGTGCTCCAGGTGGGGCAGGGTTCGCTGTACCCGGCGCTGTACCGGCTGGAAGAGGACGGGCTGATCGCCTCCGAGTGGGGCCAGAGCGAGAACAACCGCCGTGCCAAGTTCTACCGCCTCACCCGCGCCGGCCGCGAGCGGCTGGCCGCCGACACCGCCGACTGGCAGCGGCTCTCGGCCGCCGTCGATCGTGTGCTGGGGCTCGCTTGAAGCGCGGCTTCTTCGGGCGCGTGTTGCGGCCGCTGTTCGAGCGCCGCGCCGTCGAGCGCGAGATGGACGCCGAACTGCGCGCCCACCTCGAGATGGAGTACGAGCAGAACCTCGCCCGCGGCCTCGCCCCGGACGAGGCCCGGCGCCGCGCGCAGCTCGCCTTCGGCAGCGTCGACGCGGTCAAGGACGCCTGTCGCGACCGGCGGCGCGTGTCGCCGCTGTTCGACCTCGGCGGCGACCTGCGCCGCGCCGGGCGCTCGCTGCGCGGCAGCCCGGGCTACGTCGGCGCGGTCGTGCTGACGCTGGCGCTCGGCCTCGGCGCCAACACCGCGATCTTCAGCGTCGTGCACGGCGTGCTGATCCGGCCGCTGCCGTTCCCGGCGGCGGGCGAGCTGGTGCGCCTGGCGCAGTCGGAGCCGCTCTCGGGCGAGACCGAGATCGGCGTCTCGCCGACCGAGCTGGCCGACTACGACGCGCGGGTCGGGGCCTTCGCGGAGCTCGCCGAGTACCACTCGATGGCGTTCGGCCTGCTCGGCTTCGGCGAACCGCGGCGGGTGCAGACGGGGGTCGTCTCCGCCCACTACTTCGACCTGCTCGGCGTCGAGGTGGCGCAGGGCCGCGGCTTCCGCGCCGACGACCAGGGGCACGCCGCGGAACCGGTGCTGCTGCTCTCCGACGATTTCTGGCGCCGCGAGCTGGGCGCCGATCCCGACGTCGTCGGGCGCCTGGTCGAGATGAACGACCACAAGCACCGCGTGGTCGGCGT
Organism: Acidobacteriota bacterium; assembly: GCA_011526565.1. Taxonomy (GTDB): domain Bacteria; phylum Acidobacteriota; class Vicinamibacteria; order Fen-336; family Fen-336; genus WYBL01. The sequence continues at coordinate 40,263 of WYBL01000147.1, read as the reverse complement.
CTTGCCGCCGCTGCCGGCGTGGCCCGACGACAACGACGTGTGGATGCCGGTCTCGGCCTGCCCGTTCCGCAACCGCGAACAGGTGCGCACGCGCCGCGACGCGCGGATGCTGGCGGTGATCGGCCGCCTGCGGCCCGGCACGAGCGTCGCCGCCGGCCAGGCGGAACTCGACGCGGCGGCGGCGGCGCTGGTGCGCGACCACCCCGACGCCTACCCCGCGAGCCGCGGCCTGCGCGCCCAGTTGCGACCGCTGCACGAGGAGCTGACGGCCGACGCGCGCACGCCGCTCCTGGTGCTGCTCGCGACCGCGGGCCTGGTGTTGCTGGTCGCCTGCGGCAACGCGGCCAACCTGATGCTGGCGCGCCTGCTGCGCCGCGAGCGCGAGCTGGCCGTGCGCGCCGCGCTGGGCGCCGGCCGGCTGCGCCTGTTCCGCGAGCTGCTGGTCGAAGCCGCGCTGCTGGCCGGACTCGGAGGCCTCGCCGGGCTGGCCCTGGGCGCGCTGGGCTACCAGTTGCTGGCGGGCTGGGTGGCGGGCTTCACGCCGCGCGGGACGGAGCTGGGCGTCGACCTGGCGCTCGTCGGCTGGTCCGCGCTGCTGGTGCTGGTCAGCACGCTGACGCTGGCGGCGGTGCCGGCCTTCGCCCTGGCCCCGGACGTCGCCGCGTCGCTCAGGCAGGACGGCCGCAGCGGCGGCGCGGCGCCCGGCGGGGTCCGCGCCCGGGCCGGGCTGGTCGTCGCGCAGCTCGCCTTCGCGTTCGTCGTCCTGGTCGGCGCCGGCCTGCTGCTGCGCAGCCTGGCCCGGCTCGAGGGCGTGGTGCCGGGGTTCACGGCGCACAACGTGGTCACCGCCCGCCTCTCGCTCGACTGGACGAAGTACGCCGACGGGCCCAGCCGCGCCGCCTTCCACGAGCGGCTGCTCGCGAAGCTGCGCGAGCTGCCCGGCGTCACTGCCGTGGCCGTGTCGCAGGCCGTGCCGCTCAACCAGACCTTCCAGTTCGACGGCCGCTTCCGGGTCGAAGGCCGCGACGTCGCCGCCGACGCCCCGCTGCCACGGGCGGACATCCGCGTCGCCAGCCCCGACTACTTCCGCGCCCTGGCGGTGCCGCTCGTGCGCGGCCGCGGCTTCACGGCCGACGACGGCGCCGACTCGCCGCGGGTCGCCCTCGTCAACGAGGCGCTGGCGCGTCGCGAGTGGCGCGGACAGGACCCGCTGGGCCGCCGCTTCCGCTTCGACGGCGACCAGGCGCCGTGGATCGAGGTCGTCGGCGTGGTCGGCGACGTGCGCCAGTACCGGCTCTCCGACGACGCGACGCCGGCGTTCTACCTGCCGCTCGCGCAGCAGCCGCTGCTCGACGCCTCGATCTTCGTGAAGGCGACCGGCGACGCCTCGGCGCTGTCACGGCCGCTGGTCGCGGCCGTGCACACGATCGACCCCACCCAGCCGGTCGCCCGCGTGCGCACGCTCGAGGACGTGCGCCGCGAGTCGCTGGCGCCGGCGCGGGTGGTGGCCACGTTGCTCGGGCTGTTCGCCGCCCTCGCGCTGGGCGTCTCCGCCGCCGGCATCGGCGGGCTGACCGCGTACTCGGTCTCGGCTCGCACCCGGGAGCTGGGCTTGCGCCTCGCGCTCGGAGCGCGGCCGGCGCAGGTGCTGGGCCTGGTGCTGCGCGAGCACCTGCGGCTGGCCACGCTGGGCCTCTGTCTCGGTCTCTTCGGCGCCTTCTTCGCGTCCCGCGCGCTGGAGCAACTGCTCTTCGACGTCGGCCGCGGAGACCCCCTGACCTACGGCCTGGTCGCCCTGCTGTTCCTCGCCGTCGCCGCCGTCGCCTGCCTGCTGCCGGCCCGTCGCGTGACCGGCGTCGACCCGCTCCACGCCCTGCGGGAGGCCTGATGCTCTTCGCGCTGCTGCTGCTCTTCTCCGCCGCCACCGCGCCCGAGGCGCCGCTGGTGCTCACGGGCCTCGACCCCGTGCGGCTCGTCGAAGGCGCCGAGGTCGACGGCCGCGACGAACTCGCGCGCGAGCACGAAGGCTTCACCTACCTGTTCGAGAGCGAGGCCACCCGCGCGCGCTTCGACGCCGAGCCCGCGCGTTACGCCGTACAGAACGGCGGTATCTGCGCCCGCATGGGCGGCACGACGGCGGGTTCGCCCGACCTGTTCGCCGTCCACGACGGACGCCTGTACCTGTTCGGCTCGCCCGAGTGCCGGACCGCCTTCGTCGCCGAGCCACGGGCCTACCTCGAGCACGACCCGGAACGCGCGCCGTGGACGCCGGCCGCGCGCCGCGCCGGCGACGAGTGGGCCGCGCGCGCGCTGGCGGCGACCGGCGGCGCGGCCGCCTGGCGCGCCCTCGAACGCTGGCAGGAGCAAGCCGCAACCGGAACCCGCTCGGTCCAGCGCCGCTTCGACTTCGCAGCGGGCCACCTGCGCCTCGACCGCCGCTTCGACCGCTTCCTGATCGCCGAGATCGTCACCCCGGAGGGGGCCGTCGCCGACGCCGGCCGCGGCCGCCGCCCGCTGCGGGCGGCGCAGGTCCGAGCCCTCCGACGCGAGCACGCGCTGCACCCCGCTGCGCTGCTGCGCGCGCTGGCACGCGACGGTGCGCGGCTCGCGCCGGTGTTGCGCGGCGAAGAGGGCGGCCTGCACTTGCTCGAGCTGGACCTCGACGGCCGTGTCGTCACCCTGCTGCTGGGCGCCGACGGGGTGCCTCAGGCTGTGCGCGTGACGGGCCGCGGCGACGGCGGCCGCGTCGGCCTCGTCACCGAGCGCTGGGAGGACTGGCGCGCCGTGGGCGCGGTGCGGGCCCCGTTCCGGCGCCTGCCGGCCGGCGTGCCGCCCGAGCGGGCGCTCGCTTTCGAGGCGATCGTCGCCAACCCCGAACCCGACCCCGCGGTCTTCGTGCTGCGCCCGTGAGGTTCCTGCTCCTGGTCGCCGCCCTCGCCGGGGCGCTCGAGTGGCCGCAGTGGGGCGGGCCCGGTCGCGACTTCCGGGTCGAGGACGCCGGAATCGGCCCCTGGCCGGACGCGGGCCCGAAGGTGAAGTGGCGGCGGGCGCTCGGCGAGGGCTACTCCGCGTTCGCGGCGGCCGAGGGGCGGCTCGTCACCCTGCTGCGTCGCGGCGAAGAAGAAGTGGTCGTCGCGCTCGACGCCGAAACCGGCCGCACGCTGTGGGAGAGCGCCTGGGGCGCCCCGTTCCCGGACGGGTACTCGATGGAGAACGGCCCGGGCCCGCACGCGACGCCGCTCGTCGCCGGCGGGCGCGTGTTCGCGGTCGGTGCCACGGGCCACCTGCGCGCGCTCGACCTCGCCAGCGGCCGCACGCTGTGGGAGCAGGAGCTCGTCCACGGCCGCGGCGGCACGCCGCGCGTGAACGGCTACGCGGCCAGCCCGCTCGCCTTCGGGGACACCGTGATCGTCAGCGTCGGCGGACCCGGCCAGGCGCTGGTCGCGCTCGGCCAGGCGGACGGCCGCGAGCGCTGGCGCGCGGGCGACTGGCGCAACTCGCCGGCGTCGCCGCAGCTCGCGGCGCTCGGCGGCGGTCCGCAGGTGATCGGTTTCTTCTGGGACGCGGTCGCCGGCTTCGACCCGCGCGACGGCCGCGTGCTGTGGAGCGTGCCGCACCCGGCCGAGTTCGGCCTCAACGTCTCGATGCCGGTGGTGGCCGACGACGGCACGGTGTTCGTGAGCTCGAGCTACGGCGGCGGCAGCCGCGCCTTGCGGGTCGAAGGCGGCGCGGTCCGCGAGCTCTGGGCCCACAACCGGATGCGGGTCCACTTCGGCAACGTCGTGCGCCTCGGCCGGCGCGTGTTCGGCAGTTCCGGCGACTTCGCGAGCGCGCCGCTGCTGGCTCTCGACCTCGACAGCGGGCGCACGCTGTGGCGGGAGCGCGGCGTGGCGCGGGCCAGCCTGGTCGCGGTCGGCGAGCGCCTGCTGCTGCTCACCGAGGAGGGCGAGCTGGTGCTGGCCCGGCCCGGTCCCGACGGGCTCGCCGTGCAGGCCAGGGCAGCGCTGCTCTCGTCGCCCGCGTGGACGGTCCCGACGGTCGTCGGCACCCGCGTCTACCTGCGCGACCGGCGCGACGCGCTCGCGCTCGACCTCGCGGTCAGTCGCCCTTGAGGGACGGGATCAGCGGCAGGGAGCGCACGTAGCGCAGGGCCGCCCGCGACGAGGCGAAGCCGCACAGCGCGACCGCCGCGAGCAGGGCGGCGAGGCTCGCCCACGGGAACCGCGCCGCGCGCAGCACCGCCTCGGGGGCGACCGCCAGCAGCGCAGACAGCGCGCCGGCCGCGAGCCCCCAGACGAGTACGCGGCGGTTCTCGGCGAGCACGACCGCGTCGAGGTCCGCGGGCGCGTAGCCCGCGGCGCGCAGCAGCGCCAGCTCGCGCCGCCGCTCGATCACGTTGCGCACGAGCACGCTGCCGAGGCCGAGCGTGCCGAGCAGCAGGCCCAGCGCGCCCAGCGCCTGGAACACGGCGAGGTAGGTGTTCTCGACGCGCTGGAACGCCGCCAGGCGCTCGTGCACCGGCGTCGCGTCGAGGCCGACTCCGGCGAGCCGCTGCTCGAGCGCCTGCAGCGCCGCGTCCTCGCGGCCCGGGGGCGTCTCCGCGAGCAGCACGCGATAGCCGTCGACCTCGGGGAACAGCCGCTGGAAGTGGCGCTCCGCGATCAGCAGCTCGCCCTGGAACAGGCTCTTGCGCAGGCTCGCCACCAGCCGCAGCCGCACGGGCGAAGCACCCTCGCGCGGCAGCTCGATCACGTCGCCGAGCGCCTTGTGCAGCGAGTACTGGATCGTGTTGGCGTCGCCGATGGCCGGAATCGCGCCGTCCGTGGGCTCGGCCTCCAGCAGCCGCCACGGGTTCTCCCGCTCCTCGGGCGTGGCGGCGAGCGACGCCGCGAAGTCGAAGCGCGCTTCGGCGGCGAAACCGGGGGCCGGGGCCAGTACCCGCGGCCGGGTCGGGCGGTACAGGTTGAGGCAGGACGCGTCGTCGCCGGGCAGCAGCCGGAAGCGCGCCAGCGTCACGCCCTCGAGCTCGGGCACGTCGAGCCCCAGCTCCGCGCGGCCTTCCCGAGTCGACGGGTCCCACGCCAGCGGCCGCACCGCCTCGGCGATCAACTGGTAGCCGCCGCCGCCCGAGCGTCGCTCGCGCGAGGCCTCGGGCTCGTGGCGGAACGCGCCCAGCGCCACCAGCACGAACGAGGCGAACGCGATCAGCGCGGCGGCCAGCACGCTGCGCCCGGGCACCAGCGCGGCGGCCCGGCGGCCCAGGGCGCCGGGCGAGTCGACCGCCCCCGCGTGCGCGAGCAGGCGGCGGCGGAACTCGGCGAGCGCGGCGCCGAGCGCCAGGCCGCCGGCGCCGAAGAACCCGGCCACGGCCGGCACGACGCGGGCCGCGGCGAGTGCGGTGAGCAGCAGCGCCAGCGCGGCGAAGCCGTTGCGCCACAGCTCCGCGCGGCGCGCCGCGGCCGCTCGCGCCACGGGGGCCGGCAGCGCGCCGAGGAGCAGCCCGCGCACCGGCGCCCGGGCCAGGTCGCGCAGCGCGAGGAAGACCGCGAAGAGCGCCGCACCGAAACCGGCCAGGGCCGCGCCGAAGAGCTCGGCTGCGGGGACCGAGAGCGCGAGGTCGCGGGTGCCCACGGCGCCGATCCACCAGGTGCCGAGCCCGTGCAGCAGCACCCGCGCCCAGGCCACGGCCAGCGCCGCGCCGAGCAGCGCGCCCGCCGCGGCGACCACCGCGGCTTCCGTCAGGAACGCACGCCGCACGCCGGCACTGGTGAAGCCGACCGCGCGCAGCAGCCCGGCTTCGCTCAGCCGCTGCTCGACGCCGAGGCGGAAGAACAGGCCGGCCAGCAGCAACGCGGCCAGCACGACGAAGAACGAGAAGTAGCCGAAGTACTCGCCGAAGTCGGTGGTGCCGGCCGCGGCCCGCAGCGCCTCGGCGCGCGCGGCGCGCAGCTCGAGCCCGTGATGCGCCGGGGGCAGCCGCGCGAGCAGCTCCCGCTCCAGCGCGTCGCGGGGCGGGGCTTCGCCCTGCGTCGCCGCCGCGAAGCGGATCGAGGTCAGCCGCCCGAGCCGGTGGCCGAACAGCGCCTGCGCCGTGGCGAGGTCGAGGTACGCCTTCGGCGTCGCGCGGTGCTCGTCCCAGTACGCCTCGTCCTGCGGGCGGATCGCGCCGAGGTCGAGCGGGAACGGCGGGTCCCAGTCGGAGAGGTGCGCCGCGCCGCTGATGCCGGGGTACTCGGGGGCCAGGTCGCGGCGTGCGTGGAGGCCGGCGATCGGGACCACGCCCGCGAGCCGGAAGCTCGCGCGCTCGCTCTCGATGCGCCCCTCTTCCCGCCACAGGAAGAACTCGAGCTCGACCGCGTCGCCTGGCTTCGCGTCCAGCTCGCGCGCCGCCCAGTCGTTGACGAGCAGCGGCGGCGGCTCGCCCGCGGCGGGTGCGGGCAGCGCCGGGTCGGGTGCCACGGCGGCGATCAGCGAGTACGGCACGCTGCGCCCGCCGATCCGGATGTGGTTGGCGAGGTAGGTCAGCACCTCCTCGGCGCGGGCGCCCGCGGCGCGGCCCGCCGCGCGGGCCGCGGCGGCGACGGGGTCGGAGACGAAGCCACCCGCGTTCTCGAGCGACAGCGATCCGTCGTCCGCCGTCCGCAGCCGCAGCCCGAGGTCCTCGAGCCGGGCCGCGGCGGCGAGCGCCGCGTTCCCGTCCCAGTCCTCGGCGGCGGCCACCAGCACGGCGTTGGCCTGCTGCCGCCGGTCGAGGCTGCGCTGCACGAGCGCGAGCGGCGCGAACAGCACGAGCGCGTCCTGCTGGCTCGGCCGCAGCGCGAATGCGCCCAGCTCCGCGCTCTCCAGCACGCGCGCGACGTTCACCCGCAGCGCGGGGCCGAGCGCCTCCTTGCGCCCGAACAGCGACGCCTGCGAGACGTCGGCCGCGGCCGGCAGCCGTGCCAGCACCGTGTCGCCGACGGCGGCGCCCAGCTCGCGCGCCAGCGCCGCGCTGATCCACGCCTCGCGCGCCGCCGGAGCGCCCTCGCGACCCTGCAGGTTCCAGAAGCGTTCGTCGACGCCGAACACCTGGACCCGGCCCGCGCGCCGCCCCGATCCCTCCTGCACGACGGCCGCGTCGAGCGCGATCACGGGCGCCGCGGCGTGCGCCCCGCGCAGCTCCCCGGCCAGCGCCTCGCGGAAGAAGCGCGGCGACTGCACGACGTGGGTCACCTCGCCGAGCGAAAGCAGCGCGCGCGCGCGCAGGCTGTCGCGCACCGAGGCGCCGAGCAGGCGTGCGCCGCCGAGCGCCGCCACCGCGACGGCCACGCCGAGCACCGCCGCGAGGTGCGCGCGCGCGTGGAAGCGCAGGCTGGCGCCTGTGAGGAAACTCACGCTGCGCCGCTTGACCCGCCCCGGACCGGGGCGTAGCCTGCCAATTCCGAACCATGAGCGACATTCAGGATCTGATCACGCGCCGGCAGTACCCGAAGGCGCTCGAGGTCATCAAGGCCGAGCTCGCCCGGCGACCCAAGGACCAGCGGCTGCGGCTGCAGCACGCCGACGTGCTGATCGCGGCCAATCGCGGCAGGGAGGCCGTGCCCGTCCTGCTCGGCCTCGCGGACGAGCACGCGAGCGACGGCTTCACCGCCAAGGCGATCGCGATCCTGAAGCGGATCGACAAGCTCGAGCCCGGCCGCCGCGACGTCGAGGAGCGGATGTCGCACCTCGTCCAGCAGAAGGTGGCCGCGGCGCCCAGCGCGCCGGCGCGGCCCTCCGGACTGCCGGAGTTCGGCTTCGAGGAAATCGACTCCTCGGCCCCCGAACTCGACCTCGGCATGGGCGGCGGTGGCGGTTTCGCGGTCCCGGCACCGATGCCGGAGCCCACCGTCGACGAGGGCCTCGAGTTCGTGAACCCCGAGCCGGACGAGGAGGAGCCGCGGCCCCAGGCCGTCACCTCGCCGCTGTTCGAGAGCCTCTCGCCCTCGGAGATGGAAGCGGTCGTGCGCGGCCTCGAGCTGCTCGAGTTCCAGCCCGGCGACATCCTCGTCGCGGAAGGCGCGCCCGGCAGCTCGATGTTCATCCTGAGCACCGGCCTGCTCAAGGTCTACGTCCGGGACATGAAGGGGAACTACCTCAAGGTCAAGGAATTCGCCGAGGGCGAGTTCTTCGGCGAGATCTCGGTGCTGACCGGCAAGCCGCGCACCGCGACGATCGTCGCCGCCACGCCTGTCGAAGTCCTTGAGCTCGACAAGAAGACCCTCGACACGATCACCCAGCAGCACCCGCGGGTGCGCGAGATCCTCGAGGAGTTCCAGAAGAAGCGCGCTCAGGACACGGTCCAGCAGATCATCAAGAACCGCTGACCAGGCGGCCCTGTTCCAGTCGCGCCCGCCGCGGCAGGCGCGCAGCCAGCGCGGGCGAGTGGGTCACCACCACCAGGATCGTGTTCTCCCGCGCGTGAAGTGCCAGCAGCAGGTCGGCCACGGCCCCTGCCGTCTCCGGGTCGAGGTTGCCGGTCGGCTCGTCGGCCAGCAGCAGCGTCGGCTTCAGGACCAGGGCCCGCGCGATCGCCACCCGCTGCTTCTCGCCGCCCGACAGCTCGGCGGGGCGGTGGTCGAGGCGGTGGCCGAGCCCGACCGCCGCCAGCAGCTCCCGCGCCCGCGCCTCGTGGGCCGCCGGTCCGCCCGGCGCCACCAGCGCCGGCACCAGCGCGTTCTCGAGCACCGTGCACTGCGGCAGCAGGCAGTGGTCCTGGAACACGAAGCCGACGTGGCGGTTGCGGAAGGCGGACAGCGACTTCTCGTCCTGCGCGAAGGGGTCGGCGCCGTCGAGCGTGACGCGCCCGGAGGTGGGCGGCTCCAGCGTGCCGGCGACGTAGAGCAGCGTGCTCTTGCCGACGCCGGACGGCCCGACGATCGACAGCGCCTCGCCGCGGGCGAGCTCGAGGTCGGCCTCGCGCAGCACGTGCAGGTCGCCGGCCGGCGTCGGGTACGACTTGGAGACCTGCTCGAGGCGCAGCATCAGGCGGCCCCCAGCCGCTCGCCGCGGGCGAACGCGGCGACCACCTTCTCGTAGAGCGCGGCCGCGTCCTCGGCCATGCGCGCCACCGAGTAGTGCTCGCGGACGGCCGAGGCCGCGGCGCGGCCGCGATCACGCCAGGCGGGCAGGTCGGCCGTGACCTCGGCGATCGCCGTGGCGAGGTCGCCCGCATCGCCAGGCCGGAACAGCCGTCCGCCGCGCGTCCTGCCGAGCACCTCGGGGAACGCGCCGTGGGCCGGCGAGATCACCGGCAGCCCCGACGCCTGCGCCTCGAACAGGTACAGGCCCTTGGGCTCGGCGTAGGGCGAAGGCACCGCCAGCAGGTCGACCTCGTGGAAGAAGCGCAGCTTGTCCTCGCGCGAGACGGTGCCGCGGTACTCGAACTCGCCCAGCAGTCCCGCGGCCGAGAGCGTCGCCTTCACCCGCTCGAGGTAGCCGCGGTGCTCCGGCGCCAGGTATCCCGCGGCGAGCAGGCGGGCGGGGCCGAAAGAGCGCTCGCGGCGCAGCGAGACGTAGGCCTCGGCCAGGAGCAGCAGCCCCTTCTCGGGCGCGACGCGGGCGAAGTAGCCGATCCGCGGCGGGCCCGGCGCCCGCTCGCCCTCCGGCGGCGCGTGGCCGTCGAGGGCGACGCCGAGCGGCACCACGTGCGTCCGCTCGCGGGGCAGCCCCGCGAAGGTCGCCATGAAGTCGGCGTAGTAGTGCGAGACCGAGACGAAGGCGTCGACCTCGGCGGCGTGGCGGCGGATCAGCCCGAGCGCCTGCTCCCGATGCGGCTCGCCCAGCCCGTCGAGGAACAGATCCTCGCCCTGCAGGGTGCAGGCGACCGGGCGCCCCGTGGCGTGGCGGATCGGGCCGGCGAGGCCGAGCAGCATCGAGTTGGGCAGCACCACGAGGTCGAACGGCTTCTCCCGGCGCAGGTGGTCGCAGAGCTTCTGGACCTCCTTGCGCTGGAAGCCCTCCTCGCCCTTGAGCGTCGACACCGTCAGCTCGCCGAGGAACTTGGGGTCGACGGCGACGCCGCCGCCGGCGAACGCCTTGATCACCGCCGGCGCGTCCCACAGCCTGTCCAGCACCCGGGGCGTCCGGCGGAACAGGGGCACGTGCTGCTGCAGGTACACGCTGATGCCGCCGAAGAACACGTGACCATCGGAGACGTTGCGGCTGTCGGTCGTGGTCGGCGTGTAGATCGGCAGCAGGTCGACGTCGTGGCCGCGCGCCATCATCTCCGCGGCCAGCGCGTTGTCGCGCAGGCACGAGCCGCAGTACATCGGCCCGGCACCGGCGGTGATGGCGAGGACGCGCACGCGCGAGCTCTACGCCGTGGCCCGCTGCAGGGCGCGGCGCGCCCACAGGTGCTCGAACAGGTTGCCCTCGTGCGGCTGGTCCCAGGCGACGCGCTGGGTCGGCACCGGGCCGAGGTTCAGGCGGTGCACGTCGTGGCTCGCGAAGAAGCGGCGGCGGAACGCCTCGTCGTCCGAGATGAGGGCGACGGCCAGGGTCGGGCCCAGGATCTCCGGCATCGACTCCTCCGGCACCTCGACCACGCTCGCGAACGGGAACAGGAACTCGCGGTTGGCGAGCGGGTGCTCGGGAGAGTCGCAGTGCACGATCGTCGGCAGCAGGTAGGTGCCGCCGTCGAACTCGGCTACCCGCGAGCGGCCGCCGCGGTGCTTCATCGTCACGTCTTCCGCGCCCGGCTCGCGCAGGCCCTGGTCGACCATGGCGCTGATCCGCTCGGCGATCCGCGGGTCGGCGAACGGGGCGAGGTCGGCTTCCGGGTCCTCCGACGCGCGCGGGACGACCCGCGCCAGCCGCTCGCCCAGCGCCTCGGCGATCGCGCGGCCGTGCTTCGTGACCCACACGCCGGAGGCGTTGACGCAGGAGCGGCCGGAGTTCTCGGCGATCGAACTCGCCATCACGTCGAGGTAGCGCTCCCAGTCGTCGGCCTGGTCGGGCCCGATCACGACCTTGCTGTAGCCGGGACCGTGGACCTCGACCCGCGGGTCCTTCGCCCAGCGCTTCGTCGACGACACGTCGCCGAACACCATGCCGCGGCCGCAGCGGCGCAGGATCTCGCCCGCGCTCGCGTGGTCGGTCGGGTAGTAGCCGAACGCCTCCGACGGCATGCCGGCGGCGAGGAAGGCCTGGATGATCCGGTACGGCGACCACGGCTCGGCGGAGCCGGGCTTGAGCACGAGCGCGGTCTTGAGCGCGATCGTCGGCGCCCACAGCGCGTGCACGCCGGGCGAGTTGCTGGGCAGCACCACGCCCAGCGCGTCGCCGCGCGGCGCGAAGCCCATCGCGTGGCCCGCGATCTCGCCGGCGCCGCTGTCGAGGATCTCGAGCGGCAGGCCGCGGGTCAGGCCGGCCAGCACCACGTCGACGTTCTCCATCACGCCGCGGATCTTCTCGAGGTTGCGCCGCACCATCACGTGCGGCAGCCCGGTGGTGGCCGACACCTGGCGCACGTAGTCGGCGGGCGTCTGCGCCTGGTCGCCGACCGGCAGCGTCTCGTGGGCGAACAGCTCGGCGGCCTTCTTGGTGCGCGCGATCAGCTCGGCGACGGGCAATGCGTCGAGCGCCTTGCGCATCTGGGCCTGGTTCTGCGGCAGCAGGTCGCGGCGGACCAGTCCGCCGTTGGCCTGGCTGACCGAGACGTAGGGCTTGCGGGTCCGGAAGTCGGGCACGGTCGCCACGTCGAGGCTGCGGTACGGCTGACCGAAGCGGAGGATCGGCAGGTGCAGCATGGGAGCTAGTACACGCCTTCGACGACGGTGGTCGCGAAGCCGGAGAAGGGGCGCACGTTGCGCACGCCGTCCCACGGGTAGCGCTCGCAGGGCCGCTCGCGCTCGGCCTCGTCGCGCTCCAGGAAGCGCGGCATGAAGAACTCCCTGGTCAGCGTGGTCAGCCGCACGCGGCCGGTCTCGCCGTAGCCGACCACGCGGTCGGTCTGCTCCTTGTCGACCACCTCGATCATCGCCCGCGGCGCCGGCGGGTAGTAGACGATCGCGTAGCCCTCGTCGGGGCCCGTCTCGCGGTGGGTGGCGAGGCCCATCAGCGTGTTGCCGTAGGTGGGCGCGAAGTAGGCGCCCTCCATCAGCTCCTCCTGCGCGAAGCGGTGGAACTGCGGCGTCATCTCGGTGCCGCCGCAGAACACGCCCTTGATGCCGAGCTGCTTCAGCGAGGCGCGCTCGCACAGCGCCTCCAGCAGCTTCGGCGTCGTGAACAGGCACTGGATGTTGGGGTGCGCCTTCATCAGCACGAGCGCCTGGTCAATCACGTGCTTCTTGTACTTCTCGACCATCTCGATCTCGCCCCACTTGATCAGCTTGATCACCCAGCGCGGGTCGAGGTCGACCATGAAGCAGATGCCGCCGCGGTGCTGCGCGAGGTGTTCGATCGCGAGCCGCAGCCGGCGCGGGCCCGAGGGCCCGATGTGCATCCAGTCGGCGCCCTTCGGGAAGAACTGGTCGGGGAGTGTCGCCGAGAAGTTCTCGTAGTCGGTCCGGAAGTCGTCGATGTTGATCCGCGCCTTGGGCACGCCGGTGCTGCCGCCGGTCTCGAACAGCGACACCGGCTTGCCCGCGTAGCCCTTCGGCACCCACTTGCGGACGGGGCCGCCACGCAGCCACTCGTCCTGGAAGTTGCCGAAGCGCTCGAGGTCGGCGTAGCCCTTCACCTCCTGGCGCGGGTCCCAGCCGGCCTGCTTCGCCCAGTCGAGCCAGAAGTCGCAGCCGGTGGCCGGGTCGAAGTGCCACTGCACGATCTCGCGCACGTGGGCGTCGAGCCGCTCGCGGGCGGTCGCCGCGGCGGCGGTCAGGTCGGGAATCGTCGTCGTGCTCATGGGCCCTAGTGTCTCAGCGCCCCAGGTTCAGTTCCAGGCGGGCCTGGACCGAGAACGGCTTGCCCGGGATCACGGCGTAGGTCGAGAAGCCGCGGGTGCCGTACTCCTCGTCGGTCAGGTTCTGGAAGCTGACCACCGCCCGCCACTGCCGTTTCTGGTAGCTGAGCGCGGCGTCGAGCAACACGTAGGAGTCGAGCTGCGTCGCGTTGTCCTCGGCGATGAACTGGGAGCCGACCAGGCGGGCGCCGAGTGCCACGCCGAAGCCGTTCGCGAAGCGGCGCATCGCGTACAGGTTGCCGAGGTGGCGCGGCGCGAACGCCGGCGCGTTGCCCGAGCGGTCGAGCACGCCGTAGGTCGGCTGGAACGTCGCGGGGTCGAAGCCGATGATGCCGAGCTCGGCGAAGCGGGTCAGCTCCGCGTCGGTGAAGGCGTAGGCCGCGGTCGCGAAGAAGCCGTCGTGCTCGGCCGCGAGCTCGAGCTCGAAGCCGCGCGAGCGCTGGTCGCCCTGCTGGCGGGTGAGGCCGAAGGCGTCGGGGATCGCCATGTTGTCGCGCTCGAGCTGGTACACCGCCGCGGTCGCGAACGCCTTGCCCTGCAGGAACTGGACCTTGACGCCCGCTTCCACCTGGCGGCTCGTCTCCGGCTCGCGCGGGCCGACGACCTGGATCGACGGCGGCGCGAAGCCGCGGCCGGCCGAGGCGTACAGCGCGACGTCCTTGTTCGGCAGGAACACGACTCCGCCCATCGGCGAGACCTCGGTCGCCTCGCGGTCGCTGGCGCTCAGCCGGTCTTCGAACGAGATGGAGTCGAGCCGCGCGCCGACCGTGAGCTCCAGCTTGTCCGAGACCTGGATGCGGTCGAGCGCGTAGCCCGCGAAGACGTCGGACGTCGAGTCGCCGCGCTGGCCGAACATCGGCAGCGGCAGGCCGAACTCCTGCGCGGGCACGACCGGCGCGAAGGCGTCGAGCGAAGCCAGCAGCGCGACGTCCTGGGTGAAGTCGTCGCGCAGCCGCGAGATCTCCACCCCGAACAACCACTGGTGCTCCAGCGCGCCGGTCTTCACGTTCCACACGAGCTCGGTCTGGTTGCCGGTCAGGCGCTGGTGGTCGTCGAGATAGGTCTGGTTGCGGAACGCGAACAGCGAGCCCTGGCCGTCGGGGGCGACGCCCGAGTGCAGCGTGCCCTCGGAATCCCACTTGAGGCGCGTCGAGTAGGTCTTGTTGCGCAGCCGCAGCGACTCGGAGAGCTTCTTCTCGACGTCGAGCCGCAGCCGCCACGTGTCCTGCTCCGAGAAGGAGGTGAGCGCGTCGTACGACGTCTCCTTCGGCACGTCGACGGCCGCGCCCTGGACCACAGGCACCCCGGCGTCGGGCGACTGCTCGGAGCGCACGTACTCGGCGGAGCCCGTGATCGTCAGGCTCGACGAAGGCGTGAAGGTCACCACCGGGTTGACCGCGGCCATCTTCGACGGCTTGTCGTCGCGGTAGCCGTCGCTCTCGTTCCACAGCGCGTTGAGTCGCAGCCCCCAGCGCCCGTCCGCGCTCGCGGTGTTGGCGTCGAGCCGGCCCTCGCGGTGGCCGAAGCTGCCGCCGCCGAGCGAGACGTCGGCGAAGCGGCCTGGCTTCGGCTGCTTGCGCAGCAGGTGGATCGCGCCGGAGAGCGGGTTGCCGCCGTAGAGGAAGGCGGCCGGCCCGCGCAGCACCTCGACCTGGCGCACGTTGTAGAGCGGGTAGAACGCCGACTCCGGCTCGGGCGCGCCGTCGGTCAGCACGAGGCCGGTCGCGAGCGAGTCGAAGCCGCGCAGCGTGAAGAAGTCGAACACGCCGAAGCCCGGCTGGGCGTTGGCGCCCGCGGCGTTGCGCAGCGCGTCGGCCATCACCACCGCCACCTGGCTCTCGAACAGGTTGCGCGGGATCACGGTCACGGACAGCGGCGTCTTCAGGGCCGGCACCGGCAGCTTGGTCGCCGTCTCGTCGAACGGCGGGATCACCGGCAGTTCGCCCATCACCTCGACCTTTTCGGCGTAGCGGGCGGCGGCCGCGGCTTCCGCGGGATCGGGCGTGGCCGAGGGCGCGGGCGGTGCGGCGTCTTCGGCCACGGCCGGGCAGGCGAGCGCGACGGCCAGCAGGAGCGAGGCGGGGCGAGGCAGGGTCATCGGGATCCTTCGTCGTAGGCGGCAGTTGTCTGTGCGCGAGGCCGCACCGCGGCCCGCGCGTTGACGGCGGAGAACTGACCCGAGGATACGCCGCCCCCCGCGCGGCCGTTCGCGGCCGGGCTGCAAAAAGACGTGAGTTATCCTGCTTCCAAGACCATGGACAAGCCCCGCCTCTGGCCCGCCGCCGTCGTGTCCGCGCTCGCCCTGATCGCCCTCGCCGTCGTGTGGGCAACCGGCGAGCGCTCCCAGCAGCAGATGGTCACGCTGACGATGGTGACGCTCGGCCTCGCCGGGCTGCTGCTCGCCCTGTGGTTCGTCGCCTTATCGCGGCTGCCTGCCCGCGTGCGCGGCGCCGGCGCGCTGGCCCTCGTCGCCGCCGTGGCCGCCTTCTTCGCGCTGTTCCGCGTGCGGGGCTTCAGCGGCGACCTGGTGCCGGTGGTCGAGTCGCGCTGGGCCGCGCCGCCTTCTTTGCCGACGGCGCCGGCGACGCCGCCCGCCGCGCCGATCGTCGAGACGCCCACGCCGGGCCCCGCCTCCGACCCCGCGGGCGGGAGCCGTGAGACGAGTGCGGGCGCGACGAGCGCCGACGAAGCCGGGGCCGCCCCGGCCGCGGAGCCGGCGCCGGCGCTCGTCGCGCCGGCAGCCACACCGGCGCCCGGCTGGCCGCAGTTCATGGGCCCGAACCGCGACGCGACGCTGCCCGGCCCGCGCCTCGCCGATTTCGCGAGCCGGGCGCCGCGCCGGCTGTGGTCGCAGCCGATCGGGGCCGGCTGGTCGGGCTTCGCGGTGCACGACGGGCTGGCGCTGACGCTCGAGCAGCGCGGCGACGAGGAGGCGCTGGTCGCCTACGAGGCGGAGACCGGGAAGGTGCGCTGGCTGTCGTCGTGGCCCGCGCACTACACGTCGGGCCTGGCCGGCGACGGCCCGCGCTCGACGCCCACGATCGACGGCGCGGAGGTGTTCGCGATCGGCGCCCGCGGCACGCTCAGCGCCCACGACCTCGCCACCGGTCGCCGGTTGTGGCTGCGCGACACCGCGAGCGAGAACGGCGCCACCGTGCCCGAGTGGGGCGTTGCCGGCTCGCCGCTCGTGCGCGGAGAGCTCGTGATCGTCAACCCCGGCGGCCCCGGCGGGCGCTCGCTGGTCGCCTACGACCGGCGCAGCGGCGAGCGCCGATGGGCAGGCGGCGACGACCGCGCGAGCTACTCGTCGCCGTTCTTCGCCCGCCTGCTCGGCCGCGAGCAGGTCGTGATCTGGAACGCCACGAGCGTGACGGGTCACGACCCCGACAGCGGCGCCGTGCTGTGGCGGCAGGAGTGGACGAAGCAGGGCGAAAAGGTGTCGAAGCCGCTGGCGCTGGGCGAAGACGGCCTGCTCGTGTCCGCCGGCTACGGGGTCGGCGCCAAGCGCTTCCGGCTGGCCGAAGACGGCGGCGCGATCCGCCCGAGCCTCGTCTGGGAGAGCCCGCGGCTCAAGGCCAAGTTCACGAACGTCGTGCTGCACGAGGGCTTCCTCTACGGCCTCGACGACGGCGTGCTCACCTGCGTCGACCCCGAGACCGGCGAGCGCCGCTGGCGCGCCGGCCGCTACGGCCACGGCCAGGTGATCCTGGTCGGCGGTCAGCTCCTGGTGATGGCCGAGAGCGGCGAGCTGGTGCTGGTCGAGCCGCGGCCCGACGCCCACGTCGAACGCTCGCGCGTCGCCGTGCTCGAGGGCAAGACCTGGAACCCGCCGGCCCTGGCCGGCGACCTGCTGCTCGTGCGCAACGACAAGCAAGCCGCCGCCTGGCGGCTGGCGACGGAGTAGCACGACCCGCGGGCGCCCCGCTCCCCGGGCGTGTAGGATGCGGGCGCGGCAATCGAAGAGGGGGAGACCAGATGTCGAGCTATGCGGATCGGGTCGTCGGCGCGCTGAAGGCGGACGTGCGCATCTTCGAGGAGATCGAGGCGGACAAGGAGGCGCTGATCCCCGCCCTCGGCGTCGTCGCCGCGACCGCCGTCGCGTCGGGCATCGGCGCTCTTGGCGAAGGCGGAGCGATCGGGCTCGCGTTCGGGATCGTCGGGTCGCTGATCGGATGGGTGATCGCTTCGGCGCTCATCTACTTCGTCGGCGTCCACGTGATGCCGGAGCCGACGACCAAGGCCGACGTGCCGGAGGTGATGCGGGTGCTCGGCTTCGCGGCCGCCCCGGGCCTGCTGCGGGTCTTCACGATCATCCCGTTCCTCGGCATCCTGATCTCGCTCGCGATCCTGGTCTGGCAGATCTACGTGTCCGTGGTCGCGGTGCGCCAGGTGCTCGACTACCGCAGCACTGGCCGCGCCGTCGCGGTCTGCGTGGTCGCGTGGCTGGTCGGCTTCGCGATCTCCTGCGGCATCACGGCGATGGCGGTCGGCGGCGCCGCCGTGCTCGGCGGCCTGGCGGGCGCGGCCGCGTAAGAAGCCGGCACGCTGGACCCCGTCGCGTTCGAGGTCCTCGGGCGCCCCGCGCGGCTGCGCGCGGCGCCCGACGCCACCGTGCTGGCGGTCGGCGACCACGACGTCTCGTCGTGGGACCTCGGGGGCCGCCCCTACGCGCTCGTCCGCGACGGCGTCACCCACCGCCGCGGGCTCGACGGCGGGATGCTGGCCAAGGGCCGGCGCTGGCGCGGCGAAGTCGCCACGCCGTTCCGCCGCCGGCTCGACGCGACCGCCGCGGCCGAGGTCGCGGAAGAAGCGCGGCGCGAGGCCGAGGCCGCCCTGCGCGCGCTGCCCGCCGACGCTCCGGCGGAGGCCGCGGAGCGGCTGCGCACGGTGGTCGCGATGGACGCAGCGGCGCTTGCGGGCGACGCCGCCCGCTTCCGCGAGATCTACTCGCCGCTCGGCATCCTGCCGCCCGACCAGTACCTCGCGATCGTCGTCCAGGCCACCGACGGCTGTTCCTGGAACCAGTGCCGCTTCTGCTCGCTCTACGCGGGCGTCGCGTTCCGCGTGCGCGAGGAGGCCGAGTTCCGCGCCCACCTGCACGCCGTGCGCGACTACCTCGGCCCCGCGCTGCCGCTGCGGCGCAGCGTCTTCGTCGGCGCCGCCAACGCGCTGTGCGTCGCGCGCGCGCGGCTCGAGCCGTTGCTGCGCGCGGTCGGCGAGGTGTTTCCGCTGGTCGACGCGGCGCTGCCGGCCGCGGAGCGCCGCGCGGCGCTCGCGGCCACGCCCGGCGCGGTCACCGGCCTGCACGCGTTCGTCGACGCCTGGACCGGCGAGCGCAAGGAGATCGACGAGTGGCGCGCGTACGCCGCGCTGGGCCTGCGCCGCGTCTACGTCGGCCTGGAGACCGGCGACCCCGCCCTCCTCGAGTTCCTCGCCAAGCCGGGCGACCCGGGGGACGCAGTCGCGCTGGTCGAGTCGCTGCACGCGGCGGGCATCGCGGCCGGCGTGATCGTGATGGCGGGCGCCGGCGGCCGCCGTTTCGCCGCGGCCCACGCGGAGCGCACGGCGGACGTGCTCGCGCGCATGCAGCTCCGCGCGGGCGACCTCGTCTACGTCTCCGACCTGCTGCCCGGCCAGAACCCCGCCTACGCGCGCGCCGCCGGCGACGCGGGCGTGGAGCCGCTGACCGGAGACGAACTCGCGGCGCAACGCGCGGCGCTGACGGCGGGCCTCGCGCGCGGCCCGGCCGGGCCGAAGCTGGCCCGCTACGACCTCGACGAGTTCGTGTACTGAGCGCTCACGGCGTCGGCGAAGGGGTCGCGATCGTCTCTTCGAAGCTGACGGAGAAGCGCTGGTAGTTGCCGTACTCGTGGACCTGGCGCTTGTGGAAGCCCTTGAACAGCAGCACCCGCCCGGCGACCTCGGTCTCGACCCGCCGCGGCAGGTACACGTCGTCGACCGGCGCGAACTCCATCGACAGCGTCAGCGTCCTGACCTTCGCGCCCAGGCCGAGCGCCCACTTGATCGAGCCCTCGTTGTGCGTCCGCGCCCGCACCAGCTCGCCGCGCGCCTCGTCGACCCACAGCCGGCCGTGGACCCGGCGCAGCACGTTGTCGTTCTCGATGTCGCGCTTGCCCGGGCGCGGCGCGAACGCGAGCACCAGCAAACCGTCCTCGCGGGCCACGGAGCGGAACGCGTAGCGCTCGAGGATGCGCGAAAGACGCGGCACCGGGTCCTCGACCAGCACGTCGCCGCGGCGGATCGCGTCGGCCTTCTGCGCGGCCTCCCGGTCCACCTCCGCTTGGCGCGCGGGCGGCAGCGGCGCGCCGTTCTCCGCGACCAGGCGTCGCACCGGGCGTCCTTCGACGTGGGTGACGAGCAGCTTGCGGGTCTTGCGCGACTTGACCCGGCCGTCGGAGTGCAGCTCCTCGCGGGTCTCGACGAGGTCGTAGGTGTAGGCGTCGAGCGCCTTCTCGCGGCGGCGGGTGTTCTCGACCAGGCCGCGGGCGACCGCGTCGCCGTCGGGCAGCGGTCGCTCGGAGCCCGCGGCGAAGCTCGCGACCGCCGCCGCCAGGGCCAGGGCGAGCGGCCGGGTCAGGGGCGCACGCGCTCCGGCAGCCGCGCGTCTTCGGCCAGCAGGCGCAGGCCCACCTCGTACTGCCCGTCGCGGTCGGGCGCCGGCAGCACGCGCACGACCTCGCCCACCATCGCTTCGCCGCCGACCGCGACGTGCACCTGTTCGCCCAGGGCGGGAGGCTGCGGCAGCCGCACCAGCAGGCCGCCCGCCGACACGTTCTGCACCCGCCCACGGCCGCGCCCGGCGCGGGCCTGCAGCCGCACCGGCACCGAGGCCGGCAGCCGCAGGTGGCGGCGGCGCTCGCCGGCCGAGAGCAGCACCCGGTTCTTGCCCTCCGCCTTCGAACGATAGAGCAGGGCGTCGGCCCGCTCGATCAGGTGCTCGGGCGCCGAGCCGTCCTCCGGAAAGCTGGCGACGCCGCCGGAGATCGTCACCCGCGGACCCTTGCCGCGGCGGAAGTGGTCGTCGATCCGGCGCCGGATGCGCTCGGCCACGACGTGGGCGCCGGGGCCGGAGGTGTCGGGCAGGATCACCGCGAACTCCTCGCCGCCGTAGCGCGCGGCGACGTCGATCTCGCGCACGCACGACTGGACCAGGGCGGCCACCTTGACCAGCACCCGGTCGCCGGCGAGGTGGCCGCGGCTGTCGTTGACCTTCTTGAAGTTGTCGAGGTCGAACAGCAGCAGCGAGAGCGCGTGGCCGTGGCGCCGGGCGCGCAACACCTCGCGGCGCAGGGCCTGGGCGAAGAAGGCGTGGTTGTACAGGCCGGTCAACCCGTCGCTGACCGCCGAGCGCTCGGTGCGCTCGAAGATCGAGATCTCGATCACCGTCGGGCTGCGCAGCTCCTTCGCGAAGTTGGCGAAGTAGTCGAGCAGCGCCACCCGCAGGCCCGGATCGCGCCCCAGCCGCTCTCGCAGCAGCGCGCGGTGGCCGAGGATCCGCTTCCAGTGGCGGCGCGCCGTGGCCTCCGAGAAGTCGAGGTGGACCAGGATCGACAGCAGCGCCGAGTACACCGGGTGGCCGTGGGCCTCGTGGCGAGCCAGGATCTCGAGCAGCTCCGCGTCGTCGGGCGGCTGCTGCGCCAGCAGCTCCAGCAGCTCGTGGCGGAACGCGACCACTTCGGCGGCGGGGTCGGCGGCGCGAGGCGCAGGGCGGGGCACGGGAGCCGGTATGATAGCCCCTCGATGAAGGTGATCGCCCGCATCGTCGGCAACGCCCTGGCACTGCTCGCCACCCAGGTGGTGCCCGGCATCCGCTTCGAGGGCGACGTGCTGCAGCTGCTGCTGGCCGGCGCCGCGCTCGGGCTGTTCAACCTGGTCGTGCGGCCGCTGGTGATGCTGCTCTCGCTGCCGGCGCTGATCGTCACCCTCGGCCTCTTCTACTTCGTCCTCAACGGCCTGCTGCTGATGGCCTTCGCCTGGCTGATGCCGAGCTACACGGTGGACGGGCTGATCGCCGGCATGCTCGGCAGCCTGGTGATCGCGCTCGTCAACTGGGCGCTCGGGGCCGTGTTCGGCGGCGACGAGAAGAAGAAGGACGAGAAGTAGCGGAGGCTACATTGCCGCGGCGATCGCCTCCGCGATCTCCGTGGTGCCGGCCTTGCCGCCGAGGTCGCGGGTCAGCTTGGTGCCGCCCTTGAGCAC
Organism: Acidobacteriota bacterium; assembly: GCA_011526565.1. Lineage (GTDB taxonomy): Bacteria > Acidobacteriota > Vicinamibacteria > Fen-336 > Fen-336 > WYBL01. The sequence continues at coordinate 19,121 of WYBL01000147.1, read as the reverse complement.
CGCGTCGACGCCGCCGCGCACGCGGTCGGCCGCCGCGTGCTCGCCGAGGTGGTCGAGCATCATCGCGGCCGACAGCACCAGCGCGATCGGGTTGGCCATGTTCTTGCCCGCGATGTCGGGCGCGCTGCCGTGGACGGCCTCGAAGATGGCGCCGTACTCGCCGATGTTGGCGCCGGGCGCCATGCCCAGCCCGCCGATGAAGCCGGCGCACAGGTCGGAGACGATGTCGCCGTAGAGGTTCTCGAGCAGCAGCATGTCGAAGCGGGTCGGGTCGAGCACGAGCTGCATGCAGCAGTTGTCGACGATGATCTCGTCGTAGCGGATCTCGGGGTAGTCCTTCGCCACGCCGCGCGCGCAGTCGAGGAACAGGCCGTCCGAGAGCTTCATGATGTTGGCCTTGTGCACCGCGGTGACGCGCTTGCGGCCGTGGGTGCGCGCGTACTCGAACGCGTAGCGTGCGATCCGGGTCGAGGCCTTCTCCGTGATGATCTTGATCGACTCGACGACGCCCGGCACCACCACGTGCTCGAGGCCGGAGTAGAGGTCCTCGGTGTTCTCCCGGACGATGATCAGGTCGACGCCGTCGTAGCGGCTCTTGACCCCGTGCAGGGTCTCGACCGGCCGCACGTTGGCGTAGAGATCGAGCTCCTTGCGCAGCGCCACGTTGATCGAGCGGTGGCCGGAGCCGACCGGGGTCTCGGTCGGGCCCTTGAGCGCCACCTTGTTGCGGCGGATCGAGGTCAGCACCGCCTCGGGCAGCGCGCTGCCGTGGGTGGCCAGCGCCTGCAACCCGGCGTGCTGGGTCTCCCACTCGAACTGCAGGCCGGTCGCGCTCAACACGCGTACCGCCGCGGCCGCCACCTCGGGGCCGATGCCGTCGCCAGGGATCAGGGTGATCGTGTACGCCATCTCTCGTCGCTCCTCGCTACGCCTCAGGTCTCGGCCACGATGCGCAGGACCTCTTCTGGAGTCTCCGCGCGCCGCAGCACCTTCATCTCGTCCGCCGTGACGTTGCCGCCGCCGACCACCCGCCCCGACAGCCACGACAGCAGGCCGTCCCAGTAGTCGCCGCAGCCGGCCAGGATCACGGGGAAGGGCTCGATCTTCTTCGTCTGGATCAGCGTCACCGCCTCGAACAGCTCGTCGAGGGTGCCGAAGCCGCCAGGCAGGATCACGAACGCGCGCGAGTACTTGACGAACATCACCTTGCGCACGAAGAAGTAGCGGAAGGAGAGCGTGGTCGTCAGGTACGGGTTGGGGCGCAGCTCGTGGGGCAGCTCGACGGCCAGGCCGACCGACTCGCCGCCGGCCTCGAGTGCGCCCTTGTTGGCGGCCTCCATGATCCCGGGGCCGCCGCCAGTGATCACGGGGTAGCCCGCCTTCGCGATCGCGCGGCCCATCGCCTCGGCTTCCGCGTAGCAGGGGTCGTCGGGCGCGGTGCGCGCCGAGCCGAAGATGGTCACGCCCTTGGGCAGCCCCGACAGTCGCTCGAAGCCCTCGACGAACTCCGAGAGGATGCGGAAGATCCGCCAGGTGTCCTTGACGGCGAAGTCGAAGGCTTCGTCTCTCTGCGGCAAGCGGTTGTTCTTCAAAGACTTAGCATGTTACCTCAAGCCCCGACCCGGCCGGGAACCCGGCGCCGGCCTCGGGCGTTATCCGGGTGTGAGGAGCGTCCGCCTGCTGGCCGGCCTGTTGCTGCTGCCGCTGCTCGGCTGCCTGCGGGTGGAGGTGGCGCGCATGTCCGACCCCGGCCCGGCGTTCGCGCAGGCCCGGCGCGAGGCGCTGCGCCTTCAGGGGCGGCCCGGCCCTCCCCACGAGCTGGGCGCCCTGGTGTGGAGCGCCGAGGAGAAGCGGCTCGTGCGCGCGCGGGTGCCGATGTGGCTGGTCCGCAAGTTCGACCGCGAGCGCGACCCCGGCGACGAGGGCGGCGTGAGCGCCCGGCTCGCCCGGCGCCTGTCGGTGCGCGACCTGGACCGCGCGGGGCTCGGCGTGCTCTTCGAGCTCGAAGAAGCGGAGCCGGGCGAGCGGGTGCTCGTATGGTTGCGGTGAGCCTCGACGCGGCCCCGCTCGTGGCATCCTCGGCCCCGATCCCCGTGGAAGCCAGCGATCGCGAGCTGATGGCGCGGCTGGTGGCAGGCGACCGCGAGGCGCTCGCGCCGCTGGTCGAGCGCCACTACCGCCGCCTGTACCGGATCGCGCTGTCGTACCTGCGCGACCCCGACGACGCGCTCGACTGCGTGCAGGAGGCGTTCGTCAAGGTGGTCGAGCGGGCCGGCTCCTGGCGCGACAGCGCGGACGTCGGCCCGTGGCTGACCCGCATCCTGGTCAACCAGGCGATCGACCGCTACCGGCGCAGCAAGCGGCGCGGCCGCTTCATGGAGCCGCTGGCCGAAGGCGACCACGACCAGGCGCTCGAGTGCGTGCAGCCGGCGCCCGACCGCGGCGTCGCCGGCCGCGAGACGCGGGCCCGCGTCGACGCGGCGCTGCGCGGCCTGCCCGCGACCCAGCGCGCCGTGTTCGTGCTGCGCCACTACGAGGAGCACAGTCTCGACGAGATCGCCCGCACCCTCGGGCTCTCGCTCGGCACCGTCAAGAGCAGCCTGCATCGCGCGCTCCAGCGCGTGCGGCAGCGGCTGCTGGACCTGCGCCCATGAATCCCCTCGCCCGCCTGTTCCATCACCACCACCAGCGCGCGACGGCCCTGCTGGCGACCGGCGCCCTCACGGGCCGCGAGCGCGACCGCGCCGTGCGCCACCTGCACGGCTGCGCGGCGTGCCGGGCCGAGCACGAGGCGCTGCGCGCCGCGCTCGACGCGATCCCGCGCGACGAGCACCTGTGGAGCGAGCCGCCGCTGGCGGCCGGGGCGCTCGCGGCCCGGGTGCGGGCGGAGCTCGACGCCAGGGCCGCCGCTGCCCGCGCGCCGCGCTGGCGGCTGGCGGCCGGCGCCGCCTCGCTCCTCGCCTGCGCCGCGCTGGCGATGATGATGACGATGCCGGGTGGCGAGCGCGCTGCCGCCCCGGGCACGAGCGTGGCAGAGCCGCAGGCGGCGGTCAGCCCGGAGCTGCTGGACCGGATCGAGCGCAACCTGGCCCGCGAGCAGGCCGCGCGCTACCTCGACGACGCCCAGGCGCTGCTGGTGGCGGTCGCCACGCCGATCGACGCCGGCCACCCGGGCGGCACGCTGAACCTGGCCGACGAGACGGCCCGCAGCCGCGTGCTGCTCGAGCGACGAGCGCTGCTCGTCGACCTCGACCACGACGCCGTGGCCGGCGCGCGACCGCTGCTCGACGACGTCTCCGACGTGCTGCGCGAGGTGGCGGAACTGCCCGCTGCCGTGCGCCGCTCCGACCTGCGGCCGGTGCAGGAGGAGATCCGCCGCCGCCGGCTGATCATGAAGGCCGACCTGCTGGCCCGGGAGCTCCAGGGATGAAGCGGACGAAGCGCGCGGCCCTGTTCCTGCTGTGCGCGGCGCTGGCCGCGGCGCCGGTGTCCGCCACCGCTCCGGCGGAAGCCGACGTGCGCAGCGCCAAGGCGCTGTTCTTCGACAAGCGCTACCCGGAGGCGCGCGCGATCTGGGAACCGCTCGCCGCCGGCCGCGGTCCCGAGGCCGACGCGGCCGCCTACTGGGTGGCGCGCTGCAGCGAGGGGGCCGGCGAGCACGAGCGCGCGTTCCGCGAGTACACGAGCTTCCTGACCCGGCGCCCGGCCGACTCGACGCTCGTCGAGGAGGCGCGCACCGCGCGGGTGTCGCTGGCCGCGCGGCTCTACCGCGGCGGCAGGGCGAACTACCTCAACCCGCTGCGCGAGGCGCTCGGCGACCGCAACCGCACCGTGCGCTATTTCGCGGCACTGCAGGTCGCCGGGCTCGGCGGCGAGGCGGGGGCGCTGGCGGTGCCGGTGCTGCGCGAGATCGTGGCCAGCGAGCGCGATCCCGACCTGGTCGACCGCGCCCGCCTCCACCTGCTGCGGCTCGACCCGGCCTCGCTCGCCGGGGGCGGGGGAGGCACCGCCCCGCCGGCGCCGCGGGCGGGGCGCGCGGAGTGGGTCAAGGTGCGGGTCTTCGAGCGCGGCCAGAGCCAGCCGAAGGTGTCGATCAACGTGCCGTTCGCGCTGGCCGACCTGCTGTTCAAGGCGCTGCCCGACGACGTGCGCCGCGAGTTGCGCGCCGAGGGCTACGACGCCGATTCGCTGTGGGACAAGCTGCGCGCGCTGCCGCCGACGCGGATCCTCGAGGTCGAGGGCGAAGGCGACCGGGTGCAGATCTGGATCGAGTGAGGGCGGGATGAAGAAGGCAATCGCGATCGCGCTGGGCGTGTGCGCGTCGCTCGGGCTGACGGCCTTCGCGGCCGACGACGACCTCGAGGTCGTGAAGCGCGCCACCCAGGCGGCGCCGCAGGTGGAGGCGACGCCGGCCGCGAAGGCGACGCCGGCCGCGAACCCGGCGAACGCGACGCGCGGGGAGAAGCCGACCTGGTTCAAGGTCGAGGTCTTCGACAAGGCGAGCGGCAAGCGCCGCGTCAGCGTCAACCTGCCGCTGGCGGTGGTCGAGATCTTCGGCGACGAGGCGCCGGTGCACTGGAGCTGCGGCGACAAGGCCGCGAAGGAGCCCCACTGCGGCCTCAAGCTCAAGGAGGTCCTGGCCCAGCTCCAGAAGGGTCAGCCCCTCGTCGAGGTCGAGAAAGACACCGAACGCATCCGCGTCTGGGTCGAGTAGGGCGCCTGGGGGTTCGGGGGCGGAGGAGGCTGCGTCTCCGACGGAGCCCCCGAGGAGCGCGGAGACGCCGCCAGGCGGCTCCGCGACTCCAGAATGATCAGGCCGGTCCGAAGTAGCCGAGCTTGGCGCGGAGCACCACGTCGTCGCGGCTCGGCACCCGGACGACGATGCGCCGCCACTTGCCGTCGCGGCGCTTGTTGGTCGACACGTAGCCCAGGCTGTACTGCGAGCGCAGCTCCTCCGCGATGCGGTCGTACACGGTGTCGAGTTCCGAGATCCCGGTCGGGAAGTGGACCTGGCCGCCGGTGTCGCGGGCCAGCGTGGAGAGCACGTAAGCGGCCTGGCTGAAGCTCTGGCCGCGGTTCTCGAAGCCGCGCTCGCGCAGCGAGATCGAGTAGATCGCCACCTCGGTGCGCTTGGCGAGGTCGATCACCTGCTCGTCGTTGACGAGCGACGTCGTGTCCTCGCCGTCGGAGAGCAGCACGACGGCGCGGCGGCGCAGCTCGCGGTCGCGCTGCCGGCCCAGCTCCTTGAGGCTCACGTAGACCGCGTTGTAGAGCGAGGTCGAGCCCCACGCCTCCAGCCGGCCGATCGCCTGCCCGAGCGCCTCGCGGTCGCCCGTGTAGTCCTGCAGCACGGTGCGGCGGTCGTTGAACTGCACGACCTGCGCGGTGTCGCCCGGCTGCAGGGTGCCGATGAAGCGCTTCGCCGCCTGCTGCGCCGCCTTCAGCTTCTGGTCCATCGAGGCCGAGCAGTCGATCATCACGCACAGCGAGATCGGCAGCCGGTCGGCCGTGAACAGCGACAGCTCCTGGCGCACGCCGTCTTCGTAGACGGCGAAGTCGTCGCGGCCGAGGCCGGTCGTGTAGCGGCCCGCCGCGTCGGTGACCGAGACGGTCAGGTTGATGACGTCGATCTCGACCTCGAAGACCGGCGGCCGTGGCGTGGCGCGCGGCCGCGGCGGCGCCTGGCCGCGCAGCGGCAGCGCGGCGGCCCCGAGCAGCGAGCCGAGGAACAGGCGGCGGGGCGTGCTCACGGTTCGCGGGCCGGCACGCTCTCGCCGAAGCGGGCGACCACGCCGGGGCGGGCCACCGTCAGCTCCAGCTTGCGCTTCTTCGCGCCGGGCAGCGCGTCGTAGACGACGCGGTAGCCCGCCGCCAGCTCGGCCGCCAGCGCGGGCAGCGCCTTCGACACCGCCATCGACGAGAGCACCGTCTCGTGGCGGCCGCCGCTGCGGCTGGCGAGGGTGTTGAACACGTACTCGTAGTCGAAGCGGCTGACCTCGCCGCCTTCGGGGGTGCCGAGGTCGGAGACCTGCAGCACCAGGTAGCGCACGGGGTGGCGCAGCCCCTCGTCGACGACCCGGTGTCGGGGGACGTCGGTGAAGCCGATGCCGACGCCGGACACGATCAGCATCGCCGCCCGCGCGCCTTCGGCGGTCTCGCGCAGCGCCTCGCCCGCCTCGACGATGGCATCGAGCACGCGGTTGCCGCCCTGCGGGAACACGCGGCGCAGCGCCGGCGCCGCCAGGCTGCGGTCGTCCGTGAAGTCGACCAGCTTCGTCGGCCGGTCGCCCGTCGTCCACAGCGCGTAGCGCGTGCCCTCGGGCAGCCGCGCGATCGCCGCCGCCACCGCGTTCACGAACTGCTGCCGGAAGTCGCTGCCGAGCGGCTGCGAGCTGTCGACCAGCACCACGAGGTGCAGCGGCCGTTCGTCGCGACGAAACGACAGCGTCGCGCGCGCGGTGCCGTTCTCGACGACCGCGACCTCCTCGGACGTGAGGTCGGTGACCGGCACCCCCGCCTTGTCGAAGAACGCGGCGTCGAGCGCCCGGACCTCGACGGCGGGGGCGGCGGCCTGGGCCAGCAACAGCGACAGCACGAAGGGGAGCATGCTCCCACTCTATAACAGCGACCGGCGATCGGGCGTGTAAGCTCTCGTCAACATGCGGGCGGCGGTGCTGACGGTTTCGGACGGGGTGGCGCGGGGCGTGCGCGAGGACCGCTCCGGCGCCGAGGCGGCGCAGGCGTTGCGCGATGCCGGCCACGAGGTGATCGCCTGCCGGGTCGTGCCCGACGAGCGCGCAGAGATCGCCGCGGCGCTGCGCCTGCTGGCGATGGAGGCCGACCTCGTCTTGACCACCGGCGGGACGGGTTTCGCGGCCCGCGACGTCACCCCGGAAGCGACCCGCGACGTGTTCGAGCGGGAGGCCCCGGGAATCGCCGAACTCCTTCGGGCTCAGGGTCTTCAGCGCACGTCACTGGCCCCGCTCTCGCGCGGCGTCGCGGGCCTGCGCGGGACCTGCCTGATCGTCAACCTGCCGGGCAGCCCGTCCGGCGTGCGCGACGGCCTGTCGTGCCTCGTGCCGCTGCTGCCCCACGTGGCCGATCTGCTCGCCGGCCGCACCGAACACCCGCCGAAGGGCTGAACTCGGCCGGGGGCTGGCCCGCTTTCTGCTAGCATCCCCCCGGTCGAACGACGTTGCTCCGTCGCTCCAACACCTGAAACAAGGAGCCATGAGCGGATACCTCTTCCTGATCCCCCTTCTCCCGCTCCTCGGGTTCGTCCTCAACTTCGCCGTGGGGACCCGCCTCGCGAAGCCGAAGCCGTTCGTCACGGCCGTCGCCTGGAGCACCGTCGCCCTCTCGCTGCTGCTGTCGATCTTCGCGGTGATCGAGGCCGCTGGCAGTCCCGGCCACCAGATCGGCCAGGTGCTGTTCTCGTGGATCCCGGGCGGCATGGCCGAGACCGTGGCGGGCCCGCGCCCGTTCGCCATCGACTGGGCGCTGCGGGTCGACCCGCTGTCGTCGGTGATGCTGATGGTCGTCTGCGGCGTGGGCTTCCTGATCCACGTCTACGCGGCCGGCTACATGGCCCACGACCCCGGCTACGCGCGCTTCTTCTCGTACCTGAACCTGTTCATGTTCTCGATGCTGACGCTGGTGATGGGCGCCAATTTCCTGGTCCTGTTCGTCGGCTGGGAGGGCGTCGGCCTCTGCTCCTACCTGCTGATCGGCTTCTGGTACCACAAGCAGAGCGCGGCGGACGCCGGCAAGAAGGCGTTCATCGTCAACCGCGTCGGCGACGCCTTCTTCCTGATCGGCCTGTTCACGCTGTTCGTGAACTTCGGCAGCCTCGACTTCGCGACGCTGACCGCGGCCCTCGCCGGCGGCCACGCCGAGGCGGGCTGGGACGGGCCGCTGACCTTCGCCGCGCTGATGCTGTTCCTCGGCGCCTGCGGCAAGAGCGCGCAGGTCCCGCTCTACGTCTGGCTGCCCGACGCGATGGAGGGCCCGACCCCGGTCTCGGCCCTGATCCACGCGGCCACGATGGTCACCGCCGGCGTGTACATGGTCGCGCGCTCGTCGGCGCTCTACGTGCTGGCGCCCAACGCGCTCCTGGTCGTGGCGCTGGTCGGCGCCTTCACCGCGATCTTCGCGGCCTCGATCGGCCTGGTCCAGACCGACATCAAGCGGGTGCTGGCCTACTCGACCGTCAGCCAGCTCGGCTACATGTTCCTGGCCTGCGGCGTCGGCGCCTTCTCGGCCGGCGTGTTCCACCTCGGCACCCACGCCTTCTTCAAGGCGCTGCTGTTCCTGTGCGCCGGCTCCGTGATCCACGCGATGTCCGGCGAGCAGGAGCTGCCGAAGATGGGCGGCCTGCGCAAGAAGCTGCCGTGGACCCACGCGACGATGCTGATCGGCTGCATCGCGATCGCCGGCATTCCGCCGCTGGCCGGCTTCTTCTCGAAGGACGAGATCCTGTGGCTGGCCTTCAGCCACGGCGGCTACGGGCAGCTCGTGTGGGCGGTGGGCCTGGTCACCGCCGGGATGACCGCGTTCTACATGTTCCGGCTCTACCACCTGACCTTCTCCGGGTCCTTCCGCGGCACCCACGAGCAGGAGCACCACCTGCACGAGTCGCCGAAGGTGATGACGATCCCGCTGGCGCTGCTCGCCGTCGGCGCGGTGACGGCCGGCCTGCTCGGCATCCCGGCCGCGCTGGGCGGCTCCAACTGGATCGAGCACTTCCTGCACCCGGCCATCGCGAGCCTGGGCGGCCACGGCGCGGCGGCCGGCCACGACGGCGGCCACGGCACCGAGCTGCTGCTGATGGGCGTCTCGATCGCGGTGGCGGCGGCCGGCATCGGCGTCGCCTGGATGCTTTACGGCGGAGCGGACCAGTCGCGCGCCGCGGGCCTCGCGAAGACCTTCGCCCCGGCCCACCGGCTGCTGCTCAACAAGTACTGGGTGGACGAGCTCTACGGCAAGGTCTTCGTGCGCGGCGTGGCGCTCGGCGGCGGTCACGCCCTGCACGGCACCGACAAGCTGTTCGTCGACGGCGGCGGCGGCGAGGTGAAGCCGGGGCTCGGCGTCAACGGCCTCGCCTGGTTCACCCGCGACGTGATCTCGAAGCTCTCCAACCTGTGGGACCGCTACGTGGTCGACGGCCTGGTCAACCTCACGGGCCACGCCTTCGACAACGGCAGCTACTACGCGCGGCACCTGCAGAACGGCTTCGTGCAGCACTACATCCTCTACTCGGCGATGGGCGTGCTGCTGCTCGTCGGGCTCACCCGGCTGGCGACCTACTAGGGGCGACCATGGATTTCCTCCGCGAGAACCTGCTTTCGATCATCACGTTCTGGCCGCTCCTCGGCGCGGCAGTGCTGCTGCTGCCGCCGTTCAAGGACGCCGTGCGCGCGCGCGCCGCCGCCAACTTCTTCGGCGTCACCGGCTTCCTGGTCAGCCTGCCGCTGTGGTTCTGGTTCGACCGCGGCGCGGACGGCTTCCAGTTCGTCGAGCGCCACGAGTGGATCCCCTCGCTCGGCATCAGCTACCACTTCGGCATCGACGGCGTGTCGGCGCTCCTGATCCTGCTGACCACGCTGCTCGGCATGATCGGCATCTACTGCTCGTGGAGCGCCATCACCGACCGCGTGCGCTCGTACTACGTGTTCCTGCTGCTGCTGCAGGTCGGCATGATCGGCGTCTTCTGCGCGCTCGACCTGATCCTGTTCTACGTGTTCTGGGAAGTGATGCTGGTGCCGATGTACTTCCTGATCGGCATCTGGGGCGGCGAGAACCGGCTCTACGCCGCGATCAAGTTCTTCCTCTACACGCTGGTCGGCTCGGTGGTGATGCTGCTCGGCATCCTCGCCCTCTACTTCCGCTCGCGCCTGCTGCCCGGCTTCGAGCAGACCGGCACCTTCGACCTGACGAAGTGGCTGGAGATGGGCGTCCCGGCGGACCTGCAGATCTGGGTCTTCCTCGCCTTCTTCCTGGGCTTCGCGATCAAGGTGCCGATGTTCCCGTTCCACACCTGGCTGCCCGACGCCCACACCCAGGCCCCGACCGCGGGCTCCGTGATCCTGGCCGGCGTCCTGCTGAAGATGGGCACTTACGGCTTCGTGCGCTTCTCGCTGCCGCTGCTGCCCTACGCCACGCTGCAGTTCGTGCCGCTGATGGCGACGTTGTCGATCATCGGCATCGTCTACGCCGCGCTCGTCACGCTGGTGCAGACGGACATGAAGAAGCTGGTGGCGTACTCGTCGGTCAGCCACCTCGGCTTCGTGATGCTCGGCATGTTCGCGCTCAACCCGGTCGGGCTCTCGGGCAGCGTGCTGCAGATGATCAACCACGGGTTGTCGACGGGCGGGCTGTTCCTGATCGTCGGCATGATCTACGAGCGCCGCCACACCAAGGAGATCAGCCAGTTCGGCGGCCTCGCCAAGGTGATGCCGATCTACGCGACCTTGACGCTCATCCTGTTCCTCGCCTCGATGGGGCTGCCGCTGCTCAACGGCTTCGTCGGCGAGGTGATGATCCTGATGGGCGCCTACGCGGCGCAGCCGATCTGGGCCTACTTCGCGGTGTCCGGCATCGTGCTCGGCGCCGCCTACCTGCTGTGGCTCTACCAGCGCGTGTTCTGGGGCGAGATCACCCACGAGGAGAACCGCTCGCTCCAGGACATCAACACCCGCGAGATCGTGACGCTCGCGCCGCTCGTCGTGCTGTGCTTCTGGATCGGCGTCTACCCGAAGCCGTTCCTGGCCTTCCTCGACAAGCCGATGGCCCAGCTCGCGGAACGCGTGCAGCCCGGCCGCTTCGACCCCACGGGCGGCCCCCGCACGGCGGTCGCCCAGCCGGTCCCGGATCCCCCGGTCACCCCGGTCTCCGAGCCGGCCGTCGTCCCCGACCCGCACCGGTAGGGCGCAGGCCGCTCGCCTGCGGCCAGCCTCTGCGTCAGCTCGCGTCGGCCGCGCGGCGGGCGGCTGCCAGTTCGTCGCGGATGGCCCGCAACAGGGCGAGCGCCTCAGGGCTCGCCAGCGAGGTCTCGGCCGCCGCCGGACGTTCGTCTTCGTGGTCCTCGTGGCTGTCGCCGAGGCCGCTGCCCTTCGCCTCGCGCACCCGGTCGAGGATCAGGTCGCGCAGCTTCTCCGGCTCGCTGACGCCCTTGATCAGGCCGCGGTGGCTCGCCACCTGCTGCTGGGCGTGCGGCTGGGCCGCCATCGAGGCGCCGCCGCCGGCCGTCTCCACCAGCAGGTCGGCGATGCCGAAGTAGCGCTGCAGGGGGCCCTGGACGAACCGGACGTTCTGCACGTTCACGTAGGAAAGGGTCACCTCTTCGACCTCGACGACGCCGCGCCGCAGGCGCAGCGCCTGGTCGGTCAGCGTGTAGCGCAGCATGTCGAGCTCGAGCCGGATCACGGCGTAGCGGAGGGCCGTCGACAGCAGGATCGCGCCGCCGCCGCCCGTCAGCACGAAACCGGTGACCGCCCCGGCCGAGCGCCCGGCGTCGCCCGCAGGCGCGACCAGCGACGTGACACCCGCGGCGATCAGCAGCAGGGCGAACGGGACGCTGACGACGCTGCTCGCGGCCAGGCCGACGAGGGCGTAGCGCAGGTAGCCCTGGCCCGGGTTCCAGGAGATGCGGCGCTGCGGGTCGCCCGGCAGCACGGGGTCTCCGGCGGGCAGCTTCAGCCAGCCTCGCGCGAGCTCGATCCACCAGCGGGTCACGGCTGGCTCCCGCCTCCCGACGGGCCCTTCTGGAGCTGGCGGCGCAGCGCGGCCACCTCGTCGCGGATCTCGCTCAGCACGGCCAGCGCTTCGTCGGGAGCGCCCGATGACGGGCCTTTCGCGGGGGCCGCCGCGCCTTCGGTCGGCAGCCCCTTGCCACGCCGCATGCGGCTGTACAGGAAGTCGCGCACGGCGTCGAACTCGGTGAGGCCGATGAAGCTGATCTCGGCACCCGCGTTGCCCGACGCGGTCTGCACCTCGACGGTGCCCAGCCCCAGCCAGCGCTCCAGCAGGCCGCGGTTCAGGTGGATGTCCTGGATCTTGCCGTAGGTCAGGTAGGACTCGCTGCGGAACAGCCAGCCCCAGCTGACCCCGACCCCGTTGTCGTCGAAGCGGTAGCGCAGCGTGTTGTAGCGGATCAGCAGCGGGATCAGCGCGATCAGCGCGACCGGCAACCCGAGGCCGCAGGTCGAGACGCTGCCGAGCAGCGCCGCGAGCAGGTACAGCTTCACGAGTCGCGGGTGTGGCCGCTGGATCCGGCGGATCTGCGCCAGGTCGGCAGTCATGAGTTCCCCCCGGGGGCGGCCCGTGGCCGAGCGCCGCCCCGGCAGCCTAGCAGGCCGCTGGCGCCCGGGGCTCGCTGGCGTCGGGTGGAGACCTGGCCGGGGCCGCCGGTGGCTCTGGTTCCCACCCCCGGGGGCGGCATCGCCGCTCGCGTCCGCATCAAGTTCTGAACCCCCGCGAGGGGGCTTGCACGTTCCGCCTTGGCTGTGCATACTGTGCATAGTACAGATGCACAGTGACGCCCTGATCCTGCTCTCGGCCGCCGATTCGCGGCCGATGTACCAGCAGATCGTCGACCAGATCACCGCCCGTGTGATGGCCGGCGACTGGGGTCCGGGCCAGCCGCTGCCGTCGATTCGTGAGTTGGCGGCCGGGAGCGGCGTCAGCGTGATCACCGTCAAGCGCGCGTACGAGGAGTTGGAGCGCGCGGGGTTGATTCACACCCGCCACGGCAAAGGCTCGGTCGTCGCCGACCGCCCCGAGCCGGCTCGCGGGCGCCTCGAGGGCGAGCTCTCGCAGCACCTGCGCAGGGCGATCGACGTCGGCGCTCGCCTCGGCCTCGACCGCTCTGCCTTGCACCACCGGCTCGACGTCGCGCTCGAGCCCACCCCCGAGCCCGCTCTCCGTTCGAAAGGAACCGATTCATGACGGCCGCCTTCGCCGTGTCCGGGCTGTGCAAGCGCTATCCCGAGTTCGCCCTGCAGGATGTCGACCTGAGCCTGCCCGAGGGCCAGGTGATGGGCCTCGTCGGTGTCAACGGTGCCGGCAAGACCACGCTGCTGCGCCTGCTGACTGGGCTCGCCGCGCCGGACGCGGGCTCGATCGAGGTCCTCGGCCACCGGCTGCCCGAGGCCCAGGTCGCCGCCAAGCGCGACATCGGGTTCGCCTCCGAGGACATGCGGCTTTACCGGGGTCGCAGCCTCGACTGGCACATCGAGCTCGTGCGCCGGATCTACCCCGCGTGGGACCACGCCTACGCGAGCGAGCTGATCCGTCGCTTCGACCTCCGACCGGCGCAGCCACTCGGCGGGTACTCGCACGGTCAGCGGGTGAAAGCCCTGCTGCTGTTGTGCCTGAGCCGGCGCCCGCGCCTGCTGCTGCTGGACGAGCCCACCACCGGCCTCGACCCGGTCGCCCGCGCCGAGGTCCTCGAGACGCTCGCGGACGTGCTGCGTGACGAGGGCCGCAGCGTGCTGTTCTCCTCGCACAACACCCACGACGTCGAGCGGCTCGCCGACAGCATCGCCTTCCTGCACCAGGGCCGGCTGGTCGCCCACGCCGACAAGGAGCGCTTCCTCGACAACTGGCGCCGGGTGCTCTGCCTCGGCGGCGGCGCCGCCGAGGTTTCCGGCTGGCCGGAGCTGGCGCAGGTGCGCGCGGCCGGCAGCCAGGTCGAGATCAAGGTGAGGGCCTGGAGCGAGGACCTGCCGCAGCGCCTGTCGGCCGCCGGCCTCAGCGTGCAGCGGGTCGACCCGATGGCGCTGGAAGACATCTTCGTGACCGCCGTGCGCACCGGAGGTGCCGCGTGAACCTGAATCGCCCCGTGATCCGCCTGCTGATCCTCAAGGACTGGCAGCTCTTCGAGAAGCAGCTCGCGGCCTACGTGCTGGCGGGCCTGGGGGCCTTGACCCTGCTCGGCCTCGCCAGGCCCTGGGCGTTCTACCTCGGCTCGCTGGCGCTGATCGTGGTGGTCGTCGCCGCGGCCTGTTTCGCCATCTCGAACTCGCTGCTCGTCGAACGCAAGGAGCAGACCCTCGCCTTCGTGATGAGCCTGCCGGTGTCGCCGCTGGACTTCACGATCTCCAAGCTGCTCGGCAACCTGCTGACCTTCGGCGTGCCGTTCTGCGTGTTGTTGCTGGGCACGCTGGTGGTGATCCTGAGCACGCCGCTGCCCGACGGCCTGGTGATCCTGGCCACGCTGCTCTTCGGCCACATCCTGCTCGCCTACAGCGTGTCGCTGGCGGTCGCGATGCAGGTCGAGTCGGAAGGCTGGAACACCTTCGCGATGATCGGCAGCATGGTGCTGGTCAATCCGTTCCTGATGGCGCTCGGTCAGATCGAGTCGATCCAGGGGCCGATCCGGCAGGACGCGATCGCGTGGAGCCTGCCAGCCGCCCTGATCCTCGGCGCCCAGCTGCTGGTCAGCGTCGTGGTGCTCGTGCACACCGCGTGGTGGCACGGGCGCAAGGCCGCCTTCTACTGATCGCCTCCGCGAGTTCCAACCTTGCCTGGCGTCTCTCCCGACGCGGTGCCCGCGGACCGCATCCACGCCCTCGACCACCTGCGCGCCCTCGCCATGCTGGCCGGCGTGCTGTTCCACGCGGCGCTCGCCTACAGTCCGCTGCTCGCCCCTGTGTGGCCGCCGGCCGACCGCCAGACCTGGTGGGGCGTGGACGCGCTGATCTGGCTGCCGCACCTCGTTCGCATGCCGCTGTTCTTCCTGATCGCGGGCTACTTCACCGCGTCGCTGCTCGAGCGGCGCGGGATGGGCGGGCTCGCCCGCCAGCGCGCGCGCCGCATCCTGCTGCCCTTCCTGGTCGCCTGGCCGCTGGTCGACGGCAGCCTTGCGCTCGCCACGGAGTGGGCGGCCAGCGCCGTCACCCAGTCGTCGCCGATGCTGCGGCTGATCCGCGACTGGCTGGCGCTGCCGGACCCACCCGGCCTGCCGCCCCGCACGGGCCACCTCTGGTTCCTCTACTACCTCCTGCTGTTCGGCGTGGTGCTGTGGGCGGTCCGCGCCCTGGGCTGGGGCGGCGGCCTGGCACGACTGATGGCAAGGGGGCCGCAAGCCGTGGCCGGGCTCCTCCCGCTCGTGCTGTGGCCGGGATTCATGGCGACCGGGTCGCCGCATCCCGCGCCCGAGAGCCTGCTGCCGGAGGCCTGGGCGCTCGCCGTGTTCGGGCCCTTCTACGCACTCGGCCTCGGGCTCCACGGCCGGCTCGACTGGTTGACGCCGCTGCGGCCCTGGCTCAAGCCGGCAGCGGCGCTGTGCCTGGGTCTCTACGCCGTCCTGCTCGACCACTGGACCACCGACGCCACGGTCGCGCGGACGGCCTGGGCGACGGCGTTGCTCGAGGCCTTGATCGCCGCCTGGGGCACGCTGCTCGCGCTGGCCCTCGGCCTGCGCTGGCTGGCGCGGCCAAGCCCCCTCTTGCGCTACCTGTCGGCCAGCGCCTACTGGACCTACCTGGTCCACCTGCCTCTGCTGTTCGCCCTGCAGTACCCGATGATGGACCTCGGCTGGCCCTGGCCGCTCAAGTTCGCCACGGCGGTCTCGGCGACGACGGCGCTGTGCCTGCTGAGCTACGAGCTGCTGGTGCGCCGGACGCCGCTGCAGCGCTTCGTGGGCTGATCCGGCGCCCGCGGTATGCTGCTCGGCGATGAGCCCCCGACGCGCGCTGCGGCCGCTGCTGTGGGTGCTGGGCGTCGTCACCGTGCTGGCGCTGCTGGTGTTCCGGCACTTCCTGCTCGAGGTCACGGTCGCCGCCGCGGTCGCGATCTTCCTGGCACCCGTGCAGAAGCGGCTGACGCGACTGCTGCGCGGGCGCTACGCGCTGGCTGCTGGCGCGCTGACGCTGGGCACGGCGTTGATGATCGTGTTCCCGATCGCCGCGGCCGCCACGTTGCTCGCGCGCCAGGCGCTGGCCTTCGCCGACGAGGTGCGCCCGTACCTGCAGCCCGCGGCGCTCGAGGCCTTCTGGCGCCAGACGCTGCCGGAGCGGGCGCCGTTCCTGCGCGACGTGATCGACTTCGAGGGACCGCTGCCGGAAGTGCTGACCCGCGACGCGGAGCAGGTTCTGGCTTTCACCCAGGGCACGCTGCAGGCGGGCCTGACCGGCCTCGGCGGCGCGGCCTACGAGCTGCTGCTGTTCGTGCTGCTGCTGTTCTTCCTGCTGCGCGACGGGCCGCGGCTCAAGAAGGAGCTGCGCGCGGTCTCGCCGCTGTCCGAGCGGCGCGAGAGCGAGATCCTCTCCCACCTCGCGCGCACGGTGCAGGCGGTCCTGCTGGCGATGCTGGTGGTGCCGCTGGTGCAGGGCCTGGTCGCGCTGCCCGGCTTCTGGTTCTTCGGCGTGCCGAAGCCGCTGCTGTGGAGCGTGTTCGTGGTGCTGGCGGCGCTGGTCCCGCTGCTCGGCTCGCCCCTCGGCTGGGTGCCGGCGGTGGCCTGGCTGTTCCTGCACGGCGAGACCTGGCAGTGGGCCGGGCTCTTGTGCTGGGGGCTGTTCGGGATCAGCGGCATCGACAACGTCGTCAAGCCGCTGCTGCTGCGCGGCTCGGCCGCCATCCACCCGCTGCTCGGCTTCCTCTCGATCCTCGGCGGCGTGCTGTCGTTCGGGCCGCTCGGCGTGATGGTCGGCCCCGTGTTCCTCTCGCTGATGCTCTCGGCGGTCCGCATCTACCGCCTGGACGTGCTGCGCGAAGAGGAGGAGGCGGCGGCGAGCGCGCCCCCCCCGGGCGGCGATACACTGATCGCCTGATGCGAGCGCGCTGCCCAGCTCGACGCCGGCGCTCCAGGCCCGCACGCGGCCGGGAGCGGAAACGCGCGCCTTTCTAGACGCTCCGTTCCGCCCCCGGCCCCGGACGCGGCAGCTCTCGAGCGCCGCCCCCGGACCCGCAAGGCCTTGCGAATGGAGATTCGAACATGAGCGACTTCCATCAGAGCGGACCGGTCACGGCGCTGCCGCGGCTCGTGGCCCGCCCCATCGCCGACCTCGAGGCGCAGATCCGGCGCCTGGTGCCGCGTTTCCCCGTGGCCCTGGTGATCCCGATGGTCCCCTCGGAGATGGACCGGCCGGCGCTGTCCGGCATCCTGGCCGAGCTGTGCCACGTCGACTATCTCGACTCGCTCGTGATCTCGCTCAACCACGCGAGCGAGGCGGACTTCCACCGGTGCCAGGAGTTCTTCGCGCCGTACGCCGGGCGCAAGGTGATCGTCTGGAGCGAATCGCCGGCGGTGTCGGGCTTCCTGCGAGGCCTCGAGGAGGCGGGTCTCGACACGGGCAGCCCGGGCAAGGGCCGCGCCTGCTGGCTGGCGATGGGCGTGGTGCTCGCCGAAGAACGCGCCGAGTACCTCGCCTTCCAGGACGCCGACGTCGTCAACTTCTCGCGCGAGATGCTGGCGCGACTGGTGCTGCCGACGATCGACCCCACCGTCGATTTCGACTTCGTCAAGGGCTACTACGCGCGCGTGTCCGACCGCCTCCACGGCCGCGTCACCCGGCTGCTGCTGTCGCCGCTGCTGGCGGCGTTCACCCGGCTGATGGGGCAGGAGCCGTACGTGCGCTACCTGGCCTCGTTCCGCTACGCGCTGTCGGGCGAGTTCGCGGTCAAGGCCGACCTCGCCCAGCGCATGCGCCTCGCCTGCGACTGGGGGCTCGAGATCGTCACCCTGTTCGAGGCGCTGCGCCACCGCGCGCCGTCGCGCATCGGCCAGGTCGAGCTGGCCGAGCGCTACGACCACAAGCACCAGGAGCTGTCGATCGGCGACCCCAGCCGCGGACTGCACCGGATGGCGCGCGACGTCACCAAGCACCTGTTCCGGACGCTCGCCGCCAACGGCGTCAACCTCTCGGGCGGGCTGCTGCGCAGCCTGATCGCCGCCTACCAGCGCGAGGCCGAAGACGCGGTGGCCGACTCGTACGCCGTCTCGATCATCAACGGACTCGTCTTCGACCGCCACGCCGAGGAGCAGAACGTGCAGGTGTTCACCACCGCGCTGCGCGCCTCGGTCGACGAGTTCCTGCAGGACCCGCTGGGGGCGCCTCTCGTGCCCAACTGGGTGCGGGTGTGGGCCGGCTCGCCCGACGCCGGCGCCAAGCTGCTGGAGGCGGTCGCGAAAGGAACATCCGCATGAGCGCCCCGCGCGCGCTGCTGGTCGCCAC
This sequence comes from Acidobacteriota bacterium, assembly GCA_011526565.1. GTDB lineage: Bacteria > Acidobacteriota > Vicinamibacteria > Fen-336 > Fen-336 > WYBL01. Next base: position 945 of record WYBL01000147.1, on the reverse strand, counting down.
CGACCTCGACGCCACCCTGCTCGACCACCACGACTACTCCTGGGCCCCGGCCCGCGAGGCGCTCGAGGCGCTGCGCGCCGCGGGCGCCCACCTGTGCCTGGTCAGCTCCAAGACCCGGGCCGAGATGGAGCGGCTCGCCGCCGAGCTGCCGCTGCCGACCTCGTGGATCGTCGAGAACGGCTCGGCGCTGGTGGTGCCCGAGGAGAAGCTGCTGCCGCGCCGCCGCCCGCGCAAGCCGGGCCCGCGCGTCGTCGAGCTCGGCCCCAGGCGCTCGCGGCTCGCCGGCGCGCTGCCGAAGCTCGCCCACGCCACCGGCCTGCGCCTGGAATCGCTGGTGGCCCTCGGCCCCGAGCGGGTGGCGGAGCTGTCCGGCCTCTCGCTCGACGGAGCGCGACTCGCCCTGCAGCGCGAGTACTCCGAGCCGTTCCGCGTCGTCGACGCCTTCGGCCTCGAGCCCGATGCCGTCACCGCGAAGCTGCAGGCGGCGGCCGACACTCTTTCGCTGCGCGTCTCGCGCGGCGGCCGCTTCCACCACCTCACCGGCGTCGTCGACAAGGGCCTGGCGCTGGCGCGGCTGATCGACCTGGTCGCGACGCCGAAGGTGCCGCCACAGGTGGTCGCCCTGGGCGACGCGCAGAACGACCTGCTGCTGCTCCAGTCCGCCGAGCGAGCGATCGTCGTGCCGCGGCCCGACGGTTCGCTCGAGCCGCTGCTGGCCGCCTTGCCGCACGCCGAGCGGGCGCCGGCACCCGGGCCGGCGGGCTGGAACCGGGCGATCCTGGCCGTGCTGGGCGGAGAGCGGCTGCCGTCCGCCCGCGGCTAGTCTCCCGTATCAGAGATTCGCTGACTAAGGTGTGCTTGGCTCGTGCGTGTGGCGAAGCGGGCAATGCTGGCGAGGATCTGATCGGCGGTCTTGACCCACTGGAAGGGCCGGGCATTCTCGTT
>WYBL01000146.1 GCA_011526565.1 Acidobacteriota bacterium | reverse complement strand
TCGGCGGCCTCGGCGCGGCGGCCGGCGTGCACGCGTTCGTGCGACGGGCGTTGCCGAGCCTGGCGGTGCTGCGCGCGCTGGGTGCCTCGTGGCGCGACCTGGCGGCGGCGCTCGGCGTGCAGGTGGCACTCGCCGGGGCGCTGGCGGGAATTGCCGGCACTGCGCTCGGCCTGCTCGTCGCGCGCGCGCTGCCGCGGCTGCTCGGCGCCTGGCTGCCGGTCGCCGTCGAACCGGCCGCGGCGCCGCTGGCGATCGCCTCGGGCCTGACCACCGGCCTGCTCGCGATGTTCGCGTTCTCGGCCCTGCCGCTGCTGGCGATCCGCGACGTGCCCGCGCTCGCCGTGTTGCGCGAGGGGCTCGCGGCGCCGGCGCGACCGGCCTGGCGCGATCCCGCGCGCCTCGCCCTGTCGCTGCTCGTGGCCCTCACGCTCGCCGTGCTGGCGGTCGTCCAGGCCGGCCGGCTCGGGGCCGGGCTCGCCTTCGCGGGCGGCGCGGCGGCGGCCGCGCTGGTCCTCGCCCTGCTCGCGCGGCTGCTGGTGCGGGCGCTCGCGCGGCCGCTGCCGTCGGCACTGCCGTACCCGCTGCGACAGGGCCTCGCCAACCTGCAGCGGCCCGGGCACCAGACGACGCCGGTCGTCGTCGCGCTCGGCTTCGGCGGTTTCCTGCTGGCGCTGATGGCGCTGGTCGAGGCGAACCTGGTGCGCGGCCTCGACCTCGGCGACGCCGCCGGCCGCGCCAACGTGGTCGTGTTCGAGATCCAGCCCGACCAGGTGGCGCAGGTCGACGCAGACCTGCGCGCGCGCGGCGCCGCGCCCGCGCCCGCCGTGCCGATCGTCGCCATGCGCCTCGCCAGCGTGAAAGGCGAGAGCGTCGCCGAGTCGCTGGGCGAGACGGACCCGCAAGGCGAAGACCGCCGCCCGCGCGGCCTGCTGCGCCGCGAGTACCGCAGCTCCTACCGCGACCACGCGACGCCCGCCGAGACCACGACCGCGGGCGAGCGCTGGGCGCCGGGCGCGGCGCGCGCGCTCGCGGCCGGCGAGCCGGTGCCCGTCTCGCTCGACGCGGGCCTCGCCGAGGAGATCGGCGTGAGCATCGGGGACGAGCTGGTGTGGGACGTGTCCGGCGTGCCGCTGCCGTCGCGGGTCGCCCACCTGCGGCGAACCGACTGGTCGCGGATCGAGCCCAACTTCTTCGCCGTCTTCCCCGAGGGCCCGCTGGAGGCCGCGCCCCGCACGTTCGTCACGCTGGCGCGGATCGAGAGCGCCGGGGACCGTGGCCGTGCCCAGCGCGAGCTGCTCGAGCGCTTCCCCAACCTGGCCGTGCTCGACGTGACGGCGGTGCGCGCGTCGGTCGAAGGCCTGCTCGCCCAGTTCGCGCTGGCCGTGCGCTTCATGGCCGGCTTCTCGCTCGCGGTCGGCGTCGTCGTGCTGTCGGCCGCGCTGCTGGCGCTGCGTCGGGAGCGGCTGCGCGAGGCCGCGCTGCTCAAGACGCTGGGGGCGACGCGGCACCAGGTGCGGACGGTGGCGGTCGTCGAGGGCATGGCGCTCGGCCTGCTGTCCGCGTTCGGGGCTGCGGCCCTCGCGCTCGGCCTCGGCCTGCCGCTGCTCGACCGCTTCTTCGAGGTGGCGCCGGCGGTGCCGTGGGCGCCGCTCGCGGGCCTGACGGCGGGCCTCGCGGCCGGCGCGGGTCTGGCCGGGGTGCTGACGGCGGCAGAGGCCTTCCGCCGCACCCCGCTCGAGCTGCTGCGCACGGAGTAGGAGGCACGGGTGAACCTGGCACTGGTGACGGCCGCGGCGTTGTGCGCGCTGGTGGCGCTGGCGCACTCGTATCTCGGCGAGCGTTACGTGCTGACCCGGCTGTTCCGCCGCGAGTTGCCGAAGCTGCGCGGCGGCACCGAGTTCACGAAGCAGGTGCTGCGCTTCGCGTGGCACCTGACGAGCGTGGCGTGGCTCGGCTTCGGCGCGCTGCTGCTGGCGCTCGCGTCCGGGCCGCCGAACCCTGACACGCTGCGCGCGATCGTCACCGTCACGTTCGGCGCGCACGCCGCGATCACGCTGGGCTCCTCGCGCGGCCGCCATCTCGCCTGGATCGCCTTCCTGGCGATCGCCGTGCTGGCCGCGATCGGCTGAAGCGGGGTCAGGAGACGGGCGGCGGCTCCTCGATCGTCACCTTCATCTCGACGCGCTCCAGCGCGCGCTCGCCGTCGACCGGAAGCAGGCTGATCGCGTCAGCCACCTCGATCCCCTCGACGACCTCCGCGAAGATCGTGAACTTCCCCTGCAGCGTGGGCTGCGGGTAGAGGCAGATGAAGAACTGCTGGCCCGCGGAGGCCGGCACGCCCGGCTTGAGCACCGCGGCCACCACGCCGCGCTCGAACGGCGCCTTCGTGAACTCCGGGCGCATCGTGCCGAGCCCCGTCGTGCCGTAGCGCGACTCGAAGCCCCTCTTCGCCGAGATCGGGTCGCCGCCCTGCACGATCGCGTGCTTGATGACGCGGTGGAAGGTCGTGCGGTCGTAGCCCTTCGCCTTCGCGGTGGCGACGAAGGCCTTGACGTGGCGCGGCGCCAGGTCGGGCCGCAGCCGGATCACGATCGTGCCTTTCGCCGTCTCGATCCGCGCACGTGGATACGCGGCCGCCGGGTCGGGCGTGGCGCTCGCCACCGGTTCCGCGGCCGTCGGCTCCTGGGCGGCCGCGCTCGGCACGGCCAGCAGCAGGCCGAGCACCAGCGCTGCCGCCGCCTTCATGCCGCGCCCTCGAACAGCGCCTTCAGCTCGTTCGCAACCTCGGGCTCGAGGTCGGTGAAAGCCAGGCCATGGGCGTAGCCGAGCGGCTGCGTCTCCCGCCACTGCACCGAGCCCTCGAACTTCAGGAAGTTCTGGGTGGACGCCGACACGTGGAGGCCGACCCGGATCCGGGTGCCCAGCTCGAGCGGCACCAGCAGGTTCACCTGCGCCCCGCCCGAGCTGAGGTTGACCAGCTCGCCGAGTGCCAGCGGCGCGCTCTCCTGCGACAGCACCCTCACCTTGACCATCAGCTCGCGCCGCGCCTGGCGGCGCCGCTCGGGCTCCTCGCGCGGCGGCCGTGGCGCGAGCAGGGCCCGCTCGCAGGCGGCCAGCAGGTCCTGGAACGCGAACGGCTTGCCGACAAGGCCAGCGACCCCGGCCTTGACGCCGCGCTGGAACGTCTCTTCGTCGTTGCGGGCAGTGGCCAGGATCACCGGCGGCGCGTCGGGCAGCTCGCGCAGCTTGTCGAGCACGCCCCAGCCGTCGAGGCCCGGCATCATCACGTCGAGCAGGATCAGGTCGAAGGCCGAGCCGTGCAGCTTCTCGAGCGCCGCCGCGCCGTGCTCGGCTTCGGCCACCTCGTAGCCCGCACCGCGCATCACGGCGACCAGCAGGACGCGAACGTCCTCCTCGTCGTCGACCACCAGCACGCGCTTGCCGGTCGCCTTACTCATCCCACTCTCCCTCTTCGAGCCAGCGCTCGCGGGCCGCCAGGCGACGCTCGACCTCCGCGCGATCGCCGAGCGTCGAGGCGCCCGGCCCCTCGACCGCGCACGATGCCGCGCAGCAGGCGAACGCCGTCGCCTCCAGCGGGTCTGCCGTCTCATGGTAGCGGAGCAGCAGGGCGGCTGCGAAGACGTCGCCCGCGCCCGTGGGGTCGACCTCGGGGCGGGGCAGGCTGGCGACCGGCTGGACGCCGGCCCGCGACAGCAGCTCTGCGCCGCGCCAGCCGCGGGTCACGGCCACGAGCGGCACGAGCCGCAGCAGCGCCTGCGGCGAGTCGCCCTCGGCCAGATCGCGTTCGGAGAGGGCCAGCAGGTGCACGCCGGCCAGGTCGGCCCCGGGGTCGCGCCAGCGCGCCGCGCGCACCGCGCCGTCCGGATCGACGGCCCGCACGTAACCCTGGGCGATGGCGGCAACGGCCTCGGCCTCGAACGCGCGGGCGAAGCCGGGGCCCAGCTCGCCCGCCACCGGCGCCAGCAACAACGCTTCGGGCCGGCGCCACGCGACCGGCACGCGGCCCGGGTCCAGCGCGTCGGCGCGCGCCGGCATGTGTTGCCTCCGCGCCTCGCCTTCGTAGACGTTGACGAAGCGGGTCGTGCGCGCCGCGCGCTGGATGAAGACCTCGACCCCCGGCAGCTCGCGCGCCGGATCGAACTCGGGACCCGCGGAGGTCAGCACCGCGACCTCCCACCCCAGCTTGCGGGCGCACAGCGCGGCGTACGACGCGGCGCCGCCCAGCACGTCTCTCCCGGCGACCTCGTCCCACGTCACGTGGCCGGCGACCAGCAGCCGCGGCACGCGATGGCCTCAGGCCCGCGGTTTCTCGAACAGCGGCATCTGCGCGGTCTGCGGCGCCTGGGCGACCGCCACCGGGTAACGGCCCGAGAAGCAGGCGGTGCAGTGGCGCTGGCCGGGGGCATCGTCGGCCGCGGCCAGCAAACCGTCGTGGGAGAGGTAGGCGAGCGAGTCGGCCTCGACGTGGGCGCGGATCTCCTCGATCGTCGCGTTGGCCGCGATCAGCTCGCTCTTGAGGGGCGTGTCGATGCCGTAGTAGCAGGGACCGGTCGTCGGCGGGCTGGAGATCCGCAGGTGGACCTCCTTCGCGCCGCCGGCGCGCACCATGCGCACGATCTTGCGCGAGGTGGTGCCGCGCACGATCGAGTCGTCGATCAGCACCACCCGCTTGCCCTCGAGGATCTCGGCCACCGGGTTGAGCTTGATCTTGACGCCGAACGAGCGGACCTTCTGCTTGGGCTCGATGAACGTGCGGCCGACGTAGTGGTTGCGGATCAGCCCCCACTGGAACGGCAGGCCTGCCG
>WYBL01000145.1 GCA_011526565.1 Acidobacteriota bacterium | reverse complement strand
CCCATCGCCAGGATCTTGGTGATCGCCGCCGTCAGCGACGTCTTCCCGTGATCCACGTGACCGATGGTCCCGATGTTCACGTGCGGCTTGTTGCGCTCGAACTTCTCCTTCGACATGCTGCCCTCTTTGAAGTCCTGGAATTCACGTTCGGGGCACCTGACCGCCCCTTCTCGCCTGTCCGCTCGCGGTCCGACCGCCGACCTGCCGTCTCGACCGACGGTGGAGCCCACGACCAGGATTGAACTGGTGACCTCGTCCTTACCAAGGACGCGCTCTACCGACTGAGCTACGTGGGCACTTTCCTCTGTCTGCCTTCGGGCGCCTTCCGATCCCGGCCGCGCTGGCCCTGGCGGGAAGCTCGGCGAGGTGGAGCGGGCGACGGGATTCGAACCCGCGACATCCAGCTTGGAAGGCTGGAACTCTACCACTGAGCTACGCCCGCCTCGCAACCCGTCGACATCGGAGCGCCGGGGTGCCGGCACGGCCGGATGGTGGGGAGGGAAGGATTCGAACCTTCGAAGCCCGAGGGGCGACAGATTTACAGTCTGTTGCGTTTGACCGCTTCGCTACCTCCCCATTTCACCGCTGACGAGCGCTCCAGTTGCGGCTGGAGCTGGCGGGGGGAATCGAACCCCCGACCCGCTGATTACAAATCAGCCGCTCTACCGCTGAGCTACGCCAGCGACAAACCGCAACTCTAGCAAGACGCTCGCCACCGTGCAAGCCGCCCTACTCCCCCGTCCCGCCGCCGGCCTCCGGCGCCGGCCCCGGGCCGCTGCCACCGCCCGCGCCCCCGCGGCGGCGGCGGCGACGGCGCTTGCGGCCGGCGCGATCGCCGCGATCGCCACGTTCCCCGCGCTCCGGGGACGGGCCGGCCGCGTCGCCTTCGTGTGGCGGCGCGCCCGCGGAGCCAGCCCGGGCTTCCGTCCGTCCTTCCCCGGGGCCGCGACGTCCGCGCCGACGGCGCTTGCGGCGGCGCGCGTCTTCCGCGCCCGGGGCCGCCGGCCGCGGTTCGCCCGGCGCGGAAGGGGCGGACGGGACGGTCGCCTCGGCATCCGCCGGCCGCCGCTCGCCCTCGGGGCGCCGACGCTCGCCGCGATCGCGGCCCCGCCGCTTCTCGTCGCGGCCGCGGCGCTCCTCGTGGCGGCGCCGCTTCTTGTCGCGCCGGAGGCGCGGCGCGTGCTCGATCGTCGGACCGCCGCCGCCGTGACCGCCGACCCAGGCCGGCTCCTCGTGCATCAGGTAGCCGGGCGTGGCGTCCTCGCCTTCGTCGACTTCGACGACGTGGGACGCGCGCGGCCCCGAGAGCGTTGCGCCGGGGTCGTGCTCGGCGTCGTCGGCGGCGGGGCCGACGACGTGCTTCGGCGCCAACAGCGCCTTCAGCGGGATCGGTCGCACGTGCGACGGCGCGGCGCCGCGCTGGCGCAGCACCTCGTAGAGGGCGATGCCGGCGACGACCGAGACGTTCAGCGAGCCGACGTGGCCGAAGAGCGGCAGCGACACGACGTGGTCGCAGTTCTCGCGGACCAGGCGCCGGATGCCGCGTCCTTCGCCGCCGAGCACCAGCACAACGGGCCGCTTGTAGTCGACCTGGTCCCAGCGCTCGCTGCCGGAGGCGTCGAAGCCGACGACCCAGTAGCCGCGCTGCTTGAGGTCGCCGAGCGCCTGCGACAGGTTGCCGACGCGCGCGACCCGCACGTGCTCGAGCGCGCCCGCCGAAGAGCGGGCGACCACCTCCGAGAGCCCGACGCTGCGCCGCTCGGGCAGCAGCACGCCGTCGGCTCCCGACGCCTCCGCGGTGCGCAGGATCGCGCCCAGGTTGCGCGGGTCCTCGACCCCGTCGAGGGCGACCAGCAGTCCCGGGCCGCGGCCGCCGGAGGCCACGTCCTCCAGCGAGAGCAGCGGCTTGGCGGACACCACCGCGATCAGGCCCTGGTGGTTGACGCCGGCGGCGATGCGGTCGAGCGTCTCGCGCGACTCGAAGCGCAGCGGGATGCCGCGCTGGCCGGCCTGCGTCAGCGCGTCGTTGACGCGGCGGTTGCGGATGCCCTTGACGACGAGCAGCCGGTCGAAGTGACGGGTGCCGGCGGCGAGCGCCTCGAGCACCGGGTTGATGCCGCAGATCAGGTTCATGCGCGGGTTTCTCTCCGGGACGAGACGAGCGCGACGGCCTGGGCGGCGATGCCCTCGCCGCGGCCGATCGCGCCGAGACCGTCGCTGCTCTTGGCCTTGACCGACACCCGACCCGCCTCCAGCCCGAGCGCCTCGGCGAGCGAGGCGCGGAAGGCGGCGAGGTGGGGCGCGAGCCGAGGCTCTTCGGCGACGACCGTCGCGTCCACGTTTTCGATGACGAAGCCGCGGTCGGCCAGCAGGCGGCGGACCTCGGCCACGAAGGTGAGGCTCGGGGCCCCGCGCCAGCGCGGGTCCGAGCTGGGGAAGTGTTCGCCGAGGTCGCCGGCCGCGACCGCGCCGAGCAGCGCGTCGCAGACGGCGTGCAGCAGGCAGTCGCCGTCGGAGTGGCCGACCAGGCCCCGGTCGTGGGGCACGGCGACGCCGCCCAGCATCAGCGGGCGGCCGGGCGCCAGCCGGTGCGCGTCGAAGCCGGTGCCGACCCGGAAGCCGCTGCTCACGCGCCCTCCTGCAGCATGCGCTCGGCCCAGGCGAGATCTTCGGGCGTCGTGATCTTGCGATTGCGCGGGTGGCCGTCGACCACCGCGACCGGCTCGCCCAGCCGCTCGACTGCCGCCGCTTCGTCGGTGACGGTGACGCCGTCCCGGTAGGCTTCCTCCAGCGCGCGCCCGAGCAGCTCGAAGCGCACGGCCTGGGGCGTCTGCGCGGCGAACAGCTCGGAGCGGTCCAGCGTCTGCGCGACGCGGCCGCCGACGACGCGCTTGACCGTGTCCGCGATCGGCACCACCGGGATCGCGGCGCCGACCGTGGCGGCAGCGGCGGCGGCCTCGTCGACGATCGCAGCGTCGACGAACGGTCGCGCGGCGTCGTGCACCAGCACCACGCCCGCGAAGTCGTCGGGGGCCTGCTTGAGCCCCTCGAGCACCGAGTCCTGCCGGCGCGCGCCGCCTTCGACCACCGCCAGCAGGCGGGGCACGCCGGCCAGGTCCTCGCGGGCGCGCTCGACGCAACCCTCGGGCACCACCGCGACCAGGGCGTGCACCGAGCGGGCGGCGGCCAGCGCGGCCGCGCTGCGGCGCAGCAGGGTCTGACCGCGGACGGGGACGAAGGCCTTGGGCAGCGACGCCCCGAGACGTTCCCCTCGACCGGCGGCCACGAGGATGGCCAAGGTGTCCATTTGAAGAAGAGGCCCCCGGGGATGAGGGCGAAGGCGAGATTACTACAGTCGGGCCGGGGGCCGGGCGTCCGCCGCCTCGACGCTCTCGCCGGCCTCGGCGAGCGCCCGGGTCTCGCGGCGCGCCTCGGCGAGGTGGGTGCGCAGCGCGTCGCGCGCGTTGTGGGCCTGGACCAGGGCCCGCGACAAGCGTCCCTCGACCTCCTCGTCGAGGCGGCGCAGCGCGTCGTCGAGGCGGGCCACCCGCGCGGGCAGCTCGTCGGCGGCGGCCGCGGCGCCGAAGCGCAGCGCCAGGCGGTAGATCGACAGCACCTGGGCCAGCGCCAGCGAGTACGGCACCACCAGCACGCCTTCGCCCCACCCCTCGGCCAGCGCTTCCGGGGCCGCGGCGCAAGCGGCATCGGGCACGGCCAGCACGGCCAGCGAGAGCGTGCGCTCCGGGTCGACGTAGCGGGCGACCTCGCGCACCCGCTGGCGCAGCTCGCGGGCCACGGTGTCGCGGTGGGCCTTGCGCTGGCCGGGGTCCTCCGTTTCCGCCAGCGCCTGCAGGGCCGCGGCGGCCGGCCACTTGGAGTCGATCGGCAGCAGCCGCCCGCCGGGCAGCCGCAGCGCGTACTCGACGACGCGGCTGCCGAAGGCGACGTCGTGGACGAGCAGGTCGGGCGGGAGCTGGGCGAGGGCCTCGGCCAGCAGGTGCTCGCCCGCGATGCCGCGGCTGGCCGAGCCGGCGACCACGGCCTCGAGCCGGCGCAACGCGTCGAGCGCCCGCTCGGTCGCCTGCGCGCGGGCCGCCTCGGCCGCCTTCACCTCGGACAGCGCGCGCTGGGCGGCGCCGAGCTCGACGTGCAGACGGCGCGTCGCTTCGCCGAGGTCGCGCAGGCTCGCCTCGCGCGCGGCCTGCACCTCGTGGCGCAGTTGCTCCTGGCCGCGGGCGAGCGCCTCCAGCGCGCCGCCGAGCACCGGGTCCGCGGGCCCGCGCCGCGCGCCCGCCACGGCGAGCAGGGCCGCCGCGAGCGCGCCGAGCGCGAGCACGAGGGCGAGTCCGGCGAGCAGCGTTGGAGTCACGCCCGTGAGTGTCTCCCCGCGCCCCGCCGCGTCGGGACCGTCAGCCCTCCACCCCGGCGTTGGCCTCGAGCACCTTGACGACCGCGACGATGTCCTCGTGGCCGAAGCCGCGACCGCGCGCCGCCTGGAACACCTCGCGCATCGCCGCCAGGCCCGGCATCGGCACCCCGAGGTTGCGCGCCTCCTCGAGCGCCAGCGCCTGGTCCTTGACCAGCAGGTCGATCGAGAAGTGGGTGTCGAAGTCGCGGTTGCGGATCGCCGCGCCCTTGAAGTCGTAGTAGGGCGAGGCGTAGCCCGAGGCCTGGATCACGGACAGCATCGTGTCCAGCGACAGCCCGGCCTTGCGGCCCAGCGTCAGGCCCTCGCAGAAGCCCTCGAGCATGTACGAGATCATGGCGTTGCCGATCAGCTTCATCGTCGAAGCCTGGCCCGTGTCGCCGCAGTGGATCGCCTTCGTGCCCAGCGCCTGGATCACCGGCTGCAGGGCCGCGAGCGTCTGCTCGCTGCCGCCGGTCATGAACAGCAGCGTGCCGCGCTCCGCGCCGAGCTTGGAACCGGTCACCGGCGCCTCCAGCGCGTCGGCGCCCTTCGCGCGCAGCGCCTCCGCGCTGCGCTTCGACAGCGCCGGCGAGATGGTCGCCGTCTCCAGATAGAGGAAGCCCGCGCGCGCCCCCGCGACCAGGCCGTCGTCCGCGAACAGCAGCCGCTCCACCGCGGGCGGGTCGGCGACGGCGCCGACGACCGCGTCGCAGCCGTCGGCCAGCGCCCGCGGCGAGGTCGCCACGGCGGCCCCCGCGCCGCGCAGCGCCTCGGCCCGCGCGGGCGTGCGGTTCCAGACGCTGACCTCGAAGCCCTTCTCGAGCAGCCGCCGCGCCATCCGCGCGCCCATGATCCCCAGCCCGGCCACCCCGACCCTGCGAATCGTCATCGTTCCCCTCGTGCCTCTTTCTTCACTCCCTGTCGCGGCCGCTGGGACACCGGGATCACCAGCTTGAGCGCCGACAGGACTTCCGAGAACGCCACCACCTTGACGTCGACCAGGCCCGACGCCAGCGCCGCCGCCCGCACGTCGTCCTCGCGCAGCTCCTTGCGCCCCTTCGGCCACAACGGCCAGATCGCGCCGCCGGGCACGATCGCCTCGCGCAGCCGCGGGAGCTGCTCCAGGTCGGCGACGCGCGTGATCGCGACGAACACCAGGTCGCTGCCCTTCAGCAGCCGGCCCCACGACAGCGTCGCCGCGCGTTCCGCCACCTGGGCACGGAACGCCGCGGCGGCCGGCAGGCCGAGCACGCTGACCCGGTGCCCGGGCTTGACCCCCAGCTTGTCGATCAGGGGCTTCGGGTAGCGCACGGCCGGATCGAACTTCGTCATTCGGAGTGCCACGCGGTGTGGGGGCAGATGTCGTGGAAGGCGCACGGGGCGCAGGCGCGGTACGACGGCCGCGCGGTGAAGTCGCGGGCGCGCAGCGCGCGCGCGACCTCCTCGACGACGCGCTCGGCCTCGCGCACCTGCTCCGGCTCGGGCCGCCGCGAGCCGACCCGGCCCGACTCGACGAAGCGCAGCTCGACGCGCGCCGGCAGTGCGCCGCGGAGGCGCTCGTGGGCCAGCGCGTAGAGGTCGAGCTGCAAGCTGTCCTTCGCGCGCTGGTCCGCCTCCTTCTGGGTGCGCACCGTGCCGGTCTTGAAGTCGACGATGGCGACGCCTTCCGCGTCCTGCACGACCAGATCGTAGCGGCCCTGCACCTTCGTGGCGCCGAGGAAGAAGGCAAACTCCTCCTCCACGCCCGTGGGCTGCAGGGGCGCGGCGGCGTCCTCGTCGAAGAAGCGACGCAGGTTGCGCTCGCCCGTCGCGCGCCGCTCCTCCTCGTGCGCGCGAGAGAGAAAGCCCTCGGAAACCCACGCCGCGCGGAAGGCCGCGACCAGGTCTTCGGCCGCGAACGGCCGGCCCTCGAGCCGCGCCTTGAACATCGCCTGCAGCGCGTGGTGCACCGCGTTCCCGTAGACCACCCGGTGGTGCACGGGCAGCGGCACCCGCAGCCGGTGCACGTACTTGTACTTGAGCGGGCAGGTCCGGTAGTCGTCGACCTGGCGGAACGACAGCGACAGCGGCGCGTCGGCCGGCAGCGGCGCGGGCGGCAGCGCCGGCGGCTCGGCCGCGGGCCGCTCGCGCTCCAGCGCCTCGCGGGCCTGCGAGCGGCGCAGCGCCGGGGACGGCGAGGGCAGGTCGAGCGCCTCGACGACGAAGCGCGAGACCTTGCGCGGGCGCGCCGTGCCGTAGTCCGCGGCCGAGGTGAGGAGCAGCGACTCCTTCGCCCGCGTCATCGCCACGTAGAACAGCCGCCGCTCCTCCATCAGCTCGGCGTCGGCGCCGGCTCCGGCGAGCCGGCTCTTCACGAGCTCCTCGGGCAGCTCCAGCGGCGCCCGCCGGCGCTGGACCGGGAACTTGCCCTCGGCCGCGCCGACCAGGAACACCGCCGCGAACTCGAGCCCCTTCGCCTTGTGCACGGTGAGCACCTGCACCGCGTCTTCGTCGGGGTCCGCTTCGGCCACCGCCGGGTCGTCGCCCGCGTCGCGCAGCAGCTCGAGGTGGGCGACGAAGTCGGGCACCCGGTCGTGGACCGCGACGTCGCCGTAGCCGCGCACGACCTGGAAGAAGCGGGCGATGTTCTTGACCCTGGCCTCCGCCTCGGCTGAACTCTCGGCGGCCAGCTTCGCGAGCAGCCCCGAGCCCTGCAGGAAGAGGTAGAGCACCTCGCCCGTGCGCTTGCTCGCCATCTCGGCGGCGGCCGCGTCGAGGTCGCGCAGCAGCCGCGCGACCGCCTCGCGCGCCGCGCCGCCGACCGCGGCGAGCTCGGCTTCGTCCGGCAGGGCGCGGAACACCTCGAGCAGCGGGCGGGTCTTGCGCGAGGCGAAGCGGTTGAGGCGCAGCAGCTCGGGCGGCGGCACGCGGTAGAGCTCGGAGGCCGCGAGGTAGAACGCCGAGACCGAGTCGTCGGGCGCCGCCAGCAGGCGCAGGAAGGCGACCAGCAGCCGCACCTCCTCGCGGGCGTAGAGGCCGCGGCTGCCGCTGAAGCGGTGCGGGATGCCGCGCACGTTCAGCGCGCGCAGGAAGGGGTCGGCGTCGGCGTTGCTGCGGACGAGGACCGCGACGTCGCGCGGGCGGTGGCCGCGGGAGAGCAGCGCCTCGATCTCCGCGGCGACCGCGTCGGACTCCGCGGACACGCTGTCGAAGTGGCGGTGGCGCGGCGGCTCGCCCGGCCCGCGCTGCGACACGAGCCGCTTGTCGATGCCTGCCACGACCTCGAGGCGATACGGGTTGTTGTACGCGACCAGCCGTCCGGCGCAGTCGAGGATCTCCTGGGTCGAGCGGTGGTTCTCGACCAAGACGACCTGCTTCGCGTCGGGGAACAGCTCGCGGAACGCGATCAGGTTGCCCGAGGCCGCCCCCCGCCAGCGGTAGATCGCCTGGTCGTCGTCGCCGACGACCGTCAGCGACGTTCCGCCCTCCGCCAGCAGCCGCAGCAGCTCGAGCTGGGAGTGGTTGGTGTCCTGGAACTCGTCGACGAGCACGAACGGGAAGCGCTCGCGCAGCCGCGCCAGCACCGCCGGCCGCTCGCGCAGCAGGCGCAGCGCGCGGTGGATCTGGTCCCCGAAGTCGAGGCACGAGGCCTCGGCCAGCAGCGACTGGTAGCTCTCGTAGAAGGCCGCCAGCTCCAGCAGCGCTTCCGCGTCGTCGCGCTCCTCGGGGCTCCCGGCGCGGGCCGCGCGGGCGTCGGCGCAGGCGCGCAGCTCCGCCGGGCCGACGTCCTCGTCCTTGGCGCGGCTCACGAAGCCGACCAGCGCCTGCAGGTGGCGGGTGGGGTCGCCCGGCGGCCGATAGCGCGACAGCGGCAGCCGCCACAGCCGCTCGCGCAGGAAGATCACCTGCTCGGGCTGGGTCAGCACCCGGAACCCGGGGTCGAGCCCCGCGTCGAGCGCGTGGTCGCGCAGCACCTTGTCGCCGAAGGCGTGGAAGGTCGCGATCCAGGTCTCGGCGTAGCCGTAGGGGATCAACTGGTCGACCCGCTCGGCCATCTCCAGTGCGGCCTTGTCCGTGAAGGTGAGCGCCAGGATCTGCTCGGGCCGCGCCAGCCGCGACGTGATCAGGTGGGCGATGCGGCGGGTCAGCACCGTGGTCTTGCCGGTGCCCGCGCCGGCGATGATCAGCAGCGGGCCCTGGCCGTGCAGCACGGCCTCGCGCTGCGCCGCGGAGAGCCCGGCGGTGACCCGCTCCGCGGCCGGCGCCAGCGGCGCGACGAGATCGCTCAAGGGACCTGCGCCCGGCCGCTCTCGCGGCCGCCGCAGTGGCGGAGGATGCGCTCCACCGTGCGCGAGAGCACGCCGTCCGCGCGCTGCGCGGCGGACGCGGGCGCGAAGAGCACGACCAGTGCCCGACGGGTGCCGGCGTGGGTGCAGGTGCGGGCCGAGTCGGAGGTCGGGTTGCCGAACGCGCCGCGCTCGTCGAACAGCGCGGGGCGCCCCTCGAGCCCGACCCAGGCCTTGCGGATGCCCTCGTAGCCTTCGCCCGCCGCGCCCAGCCGCAGCGTCACGCGAAGGCCTTCGACGCGGTCGAGGTCGTAGAGGCCGAACGAGAGCTGTTCGACGAGCGAGGACAGGTTCAGCGCGTCGACCAGGGCGTTGACCTCCGGGAACGGGTCGCCGCGCAGCACACGCCGCAGCAGCGCCTCGCTCGACGGCCGCGTCTTGGTCGGGTCCACGCCGATCGCCTTGTAGAGGGCGCGCGCGTCCTCGGTGCCCGGCACCGCCCCGCTGGCCGTGCCCGCGTGGCGCGCGCGCAGCTCCGCGCAGGTCGCCTCGATCTCCGCGGCGAGGGCGGCCGCGCGCGGCCCGGCGTCGACCCCCTCGAGCGTCGCCGCGGCCAGGCACACGCGGTCGCGCAGCTCCGAGGCGAGCGCGGGCGTCACTGGCGGACGAGCAGTTCCATCAGCGCGTCGGCGGCGGCCGTGGCCTCGCGGCCGGGTACGGTGTGGTGGTTGGCGAAGAGGGCGAACACCAGCGGGCCGCTCTTCGCGTCCACGTAGCCGCCGAGCGCGTTGGCGCTGGTCAGGGTCCCGGTCTTGGCGAGCACCTTGCCCGCCGCCGGGCCGTCCTTCATGCGCCGCTTCAGGGTGCCGTCCTGGCCCGCGACCGGCAGCGAGGCGCGGAAGGCCGCCGCGTGCGGGTGGCGGTGCATGGCGACCAGCAGGTCGACGAGGCCCTGCGGCCCGATCAGGTTGAGGCGCGAGAGGCCGGAGCCGTCTTCGACGCGCCACGAGTCGTCGCGCACGCCGACGCGGTCGCGGAACGCGGCCGCGGCCTTCAGCCCCTTCTTGACGTCGCCCGGCGCACCTTCCGCGCGGGCGCCCAGCAGCCGCAACAGCATCTCCGCGTGCAGGTTCTGGCTCGGCTTGTTGACGCCGGCGATCAGCTCGGCCATCGTCGGCCCCTCGAAGCGACCCAGCTCGCGGGACCCGGGCGGCAGCGGCGCGCTCGACGTGCGGGGCGGCGCCATCACCGTCACCCCGCGGGCGGCGAGCGTCTCGGCGAACACGGTCGCGGCGTACAGCGCCGGGTCCTCGAGGGCGACGAAGCCCTTCCACGGCTCGCCACCCAGGGGCAGCGTGCCCGAGATCTCGAAGGCGTTGCCTGCCGCCCGCGTCACCTTCAGCGCGGGCTCGCTGCCTGCGGCGGCGGTCGTGGCGGTGACCCGCAGCGAGTAGTAGCGAGACTCGGGCAGGCGGTGCGCGACCACGAGATCGCCCTCGCGCTCGCCCGCGGCGACCCGCAGCTCGGCTGCGTTGTCGTTCCACGACAATGCCGAGACCTCGGCGCCGTACCACCACGTGAGGTCGTCCCAGTCCCAGCCGTCGCCGCGCCGGTCGCCCGCGAACAGCCCCTCGTGGCCGACGATCCCGCCCTCGATCCGCTTCACGCCCGCCGCCCGCAGCGCGTCCGCCAGCACCTCGAGCGCCGCCGGCTTTTCCTTTTCGGGGTCCGCCTGCCCGAGCGAGGGGTCGCCGGCGCCGACCAGATAGAGGTCGCCGAGCAACCGACCCTGGCCGTCGATGCGGGCGGTCGCCTGCAGCGTGGTCGCCAGCCGATGGTCGGCGCCGAAGGCGTCGAGCGCCGCGGCCGTCGTCAGCAGCTTGGTCGTCGAGGCCGGGGTGAAGTGGCGCGTCGCGTTGCGCGAATAGAGGACCTTGCCGTCCCTGAGCCGGCGCACCTCGACGCCCCAGAACGCGACGTCGAGCCCCGCGCGGTCGAGGATGCGGTCGACGGGCTTGCGCAGGGCGCCGGTCGAGGCGTCGCGGGCGAAGGCAGGCGCGGCGAGGGCAGCGGCGAGGGCGAGGGCAGCGAGGAGTCTCGAAGCAGCGGTCACGAGGTGGCCTCCGGGGGTTCGGCAGCGCCCGGGAGCGCGGCGTCAATCCGCCTTCGGGCGCTCCGCGGCAGGGGATGGGGTCGGGATCGGCGAGCCGGTGGGCGGCGTCGGTTCGGCCACCTCGGCGAGGCGCGGGTCGTGGGGGCTGACCGCCGGGCTCGACATCGGCGTCAGGCGGCCGTCCATGATCCGCCCCGAGTGGCGGTCGCGGCCGTTGGAGCGCCGCGGGCGATCGCCTTCGTCGGCGGGCCCGGCCTCCGGCCAGCGGCAGAAGATCATCTTGCCGGCGGTGGTCTGCAGCACGCTGGTGACGGTGACGTCGATCGTCTTGCCGATCGCGCGGCGGCCCTGGTCGACGACGATCATCGTGCCGTCGTCGAGGTACCCGACGCCCTGGCCGGACTCCTTGCCTTCCTTCAGCACGAAGACGCGCAGCGTCTCGCCCGGCAGCACGACCGGCTTCAGCGCGTTGGCCAGCTCGTTGATGTTGAGCACCGCCACGCCGCGAAGCTGGGCGACCTTGTTGAGGTTGAAGTCGTTGGTGACGATCTTGCCGCTCATCCGCCGCGCCAGCTCGATCAGCTTGAGGTCGACCTCGCGCACTTCCGGGAAGTCGGTCTCGACGACCTGCACGTGGACCCCGGTCATCTTCTGGACCTTCTGCAGGATGTCGAGGCCGCGCCGGCCGCGGTTGCGCTTCATCGAGTCGGACGAGTCGGCCACCTGCTGCAGCTCGCGCAGCACGAACTGCGGCACCACCAGCGTGCCCTCGAGGAAGCCGGTCTCGCACAGGTCGGCGACGCGGCCGTCGATGATCACGGAGGTGTCGAGGATCTTGTACTGGTGCAGCCGGGCCGAGTCCTTGAAGGCGGCGATGATCCGCGCGGGCTCGAACCACTCGCCCTTGGCCACGCCGATCACGACTCCCGTGTAGGTGAGGAACACGACGACGCCGAGGTGCAGGAACTGGTCTTCCGCGAGCGGGATGCCCTCGAGGTTGGCCCACAGCAGCCGGGCGCCGAACAGGCCCGTCGTGCCGCCGACGAGGGCGCCGACCATCTGCGGCCCCGGCACCCGGCGCACGCAGACCTCGAGCGCGATCAGCGCCAGCGCGAAGCCCGCGCCCAGCGCCAGGCCGCCGGCCGAGTGACCGCCGACAGGCGAGTACAGGTATCCCGCGAGTGCGAGCAGGATCACGACGAAGGCCCGGAGGAGGGCGAGCCACATGACAGCGGGATGATAACCCCGGCTCAGCCCTCCCCGAACGCCGCCTCCAGGGCCTGCTCGAGGGTGCGCACGCCGCACAACTCGATGCCGGCCTCGCGCGTCGCGCCGTTCGCCGGCAGGTTGCGCTCGGGCAGCACGCAGCGCGTGAAGCCCATCTGGGCCGCCTCGCGCACGCGCAGGGCGGCCTGGCCCGCCGCGCGGATCTCGCCGCCGAGACCGACCTCGCCGAAGACGACGGTGCGCGCCGGCACCGGCCGGTTGCGGAAGGACGAAGCGACCGCGACCGCGACGCCGAGGTCGACCGCGGGCTCGGGCACGTCGAGGCCGCCGACGACGCTCGCGTACACGTCTTCACCCAGGAGTTGCAGACCCACCCGCTTCTCGAGCACCGCCAGCAGCAGCGCGGTGCGGTTGGCGTCGAGGCCGATCGTCATCCGCCGCGGGGTGCCGAAGCTGGTCGGCGAGACGAGCGCCTGCACCTCGACCAGCATCGGCCGCGTGCCCTCGAGCGTCGCCGTCACCGAGGAGCCCGGCGCCCCCTCGAGGCGTTCGCCGAGGAACAGCGCGGAGGCGTTGGGCACCGGCGCCAGGCCCGAGCCCGTCATCTCGAACACGCCGAGCTCGGAGATCGCGCCGAAGCGGTTCTTGACCGCGCGCACGATGCGGTGGTGCTGCTGCCGCTCGCCCTCGAAGTAGAGCACCGTGTCGACGATGTGCTCGAGCGACTTGGGACCCGCGAGGTTGCCCTCCTTGGTGACGTGGCCGATCAGGAACGTGGTCAGGCCGCGGCCCTTGGCGAGGAACAGGAGCTGGGTCGCGACCTCGCGCACCTGCGAGATCGAGCCGGGCGCCGACGACAGCCGCGTCGAGTAGATCGTCTGCACCGAGTCGATCACCAGCGCGGCGGGCCTGATCGCGTCGACCTGCTCGACGATCCGTTCGAGCGCCGTCTCCCCCATCAGGTACAGCGCGCCGCCCCTGACCCCGAGCCGCTCGCCGCGCAGCTTGATCTGCCGCTCGGACTCCTCGCCCGAGGCGTAGAGCACGGGGCCGCCCATCCGCGCCAGCAGGTGGGCGACCTGCAGCAGCAGCGTCGACTTGCCGATGCCCGGCTCGCCGCCGATCAGCACCATCGAGCCCGGCACGATGCCGCCGCCGAGGACGCGGTCGAACTCGCCGATGCCGGACGGGATGCGGTCGGCCTCGGCGCCGTCGACCTCGTCGAACAGGTGCGGGCGGCCGCCGGTCTCGAGCCCCAGCACGCCCTGGCGCGGGCCGCTCTTGCCCGCGGCCGCGGCAGGCGTGGCCGTCACCTTCTCCTCGACGAAGCTGTTCCACTCGCCGCAATCGGGGCAGCGGCCGAGCCACTTGGAGCTGGAGAAGCCGCAGGCCTGGCACTCGAACACGCTGCGCGTCTTGCTCATGGCTTCAGTATCGCGAGCCGACGGCCGCGGCGGTTCCGCCGGCCTCGTGGACCCGGGGCACCCGCGAGCCGATCGCGGTCAGCGCCTGCCAGGCGTTGGTGCCCGCCCAGTCGGCGAGCTCCCACGCGCTCGGCCCGGCGCCGCCCATCACCTCGACCTCGTCGCCCTCGCGCACGTCGGGGCAGTCGGTGACGTCCACGAGCGTGAGGTCCATGCACACCGTGCCGGCGACCGGCACGCGGCGGCCGCCGATCGCGAAAGCGCCGCGGCCCGTATTCGCGCGCGGCACGCCGTCGGCGTAGCCGATCGGCAGCGTCGCGATCCGGCTCGCGCGCTGCGCGACGAAGCGGCCGCCGTAGGACACCGCGGCGCCCGGGGCCACGTCGCGGAGCTGGGCGACGCAGGTGACCAGGCGCAACGCGGGCCGCACCGCGACGTCCGGGGCGAGCGGGCGGGGCGGCACTCCGTAGAGCAGCAGCCCGGGGCGGGCCAGGGTGTGGGTCGGGCGCAGGAAAGCGAGCCCCGCGCTGTTCGCGGCGTGCGCCAGCGGCACGGCGTGCCCTGCGGCGCGCAGCGCGGCGAGTGCTTCGTCGAAGCGATCGAGCTGGATCGCGGTCGGCGCCGCGTCTTCGTCCGCGCTCGCGAGGTGGGTCATCGCCCCCGCGACCTCGATCCCGGCGGCGCGCAGCGCGTCGGCCGCCGGCACCAGTTCCCCCGCATCGAAGCCGAGGCGCGTCATCCCGGTGTCGACCTTGACGTGCACGCGCAGTTCGGCGCCGGCCGCCAGCGCGGCGCGCAGCGTCTCGGCGTTGGACACGACCGGGACGAGGCGTGCGTCCCGCAGCAACGGGACCTGGCCCGGCCAGAAGCCGGCGAGGACCAGGATCTCGCCCACCACGCCCGCGGCACGCAGCGCGGCGCCCTCCTCGGGCAGCGCCACCGCGAAGCGCCCGCAACCCGCCGCCTCGAGGGCGCGGGCGACGGCCTCCGCCCCGTGACCGTAGGCGTCGGCCTTGACGACGGCCACGAGCGGCAGGCGCGCGAAGGTTTCGAGCGCGCGCCAGTTGGCGACGACGCGGTCGAGGTCGACGTGCGCCCGCGTCGGCCGCAGCCGCGCGAGCGCGGCGACAGACATCACATGCCCGCCAGGTTCTCGAAGCGGGTGAATTCCTTGAGGAAGGCCAGCTTGACCGTGCCGATCGGGCCGTTGCGCTGCTTGGCGATGATGATCTCGGCCACGCCCTGGTTCTCCGGGTCCGGCTTGTAGACCTCTTCGCGGTAGATGAACATCACGATGTCCGCGTCCTGCTCGATGGCGCCCGACTCGCGCAGGTCGGAGAGCTGCGGCCGCTTGTCGGTGCGGGCCTCCGGCGCGCGCGAGAGCTGCGACAGCGCGATCACGGGGCACTCCAGCTCCTTGGCCAGGCCCTTGAGCGAGCGGCTGATGCCGGAGATCTCCTGCTGGCGGTTCTCGATCCGGCCCGAGCCCGTGACCAGCTGCAGGTAGTCGACGATGACCAGGCCCAGGCCGTGCTCGGCCTTCAGCCGCCGGCACTTGGCGCGCATCTCGAGCGGCGTCACGGCGGCCGAGTCGTCGATGTAGATGCGGCACGCGGAGAGGTCGGCGTAGGCCTTGGCGAGCCGCGCCCAGTCCTTCTCCTGCAGGTTGCCGGTGCGCAGCCGGTGCGAGTCGACGCGGGCGTCGGAGCAGAGCATGCGCAGCACGAGCTGCTCTTTCGACATCTCGAGCGAGAACACGCCGACCGCGTCGCCGGTCGCTCGCGAGGCGTACTGCGCCACGTTCAGGCACAGCGAGGTCTTGCCCATCGCGGGCCGCGCCGCGACGATCACCAGGTCGCCCTTCTGCAAGCCCGAGGTGCGCTCGTCGAGGTCGACGAAGCCGGTCGGCACGCCGGTCACCAGCTCGCGCGACTGGGCGAGCTGGTCGATCGTGCGGAAGCTCTCCTTGACGACCTCGTGGATGCCGACGAAGCCCTGGCGGACGCGGTTCTCGGCCAGGTCGAAGATGCGCTTCTCGGCGCGGTCGAGGATCAGCGCCGTGTCGTCTTCGCCTTCCCACGCCTCCTGCGCGATCGCCTGGCTCGCGTGGATCAGCTTCCGGAGGACCGACTTCTCCTTGATGATCCGCGACCAGTGCGCGACGTTGGTGAGCCGCGGCACCCCGTCGAGCAGCCCCGCGAGGTACGCGGCGCCGCCGGAGGCTTCGAGTGCCGACTGCCGAGCGAGCTCGTCCTTGAGGGTGACCAGGTCGATCGGCTGCGAGCGCTCGGACAGCGCCGCCATCGCGTCGAAGATCCGCCGGTGCCCCTCGCGGTGGAAGTCGTCGCGGTTGAGGATCTCGGCGGCGGAGTTGAACGCCTGGTCGTCGACCAGGATCGCGCCGAGCACGGTGCGCTCGGCCTCGTCGTTGTTCGGGAGCGTGCGCTCGGAACGGATGGGAGCTTCGGTCGCCACGGGAGGGGGGCGAGTATACGCCCGAGGCGCAACCCCCGACCGCGCAGCCGCAGGCTGCCCCACCCCGCCCGCGCGCGGACGGCGAAGCCCGCCGCGCCCCACCCCGCCCGGCGAGCCCGCGTGCGAAGCGAGCCCACCCCGCCCGCGTGCGCCGGGTACCGCGTGCGCAACCCCGCCCGCGCGCGGCAGTGCGAAGCCCGCCGCGCGCCGCCCCGACCGCCGCGTCGGGTCCGGCAGAGCAGGACACGCCAACCGTCAACGTCGTCGCAACGCGTCTTCCCAGGTGTCCGGTCCTGATGCGTGGGCCTGGCCAGCGCGGCCACCGGTCGACCGTACCCCTCGCCGGGCTTCCTTCGCCCCCACTGCCCGCGGAGCGACTCGCCGCGGCGGCAGCAAGCCGCAGTCAGCCGTCGAACTTCGCGTGCTTCCGGGCGTTGCAGGCACGGCAGGAGGTGCGCAGGTTGTCGGCAAAATGGAGCCCGCCCCTGGCGACCGGCTTGATGTGATCCAGCTCGCCGGTGGCTTCCGTCACGCGCATGCGGCAGTGCCAGCACGTGAACTCGTCCCTCTTGAAGAGCCGCAGGCGTCCGCGACTGGTGAACAACTCCGGGTCGAAGTGCTCGCGGGAGACGGCGCCGTTGCGGAGAGCAAGACGACCGAGGAGGTTCGTCAAGCGTTGCCGCTCGAGCCTGCTCCAGCCTTGCAATCGCAAGCCCTCGCGCACCAGGCGCGCGATCTCTCGGCGCCCGGCGTACTGAATTTTGCGGGCAGCGGCCTGCGTACGCGCACGCGCCCGGGCCTTCACCTCTGTGGCCACTGGCGATGTTGACGCGGCGAGCTTCGCCCGGTAGCGGGCGGAGTAGGCTGAGTCCTTGCGGGCCGGCTTCAGCACTTCCTCGCGGTATAGTCGCGCCCTTGCCCGCCGAGCAGCGAGGCGCTCAGGGTCCGCCTTCACCTGCTGGTACGCCTTACGTGAAGCTTCGCGCCGCGCGGGTCGGTTGTGCAGGTAGGCGACGCGGTCGCGCTTCTTCTTCTGGGTCAGCAGCTGCTTGTCGCTTTGCGTCGCCTGCCACCGCTTCTTCGCCTTTGTTCCGGCACACGCTCGACAGAGCCGAGTGCCGGTCTTGGGGTCAATGCGGACATTCTCGCCTTCGAGTCGATGCAGTCGCAGCCGGCACCACTCGCGAGCTTCCGCAAGCGGCAGTGCGCCCGCCTTGCGCGCCTGCCTTTCGCTTGCGTCCCGTTGACAGGCGAGGCAGCGGCGGTATCGGTTGCCTTTTCCGTCGGTCCGCCACGCGAAGCCGACGAGCACCAGTTCGTGGCCGTTCCTGCAGCGGCTCGCTGGCGGGGTCAACGCTCTTGGTCTGGGAACGGTGACCGCTCCGTGGCGTCCGGCCGTTCTGTCAGCAGTTCCGCGGCGGGGACCCACGCGACCGCACCATCTCGCCAGACGGCAACGAGATTGCCGGCCAACTGGTGACGGAGCAGAGCCTCCCGGACCCCCTGCTCCATGGCATCGAGGATCGACTGGCGGTCCGCTACTCGCTCAGCGGGGGGCAAAGCAGCCTTCGTGTCGCTCATCCGCTCTTCCTGACGAGATCTTGCCACGCTGCAGGATCCGAGACGACAGGCGCCGCCGCGTGCTCCCGGAATGCGATCGAGCGGGGACGCGGGCGGCAGGAGTTGTCGAGCAGGTCCCACGAGTTCGCCACTGGCGCGTACAACCCGAAGAAGTTCGCGAGTCCCGCGCGGAAGCGGCGCCGGATCACGGACTCGGGCACGTCGTGGCCGCCCGCGCGCACGCGCTCCTGGACGCGAGCGACGGCCAGGTCCGCGTCCGGCAGGGCAAGGAAGGCGAGATGGACGTGACAGCCGGACGTTCGGAGTTCACGTAGCCACGGCGCGAAGGTCCGGCTCGCGAGCGTCGTCTCGAAGGCGAAGTCCACGCGGCTCGCCGCGAGCGCCTTCAGGCGGGAGAGCATCGCCCGGCCCGCAGCGAACGCGGCCGACTCCGGTCGGAATGCCGAGAGCCCCAGCGCGATCGCGTCGGCGTTCACGAATTCGCGCACCGCCAGGGCCCTCTGCAGCAGGAGCGGGGCCGTCGTGGTCTTGCCCGCGCCGTTGGGACCGGCAATGACGACGACCAGCGGGGCTCGTTCCACCCCCGGAGTGTACGGGAGCGAGCCCTCCCCGACCGCGAGCGCGGGTGCGAACACCGCGCCGCGTCGATCCCAGCGGAAAACGCCTTTTGAGCACACGGCCCATTCAGTGAAGCCAACCGTGTGCCGCGACGGTCTGGCGCGCCGGGGGCGTCAGTTCCCGACAGCGCACGTCGCTGATAGCGCGCGCAGCCCCGCCCGGCGAGCCCGCGTGCGAAGCGAGCCCACCCCGGCCGCGCGCGGCAGTGCGAAGCCCGCCGCGCCCCACCCCGCCCGCCGAACCAACCCCGTCCGTTCTCCGCCGGCCGAACGAAACGGACGGGGCGGGACGGCCTTCGGCCGTGCGGGCGGGGCGGCGCAGCCTGCGGCTGCGCGGGCGGGGCGGGACGCCGCGGTGCGCGGCGGCGTCCGGGCGGGGCGACGGAGCGACTAGAGATCGACGCTCCGCGGGCGGGGATAAACTAGTCAACGACTGGTCGATATGGAGGGCCCATGTCCAAGGTGACGGCGTTCGAGGCCAAGACCCGATTCGGGGAACTGCTGGAGCGGGTGTCGCGGGGCGACGAGGTCGTCATCACCCGCCACGACAAGGTCGTGGCCCGGCTCGTGCCGGAGGGCCCACGGCGACAGGAAGAGGTCCGCCGGGCGGTGTCGGGCCTGCGCGAGTTGCAGGACCGCATCCGCCGGAGGTCGAGGGCGAGACTGTCCGACCGCGAGGTCCGGGCGGCCATCGAAGAGGGCCGGTCGTGACGCGGGCCTTCGTGGCCGATGCGTCGGTCGCCATCGGCTGGGTGCATCCGGCCCAGGCCACGCCTCACACGGCTGCGATGCTCGACGCGATCGAGGCGGGCGCCACGCTCGAGGTGCCCGCGCTCTGGCCGCTGGAGGTCGCCAACGCGCTCACGGTGCTGCAGCGCCGACGGAAGCTGACCGACGGCGAAAGGGACGTCGGTCTGGGCTGGCTGCGAGGCCTCCCGCTGCGCATCGACTACGAGATGGCCCTGCTCGCGTTCTCCCGGCTGTCGGAGCTGGCGTCCGCGCACCAGCTCTCCGTCTACGACGCGGCGTACCTCGAACTCGCGCAGCGGCGGCGGCTGGCCCTGGGCTGCAAGGACGGCCCGCTGCGCGATGCGGCCAGGCGAGCGGGCGTCCGCCTCTGGGAGTGACGGACGGGACGGCGGAGCGCTCGTTGCCGGCGCTCCGCCGTCTGGGCTACCCCTCCTTGGTGACGAGGAGCTTGAGGGTCGCCGACACCTCGGGGTGCAGCTTGATCTTGATCTCGCCTTCGCCCAGCTTCTTGACCGGCTCGTCGAGCTGGACCTTGCGCTTGTCGATCTCGATGCCCTTGCCCTTCAGGAAGTCGGCCACGTCGCCCGCGGTGACCGAACCGTAGAGCTGGTCGTTCTCGCCGACCTTGCGCGGCGCGACGAAGCGCAGCGCCTGGATGCGGGCCGCGAGCGCCTCGCACTCCGCCTTCTCCTTGGCGAGCTTCTGCTCCCAGGCCTTCTTCTCCTTGGCGATCATCGCCTTGTTGGCGTCGGTGACCGCCATCGCCAGGCCCTGCGGCAGCAGGTAGTTGCGGCCGTAGCCCGAGGCCACCTTGACCACGTCGCCGCGGCGGCCGAGGTGCTCGACGTCCGACCTGAGGATCACTTCCATGACAGATACGCCTCCGTTGTGCGCGAAAGTTCTAGGGCTCGTCCTGCGCCGCTGGCGGCTGGGCCCAGCGGCGGAAGTCGAACCAGGTGTCGAACAGCCCGAGAAGCGCGAGGATCTGCAGCGCCCACGGGTTGAGCAGCACCAGCAGGACGAGCCCCAGCCGAAGCAGGGGCGGGCCCGCGAGGCGCTGCGCGTAGAAGGCCACCACCGACAGCCCCTGCAGCGTGAAGAAGAACGCCGCGAGGAGCAGGACGTTGTAGGCGAAGGGTCGCGCCGGCGGCCACGCCACCAGCGCGCCGGCCGCCACGAAGGCGACGGCCAGGCCGAACGGCCAGCGCAGGGTCTCGAACTCGCCGCCCTCGAGCCAGCCCGGGTCGCGCCGGGCCAGCCACGAGCGGAGCAGCGCCGCGTTGAGCAGCACGAGCAGCCCCGCCAGGATCAGGAACGCCGCCGGGTAGACGACCGTCAGCGCCTGCTCGAGCGTGCGGAAGTAGGCGACCCACTCATCGATCCGCTCGGGCGGCACGCCGTCCGCCTTGAGCTTGTCCAGGACTTCCGCCGACTGGTAGTGCTGGAGCGGCTCGGTGACGCCGCGCGCGAGCTCGGGCCCCTGGAACACCAGGAGCACCGCGACCTCGGCGGCGAGCACGGCGAACGCCCAGCCGCAGCCCTTCAGCAGGCCGCGACCGCGCGCGAGCGACTCGACGATCAGCAGGCCGGGCACGGCCAGTGCCGTCGCGAACGTGAAGCCGGCCCCGGGGCCGAGCGTCGCCGACACCGCGGCCGCCGCCAGCGCGGCCGCGCCGAGCCCCGCCGACAGCCCCGCGCGCAGGCGCTGGACCATCAGCGGGAACGGCGCGGCGAGCGCCAGCAGCCCCAGCGCCGAGCCCGCCTCGCCGAGCAGCTTCGGCAGCGCGGACGCGCCGAAGAGCAGGGCCGAGAGGAGCCCGGCACCGAGGACGCCGACGCGCGGCTCGTGCCGCGCGCCAGCTCCTGCCGTGGACATCACCGACGTCAAGGCCTTCCGGGACGCCCGCGCGCTACTCGGCCGCGAAGGGCAGCAGCGCGATGTTGCGCGCCCGCTTGATGGCGAGCGTCAGCTTGCGCTGGTGCTCCGCGCAGGTGCCGAACATGCGGCGCGGCAGGACCTTGCCGCGCTCGGGCACGAAGCCGGAGAGCGTCTTCACGTCCTTGTAGTCGATGTAGTCGATCTTGTCCGCACAGAACTTGCAGACCTTGCGCCGGCGGAAGAAGAAGCGCTTGCCGCCCTCCCCCTTGCCCGCGCCGCCGCCCGCACCGCCGCGCCCGCCGCCGGGCTTGCCGCCCGGACGACCGCCGCCGCCACTCCGCGCCGGAGCCTGGTTCGCGCTGCTCACTGCTGCACCTCCTCTTCGACCGCCGGGGCCGCCGGCGCCGCCGCGCGCGGCACGTGACCCTTGGCGCGGCGCTTCTCTTCCGCCGCGGTCCGCTGCGCCTTGCGGCGCTCGGCCTTCTTCAGGTCCTCGTCGACGCGCACCGTGATGTAGCGGATCACGCCGTCGGTGACCCGGATGCGGCGCTCGACCTCCTTGATGATCGAGCCCGAGCCCTCGGCGGTCAGCAGCACGTAGGAGCCCTCGCGGTGGCGCCCGATCAGGTAGGCGAGGCGCTTCTTGCCCCACTTCTCGACCTTGGCGATCTTGCCGCCCTCCTTCTCGACGAAGCCCGACACGGTCGTCGTCAGCGCGTCGACCTCGGGTTCGCCGAGGTTGGGGTCGGCGATGAACAGGATCTCGTAGGTTCTGTCACTCACTTCTCGTACGTCCTCCTCCTGGATCGAAAGGACCCCGCACCGCGGGGCCCCCTGAGCTCCTTCGAGCGCGGAACGCTTCCGCGCCCTCCTCGGAGCGAGGAGAGCCGGCTCCTCAGGGAGCCGACTCCCGCTTCGGGCCGTTGTAGAGGCTCATCGCCGTCACCACGCCCCGTCCGACGAGGCACTCGACCGCTTCGGCCGCGCGCCCCACCATCTCCTGCACGACCAGCACTTCCTGCTCCGGAAACTCCGCGAGCACGAAGGCCGCGAGGTCGACCGGCGGTTCCGCGGGAGCCACGCCGAGCCGCACGCGGGCGAACTCGTCGGTGCCCAGCATCTCCGCCATCGACCGCAGGCCGTTGTGGCCGCCATGGCTGCCCGCCGCCCGCACCCGCAGGGTGCCGAGCGGCAGCGCCACGTCGTCCACGATCGCCACCACGTCGGAGGCTTCGCCCCCGCGCGCGTCGAGCAGCGCCGCCACCGCCTCCCCGCTCCGGTTCATGAACGTGAGCGGCTTGACCAGCAGCACCGGCTCGCCGGCCAGCCGGCCCTCCGCCACCCAGGCATCGCGCCCGATCTGCCCGCGCTCCGCCCCGGCCATGGCCGTCAGTGTGTCGACGACCATGAAGCCGAGGTTGTGGCGCGTGCGCCGGTAGCGCTCGCCGGGGTTGCCGAGGCCGACCAGGTAGCGCAGGCCTACTTCTTCTCCTTCTTCTTGTCGTCCTTCTTGGCCTCGCCTTCGGCCTCGGTCTTGCCCTTCTTGATGACCTCGGGCTCGGTGCCGGCCGGCGCGGCAGCGACCGCGGCCGCCTCGGCGCCTTCGACCACCTCTTCGCGCTTGCCGACGACGTGCGCGATCACCACGTCGGCGTCGGTCAGCAGCTTGACCTTGTCGCCGAGCGACAGGTCGGAGGCGCGCAGGTTCTTGCCGATCCGCAGCTCGCTGACGTCGAGGTCGAACTGCTCGGGGATGTCCGCCGGCAGGCAGGAGACCTCGACCTCGCGGGTGATGAACTCGAGGAAGCCGCCCTCGGTCTTCACGCCGTAGGGCGTGCCGCTCAGCACGACGTGGACCTTGACGTGGATCGGCTTCTTGAGGTCGACCTCGTAGAAGTCCGCGTGCAGCAGGGCGCCCTTGAGCGGGTCGACCTGGAAGTCCTTGAGCACGACCTTGCGCTTCGTGCCGCCGACCTCGAGGTCGAACAGCGTGCTCTCGCCGCGGCCCGTGCGCAGGATGGCGCCGATCGCCTTGGGCGACACGGCGAGGTGCTCCGCCGCCTTGCCGGTGCCGTAGAGCACGCCGGGGATCATCCCCGCGGCCCGCAGGCGGTGGTTGGCGTTCTTTCCGGTTTCGGTGCGGCTCTGCGCCGCGACCACGATCTCAGGCATGACCTTCCTTCCTCGACTTCACGAACGATTGACGACCGCCGCGCGCTCCCGGGCCGTCCCGGGGCTCGCGGGCGGTCAGACGAAGAGGCTCGTGACCGACGCCTCCTCGTGGATGTTGCGGATCGCCTTCGCCATCAGCTCGGCGATCGACAGCACGACCACCTTGCCGCTCTTGCGGTTCTCGCCCGACAGCGGCATCGAGTCGGTGACGATCAGCTTCGACAGCGGGCTCTGCTCGATGCGGGACGCGGCGCAGCCCGACAGCACCGCGTGGGTGGCGGACGCCAGCACCTCGGCGGCCCCGGCCTCCTTGATCGCCTGCGCCACCTTCTGCAGGGTGCCGGCAGTGTCGACGATGTCGTCGACGATCAGCGCCGTGCGGCCCTCGACGTCGCCGATCACGTGGTGGACCTCGGCGACGTTGGGCTGGTCGCGGCGCTTGTCGACGATCGCGAGCGAGGCCTCGAGCCGCTTGGCGTAGGCGCGCGCGCGCTCCACGCCGCCGGCGTCGGGCGAGACGATCGTCAGGTTCGACAGGCCCAGCCGCGCGACGTAGTCGATGATCACCGGCGCCGCGAACAGGTGGTCGACCGGCATGTCGAAGAAGCCCTGGATCTGCGAGGCGTGCAGGTCCATCGTCAGGATCCGGTTGGTGCCGGCGGCGGAGAGCAGGTCGGCCACCAGCTTGGCCGAGATCGGCACCCGCGGCTTGTCCTTGCGGTCCTGCCGCGCGTAGCCGTAGTAGGGCAGCACCGCGGTGATGCGGGAGGCGCTCGAGCGCTTGAACGCGTCGAGCATCACCAGCATCTCCATCAGGTTCTCGTTGACGGGCGGACCGGTGGGCTGGACGAGGAAGACGTCGGCGCCGCGGACGTTGTCCTGGATCTGGAACCAGGTCTCGCCGTCGCTGAAGCGCGACAGGTGGGCACGGCCCAGCGGCACGCCGAGGTGGCGCGCGATCGCCTCCCCGAGCGCGGGGTGGGCACTGCCCGTGAAGATCTTCAACTCGCGGCCCATGTCGATGTCAAAGGGGGGGCTCCGTGGTCCGGCGGGTGGCTGGGGCGGAAGGATTCGAACCTTCGAATGCGGGGTTCAAAGCCCCGTGCCTTACCACTTGGCGACGCCCCATCCGAAGCGTCAGCCTTGCGCCTTCGGTTCCGTTCCCTCCGCTCCTCCCTCCGACGGCTGCGCGGCGGGGGCGGCCGCGCCGCCCTTCTCCACCTGCTGCCGGTACACCGCCAGCACCTTGTCCTCCAGGTACTGCCGCATCTGGTTGTTCAGCGGATGGGCGATGTCCTTGAAGGTCCCGTCCTTCCGCTTCTTGCTCGGCATGGAGACGAACAGGCCCTTGGGCCCGTGGATCACCTTGATGTCCGTCACGACGAAGCACGCGTCGAACACGATCGAGACGAAGGCCTTGAGCTTCTCGTCGTCGACCGGGATGACCTTGACGTCCGTGATCTCCATGGTGTCGCTCCTTACCTGGCCCGACGCCCCCCGCCCGTGAGCGCCCGCTGCCAGGCCCGGCGATACCGCCCGCTGGTGACGGTGCGGCACGCCACGGCCCGGAAGCCGGCGCGACCCAGGTCGCGAGCGGCTTCGCGCGCCGCCGCGGCCGTTCCGAACACCCCGTAGTACGTGGAGCCGCTGCCCGAGAGCAGCGTCCCCAGGGCCCCGCGGGACCGGAGCACGCCACGAATGCGCGCGACCTGCGCCTTGAGTTCCGGCACCTCCTCCAACGCCGCCGACTCGAGGTCGTTGACCAGCAGGCGATAGGCCCCTGCCGTCAAGTCGCTCGATACAAAGCGAAAAATGGTAGGGGCATTCTCCCGGGGAGTCAAACCCGCGTCCAGCCGGCGAAACACCGCGGCCGTTCCAGCCCCGACCGGGGGGAAGCACAGCGCCAGCCAGGCGTCGACCTGGCGCAACAGCGGATAGACCTCCTCGCCACGGGCCACGCCCAGCGCGGTGCCGCCGAAGAGGAAGTACGGCACGTCGGCCCCCAGCCGCCGCGCCAGGGGCGCAAGCCCCGCCGTCCCCAGCCCGGTCCGAAGCAGGTGGTCGAGGCCGAGCAGCACCGCCGCCGCGTTCGAGCTGCCCCCGCCGAGACCGCCGGCCGCGGGAATGCGCTTCGTCAGCTCGATCCGGACCCGGCGCCGGACGCCGGCGAAGCGCAGCAGGTCGGCGGCCGCGCGCCACGCGAGGTTGCGCTCGTCGGCCGGCACCCCGGGCGCGTCGCAGCGCAGCGCGATCCCGTCCCCGGGGCCGACCGCGAGCGCGACGTCGTCGTGCAGGGCCACGCTCTGGAACACGGTGCGCAACTCGTGGTGACCGTCCTCGCGCAGGCCCAGCACCTCGAGGCCGAGGTTGACCTTGGCGAAAGCCGGGACCGTGACCCGCTTCAGCGCTGCCATCGCCCGCGCGCCTCGTCGAGGCTCAGCCGCTGCCAGCCCCCCGTCGCGGGCGACGCGAACGCGGCGTCGCCCAGCGGCCGGCCCAGCTCGGGCTCGCGCGCCTTCGCGTCGAGCCGGGTGCCGTCGGCGAGCAGCGCGACGACCCGCGACGGCGCCAGCGGCCCCCAGCGCACGTCGAGCGCGCGCACGGCGGCCGGCTGCACGCCGACCAGCACGTCCATCAGGTCGGCGGGCGCGAGCGCGACACCGAGCAGCGCGCCGAGCGCCTCTGGCGTCGCCGCGCCTTCGTAGAACGCGCGGTCGCCCGGGAACGCGACCACCAGCCGTCCCTCGCGGGCGACGGCCAGCAGCGCGAGGCCGGTGCCGGCAGGCAGTTCCACGCGCAAGGCGTCGGGACGCCGGAAGCCGACGATCGCGTCCGCCCGGCCGCGCAACTCGGGGCCGCGCACCGAGACGCGGAGGTTCGCCGTGTAGGTCGCGGCGCGACGGGCGGCCTCGCGGGCGGCGGGCGAAGCCGGCGGCAGCGAGGCGCACGCGCTGCCGAGGGCGGCCAGGATCAGGCCGGCGGCGAAGCTGGCGCGGCGGAGGTCAGCGGTGGCCGGCCGAAGCATTGCCCTCCGCCTCGGCGATCCGCTTCTCGAGGCGGGCGCGGTCGAGTTCGCCGTCTTCGTCCTCCCCGCCCAGCGCCTTGCGCCAGTAGACGAGCGCCTCGCCACGCTGGCCGCGCTCCCACAGCACGTCGCCGAGGTGGGCCAGCATCACCGCGTTCTTGTCGTCGCGCTGGAGGGCGCGGCGCAGGGCGTCTTCGGCCTCGGGCAGGCGCCCGAGCCGGAACAGCGCCCAGCCCAGCGAGTCGAGGTAGGCCGCGTTCTCGGGGTCGGCCAGGAGCGCCCGCTCGATGAAGCCGAGCGACTCCTCGAGCTTCACGCCGCGGTCGGCGTTCATGTAGCCGAGGTAGTTGAGCACCGGCGCCGAGTCGGGGTGGTGGGCGAGCGCCTGGCGGAACGTGCGGTCGGCCTCGTCGTGCTTCTTCTGCCGCTCCTGCACCGCGCCGAGCTGGAACAGCACCCGCAGGCTAGTCGGGTCCTTCTCCGCCGCCGCGCGCAGGTGGCGCTCGGCTTCGTCGAAGCGGCGCGTGCGCTGCGCGAAGTCGGCCGCCAGCAGCTTCACCTCCACCCGCTCCGGGAAGCTGGCGAGAGCCTGGTCGACGAGGGCGCGGCCGCCGTCGAGGTCGCCGCGGCCGCGCAGGATGTTGGCCTCGAGGCCCAGCAGCTCGAGGTCC
The DNA here is from genome assembly GCA_011526565.1 of Acidobacteriota bacterium. Classification (GTDB taxonomy): domain Bacteria; phylum Acidobacteriota; class Vicinamibacteria; order Fen-336; family Fen-336; genus WYBL01. The sequence continues at coordinate 63,467 of WYBL01000145.1, read as the reverse complement.
TCGGGCCGCTCCTTGCGCGCGCCGCGCACCTCGGCGAGCGCGCGCTCGAAGTCCTTCGCCAGCAGCAGGGCCTCGATCCGGTAACCGGTCAGCGCCGGGTCCGGCTCGCCGCCCGTGGCACGAGCGCGGCCGTAGGCGTCGGCCGCCTCGGCGAAGCGGCCCTCCTGCTGCAGGCAGAAGCCGAGGTGGGCGAGGAACACGCGGTCGTTGGCGGCGGCGTCCTTGACCGGCTCGCCGCGGCGGTCGCGGGCGAGCAGCTTCTCGAACAGCACGGCGGCCGCCGCGTAGTCGCGGCGCGCCTCGAGGATCGTCGCCTTGGTGAACAGGCCCTTGACGTCGCTGGGGTCGATCGCCAGCAGCCGGTCGATGGTCTGGCCCGCCCCCTCGAGGTCGCGCAGCTCGCGCTGCACGCGGGCCTTGAGGTCGAGGGCGTAGCGGTTGCGCTCGTCCAGGGCCAGCGCTTCGTCGGCCTCGGCCAGCGCTTCCTGCAGCCGCTCGGCCTTCATCAGCAGGTCGCCGAGCTTGAGACGGGTGAACAGGCTCCTGGGGTCGAGCTCGAGCGCCTTGCGGAACTGGACCACGGCCTGGTCGACCTGGTCGGCCTGCGCGTAGGCGTCGCCGAGGCTCTGGTAGGCGCTGGCCGAATCGGGGTCGAGCCGCAGCGCCTCCTGGAACGACTCGGCGGCCTCTGCGGGCTTGCCGAGCGCGAGCAGGTGGGCGCCGATCCGCAGGTAGGCCTCGAAGAAACCGGGGTCGAGCCCGAGGTAGCCGCGCCAGGCGGCGACCGCCTTCTCGTGGCGGCCCAGCTCGCCCTCCAGTCGCGCCAGCTCCTGCCAGGTGCCGCCGTCCTGCGGGTCGATGCGGACGACCTCCGCGAACGCGGCCGCCGCCTCCTCGATCAGCTTGCCGTCGCCGCGCAGTTCGCCCACCGTGCGCAGCAGGTGGCCGGCGACGAACTGGGCCTCCTTGCTGTCACGGTCGATCGCGACCGCGGCCCGCGCCTCCCGCAGCGCCTCCTCGAGGCGCCCGGTCTCGCGCAGGATGCGCGCGGCCCAGGCCCGGATCTCGGCCGCGCCGGGATCGAGCTTCTGGGCCTTGCGCAGCGCCTCGAGCGCGGCCTCGGTGTTGCCGGACAGGCGCGCCTGCTGGGCGAGGCTGAACTGGTAGTAGGCCTCGGCCCGGTCCCGCGCGCGGTCGGCGGTCGAACTCGCGGGCGCGGGCGCGGCCCACAGCAACAGCGACAGGAGCAGGCTCATCCTGCTTCGATTGTCACACGGTTGGCGGCGGCGCCGGCGACGGGGCCGGCGCCGCTCGCCCCGGGCTCAGGCGGCCTGGCGGCTCTCGAACTGCTCGACGAGCCAGGCCTTGAACCTGCGCGACACCTCGGCGTCGCCGTCCGCCGAGCGCAGGAAGTCGAAGTAGCGGCGGTCGGTGCCGGCGCCGAACGCGCGGCTCGGGACCGTGACGTAGTGGCCACCGTCCGCCCCGCGCCACACGCAGAAGCCGACCAGCTTGAGGCCCTGGAGCGGCCCCTCCTCGTCGAACACGACCTCGGCCTCGCACACGAGCCGCTCGGGCCCGCTCACCTTCTCGACGAACTGCACGCGCATGGCGTTCTCCCCCCTGCGAAGCGCCCGGCCGCGCCGGGCGAAGTCCCTGAAGACCGACTGGGCTGACGGCCGCGGGGAGAGCTGCGGCACCCGCGCGCGCTGCGGGCCGCGGGCGGAGAGGAGTGTGGACGAGGCAGGCGCCGCGACGGGTCCGCGCGCGGTCCGGCGTAGAATCGCCGGACCATGGCCATCCACCCCGAGTTGCTCGAGGTCCTCGCCTGCCCGATCTGCAAGACGCCGGTCGAACCGGTGCGCGACGGGGCCGGCCTGCGCTGCGCCACGTGCAGGCGCGTCTACCCGGTGCAGGACGACATCCCGATCATGCTTCCCGAAGAAGCGACGGTCGAGCCCGAGGCCTGAGGCGAGGCGCCCCGTGAGCGGGCGGGGAGGGCGGGCGTGACGCTCGCCCGGGCCCAGTTCGCGCTGCTTGCCGCCGTCGCGGCGACCTCGCTCGTCTCCATCTTCGCCGCCCAGGTCGCTTTCGGCCTGGCCTTCGCCGCCGGCCTCGGGCGCTGGGTGCTGGGCCACGGCCGCCCCGAGTCGCTGGCCCCCGGCGCGCCGATGCTGGCCTTCAGCGTGTGGACGCTGCTGGCGGCCGCGTTCTCCGGCGACCCCGTCGCCTCCCACGAGGACGCCAAGAAACTGGTGCTGTTCGTCCTCGTCTACCTGTTCGCGGACGCGCTCGCCGAGCGCAGTCAGCGCGAGCGGGTGCTGGACGCCGCCTTCCTGGGCGGGGCGCTGCTGGCGGCCGGGGCGCTGCTCGAGTGGGCGGCACTGGGCTTCGACACCCTCGACAACCGGCCGCGCAGCTTCGTCGGCCACTACATGACCGCCTCCGGCCTGTTCATGGGCATCGCCTGCCTGGGCAGCGCGCGGCTGCTGTTCTCCCGCGAGCCGTGGACGCGCCCGCCGCGGCTCCACGTGCGGCTGCTGGTCTCGCTCTTCGGCGGCCTCGTGCTGCTGGCGCTGCTGCGGCGGCAGGAGCTCTTCGCGGTCGAAGGCGAGCGGCTGTTCGTCGCCGCGCTGGCGGCCGCCGCGATCGCCCTCGCGCTCGACAGGGTCGCGCAGGAGCCCGGTGCCTGGCGCGGGCTGACGGCGCTGGCGGTCGCGCTGTCGGTCTTCGCGCTGCTCGTCTCGCGCACCCGCAGCGCCTGGCTCGGCGCGCTGGCGGGGCTGGGCCTGCTGGCGGTGCTGCGCGCGCCGCGACTGCTGTGGGGACTCGCCGCGCTGCTGGCCGCGCTGGCCGTGGTGCGGCCAGCGCCGGTCGTGGAGCGGCTGACGCTGAGCGACGCCTCCAGCGTCGACCGCCTCTACATGTGGAGGGCCGGGCTCGACATGATCGTGGACAAGCCGCTGTTCGGGCACGGGCCGGGCCGCGTGATCGACGTCTACCCGCGCTACCGCTGGCCGCAGGCGCCCAACCCCGACGCCCCGCACCTGCACGACAACCTGCTGCAGATCGCCGCGGAGCGCGGGCTGCCGTGCGTGCTGTGGAGCCTGTGGCTGTTCTTCGTGCTCGCGCGCGACGCCTGGCGCGAGTCGCGGCACGGCGACGGGCTGGCGGGTGCCTGCAGCCTCGCGGTGCTCGCCGCCGTCACCGTCGCCGGCCTGTTCGAATACAATTTCGGCGATTCCGAAGTGCTGATGCTGACGCTGCTGGCCACCTCGCTGCCGTACGCCGCGGGCCGCGAGAGGCGGCTCGCCACGGCGTGAAACCGCTCGCCTCCGGGCGCGCCCGCGCCCTCGTCTCCCGACTGCGCGGGAAGCGCGTGCTGGTGCTGGGCGACGTGATGCTCGACGAGTTCCTGTGGGGCACCGCCGCGCGGCTTTCGCCAGAGGCGCCGGTGCCGGTCGTCGAGGTCAGCCGGCACTCGTGGAACGTCGGTGGCGCCGCCAACGTCGCGGCCAACGTGCGCGCCCTGGGCGGCCACGCGGTGCTGACCGGGGTGGTGGGCCAGGACCGCGCCGCCGACATGCTGCGCGAGGCGCTGGCCGCGCACGGCGTCGAGGCCCGCCTCGCGGTCGCGCAGGACGGCCGCCCGACGACCCAGAAGACGCGGGTGATCGCCCACCACCAGCAGGTCGTGCGCGCCGACCGCGAGGTCGCCTCCGACATCCCGCGCGCGCTCGAGGACGACCTCGTCGCGCGGGTGGCCGCGGCGCTGCCCGCCTGCGACGTGCTGGTCGTCTCCGACTACCAGAAGGGCGTGGTCACGCCCGGCGTGATGAAGCGGCTGCTGGCGCTGGCGCGCCGGCGCCGGGTGCCGGTGCTGGTCGATCCGAAGGTCCGCCACTACCGGCTCTATCGGCGGGTGGCACTGCTCAAGCCCAACGTGCGCTGGATCGAACAGGTGCTCGGCGTGCGCGCCGACGGCGACGAAGCGCTGCGCGCGGCCGGCGAGCGCATCCTGCGCCTGCTCGGCTGCGAGGCGCTGCTGGTCACCCGCGGCGAGCGCGGCATGAGCCTGTTCCGCCCCGGCCGCCGCCCCGCCCACGTGCCGACCGCCGCCCGCGAGGTGTACGACGTGACCGGCGCCGGCGACACGGCGATGGCGACGCTGGCGCTCGGCCTCGCCGCCGGCGCCTCGCTCGAGCAGGCGGCCGTGCTCGCCAACCACGCGGCGGGCGTGGTGGTCGGCAAGCTGGGCACCGCCACCGTCACCGGCGAAGAGCTGCTCGCCGCGCTGAATCCTTGAAGCTCGCCGTCGTGGGGGCGGGGCCGGCGGGGGCCCGCCTCGCGCTGGATGCGGCGCGCGACGGCGCGCGGGTCGTCGTCTTCGATCCGGCCCACCCGCGCGAGAAGCCGTGCGGCGGCGGGCTCACGGCCAAGGGGCTGGCCGAGGTTCCCGCCGGGCCCGCGCACGACCCGCTGCCCGCGCGCTTCGTCGCCGACTGCCGGCTGGAGTCGGGCGAAGGCGAGGCAGTGCGGGTGAGCCTGGACCGGCCGGTCGCGATCGTCTCGCGCCGCGAGTTCGACGCCTGGCTGCTGCGGCGCGCTCAGGACGCGGGCGCCGAGCACCGCGCCGAACGCGTCGTCGAGGTCGACGGCGACGGCAGCCTGCGCACGGCGCGCGGCGAGCGGATGCGCTTCGACGCGATCGTCGGCGCCGACGGCGCCAACAGCCTGGTGCGCCGCGCGTTCCTGGCGCCGACCCCGCCCGAGCGCCGCTTCGTCGCGGCCGGCTGGTACGCGCCGGGCGACTCGGAGATGGTCGTGCGCTTCCTGCCGGGCGTGGCCGGCTACCTGTGGCTGTTCCCGCGCCGCGACCACGTCGCGATCGGCGTCGGCGCTCCGCTGCGCCGCTTCGCGACGCGCGAGCTGCTGGCCCGGCTGGAGGCCGAGGTGGAGCGCGACTTCCCGCGGCTCGCGGGCGTCCTGTCGCGCTACGCCCACACCATCCCCTCCCCTTCCACGGACCCCGCGTCGATCCTGGAACTGGCCGGCGTGCGCTGGGCCCTGGTCGGAGACGCGGGCGCGCTGGCAGACCCGATCACGGGCGAGGGGCTCTACTACGCCCTGCGCTCCGCCCGGGTGCTCGCCGACGTGCTGCGCGAGACGGGCTCCCCCGCCGGCTACCCGGCCCGCGCGCTCGCCGACTTCGGTCACGAGCTGCTGGCTTCCGCGCGCCTCTTCGACCGCTTCTACGCGCCCGGCTACGCGCGGCGCATGGTGCGCTACGCGCAGCGCAGCCCGGCCATCCGCGAGGTGCTCGGCGAGCTGGTGCTCGGCGATCAGGGCTACGTGGGCCTGCGGCGCCGGCTGCTGCGCGCGCTGCCCCGCTTCCTGTGGGACTCCGCAGTGGCGCGCCTGCGACCGGCGGCCTGAAAAAGCCGCAGCCCCCGTTGACGCGGGCGCCGAACGGGCGTATCTCGTTCCCCGAAGACGTGCTGCGGACCGCATTCTCGTGGGGGCGCGGATGGCGAGCCACGTCGAGCTTCGGCAGCGCGTCGGTTTCCTGCTCGGGTGCCTCGGGGCACTCCTCGCGGGCGCCGACAGCCGCTCGGTGATCCAGGTCCGGGCCAGCGGGGACTGCGTCTTCGTGGTCACCGGCGAACGCGAGGGCGTGCACGCCCTGTGCGACTCGGTCGGCCGCTGGCGCCCGCTGCGGGGGCTGCCCGACACCCACCTGACGGGCGTGGCCGGCTCCCCGGCGGGACCGCTGGTGCTCGGCACCAGCACGGGAGTGCTGGCGGCGGCCGGTCCCGAGGGACCCTGGCAGACCGCGGCCGCCGCGCCGACCACCCTGCTCGCGCCCGGCAGTGCCGACGGCCGCCACTGGTGGCTCGGTGTGCCCGGGCGCGGACTGCACCGCCTGACCTGGCGGGACGGTGGCGGGGCCCTGGCCCCGGTCGCCGGGTTGCCGTCCGGGCTGGTTTCGGCCCTCGCCGATCTGCCCGCCGGCGGCGTCGCGGTCGGGATCTGGGGCCAGGGCGTCTTCGCCGTGGACGGCGCGGGGCAGGCGCGGGCGCTGGGCGCGGTCGTCGAGCGCAGCCCGATCACGGCGCTCGCCGCGACGGCCGAGGGCGGAGTGGTGGCGGGCGCACTGGCGGGCGGACTCTACAGGCGCGGCGCCGGTGACGGGCAGTGGCGCCCCGTCGATTCGCCGGACCTGCGCCACGCCGACGTCGCCGCGCTGGCCGTCGCACCGTCGGCGGTCCTGGCCGGGACCTGGGGCCGGGGGGTGTGGCGCGCGGACGGTGAAGGCCGCGGCTTCGAGCCGACGGCCGCACTGCCGGAGCCGCGGGTCGGCTCGGTGGCGATCGACGCCCGCGGCCGCTGGTGGGCAGGCACGCCGGCGGGCTTGTACCGCTCCGTCGACCAGGGGGGCTCGTGGCAGCCCGTGGCCTTCGAGCGGCCCGACGACACGTTCGAGGTCGTCGCCTCGAGGGAGCATGGCCTGTTCGCCACGGTTCGCGGCCGGGGCCTGCTGCGCTCGCGCGACGGCGGGCGAAGCTGGCAGCCGGTCTCCCGGCTCGGCGACGCGACCGTGATCGCCGCGGATGCCCGCGGGCGCCTGCTGGCCGCGGGGCCGGCGCGCGGCGTCCGCGCCTCGGCCGACGGCGGCGAGAGCTGGGTGGACCTCGCACAGGGACTGCCCGCGGGCGGTCTCGAGATGCTGCGCAGCGGTCCGGACGGGACCGCCTATGCGATCCCGTCAGCCGGCCCCGAAGGCCGTGCGGAGCGGATGCGGCTGTACCGCCTCGGCGACGACGACCGCTGGATGGAGGTCGAGGTCTTCTCCGACGACGAGTGGGTGCGCGACTACCTCGGCGTGTGGGGCCTGGTCTTCCTCCCCTCGGGCGAGGGCGTCGCCCACGGGCTGCAGCAGCTGCTGCGCCAGGAGCGGGTCGGAGGCCGCTGGCGGATCGAGCACTTCGGACAGCTCGCCTCGGCCGCCGACCCGCCCGGCTTCGACCTCGAGGGCCATCTCTGGACGGACCGCCAGATGAACGCCTTCCGGCAGGCCGCGCCGGGCGCCGAGTGGGAGGAGGCGGAACTGCCGGCCGAGCTGTTGCGCGACCTGCTGCCCTTCGGCGACGGCAGCCGCGCGCTGGCCGTGCGCCGCGGCGGCGGCGTCGCGCGGCTGGCACGTTCGGAGGGCGGCGGCTGGCGCATCGTGGGCCGCGCGCTCGAGGACCGCGCGGTGGCCGCCCTCGCCTGGGACGGGCGGCGACTCTACGCGGCGACTGCCGAGGGCCTGCTGGCCTCCGAGGACGGCGGCGCGCGCTGGCAGGAGCGACCCTATGGCCTCGACTGAAGGCGGGCTGAGCGCGCTGCTGGCCCGCCAGGCAGCGGGGTTCCTGGTGCTCTGGTCCGTCGTCGCGGCGTGGTGGATTCCCGCCCCGCTGCTGGTCGGCGTCGAAGAGGTGGACTGGGGCGCCCGCTACGAGCGGGCCCAGGCCGGCGGACCGGTGATGCCAGGCGCCATGGAACTCGCCGCCGAGCTGATCCGGCGCGAGACCGTGCTGCTGCCGCTGCTGCCCTGGATCGAGGCCGAGACCGGCGGCGGGCAGCGGCCCCGGCTGGGAGTCCGTGCTGGAAGAGGCCAGGCGCCACGGCGGCCGCTGCGTGCTGGCGGGCGACGATCCGCGGCTGGCCGAGGTCGCCCAGGGGGACGACGACTCCGGCTGGCGCTACGTGAAGGTCACGGCAGAGCGGCCGGCGCCCTTCCTCGAGCTGCGCCCCATGCGCCCGGGCGATGCCGGCCACGGCGAGGCCCCGACGCGGCTGCGCTTCCCGCTGCGGGCTTCCTTCCCTCTGCTGCTGCTCGTGGGCGTGGTGGCCGCGTTCGTCACGCAGCACCGGCCGGACGGCGCCTCGCGGCTCGCGAACTCGACCGTGGGCACCGGCCTGAAGTGGTCCATGGGCCTGCTGGCTGCGGGCGTCGTGGCGATCGCGTTTCCTTTCGTCGCGCGGCTCGGCGCGAACGGGATCGGCCTCGCGGTGCTGGGCGGCTTCGTGCTGATGACGGGACTGGTGGCCCTGGGGGTCGTCGGCTGGCACGCCGTCGTCGTCTCCCGCGTGCTGAGCGGGCGCGACCTGCTGCTGAACTGGGTCTACGAGGGCGCCGCGTGGCGGCAGTTCGCGGACCAGGAGGTCGCCGAGCGCAGCGCCCAGGGCCGCGGCCTGGTCGTGATGGCGGCGCTGATCGCCGCAGTGATCGTGGGCGTCTTCCTGGCCGTTGCGCCCGACCGCGAAGCCGCCGGCTTCGCCGCGCTGTTCGTCGCCGTCGCCATCGCGCTGGCGGCCCTCGCCGCGTGGGCCGGGGTCCGCGCGGTGCGGCGGCGCTCGTCCGGCCCGCAGGTGGAGCTCTTCCTCGGCCGCGGCGGCCTGTGGCTCGGTGGCATGAGCCACGTGTGGCGCGGCTTCGGCGCCCGCCTCGAGTCGGCGGCCATCGTCGAGGCACACGGGGTGACGGCGCTCGAGATCGTGTACTCCGTGCTGCAGTCCACCGGGCCGCGGGCGCTCGTCTTCTACCGGCGGTACGAGACGGTGCGGCTGCCGGTGCCGCCCGGTCGCGAGGCGGAGGCCGAGGCGGCAGTCCGCGAGCTGGCGGCGGCCGGAGCGCGCTGAACACCGCCACCCGCGGGCGACGCGGCTGTCCGCTGCGGGAGACGGATCGCCCGCGCCGCGCCGCGTGGAACGCGGCGCGACGGCTGGCAGCGGCCTTGCTTCGGCGTGACTAGAATGAGGCGAGGTCTCGGTCTCATGCGACATCGGTTGCCAGGCCCGTTCGCGCTCGTCGCGCTGGCGGCGATCGGACCGGGCTGTGCCAGCACGCCGGCGCGCTCCCCGCTCCCGGCAGCCTCGACCACGACGACGCCGGCCGCGAGCCCTGGTGTGACGCCCCCTGATGCGCCGGCAGCGGGCTCGGCGCAGACGCCCGGGGAGAAGACGCAGGCGATGGAGCGCGAGCTCGACGCCTCGCTGTCGGAGTTCGACGCCGCGCTCCAGCGCGAGCAGAAGGCGCTGTCCGCGCAGCGCGAGGCGGAAGGCTCGGCCGCCGCGGCGACGGCTGCCGCAGAGCGGGCGACAGCCGCGGCCGAGGCCTCGGGCGGAGGTGCTTCGGCGACGGCAGGCGGCGCCAGCCCGCGCGCCTCGGCGACGCCGCTGCCCGAGCGCTCCGGGGCCAGCCGCGCCGAGCGCGAGAGCGCGCCGCGCGAGCCGGCCACCGGAGCGGGCGCCGGCAGTCCCGGCGGCACCGGCACCGCGCGGCCGGCGGGCGGCGGCGGCGCCGCGCCCCCCGCGGGAGGCGCGGCTTCGCCCGCGAACGTGCCGCCCGACGTCGGCGACGGCCGCGACGACGACGTGGTCGCGCGCCAGCTCCGCGAGGCCGCCATCAACGAGAAGGACCCGGCGCTGCGGGAGAAGTTGTGGCAGGAGTACCGCGACTACAAGAAGTCGGCGGGAGGGAACTGAACATGCGCGTCGCACGGCTGGTCGCCACCTTCGGGCTGGGCCTCGTCGCGCTGGCGGCGGCGGCCGACGACAAGCCGGTCGAGCTGAAGGTGGCCCGCGCCGAGCAGCCGGAGGACAGCCTGCTCGACGTCGGCGTCGAGGTCTTCGCCGCCGGCATCGAAGGCAAGGACCGCGAGGACCTCGAGGACGACGGCATCCTCGAGGACGTGCGGCGCTCGGAGGCCCGCTTCATCCCCTTCCAGCTCCGCGACACGCTGCAGGGCACCGGCTGGTGGGGCGCGGTGCGGCTGGTGCCGATGCAGACCGAGGGCCTGGACGTGCGGGTCTCCGGCACCATCGAGCGCTCCAACGGCAAGGACCTGCGGCTGCGGGTGATCGCCCGCGACGCCACCGGCAGGCAGTGGTTCAGCCGCCGCTACGAGGGACGCGCCGACCGCCGCGCGTACCGCAAGGCGGACCCGGCGAGCGCGGGCGCCACGGCCGCCGAGCTGCCGCGCCTCGACCCGTTCCAGGACGTCTACGACCGCATCGCCAACGACCTGCTGGCGGCGCGCCAGAAGCTCTCGCCGAAGGAAGTCGCCCGCGTGCGCGACGTGTCGCGGCTGCGCTTCGCGCGCAGCGTGGCCCCCGACGCCTTCGCCGGCCACCTGAAGACGGGCGACGACGGCAAGGTGCGGCTCGTGCGGCTGCCGGCGCAGGACGACCCGATGCTGGCGCGCGTCGAGTCGATCCGCCAGCGCGACGGCATGTTCGTCGACACCCTGAACGAGTACTACGCGGGTTTCGTGGACCGCATGGCGAAGCCCTACGACGACTGGCGCGCGTACTCGTACGAGGAGCAGACGGCGCTCGACCGCATCAGGCGCCAGTCGCGGCTGAAGACGATCCTCGGGGCGATCGCGATCCTCGGTGGCGCGATGATCGACGACGACCGCAACGACGACGGCGACCGCGACACCGGCACGGGCGCGATCAAGGACGTGCTGATCGCCGGCGGCTCGATCGCGGTGCAGGCCGGGCTCCAGCAGGGGCAGGAGGCGGGCATCCACGAGGCCGCGCTGCACGAGCTGGCCGCGTCGTTCGAGGCCGAGGTCGCGCCGCTGCTGGTCGACGTCGAGGGCCAGACGCTGCGCCTGAGCGGCACCGCGGAGTCGCAGTTCACGCAGTGGCGGCGGATGCTGCGCGAGATCTTCTCCCACGAGACCGGGCTCCCGGCCGACCCCAACGCGCCCGTCATCAAGCCGCAGGGCTAGCATTCCCGGCATGCGAACCCGCGTGGGGCCCGCGTGACGCCGGTGCGCCTCGTCCCCCCGCCGCGCGTGGAAAGGCCGTCGCGACCGCCGGCACGCTCGCGCGCGGGCGTGCTCGCCGCGCTGGCCGCGGGGCTCGTGGTGAGCGCCTCGGGCGCCGCCTGGTTCGCGCTCCGCGGCGATCGCCTCGTGGCGCCCGCAGAGCCCGGGCCCCCGTTCGAGGGTCCGCTCGAGGCCGCCCCGGCGGGCCCCGTGCGGCCCGCGTCGGCGCCCGACGCTTCACTCGCACCGGCTCCCGTCGCCCGCGCCGAAGCGAGTCCGCGCGCGACTCCCCCGCGTCCTGCGGCGCGGTCGCGTCCCGCGCCGCAGGACGACGGCTTCGTCGACGCGATGAGCACGGGCCTCGCCGCGCTGGAGCGCCGCGCGTGGGACGAAGCAGAGGACGCCTTCGCCAGGGCCGCGGCCGCGCGGCCCGGTGCCCCAGAGGCCACGGACGGGCTGGCCCGCGCACGGCAGGGCGCACGGCTGGCGGCGATCGCGCTCCACCGCGAGCAGGCGGCGGCGGCGGCGGCGCGCGAGGACTGGCGGGTGGCCGGAGCCGAGCACGAGGCGGCGCTCGCCCAGGACCCGGCACTGGCGTTCGCGCTCGAGGGCCGGGCGCGCAGCCTGGCGCTGGCGGCGCTGCACGACCAGCTCGAGCTGTACGTCGCCCGGCCCGAGCGGCTGGGCGCCGACGAGGTGGCGCGCGAGGCCGAGCGGACGCTGCAGCGGGCGCGTGAAGAGGAGAACCCCGGGCCGCGGCTGCGGGAGCGGATCGCGGGCGTCGAGCGCGCGCTCGCCGCGGCGCGCGTGCCGGTCCGGGTGGTGCTGCGCTCCGACGGCCGCACCGAGGTGACGGTGCTGCGCGTGGGACGCGTCGGGCTGCTGGAGGAGCGGGCGCTCGAGCTGAAGCCCGGCACCTACACCGTCATCGGCAGCCGGCCCGGCTTCCGCGACGTGAGGCGCACGCTGGTGGTCGAGCCCGGGCGCGCCCCGGCCCCGCTCGACGTGCGCTGCACGGAGGCACTGTGAGCGCGCGGCTGCGCGTCGAGCCGGGCGCCGGCGACCACGCGTTCCCGGTTGCGCTCGGCGGCGACGGCATCGCGCTGCCCGGCTGGGACGGCCGCGAGGCGGTCGGCTGGCTCGGCCTCGACGGCGCGGACGTGTTCGTGCAGCCCACCGACCCGCTGGGTGCGCTCTCCTGCAACGGCGCGGCGCTGACCGCCTCGCGCTGGCTGCGCGACGGCGACACGCTGCGCGCCGGCGCGGCGACCCTCACCTTCCGCGCGACGGCCGCGGGGCCCGTGTTGCACGTCGCGCGCGACGCCGCTCCGCCCGCCGCCACGGCGAGCCCGGCACCCGCCGCCCCGGCCGCGCCGGGCGCGCGGATTCACCCGCTGGACTTCCAGCCGCGCGCGCTGGCGGAACCGCGGGCCACTGCTGGCGGCACCTCCGGTTCCTGGGCCTGGATCGCACTGGGCGCACTCGCCTTGCTGGTCGCTTTCGGCGCCTGGACGCTCGGCAGGCGCGGCGGTGTGACACGACCGGACGCTGCGCCCGCGCCTTCGGCGAGCGCGACGCCGGCTGCGACGCCCGAGCCCACGCCTTCGCCGACGCCGGTCCCCACGCCGAGCCCCGCGCCGGAGGCCAGGCCGAGCCCCGACGCCGCGACGGCCGCGGCCACGCGCCTCCCCGCGACGGGTCGCTTCGCGCTCGCGAGCGAGCCGAGCGGCGCCAGCGTCACCGTGGACGGCGCATTCCGGGGCCGCACGCCGCTCGAGCTGGAGCTGCCAGCAGGTCGCGCCCAGGCCGTGCAGCTCTCGCTGCACGCGCACGAGACCGCGCGGCTCGAGGTGAGCCTCGCGCGCGGCGAGTCACGGTCCGAGACGGTGCCGCTGGTCCCGCTGCTGGGCGAGGTCACGCTCGACGTGCGGCCGGCCGACGCCGAGGTGCGCGTCGACGGCGTCCCGCGCGGGCGCTCGGGCGAGACGCTGAAGCTGCCGGCGCGCCCGCACGAGTTCGAGGTCCGCCGCGACGGTCACGAAGCGCAGCGCGTCGCGCTGACCCCGCAGCCCGGCTTCCCGCAGGTGCTGAAGGTCGCGCTGAAGCCGGCGGGCGAAGCGGCGCGGCCCGAGGTGCTGCGCGGCGCGGGCGGCCACGAACTGCGGATGGTGCGCGGCCTGCGCTTCGCGACCGGCGCCTCGCGACGCGAGCCAGGGCGCCGCGCCAACGAAGTGCAGCGCGAGGTGGAGATCACGCGGCCCTACTACATCGGCCTGCGCGAGGTGACGAACGGCGAGTTCCGCCGCTTCCGCCCCGGCCACTCGTCCGGGGCGCTCGAGCGATTCTCGCTCGACACCGACGACCTGCCGGTGGTGCGGGTGAGCTGGGAGGACGCCGCCGCCTACTGCAACTGGCTGAGCGAACAGGAGGGCCGCACGCCGGCCTACGTGGCGAAGGGCGGCACCCTGGTCGCCGCGTCTCCGCCCGGCAACGGCTACCGGCTGCCGACCGAGGCGGAGTGGACGCGGGCCGCCCGCTACCCCGCGGGCACGCCCCTCAAGTACCCGTGGGGCGCCGCGCTGCCGGTGGCGGCGCGCTCCGGCAACTACGCCGACGAGTCGGCGCGTGGCCTGCTGCCCGCGGTGATCCCCGGCTACGACGACGGCTTCGCGGCCGCCGCGCCGCCCGGCCGCTTTCCCGCCAACCCGCTCGGCCTGTTCGACACCGGCGGCAACGTCGCCGAGTGGGTCCACGACGTCTACGCGATCCCCGCCCCGAACTTCGAGAAGGACCCCATGGGTCCGCCGGAAGGCGCGCTGCACGTGATCCTCGGCGCCAGCTACCTGCACGCCACGGTCACCGAGCTGCGGCTGTCGTTCCGCGACTACTCGGCGACGGCTCGCCCCGACGTGGGCTTCCGCGTCGCCCGCCCCGCCGAATGAGGAGGAACATGCGCACCCCCGCGCTCCGCCGCGACGTCGTGCTGCTGGCCCTCGCCGCCCTGCTGGCGGCGCTGTCGGCCCGCGCCTGGCAGGACCCGATCGAGGCCTTCGTGCCGTCCGAGCAGGTGCCGGCCGACAGCGCGGTCGCCTTCCCGGTGGACATCTGATGCGCCGCCCCTCGGAGTTCGCCTACCAGGCGGCGGCGCTGGCCCTCTCCGCGCTGTGCGTGCAGGCCGCCTACATGGCGGTCGTGAGGCCGCGCGCGGAGGCGGTGCTCGCGGAGCAGGCGGAGCGCATGAAGGAGGATCCCGCCTACGTCCAGGAGCGCTCGCCGTGGGTGCTGCTGCGCGACTACGAGCAGCAGGCCGAGCTGGTGCTGATGCTGTGGGCGCTGGCAATGATCGCCAGAAAGCGCGTCGTCAACGGCCGCGAGCGCGCTCTGCTGGAGCGCGACCTGCTGCCGCTCGCCGACGGCATGACGATCCTGCCGGAGGACGTGCGCGAGTGGGCGCGCCAGCTCGAGGCCCTGCCCGGGCCGGAGCGCGAGACGCTGCTGCCGCGCGCCGCGCTGGCCGCGCTGCACCGCTTCGGCGCCACCCGCTCGATCGCCGACGCCTCGGCCCGCGGCCGCGAGATCTGCGAGGCCGAGACGGACCGCCTCGACTCCGAGATGTCGCTGCTGCGCTACATCGCCTGGGCGATCCCCGCGATCGGCTTCATCGGCACGGTGCGCGGCATCGGCGACGCCATGGCCCAGGCCCACCGCGCGATGCAGGGCGACCTCGGCGGCGTCACCCAGAGCCTGGGCACCGCCTTCAACTCGACGCTGATCGCGCTGCTGCTGAGCCTGGTGCTGATGTTCCTGCTGCACCACCTGCAGGAGCAGCAGGAGCGCCTGGTGCGCGACGCAGAGACCTGGATCGACCGCCGGCTGCTGCAGCGGCTGCGGATCGCGTGAGAGCACTCGCCCTCGAGCTCGCCGACACGGGGCTCGTCGCCCGCGGCGGCGGCGCGCTGGCCGGCCTCCGGCTGCCCGCGCCGTCGCCCGGGCTCGCGGTGATCGACGGCGCGCGGCTCCTGGTCGGCCGCGAGGCCCTGCGCGTGGAGCGGCTCAGGCCGCTGCACGCCCACGACCGGTTCTGGGACCGGCTCGACACCGCGCCGGCGGGCGCCCCGTTCCCCGATCACCTGCGCAACGCCGACCTCGCCCACGCCCACCTGCAGGCCACGGTGGCCGAGCTGCGGCTCGTGGAGCCGGCGGCGACGACCTTCGCGGTGCCCGGGTGGTACTCCGAGGCCCAGCTCGGCCTGCTGCTCGGCGTGGCGCGCGCCGCGGGGCTGCCGGCGTGCGGCCTGATCGACGCCGCCGTCGCCGCGGCAGCCGCCACGCCGCGCGAAGGTGCCGCCCTTCACGTCGACGTGTCGCTGCACCGAACGCTCCTCACCTCCTTGCAGATCGACTCCGCCGTCGAGCGCGGCAACGTCGACGTGGCCAGCGCGGGCGGCCTGGCGGGACTGCGCGAGGCGATCGCCCGCGGCGTCGCCGCCGCCTTCGTGCGCGAGACCCGCTTCGACCCGCTGCACGACGCCGCCAGCGAGCAGGCCCTGCACGACCACCTGGACTCGTGGCTCGCGGCGCTGCGCGATCGCGACGAGACGTCGGCCACGCTGGACGCTGGCGGGCGCCGCCACGCCGTCAGGCTGGTCCGGGCCCGGGTCGAGGAGTGGGCGGCGCCGCTGCGCGACGACCTCGTCCGCCGCTCGCGGGCGCTGGCGCCGGCGGGCGCGTCGCTGCTGCTCTCGCCGCGCGCCGCGGCCGTGCCGGGCCTCGCGGCACGGCTCGCCGCGCTGCCGGGCCTGTCGGTCGTCGAACTGCCGGAGGAGGCCGCGATTTCCGGGGCGCTGCGCCTGGGCGCGGAGGGTGGCGCCTCGCACGGCGCGCTGCCGTTCGTGACGCGGATGGAGACGGGTGGCGGCGACGCGCAGGGCGCGACCGCGCGCATCCGGGTGAGCGGGGATGGCGCGCCGCAAGGCTGAGGTCTTCGGCCTCTCGTTCCTCGACTGCATCTGCTGCGGCTTCGGGGCGACGGTGCTGATCTTCATGATCGTCAGCTCGGCCGCCCAGCGCCGCGACGACCCCAACACGCCGCTGCGCGCCGAGGTCGACCGGGTGGCCCAGGAGGTGAAGGAGGGCGAGCGCCGGCTGGTCGCGCTGCGCAACTCGCTGCGCCAGGTCGAGGAGCAGCGCTCCCAGGCGCGCGGGTTGTCGACGCGGATCCTCGCGGCGCTCCGCCAGTCGCAGGAGGAACTCGCGACCTTCGACCAGTCGACGCTCGCGCGAAGGGAGGCGATCGAGAAGCTGAAGGCCGACCTCAAGTCGCTCGAGGAGGGCACGAAGCGGCTCTCCGGCGGCGTGCCGAGCGCCGAGGTCCCCGGCGACCGGGTGCGGGCCCATGTCGGCGACGGTGAACGCCAGTACCTGACGGGCCTCAAGGTCGGCGGCCGCCGCATCCTGGTGCTGGTCGACGCATCCGCGAGCATGCTGGCCGACACCATCGTCAACGCGGTGCGGCGCCGGCACCTCGCGCCGGACGAGCGCCGGCGCGCGGCGAAGTGGCAGCAGGCGGTCAAGACCGTCGACTGGCTGGCGACCCAGATGCCGCGCGACGCCCGCTTCCAGGTCTACGCGTTCGACGTCTCCGCGCGCGCCGTGGTCGCGGGCAGCGAGGGGACCTGGCTCGACGCGGGCGACCCCAAGGCGCTCGAGGCGGCGGTGCAGGCGCTGAAGCAGACGGCGCCCGAGGGCGGCACCAGCCTGCTGGCGGCGTTCACCGCTGCGGCGGCGCTGGAGCCGCGGCCCGACAACATCCTGCTGATCACCGACGGCCTGCCGACCCAGGGCCGCACGGCGCCACGCGAGCGGACGGTGAGCGGCCGCGACCGGCTGCGGCTCTTCGAGCGCGCGGTCGACGCGCTGCCGCGCGGGGTGCCCGTCGGCACCATCCTGTTGCCGATGGAGGGCGACCCGATGGCGCCCTCGGCCTTCTGGAAGCTGGCGATGGCGACCGGCGGCTCGTTCCTGACGCCGTCGCGGGACTGGCCGTGAGACGGCGCGAGCGGCGCGGGGTGGAGGTGTTCAGCCTCTCGTTCCTCGACTGCATCTGCTGCGGCTTCGGCGCGATGATCCTGCTGCTGGTGCTGGTGCGGATCGGCGAGCCGCGCGCGGCCGAGGCCGCGAAGCTGGAACTCGACGGCCGCCTGGCGCGGCTGGAGGCCCAGCTCTTCGAACTGCGCGGCGAGGCCGAGCTGCTGGTCCGCGAGCTGCGCGGGCGCGAGGTCCAGCTCTCCGACGAGCGCGCGGCCGTCGCCCGCCTGCAGGGCGACCTGTCGCAGATCCAGGGCCGGTTCGCGGCCAGCCGCGAGCTCTCGCAGGTGCAGGAGAAGATCGAGGGCCGGCTGCTGGCCGCTCAGCAGGAACTGAGCGAAGAAATGAAGCGCTTGCAGGCGCAGGCGGCGGCGCGTCCGCAGCCCCCGGACGCGCCGGTGGGCGGCATCCCGGTCGACAGCGAGTACGTGATCTTCGTGATCGACACCTCGGGCTCGATGCAGCGCTACGCGTGGAGCGCGATGCTGCGCAAGATGGCGGAGGCGCTCGACGCGTACCCGAAGGTGCGCGGCCTGCAGGTGCTCAACGACGAAGGCGGCCCGCTGTTCCCGAGCTACGCGGGCAAGTGGATCCCCGACACGCCGGCCCGGCGCCAGGCCGTGCTCGACCGGCTGCGGAGCTGGAACTCGTTCAGCAACTCGAGCCCGGTCGAGGGCATCGAGGCCGCGATCCGCGCCTTCGCCACGCCGGACAAGCGGGTCAGCATCTACGTGCTGGGCGACGAGTTCACGGGCGACTCGATACAGCAGGTGGTGGAGACCGTCGACCGCATGAACGCGCGCGCGGGCGGCGGGCGACGGGTGCGCGTCCACGCCATCGGCTTCCCCACGCTCTTCTCGCAGACCGAGTGGCCCGAAGAGACCGGGGTCCGCTTCGCGACCCTGATGCGCGCGCTGTGCGACCGCAACGGCGGCGCGTTCGTCGGCCTGTCGAGCCTGCGCTGAGCTGAAGCCCGTCGCGCGCCCGCAGCCCGGCGTTTCAGTGGCGGAAGTGGCGGACCCCGGTGAAGACCATCGCCAGGCCGTGTTCGTCGGCCGCGCGGATCACCTCTTCGTCCTTGACCGAGCCGCCCGGCTGGATCACCGCCGTGGCTCCCGCCTTGGCGATCTCGTCGACGCCGTCGCGGAACGGGAAGAAAGCATCCGACGCGGCGATCGTGCCGGCGAGCGGCAGGGCCGCCTTGTGGGCGGCGAGGCGCGCGGCGTCGACCCGGCTCATCTGGCCCGCGCCGACGCCGACCGTCTGCTGCGCGTTGGCGAACACGATCGCGTTCGACTTGACGTGCTTGACGACGCTCCAGCCGAGCTCGAGCGCCGCCCACTCCTCGTCGCTCGGCTTGCGCTTGCTGACCACGTCACAGCTCGCGCGGTCGAAGCGCTTGCGGTCCCACTCCTGGGCCAGCAGCCCGCCCATCACCCGCCGCAGGTCGAAGCCGCTGACCTTGTGGATCGAGGTGGTGTCCATCGCCATCACCCGCAGGTTCTTCTTCGCGGCCAGCGCCTTCTTGGCCGCCGCCTCGAAGCCGGGCGCGATCAGCGCCTCGAGGAACACCTCCGCGAGCTTCGCGCCCAGCGCGGCGTCCACCTTGCGGTTGAACGCCACGATGCCGCCGAAGGCCGAAACCGGGTCGCACGCCCAGGCCCGCTCCCACGCCTCGAGCAGCGACGAGCCCGCGCTGACGCCGACGCCGCAGGGATTGGTGTGCTTGACGATCACGCAGGCCGGTGCGTCGAGCTCCGTGACCAGCCGCCAGGCGGCGTCGAGGTCGAGGATGTTGTTGAACGAGAGCTCCTTGCCCTGCAGCTTGCGGGCGGCAGCCACCGAATAGAGGGTGGAGCCGAGGTCCGAGTAGAACGCGGCGCGCTGGTGCGGGTTCTCGCCGTAGCGCAGGTCCTGGACCTTCTCGAAGGACAGCGCGAGGCGGTACGGAAACACCTCCTCGGCCTCCGCGGGGCCGTAGCTCGCCGCCTCGTCCTTCCACTCGCACTGCGAGAGGTAGCCGGCGATCGCCGCCTCGTAGCGGGACGAGTGGCGGAACGCCTTCTGCGCGAGGTAGAGCCGGGTCGGGCCGTCGATGCCGCCCTCGCGATCGAGCTGCTCGAGCAGCAGCGGGTAGTCGGCCGGGTCGACGACGGGGGCCACGTGGCGGAAGTTCTTGGCGGCGGCGCGCAGCATGCTCGGCCCGCCGACGTCGATCATCTCCACGGCCTCGTCGAACGAGGCACCCTTGGCGACCGCATCCTCGAACGGGTAGAGGTTGACGACGACGACGTCGATCGGAGCGATGCCGTGTTCCACGAGCGCGGCCATGTGCGCGGCCTGGTCACGGCGGGCGAGCAGGCCGCCGTGGACCTTCGGGTGCAGCGTCTTGACGCGACCGTCGAGGATCTCCGGGAAGCCCGTGACGTCGGACACCGGGATCACGGCGAGCCCCGCCTCGCGCAGCGCATCGGCGGTGCCGCCCGTGGAGACGAGTTCGAAGCCGCGCTCGGCGAGGCCGCGGGCGAGATCGACGATGCCGTCCTTGCGGTAGACCGAGACGAGCGCGCGGCGGCGGGTGAGCTTCGCGGTGTTCTGCTTCTTCTTCGCGGCCATCAATCCTCCCGAGACAGGCCGGCCACCGTCGCCGGCGCCGCGAATCCGACCCGCGGGGCCACGACGACCGGGGCCGGCTGGCGGGTGACGTCGCCTTTCACCTCCCGCCACACCGCCAGCCAGGTGGCCGCGATCGCGGTCACGGCCCGCGAGTAGGACAGCGAGGCGACGCCGAACAACGGGTTGCGGTAGTCGATCGCGCGGTGGCTGACGAGCCGCCCGCCTTTCCACAGCTCCGCGCGCAGCACGGGCGCCTGCACCCGGCTGCGGGCGGCCAGCTCCTGCCAGTAGGCCGGGAGCCGCTGGCGCGGCAGCTTCAGCGCCGCGCGGTCGTCGAGCACGACCGGGATCTTCGGCAGGCTGCGCTCCACGAACGCGTAGTACTCGCCGGTGACGCCCGCCGGGAACCCGTGGGGCCCCGAGGCGAGCGCGGGATCCGCGAGGTCGGCCGCGATCCGCACCAGCGCGCCCAGTTGCACCAACCCCTCCGAGAGCCGCCCGGCCTTGATCGCCTGCTCGGCGCCGGCGGCGCGGGTCTCGAGCGCGCGGGCCGTGGGCTCCGAGAGCGCCCCGCGCGCGAGGTCGGCCGCCAGCGCCTGGACCAGCTCCGGCGGGAGGCGCCGTGCCTCCTCCAGGATCTGGGTCTCGCGCTCCTTGAGGAGCTGGGCCAGCGAGCGCGGCACGAGCCGCCGCGCGTCGCGCTGCAGCGGCTCGACGAGGTGCGACGGCCAGGCCGCCGCCGGGAGCGCCAGCGCGAGGGCGAGCACGCCGTTCCACGCGAGCCGCCTCATCCCACCACCTTCGCCTTCAGCGCGACCTTGCCGTCCTTCGTCTCCAGCCGGAAGTCGATCGCCTGCGCGCCACGCTCGGACGCGAGCCGCTGCGCCTGCTGCGAGATCAACTTCTCGAAGCTCTCGTAGCGCACGGCCGTCGACTCGCCCGTCTTGCGGCGCTCCTCGAGGAAGGCCTGGAACAGGCTCTCGACGGCCGCCCGGTCGCGCCCCGGGTCCTGGATGCGCACCGCGCGGGCCGCCTCCGCCCGGGCGGCGCGCGCCTCGGCCCGTTCGGCCGCTGTCGCTGCTTCCGCGGCGGCGGCCTCCAGCGCAGACGGCTCGGGCTCGGGAGGCGGCGCGGGGCGGGCGCCGGCGCGGGGCGAGATCGGCCGGCCCTCCTCCAGCGCGCGCAGCTTCTTGTTCCACAGCTCGTTGAACGTGTTGTAGCGCGCCTGCAGGCCCTGGTAGCGGAAGCGCAGCGTCGAGTTGCGGATCTCCGCCGAGGCGTACTTGCGCAGCATCGCCTCGACGCGGGATCGCTGGTCGGTGGGCGGCCGGCGTTCGACGCCGCCGAAGAACTTCTCCCAGTCGATCTGGAGCTGGCGCAGCGCCTTCTCCAGGCGGGCGAGATCCTCCTCGATCGGCTCGCCCACTAGGCCCCCGGGCCCGCGTCGCCGCCGACGAACACGAAGAACAGCGGCAGCCAGAGCGTGCTCGCGTACGGGACGCGACGGCCGTCGACCAGGGCCTCGGTGCCGGGCCGGTTGCCGACCAGCTCCCACAGCCGGCGCAGTTGGCCCGCCGCGCTGGCGTCGAAACCCGTCTCGTGGACGAGACGGCCGTGTTCGCGGCGCTCGCGGTACGCCCCGCGCCGCGCGAGCGCCGCGGCCTCGTCGCCCGCGGGTCCCTCGAACTCCTCGAACCGCACGCCCATCCGGAACGGGCGCGGGCGGCGGCCGGGGTAGAGGAGGTCGGCCATCTCGTCCGAGAGGTGGGAGATGTCCGTTTCTTCGCGCGGCACCACCGTGGGCAGGCGGTCGGCGAAGGTCTTCGCGCGCTCTCGGTTCATGCAGGCAGGCCGGTGCGAGGATACCAGCCGGCGCGGGCCGTTATAAAGTGGACGGCGATGAGCGACCCGCGCCGGGCCCTGCCCTCCGTCGATCGCCTGTTGGCCCGTCCCGCGCTGGCGGCCCTGGCCACGCCCCACGGCCGGCCCGCGGTCGTCGGCGCGGTGCGGGACTGGCTGGAGGCCGCGCGGGCGGCCCTGGCGGCGGGGCGCGCGGTGGAGCCCGAGTCCGTCGAAGCCGAGGTGGCGCAGGTGCTGGCTCGGCGCGCCGCGCCTTCGCTCGTGCGGGTGATCAACGCCACCGGCGTCGTGGTCCACACCAACCTGGGACGGGCGCCGCTGCCCGCGGCGGCGGCCGAGCGCGTCGCCCTCGCCGCGGCCGGCTACACGAACCTGGAGTTCGACCTCGCGAGCGGCGCGCGCGGACAGCGCGAGACCCACTCCGAGGCGCGGCTGGCGCGCCTGCTCGGGGTCGAGGCGGCGGCCACGGTCAACAACTGCGCGGCGGCCGTGATGCTCGCCCTCGACACCCTGGCCAGCGGGCGCGAGGTGATCGTCAGCCGCGGCGAGCTGGTCGAGATCGGCGGCTCGTTCCGGATCCCGGACGTGATGACCAGGAGCGGCGCGCGGCTCGTCGAGGTGGGCACCACCAACCGCACCCGGCTCGACGACTACCGGCGCGCGCTGACGCCGCAGACCGCGGCGATCCTCAAGGTCCACCCTTCCAACTTCCGCGTCTCCGGCTTCACCGAGAGCGTCGAGCCCGGGGACCTGGCCGCGCTCGCCCGCGAAGCCGGCGTCCCGCTGCTGGAGGACCAGGGCAGCGGGCTGCTCCACCCCGCCGCCGGGGCGCTCTCCGGCGAGCCCTGCGCCGCGCGCAGCCTGGCCGCGGGCGTCGATGTCGTGATGATGAGCGGCGACAAGCTGCTCGGCGGCCCGCAGGCCGGGCTGATCGTGGGCGCGGTGCGGTTCGTGGCGCCGATGCGGAAGAACCCGCTCTATCGCGCGCTGCGGCTCGACAAGTTGCGCATCGCGGCGCTCGACGCCGTGCTCGACCTGCACGAGCGCGGCCGGCTGGACGAGGTTCCCGTCCGCCGCATGCTGGACGAACCGGCCGCGGCGGGCGAAGCGCGGGCGCGGGCGTTCGCCGACGCGCTGCGCGGCGCGCGGCCGGGCCTCGCCGTCGAGGTCCGTCCCGCGGCCTCGGCCGTCGGGGGCGGCGCCGCTCCCGACGTCGAGGTGCCGGGCGTCGCGCTGCACCTGCAGCTCGCCGACCCGGGCGCCGCGGCCGCCCGGTTGCGCGCAGGAGCGCCGCCCGTCGTCGCGCGCGTCGCCGACGACGCGCTGTGGCTCGACCTGCGGACCGTGCTGCCGGGCGAGGAGGACGAGCTGCGCGACGCGGTGCTGGCGGCGCTCGCGTGAAGCGGCGCGACTGGCTGCGGCTGCTGGTGCCCGGCGCTCTCGCCGGGGCGCTGCCGGCCGCCGCGGCCGACGAGGTCGTGCGCCGGTTCGGGCGCGCCTCGGTGCGCGCCGACGTGAGCCGGGCCCGGCCCGGCGGCGTGCTGGTGGTGCGGGTGAGCGGCCTCCGCCGCGGGGCTGCGTCGGCGATCCTCGACGGGCGCCGAGCCCCCTTCCACGGCGGGCGGGCCCTGGTGCCGGTCCCGGCCGACACCCTTCCCGGGACGCACAAGCTGGGCGTCGAGGTGCGCGCCCGCAGCGGGATGCAGCGGGTGGCCCTGTCGGTGACGATCGCCGCCGGGTCGCCCGCCGGCGCGGCGCGCCTGCTCTCTCCCGAGGTCGCGGCCCGCATCGCCGACGAGGGCTCCGTGCGCGACGGGCGCCGGCTGCTGGCGGCCGTGCGCGAGTCCGCCCCGAAGGCGGCCCAGGTTCTGCCGCTGCTGGCGCCCGTGGCGGCACCTGTCGCGCTGGGGTTCGGCGCCGCGCTCGCCTACGTCGACCAGCCCGCGATCGGTCCGCGCTTCGACGGCCACTACGGCGAGGTGCACCGCGGCATCGACTACGACGTCGCGCCGGGGAGCGTCGTGCGTGCGCCGGGCGCCGGCGTCGTGACGCTGGCGGGCGAGCTGTCGCTGCCGGGCCTGACGGCGGTGATCGACCACGGCCAGGGCCTGGTCTCGGTGCTGTGCCACCTGGCGCGGCTCGACGTGCGCGCCGGAGAAACGCTGGCGGCAGCGGCGGTCGTCGGCGTCTCCGGCGAGAGCGGGATCGCGGGGACGCCTCACCTGCACTGGGGCGTCTACCTCCACGGCATCGCAGTGGACCCGGTGGTGGTGCTGACGGCCCTGTAGGCAGCGTCGCCGCCGGCACGTCGGGAGACAATGGCGCATGGGCGAAGCGGGCCAGGCGCTTCGAGATTCCCTGCGCGGCCTGCGCCGCCAGCCCGGGCCCGCGCTCGCCGCGGTCGCCATCCTGGCGGTGGGCCTGTCCGCGGGCGTGGCGGCCTTCACCTACGTGGACGGGTTCCGCCAGCCCTTCCCCGGCGTCGAGGCCGACGGCCTCGTGCGGATCTTCGACGCCGGCGCGGAGGAGCCGTACCGCAACCTGTCGTACCCCGACTACCTCGACTACGCGGGTGCCGAGCTGCCGTTCGACGGGTTCGCCGCGACGCAGCCGTTCTACGCGGCCAGCGTGCGGTTCGAGGACAGGACCGAGGTGGCCTACCTCGAGGCCGTGTCGGGCAGCTACTTCCGCGTGCTGGGCGTGAAGACGCGGCTCGGTCGCGGTCTCGCCGAAGCCGACGACCGGCCCGGCGCCCCGGCGGCCGCCGTGCTGTCCCATGCCTGGTGGCTGCGCAGCTTCGGCGGACGGGAGTCGGTGATCGGCCAGACCGTCTACCTGAACTTCAGGCCCTTCACGGTGGTCGGCGTGGCTGCGCCCGACTTTCTGGGAACCACCTCGGCGGTGCGCCCGGACGTCTGGATCCCGTTCGCGCCCTTCGGTGCCCGTTACACGCGGTGGGCCACCTGGTCGGAAGATCGGGACCGGCCGCTGGTCCACGTCTACGCGCAGGTCCGCGGAAGCGCCTCGGCTGCGGCCGCGGCGATCGCCACGACGGCTCGCGGGCTGGATCGCGTCCATCCCCGGAAGAACGGGGAGCCGCGGCGCGCCTACCTCGAGGCCGCCACCTGGATCGACCCCTCCGCGCGGCTCGAGGAAGGGCCGACGGTGCGGCTGATGGTCGTCGCGGCCGCCGTGCTGCTGCTCCTCGTCTGCGCGAACGCGGCCAACCTGCTCCTGGCTCTCGCGAGCGGGCGGCAGCGGGACATGGCCGTTCGCTCGGCGCTCGGCGCGTCGCCGGGTCGCCTCGTGCGGCAGGTGCTGATCGAGAGCCTGCTCCTGTCCGGGCTCGCCGGCGCGCTCGCGCTGGCCGCCGCGCGCCCGCTGGCCTCGCGCCTGGGCTCGTACTTCGCCCGCCCCGGCGTCTGGGCCGAGAACGTGACGCGCGAGATCTCCGTGAGGCCGGAGGTGGCCGCCTTCGCCCTCGCGATCTCGCTGCTGACCGGGCTCGTGGCGGGGCTGCTGCCGGCCCTGCGCGCCGGCCGGCGTGACCTCGTCGACACGTTGAGGTCCGACGCCGGCACCCTGGCCGCCGCCGGCGGGCACCGCAGGCGCTGGCTGCCCGGCCCCAACGACCTGCTGGTGGCGGCGCAGGTCGGCCTCTCGCTGGTGCTGCTGGTCGTCGCGGGTCTCGTCGTGCAGACCTTCGCCTCGGTGCAGAGGCTCGATCCCGGCTTCGACTACCAGCGCCTGCTGGTCACCCACGTCTCCACGAGCAGCACCACGCTCGAGCCTGCGGAGAGGGAGGGCTTCTTCCGGAACCTGGCGGACCGCCTCGGCGAGCAGCCGTGGGTGTCCGCGGCCACGGTCGTCGACTTTCCGCTCCTCTCCGGCCATCCGGAGGCGCAGATGCGCCTGCAGGGGCACCCCGAGCCGGTCACGGTCGTGTACTCGATGGTCGTTCCGGGCTTCTTCGAGGCACTCGGCATTCCCGTGACGCAGGGCCGGGCGTTCCTGCCCGGCGACCGCCGCGACGCGCCGGCCGTGGCGATCGTCAACGAGACGCTCTCCCGGCGGCACTTCGAGGGCCGCGCGATCGGCCAGCGCGTGTGGTGGCCGGACCCCGGCGACGGCAGGGAGCGCGCCTTCGAGATCGTCGGCGTGGTCCGCGACACCCGGACCCGGGACTACTTCGGGGCCGTCGAGCCCACGGCCTACTTCTCCTACCCGCAGCACCCGTATCCGACGGGAAGCGCCCTCGTGGTGTCCGCGAAGGGCGACCCCGCGTCCGCGGTGCCGGCGCTGCAGCGCTGGCTGCGGGAGTTCGAGCCCCACCTCGCCATCGTGAACGTGGTGACCTACCGGGACATCGTCCGCGGCTTCGTCTACACGCAGCGCATGAACGCCGAGATGTTCACGGTGCTGGCGCTGCTCGGGACCGCGCTGGCGGCGCTGGGCATCTTCAGCGTGCTGGCACTCGCCGTCGGCCGGCGCACGCGGGAGATCGGCGTCCGTCTCTCGGTCGGCGCCAGCCGGGTCGACATCGCGAGGCTGGTCCTGGGGCAGTCACTGCTGGCCGTGGGGATCGGCGCCGCGCTGGGCGTGGCCGGTTCGTTCGTGGTGGGGCGGTTGCTCGGCAGCCTGCTGCACGGGATCGAGCCGGGCGATCCGATGACGCTGGTCGCCGCGACGGCGCTGCTCGTGGTCGCAGCCCTCGCCGCGGTCGCAGGTCCGGCCCGCCGCGCGACGGCCGTCGACCCCGTCGTGGCGCTGCGCCACGAGTAGACCGGGGCGGACGGCCGGCTTCTAGAGCGCGAGGGCCGCGGCGCGGGCCAGGTCGAGCACGGGAGCCGGCCACACGCCGAGGCCGAGCGTCACCACGACCGCGACCAGGAGCGACAGCCGGGCCGACGCCTCCGGCGCGGCCCAGGCGTCTTCGCCTTCGCCCTCGCGCATGTACATCGCCACCACCACCCGCAGGTAGTAGAAGGCGGACACGACGCTCATCAGCACGCCGACGATGGCGAGGCTCGTGTAGCCGGCGTTCACCGCGGCGCCGAACAGGTAGAACTTGCCGACGAAGCCCGCCGAGATCGGCACGCCGGTCAGCGAGATCAGGAACACGGTCAGCGCGGCGGCCAGCGCCGGCCGCCGCTCGCCGAGGCCGGCCACGTCCTGCAGCGAGAGCGGCTCGCGACCGCCCTTCGACAGCGAGGCCAGCAGGCCGAACGTGCCCATGTTCACGGCGCCGTAGGCGACCAGGTAGAACAGCACCGCCTGGCCGGCCGCCTCCGACTGGCCGACCATGCCGCTCATCAGGTAGCCGGCGTGGGCGACCGAGGAGAAGGCCAGCATGCGCTTGAGGTTGCTCTGGGCCAGCGCGCCGAGGTTGCCGATCACCATCGTGATCGCGGCCAGCGCGGCCAGCGCCGGCACCCACTCCTCGCGCAGCGCCGGCAGCGACCCCGGGAACACGCGGAGGAAGGCTCCGAACGCCGCGGCCTTGACGCCCGCGGCCATCAGCGCCGTCACGGTCGTCGGGGCGCCCTCGTAGACGTCCGGTGTCCACATGTGGAACGGGACACTCGCCACCTTGAAGCCGAAGCCGACGATCAGCAGGCCACAGCCGAGCACGGCCAGCGGCACCTGCTCGGGCGAGGCGCTGGCGACGCCGCGGGCGACGCGGGCGAGCTGGGTGGACCCCGCCAGCCCGTACAGCAGCGCCATGCCGAAAAGCAGGAAGGCGGAGGCGAAGGCCCCGGTCACGAAGTACTTGAGCGCGGACTCCTGGCTCTCGATCTGGTCGCGGCGGGTGCCGGCCAGGGCATAGAGCGCGACCGACATGATCTCGAGCGCGACGAACATCGAGATCATCTCGGTGGTCGAGACGAGGCCGAGCATGCCGACCAGCGAGAACAGCATCAGCGTGTAGAACTCGCCGCGCTCGCCGCCGTTCTCCCGGTAGTAGGCGGGCGACAGCAGCGTCGCCATCAGCGCCAGGCCGATCAGCAGCACGTGGAAGAACAGCGCGAAGTCGTCGGCGACGTAGGTGCCGCCGGTCGTGGCACCGCGGCCGTAGCGGGCGTCGGCGGCCATGGTCAGCGACAGCAGCAACGCGCCGGCGAGGCCGGTCACGGTCAGTCCCATCGAGGGCGAGCGGCTGCCCTTCGGGGTGAAGGCCTGGGCCAGCAGCACCACCAGCGCGGTGATGGCGACGATCAGCGCGGGCAGCAGCGGGCGGAGATCGACGGCGAACATCTTCGGCTACCTCGCGTCCGCGGCCGCAGGCAGCGCGGCGGCGTTGTGGGCCGGGGCGCCCGCCGACCGCACGTCGCGGACGAGGGCGGCCACCGAGGGTTCGATGGTGCGGGTGAACTGGGGCGAGAAGATGCCCATGTACACGGCGAGGAACACGAGCGGCAGCAACACGGCCAGTTCGCGCGGGCTGAGGTCGGGCAGCTTCTCGTTCTTCGGGTTGGTGACCTCGCCGTAGAGCACGCGCTGGATCATCCACAGCACGTATGCCGCGGCCAGGATCACGCCCAGCGAGGCGGCGATCACCATCCCCGGGAAGGCGCGCCAGGAGCCGACCAGGATCAGGAACTCGCCGACGAAGCCGTTGAAGCCGGGCACCGCGATCGACGACAGCCCGACCATCAGGAATAGCGCCGCGAACCACGGCATCACGGTCTTGAGGCCGCCGAACTCGGCGATGTCGCGGGTGTGGCGGCGGTCGTAGAGCATGCCGACCATCAGGAACAGCGCGCCGGTCGAGATGCCGTGGTTCAGCATCTGGTACACGGCGCCGGTCACGGACGTGGTCGAAAAGGCGGCCACGCCCAGCATCACGAAGCCGAGGTGGCTGACCGACGAGTAGGCCACCAGCTTCTTCATGTCGGGCTGGACCAGGGAGACGAGCGCGCCGTAGACGATGCCGATCACCGCCAGCAGCGCGATCCACGGCGCCATTTCCAGCGCGGCCTGCGGGAACAGCGGCATCGCCAGGCGCAGGAAGCCGTAGCCGCCCATCTTCAGCAGCACGCCGGCCAGGATCACCGAGCCCGCGGTCGGCGCCTCGACGTGGGCGTCGGGCAGCCAGGTGTGGAACGGGAACATCGGGACCTTGATCGCGAAGGCCAGCGCGAAGGCCAGGAACAGCCAGAACTGCAGCCCGGGATCGACCGGCCGCTTGAGCAGCTCGGCGAGGCCGAAGCCGACCGCCCCGGTCTCCTTGTAGAGGACCAGGAACGCGACCAGCATCAGCACCGAGCCGGCCATCGTGTAGAGGAAGAACTTGACCGCGGCGTAGATGCGGCGGCCGTGGCCCCAGATCCCGATCAGGAAGTACATCGGGATCAGCATCGCTTCCCAGAAGATGTAGAAGACGAACAGGTCGAGGGCGAAGAACACCCCCAGCATGCCGACTTCCAGCAGCAGCATGAAGACGTTGAACTCCTTGACCCGCTGCTCGATCGACGACCAGGAACCGAGCAGCGCCACCGGGGTCAGGAAGGTGGTCAGGATCACGAGCCACAGCGACAGCCCGTCGATGCCGAGGTGGAAGGAGATGCCGTAGGCGGGGATCCAGTCGTAGCGCTCGACGAACTGCATCTCGGCGACCGGCTCGAAACCGGTGACCAGCAGCAGCGACAGCGCGAAGGTGGCGAGCGAGAACGCCATCCCCAGCGTCTTCTGGAGGCCGACGTTGGCGCGCGGCGCGAGCGCGATCACGACCGCGCCGAGGAGCGGCAGGAGCAGGAGCAGGCTGAGCAGGTAGTTCGAGGCGCCCATCAGATCCACAGCAGGTAGGAGAGCACGAGCACCGCGCCCCCGAGGATGACCAGGGCGTAGCCCCGGACCAGGCCGGTCTGGAAGCCACGCGCGGCGCGCGACACGGCGTCGACCACCGTGCCCGCGCCGTTGACCGCGCCGTCGATCAGCCCGGCGTCGACGCGCTTCCACAGCAGGCCGGCCGAGCCGCCGACCACGACCTTGTCGGTGAACCAGTCGAAGGCGAGGTCGAAGCCCCACTTCTCTTCGAGCGCGCGCTGCAGGCCGCGGGCCGAGGCCGAGACCTTTGCCGGCAGGTCGGGCTGCTTCACGTAGGCGTACCAGGCGCCGGCGATGCCCAGCAGGCCGGCGGTGGTGGCCAGCACGGGCACCAGCAGGCCGTGGGCGGCCGCTTCGATGGGCAGCCGGAAGACCGGGGCGACGATACCCGGGATGTCGACGTAGCCGCCGAAGATGGCGCCGACCGCCAGGATCACCAGCACTCCGACCATCGACCACGGCGACTCGTGCAGGTGGTGCTCGAGCTCGTGGCCGCCGCGGAAGTTGCCCCAGAAGGTGAGGAAGTACAGCCGCGACATGTAGAACGCGGTCATCAGCGCGGTGACGAGCCCCAGCGCGAAGAGCACCGTGTGGTGATGGTGGTGGGCCGCCGCCAGGATCGCGTCCTTCGAGAAGAAGCCCGACAGCAACGGCACGCCGGCGATCGCCGCGGTGCCGATCAGGAACGTCCAGTGCGTCCACGGGATGTGCTTGCGCAGGCCGCCCATCTTGCGCATGTCCTGCTCGTGGTGCATCGCGTGGATCACCGAGCCGGAGCCGAGGAACAGCAGGGCCTTGAAGAACGCGTGGGTGACCAGGTGGAAGATCGCCACCCCGAAGGCGCCGACGCCGGCGGCCAGGAACATGTAGCCGAGCTGGCTGACGGTCGAGTAGGCCAGCACCTTCTTGATGTCGGTCTGGACGAAGGCGATCGTCGCGGCCACCAGGGCGGTGGCGCAGCCGAGCCCGGCCACCACCGCCATCGCCGTCTCCGACTGCGCGTAGAGCGGCGCCAGGCGGCAGACCATGTAGACGCCGGCGGTGACCATCGTCGCCGCGTGGATCAGGGCCGAGACCGGGGTCGGGCCCTCCATCGCGTCCGGCAGCCAGACGTGGAGCGGGAGCTGCGCGCTCTTGCCGCAGGCGCCGACGAAGAGCGCCAGCGCGACGAGCGTCAGCGGCCCGAACACGAGCCAAGCTTCGGCCGGCTTGGAACTCGCGTTCTCGGCGATTTCCACGAGGTCCAGCGTTCCGAACCAGGTGAACGCCATGATCATGCCGAGGATCAGGCCCGCGTCTCCGATGCGGTTGACGACGAAGGCCTTCTTGCCGGCGTCCGAGGCGCTCTGCTTCTTGTACCAGAAGCCGATCAGCAGGTAGGAGCAGAGGCCGACGCCCTCCCAGCCGACGAACATCAGCGGCAGCGAGCCGCCCAGCACCAGCACCAGCATGAAGAACAGGAACAGGTTCATGTAAGAGAAGAACCGCACCCGGTCCTCGTCCTCGTGCATGTAGCCGGTCGAGTAGACGTGGATCAGCGACCCGATGCCGGTGACCACCAGCATCATCACCGCCGACAGCGGGTCGACCAGCAGGCTCAGCGGCACCCGGAAGTCGGCGACGTCGATCCACTCGAAGCCGAGGTAGGGCTGGGCGAAGCGCAGGCCCTGGTCGCCGACGGGCATCAGCTTCCACAGCCGCGACACCACGAAGGCCGCCGAGGAGAAGGACAGCAGCGCCATCGCCGAGGCGATGTAGCCGCCCCAGTCCGCCTTGCCCTCGCGCTTCATCGCGTCGCCGAACAGCGCCAGCACGACGAAGCCGACCAGCGGGAAGACCAGCACCCAGAACGAGGCCTGCATCAGCAGGCCGTCCTCGAGCGCGCCGGTGGGGATTCCTTCGGGCATGCCGCTCACCACTTCAGCAGGTTGAAGGAGTCGACGTCGAGCGTGTCGCGGTGGCGGTGGAGCGCGATCACGATCGCCAGCCCCACCGCGGCTTCGGCCGCGGCCACGGTCATCACGAAGAACACCAGCACCTGCCCGTCGAAGGTCCCGAGCGATCGGCTGAAGGCCACGAACGCGAGGTTCACGGCGTTCAGCATCAGCTCGATGCACATGAAGATCGTGATCACGTTGCGGCGCAGGAACACGCCCAGCGCCCCCAGCGTGAACAGCACCACGGAGAGCAGCACGGCGTGCTGCACCAAAGAGCCGGTCACAGGTCCCTCTTCGCCAGCACGATGGCGCCCACCAGGGCCGCCAGGATCAGGATCGAGGTGGCCTCGAACACGTAGAGGAAGGTCGGCGAGAACAGCAGCTCGGCCACCTTGCGGGTCGACGCCTCGTACTGCTCGGGGCCGGAGGCGAAGCGGGCCCGCGCGATCACCAGCCCGACCTGGGCGGCGAACACCGCGGCGAGCGCTGCCGCCGCCGTGCGCAGCGGCTTCGAGCCGCCGGGGTCGTCGGCCTCCTTCTGCACGTTGAGCAGCATCAGCACGAACAGGAACAGCACCATGATCGCGCCGGCGTAGACCACGATCTGGATCACCGCGATGAACGGCGAGCCGAGGATCGCGAAGATGCCGGACAGCGAGCACAGCACGACGATCAGGGCGAACGCGCTGTAGATCGGGCTTCGCTGCGCGATCACGACGATCGCGGCGACCAGCGCGAGCGCGGCCAGGGTGTAGAAGAGGATCTGCTCGATCATCCCGCGCGCCTCAGGCGAGGGCCGCCAGCACCCCGGCCGTGACCAGGATGAAGACCGCCGCCACCGGCACCAGCACCTTCCAGCCGAAGTGCATGAGCTGGTCGTAGCGGAAGCGCGGCAGCGTGCCGCGCAGCCAGAAGAAGAAGAAGAGGAACCCCGCCACCTTGGCGGCGAACGTGAAGAAGCCGACCAGGCCGTAGGCGGCCGTGGGCGGCAGGAATGGCAGGCCGGTGTTCCAGCCGCCGAGGAACATGTTCACGCCCAGCGCCGAGATCGTGATCATGTTCACGTACTCTGCCATCTGCAGCAGCGCGAACTTCATCGACGAGTACTCGGTGTGGAAGCCGGCGACCAGCTCGGTCTCCGCCTCCGGCAGGTCGAACGGGGTGCGGTTGGCCTCGGCGGTGCCGGCGACCAGGTAGACGAGGAAGGCCGGGAACACGACGAAGCAGTTCCAGTTCCAGAACCAGCCGGCCTGGCCGGCCACGATCTCGGGCAGCCGGAACGAGCTGGTGACCAGGATCACCGGCACCCACGACAGGCCCAGCGCCAGCTCGTAGCTGAACATCTGCGCGGAGGAACGCAGGCCGCCGATCAGCGCGTACTTGTTGTTGCTGGCCCAGCCCGCCATCACGATGCCGTAGACGCCCAGCGAGGACAGCGCGAACAGGTACAGGATGCCGACCTCGAGGTCGGCGATCTGCAGCTCGATCACCCGGCCCTGCAGCCACTCCGGCAGGAAGCCGAAGGCGGGCACGGTGAGCGCGCCGCCGTAGGTGACGATCGCCGTCGACATGAAGGCGGTCGCGACCGCGACGGCTGGCGCCAGGATGAACAGCGGCTTGTTGGCGCCGGCGGGGATGAACTCTTCCTTGAAGAAGAGCTTGATGCCGTCGGCGAAGGGCTGCAGGATGCCCTGCGGCCCCGTGCGGTTGGGGCCCAGCCGGAACTGCATGAACGCCAGCACGCGGCGCTCGATCAGCGTGCAGAACGAGAAGACGATCAGCAGGCCGTGGGTGACGATGCCCACCACCAGCGCCTTCTCGATCAGTTCCTGGATCAGCGGTGACATTCGTTCCTCGAAGGCGCCAGTCTCACGACGCGGGGACGGCCTGGCCCCTGGCCTCCAGCGCCAGGGCCTCCTCGAACGTCTTCGCCACCCGCGTCCAGCTCCCCTTGTTGCGCACGTAGTACTCGAACTCGGGCCGGAACTTGGCGAGCCCCGACTGGACCGGGGCGATCGCCGCGTCGCCGAACGGGCACACGGTCTTGCCCGAGATCGAGTCGCAGATCTTCCACAGCAGGTCGAGGTCCTTCATGGTGCCTTCGCCGCGCTCGAGCTTCTCGAGCAGGCGCAGCATCCAGCCGGTGCCCTCACGGCAGGGCGTGCACTTGCCGCACGACTCGTGCTTGTAGAAGTAGGTCAGCTTGCGGGCCACGAACACCATCGAGGTCGAGTCGTCGACGACGATGGTGCCGGCCGAGCCGAGCATCGAGCCCTTCTGGGCCAGCCCGTCGAAGCTCATCGGCACGTCGATCTCGTCGGGCGTCAGCATCGGCGTCGACGAGCCGCCGGGGATCACGGCCTTCAGCTTGCGCCCGGGCAGCAGGCCGCCCGCGTACTTCTCGTCGAAGATCAACTCGCGCAGGCTGAGCTTGCCCATGCCCGTCTCGTAGGTGCCGGGACGCTTGACGTGGCCGCTGATGCAGTAGAGCTTGGGCCCGCCGTTCTTCTCGACGCCCTGCGCCGAGAACCACTCGGCGCCGCGGTCGAGGATCAGCGGCACGCAGGCGATGGTCTCGACGTTGTTGACGATCGTCGGGCAGCCGTAGAGGCCGACCACGGCCGGGAACGGCGGCTTGATGCGCGGCTGGCCGCGCTTGCCCTCGAGCGACTCGATCAGCGCCGTCTCCTCGCCGCACTCGTAGGCGCCAGCGCCGCCGTGGACGAAGACGTCGACGTCGACCCCGGTGCCCAGGATGTTCTGGCCGAGGTAGCCCGCCGCGTAGGCCTCCGCGACGGCCTTCTCCATCGTGCGGATGCCTTCCCAGAACTCGCCCCGGATGTAGATGTAGCAGGTCTTGCTGCGCAGCGCGTGGGTCGAGACCACGCAGGCCTCGATCAACTGGTGCGGGTCGTTCTCGAGGATCAGCCGGTCCTTGTAGGTGCCCGGCTCCGACTCGTCGGCGTTGACGACCAGGTAGCGCGGCTTCGGGTTGTCCTTGGGCAGGAACGACCACTTGAGGCCGGTCGGGAAGCCGGCGCCGCCGCGGCCGCGCAGGTTCGACTTCTTGACCTCCTCGATGATGTCGTCGGGCGAGCGCTTCAGCCACTCGCCGAGCTTCGCGTAGCCGCCGCCCGCCTTGTAGACGTCGATCGAGGTCGAGTTCGGCTTGAAAGCGTTGCGCAGCAGGACGGGGTCGCCCGCGCTCTTCGGCCAGTCGAACTTGCGGTGCACGTGCTCGCCGGCCAGCACCCGGTCCATGTCCTCGAGCGTGCAGTTCTCCAGCCACTCGCCGTTGATCTGCACCGCCGGGCCGCCGCCGCAGGCCGCGAGGCACTCGACGCGGGTGACGGTGAACTTGCCGTCCGCGGAGCGCTCGCCCTCCTTGACGCCCAGCTTCTTGCAGGCGTGCTCGACGAGCTGGTCGGCGCCGGCCAGTGCGCAGGAGAGGTTGGTGCAGACCTCGATGTGGCGCTCGCCGAAGGGCTGGAAGCGGAACATCACGTAGTACGAGGCGGTGTCGTGGACCTGGGCGGGGGTCAGGTCGAGCAGCGAGGCGACGTAGGCGAGCGTCTCCTTCGACAGCCAGCCCTCCTGCTCCTGCGCGAGGTGCAGCGCGGGCAGCAGCGCCGAGCGCTTGACGGGATACCGCTTCAGGATCTCGTCGAACTTCGCCTTGCGTTCCGGCGTGAACTCCATGTCTCCCCTTCTCGAAGACGAAAGGCGCCGCCTACCAGTCCAGCGCGCCGACCTTCCAGGCGTAGGTGAAACCGCCGCCCAGCAGCGTCATGAACACCAGCATCTCGACGAAGCCGAACCAGCCGAGCTGCGGGTAGATCAGCGCCCACGGGTAGAGGAAGGCGGCGTCCACGTCGAGCAGGATGAAGATCATGCAGACGAGGTAGAACTTGATCGGGAAGCGCTCGCGGGCGGTGCCGATCGCCGGCATGCCGCACTCGTACACCGCGGCCTTGGCCTCGGTGGGACGCGGCCGTCCCAGCAGGTGCGAGACGACGATCGTGAAGGCGGCGAAACCGACCGCGAACACGGCGAGGATCAGGATGGGGACGTAGACGGGCAGCATGTTCGGGATCCTGTCGGGCCTCGCTCCGGGAGCCCGCGCGGGACGCGCGCGGACAACACCTGCGGCCCCGTTTTGACGGCCGCGCGACTATAGCTTTGCGTTCTTCAGGGTGTCAACGCGGGGACGGCAATCGCACCCGCCACGTCCGAGCCGGGGAGAGCCGGAGCCGGCCTGCCCGAGGGCGCCTCCGGGCCCCTTCACCTCCTCTGCACCCGGAGTTGGTACTCGTCGAACACCCAGTGGCCACCTCGTCGATGGAGTCGGGTTGTCACCACGACGCCCTCGATCCTGTATTCGAACTGAGCCACTGCCCGGTCGTCCCCGACATCGAGAAGGGAGAAGCGGACGACAGCCTCGATCCGATCGCGCTCGATTCGCTGGTCATCCAGGACCCTGATTTCGGGCGCAAGGCGAGCCCTCGCGAGGGTGGCTACGGCCGGCGTCTCGGCGAGCACCGGGGCGTGCGTCCGGGCTGGTCTCGATGGAGGAACCGCTCGAGGTCCGGGTGGCCGAGCACGGCCCGAACGACGTTCTCGCGCTCTCCCCCCGGCGGCTCGACGTTGGTGCATGCAACGGCGGCGAGAAGAAGCCCGAGGCTTCGAAGGCCGACCCTCACTCGAGCTCCAGCCAACGGCGCAGGCAGGCCGCGACGGCCTCGACCTCGTCGGGGCTGCACTCGCCTATCGGGTCACCCACGGCCGCCCGCGGGACGGTCACCACCTTGTCCACCATCACCTGCGATGCGTGCCTCAGGCCCGTCCGCGCGCCGGGCGGCAGCGGCGAGCGGAACAGGGGTGCGTCGACGCAGTCGGTCGTGATCGGACACACAGTGACGCTGGCGTGGGTGGGATTGAACAGGTCGGACTGGACGACGACTGCGGGCCGCGGCTTGCCCGTGTAGGCGCCGCGGGTGGCGACGACGACGATGCTCCCCCGCTTCAACGCCACCCGTGGTCGTCCGCCGCGTCTGCGACGAAGTCGAGCGCCTCGCGCTCGGAGGCGCGGTTGCTGACCAGCAGCGATTGGCGGCGCGCCTCGAGGGCGGGGTCAGCGCGCGAACCGGCCTCCGCGAAAGCATTCTCGAGCACCTCGCGAAGCACTGCGCTGCGGGAGCGTCGCCGTTGGCGAGCGACGCTGTCGATTCGCCGCTCGAGGTCTGACGGCACGCGCAGGGTCAACACGATCGATGCTTCACGCCGGGGCATGGGGCAGCTCTTCGCTATCGTAATACGGTATACCCCTGAAGGGCCAGCATTCGTATGGTTTCTTCGGATCGTAAGCGGCTTAAGATATGTCCATGGACTCGGTGAGCCGGTACCTGGCCGAGATCGGGAGGCGCGGGGGGCAGCGCAGCCGGCGGGCGCTCGATCCCGCCACCGCGCGGCGGATGGTGCTCGTGCGCGAGGCGCGGCGCGCGTTCCGGCGGTTCCACGCGCGTTGCTTCTGGTCGTCGCCAGCTGACTATCGCGTGACGGAGGCCGACCTCCCCTGGGTCGCGGAGCGGCTGCGGACCTTCGGCGGGCGGGAGGGCTGGCAGATCGGAGCGAAGCTGTGCCGCTGACGAAGTTCCAGGAGGCGCTCGCCCGCCTGCTGGCGACGAACCGCACGCCCGACAGTTACCTGGCGGGCGGAGCCGCGCTCCACATCGAGCCCGACTCGAAGCGCTACAGCAACGACCTCGACTACTTCCAGGACAGCGAGGCCCGCGTGGCCTCCGCCTTCGAGGACGACCGGAAGCTGCTCGCCGCGCGCGGCTACGAGCTCGAGATCCTGCTGCGCCAGCCCGGGTTCGTGCGCGCGCTGGCCCGGCGCGGCGGCGATGCGACGAAGATCGAGTGGGCCCACGACTCGGCCTGGCGCTTCCTGCCGCCGGTGAAGTCCCCTCGTGCCGGCTTCGTGCTGCATCCCGTCGACCTGGCCGTCAACAAGCTGCTGGCGCTGGTCGGACGCGACGAGCCGCGCGATTACGTCGACATCCACGAGGCGATGGCGTCGATCCTGCCGCTGGGCGCGTTGTGCTGGGCGGCGTCGAGCAAGGACCCCGGCTACACGCCCGCGCTGCTGCTCGACCTGCTGCGGCGCCGCGGCCGCTATCGCCCCGAGGACTTCACGCGCCTCGCGCTCACCAGCCCCGTGGACCTGCCCGCGCTCAAGCGCCGCTGGATCGAGGCGCTGGAGGGCGCGGAGCGCTTCCTCGCCTCGCGCGACCCGGATGAAGTGGGCTGCCTCTACTACTCGCCCGACGAAGGTCGCTTCGTGGAGCCCGTGCCAGGCCAGCGCGTGAGCCCCCACTTCGGCCGCCCGGGCGGTGTCCTGCCGGTCGTCGTCGGCTGAGCGCCGATATACTCGGCGGCAAACCATGCGCAGAACCAAGATCGTGGCGACCATCGGGCCCGCTTCGCGCGAGCCCGCGAAGCTGGAGGAATTGATCCGCGCGGGCGTGAACGTCGTGCGCCTCAACTTCTCCCACGGCGAGCACGAGCAGCACCTCGCCGTGATGCGCGCGGTGCGCGAGATCTCGGCGCGGCTCGAGAAGCCCGTCGCGCTGCTGCAGGACCTGTCCGGGCCCAAGATCCGCACCGGCAAGGTCGAGAACGGTGGCGTCACGCTGGCGGAAGGCGCGCGCCTGCGCATCACCATCGACGAGACTGTCGTCGGCACCGCCGAGCGCATCTCGACGACTTACGACCCGCTGCCGCGCGACGTCTCCCCCGGCGGCACCATCCTGCTCGACGACGGCAACCTCGAGCTGAAGGTGATCGCCATCCACGGCGACGAGGTGGAGGCCGAGGTCGTCCACGGCGGCCTGCTCAAGTCGAACAAGGGCATGAACCTGCCCGGGACGTCGCTCTCCACCCCGGCGCTGACCGAGAAGGACAAGCGCGACCTGGCGTTCGGCGTCGCCAACGGCGTCGACTACGTCGCGCTGTCGTTCGTGCGCCAGGCCGCCGACGTCGTGCAGTGCAAGGAGTTGATCCGCTCGCTGGGCGCGTCGACTCCGGTGATCGCCAAGATCGAGAAGCGGGAGGCGGTCGACGACCTGCCCGAGATCCTCGACGTCACCGACGGCGTGATGGTGGCCCGCGGCGATCTCGGCGTGGAGCTCTCGACCGAAGAAGTGCCGACGCTGCAGAAGCGCATCATCGAGATGGCCAACGGCGCCGGCAAGGTGGTGATCACCGCCACCCAGATGCTCGAGAGCATGATCGAGCACGCGCGGCCGACCCGCGCCGAGGCCAGCGACGTCGCCAACGCGATTCTCGACGGCACCGACGCCGTGATGCTCTCGGCGGAGACCGCCTCCGGCGCCCACCCGGTCGAGGCCGTCGAGACGATGGCGCGAATCGCGGTCCACACCGAGAAGCACTACTCGCCGCGACCGCCGGCCCGCGTCACCGGCGGCACCCACTCGATGGCCGCGCGCTCGCTGGCCCGCGTCGCGTCCACGGTGGCGGAGGAGCTCGACTGCCGGCTGATCGTCGCCTTCACCGAATCGGGGGCGACCGCGCGGCTGGTTTCGTCCTACCGCCCCCGCGCGCGCGTGGCGGCCATCACCTACAACCCGAACACGTTCTCGCGGTTGTGCCTGTGGTGGGGCGTCGTCCCGGTCCGCTCGGAGTTCGTCGAGACCACCGACGAGATGATCGTGCGCGGCGAGGCGCTGCTGAAGGCGAAGGGCCTGGTCAAAAGCGGTGACACGGTGCTGATGCTGGCGGGCCAGAGCCACACGGCCGGCGCCACCAACATGCTCCGCATCCACACCATCGGCTGATCGCCGAGGGCGGCCAGAAGCCGCGTCGGCGCCTGCTATATTCCCCGCAATCCATCCATCCGAGCGCGGGGGAGCCATGGCCCTTTTCGGGAAGAAGAAGATACGTCTGTCGACCAATGCCCCGCGGCACTGGCCGGCGATGGAGACGGACTCGTGGAGCGCGGACAAGGCCTCCCTCAACTACCTGTTCCTGGGCGCGACGCTGGCCAAGGCGTTGCCGGGCGCCCGGATCTCCTTCCTGCAACGCCGTCTCCACGACGACGGCGTGCTCGACATCCCGTTGCTGGTCGAAGAAGACGGGCAGCGCACGGCCGTGTTCGCCTACGCGACGGCCGACGTCGGGTCTGCCGCGGCCTACTCGGGCGCGCGAGCGGCACTGCGCCAGCGCGAGGGACTGAACGCCATCTATTACGCTCCCGCGGCGATCGCCCCCGCCAAGCCAGCCGCCGCGATCCGCCCGCTCCAGGCCGTCGACTTCGTCAGCCCGGACCAGCCCCAGGGGGTGACGGAGTGCGCCGCCTGGTGGCCGGCGGAGGCCGATCCGGCACTCGCGCACTCGCCCGCACTGGGCGCCCTCGATCGCTGGTTCGCCGCCGTCGACGGCTGCGGCTCCGTGCTCTTCTCGACCTTTCTCTCCGTGCTCGAACTGGGCGAGTCGGCGGGCGGCCCAAAGCTCTTCGCGCTGCCCGAGAAGCCGCTCGGCATCCCGCTCGTCGGCCCCGAGGAGCTCGCCGTGTGCCTGCACGCGTCCGCGGCCGAGGGCCTGTGGTTCGCGGTCGACGTCAAGGCCGATCCGGTCGTTCGCAACCGCCTGCTCACCCACCTCGCCGTGCTCGCGGAGGGTCTGAAGAAGGAGATCGAGGCCGGCGGTCACTCGCCCCGGCCGGAGGATAGGCAGGGCCGCGCGTTCTGGCAGGCCGCCCGCGCAGACGCGCTGAGCAAGGAGGCCGGTGGCGGGGCGGGGCTGCGCGTGTTGTGCCTGGCCGGGACCAGGCGGTTCCCCGGCGCCTCCACCGAAGTCGAGCGGCAGGCGGCAGCAGCGGAGGCGAGCGCGGCCCCGGAGGCCGCGCCACAGCGAACGGCCAGCAGCGCGAGCCTACCCCC
This sequence comes from Acidobacteriota bacterium, assembly GCA_011526565.1. Lineage (GTDB taxonomy): Bacteria > Acidobacteriota > Vicinamibacteria > Fen-336 > Fen-336 > WYBL01. Next base: position 23,357 of record WYBL01000145.1, on the reverse strand, counting down.
TTCCGACGTGGCCGTGGACTTCGGCTTCGAGCAGATGGACCGAGCGTTCGTCGAGATGGCGCGTCGGGTCGCCGATGGCTCCGCCGCGGAGGGCGACCCGGCCTTGCACCCGTTCGTCTGCGTGCGTCGCGGCGAGAGCGAGTGGAAGACGACGTTCCACTACTGCCTCCAGCACGAGGTGCATGCGCTGGCCGCGGGCCGTCTCCACGACGACGGTCCGCCTGACCTGGTCGCAACGGTCACCGACGCCTACCTGCGCGAGGGCGAAGCGCGATCCGACGCGGTGTTCGTGCAGGTCGAGGCCTCTGGCGTCGGCGTGGGCCACGTCTTCGCCCAGCGCTACACGGGCCGACCGCCGACGCCGAGCGGTCGACCGGTGCTCGTAGGCACGGCCGACTCCCTGCTTGCATCGGGGCCGCGCCGTGCTCCGGCGGACGCGGGCACGGAGGAACTGGCCCGCGAGTGCGTCGGCACGACGCTGCAATGGGTCCGCATCGGCGACCCGACCGGGATCGAGCTTTACCAACCGGGCGAGCCGCTGTTCTTCCCGTCCGCGACCCTCGTCAAGGGTCAGCGGCGGGAGCTGCATCGTTTCGCCTCCGGGGGGCTGGCGTGGGCCCTGGGGGCCTGTCGACAGGCCCTGGCGAAGGAGCCCGAGGTCGAGGCCGTGGCTTTCGTCTGCGACGACGTGCGCGAGCTCGACGGGCGCTTCGATCGCGGCTGGCGCGTGCAGGTCCAGCGCCGGGGCGGCCTCGCCGTCGAGTACCGGCAGGGCTACGAGGAGCCGGCCGCCGGCCGCGAGTTCACACTGCGCGGAGAGTTGCAGACCGTCGGGATCGTGGAGTCTCTGTTCCCGGCCTGACCCCTACTTCACCACCGCGTCGAGGGTGCCGACCGCGATCGGGTGGTAGGTCGGGCGGGCCTTCGCGTAGATCGCGCGAGCCAGCGCCGCCGTCGACTCCTTCTCCATCAGCGCCGCGTAGATCGGGGTCAGGAACTTGCGGCGGCCGAGCGAGCACAGGAACTGCTCGAGCGCCGCGTAGCCCGGCTCCCAGGCGTTGCGGGCCACGTGCATCAGGAAGTCGAAGCGCACCTCGTTGTTGCCCGCTCTCGAGAACGCGAAGGCGTCGTCGAGCGCCTGCATCTGCGCCGGCGTCATCGGCCGCGGCAGGTTTTCGACGAAGTCCTGCCACTCGGGGCTCGACCAGTCACGCTTGACGAGGTCGAGCGAGCCGTCCTTCGCAAAGGCCTCGGCCGCGGCGAGCGTCCTCGCGAAGCGCTCCGAGCGCGCGGGCACCAGGTTCGACGGCAGCCCGGGCTCGAACACCCACTCCTGCACCTTCGCGTCGCCCCACGCCGCCTCGTCGCCCGCGAACAGGTCGCGCTTGAGGATCTCGAGGAAGCGCCCGGTCGTCATGTTGCCGAAGCGGTGCGACTGGAAGTAGCCCTTCAGGAACGCGTCGAAGCGCTCGCGCCCGAAGCGGGCCTCCAGCATGCGCAGGAACGAAGCGCCCTTGTCGTAGGCGATCGGGCCGACCAGGTCGTCCGGGTCCTTGCCCTCGAGGTTCGCGTGGAGGATGGTGCCCGCCGCGTCCTCCTTCAGCATCTCCTCGACGGTGGTGCCCAGCTCGCGCAACGAGAGGCTCAGCTCCATCTCCGCGAACTCCGCACCGTACAGCGCCTCGACGATGCGGCCCTCGATGTAGGAGGTGAAGCCCTCGTTGAGCCAGAAGTCGCTCCAGGTCGCGTTGGTCACCAGGTTGCCGGACCAGGAGTGGGCCAGCTCGTGGGCCAGCAGCGCGACCAGGCTCTTGTCGCCGGCCAGGATGGTCGGCGTCGCGAAGGTCAGCCGCGGGTTCTCCATGCCGCCGAAGGGAAACGACGGCGGCAGCACGATCGTGTCCCATCGGCCCCAGTCGTAGGCGCCGTAGATCGCCTCGGTCGCCTCCACCATCTTCTCGACGTCCTCGAACTCCTTCGCAGCCTTCGGCAGCACCGCCGGCTCTGCGTAGACGCCGGTGCGCGGCCCGATCGCCTGGAAGGCGATCTCCCCCGCCGCCAGCGCGATCAGGTACGGCGGCACCGGCTGCGGCATGCGGAAGCGGAAGACCCCCTTGTCGACCTCGTGGGCGCCGTTCTCCGCTCCCATCACGACCGTGAAGCCGCGGCCCGCGGGCACACGCACGACCGCCTCGAACGTCTGCCGCACGCCGGGGCTGTCCATCGTCGGGACCCAGGAGCGGGCGTGCAGCGCCTGGCTCTGGGTGAACAGGAACGGCAGCTTCCCCGAGGTGGTCTGGCGCGGCTCGAGCCACTGCAGCGCCGTGGCACCGGGGGCGGTCGCATAGGCGACCTTCACCTTCTCCGGCCGCGGCGAGGGCAGCGTGATCCGCAGCCGCTCGCCGAGGATCGGGTCCGCCGGTCCGCGCTCGAACGCCAGCGGCTGGCCGTCCGCCGTCACCGCCTCGACCTGCAGCCCGCGGCTGTCGAGGTCGAGCACGGTCGCCTGGCTGCCGTCGCCCGCGTAGGCGAGGGTGAGTTCGCAGGTGCCGCGCAGAGTCTTCTTCTCGAAGTCGAGTTCGAGGTCGAGCGCGAGGTGGGTCGGCCGCACGACGGCGGCGTTGCCGAAGGAGTGGATGTCGGGGGACGCAGCGGAAGCGGCGAACACGGCGGCGGCGAGCGGCGACATGGGAACCTCCGAGGCGGCGCGGGCATCGCCGCTGGTGTGCCGCCGCGCTCAGGAGCCCGCGAGATGCGACGCCACGAGGGCGCCGACGATCGCGTGCGCGGCTTCCGTCGGGTGGCCATCGTAGCGCAGGTACGCGGCGTCCCCGGCGGCAGCCAGCGCGTCGGTGGCGTCGATCCACGGCAGGCTCGCGCCGCGGGCGGCCGCGGCGACGAGCGCGCGCAGCCGCTCCCGGTCGGCGCCGGCGCGGGGGGGCCCCTGCCAGCAGCCGAGCGGCCCCTCGGGCGAAGGGTCGGGGTAGTACACGACCAGCAGCCGGGCCACCGGCCCGACGCTGCGCGCGAGCCAGCTCATCCACTCGCCGAAGCTCGCCTCCACGTCGTCCAGTTGCGGACCGTCGCGACCCTCGACCAGGAGATGAACCACGTTCCACGGGTTGAAACGGCCCTGCCGGGCCGCCGCCAGACAGGCGGGACGCACCCTGCCGAGGCGTTCGCGGACGAGGCCCCGGGCCCGTGACACCGTCACCCGCTCGACCCGCGCGACCTCGAACACCGCCAGCGCTTCGACGTCGGTCGGCTGCCACCACGCGCCCGCGCGCTGCGGCGGAGCCTGGCCGCGGAAGGCCCGCCAGCCGGCGGCGAGCCCCGGCAGCAGCCGCTCCCAGGGGGAGCGGGGCGGGGCCTGCTCGCCGAACGTCTTCGGCAGCGGGTCGTCCGGGCGCGCGACGTACGCGCCCCGTGTGCCCAGCAGATCGCCCGAGTTGAGCGCCACCACGGCGTGGGTGATCCCCAGCGGCCGCAGGGTGGCGCGCAGGTTGGCGGCGTAGCCGTGTGGTCCGGCTCCCACCTCGCCGAGGTTGAGTACGGTCCAGGCGGGCCCCAGCCGACGTCCCAGAGCGTCGGGCCAGGTGTGACCGTCGCGCGCCCCCATGCCGGCGGTGAACGAGTCGCCATAGCAGCCCACGCGCGGGCCTGCCGTGTCCGGCCACTCGCGATCGCGGTAGCCGAGGCTGTTGTAGCTGTGGACGGCCGAGAAGCCGTCGGGGCCGGACTCGAAGCGCAGCGACGCGCCCTGGAACTCGACCCGCGCTGGCGGGCCCGGGCGCACCTGCCGGAAGAGCGGGCGGGCGACCGCCTCGGCAGTCGCCAGCCCGACGACCAGGGCGGTGCCGAGCAGCGCGGCGCGAGCCGTCCACTCCCGCCGAGCCGCCGCGCCCATCGACCGAGACCGGCCCGCCGCGCCTACAGCCCGGCGAAGCTGATGGCGTCGAACACCAGCGTCGGCGTGCGCAGCGTCGAGTACGGGTAGGGATCGTCGCCGACCGCGACCAGGTGCTTCCACAGCTCGAGCTGGTTGCCCGAGATGTTCATCTCCGCGACCGGCTCACCCAGCGCGCCGCCGCGGATCACGAAGCCCTGCACGCCCAGCGAGTAGTCGCCGGTGGTGGCGTTCGAATTGCCGCCCAGGAAGCCGGTGACGTAGATGCCCTCGCCCGCGGCGCCGATCAACTCCTCGCGCGAGCGCTCGCCGAGCCGCCACGCCAGGTTGGACATGCCGCCGGTGGTCGGCGCCATGTTCAGCTTCCTGCCGTAGTAGGTGTCGATGAAGTACGTGCGCAGCACGCCGTCTTCGAACACCGGGCGCTGCTTCGCGGCCAGCCCCTCGCCGTCGAACAGCCGCGAGCCGAAGCCCTTGGGCACGAACGGGTCGTCGCTGACGTGCAGCAGCTTCGAGCCGATCGCCTGGCCCAGCTTGCCCTCCAGGAACGAGCGCTTCTGCTGCAGCGCCTGGCCCGACAGCGGCCCGCCCAGCGCGCCGACCAGGCGGCCGGCGACCCGGTTGTCGAGCACCATCGTCATCGACTTCGAGGCGACCTTCTTCGCGCCGAGGCGCGACAGCGCGCGCTCGGCCGCGATCCGCCCGTGCTCGGCAGCCGACGGCAGCTCGCCGACGTAGCGCACGCCGGCGAACGAGCTGTCGGAGGGACGGCGGCCGTCCGCGTCCTTGACCGCCACCTCGGCGCCGATGAAGAACGTGGTCTCGACGCGGTCGCCGCTGAAGCCGTTGGAGGCGATCCGCACCGACTCGGTGCGGTTGTCGTTGAAGCCGGAACTGACGGAGAGGATCGCCTCGGCGCCCTTGACCGCGCGCGCCGCGTCCTCCATCTCCTTCGACAGGGTGCGCCGCTTCTCGGCGCTCACCGTCAGGTAAGCCGGGTCCTCGATCTGGAGGTCCATCTCGCGGCGCCCCGCGTACAGCGCGGGGTCGGGCAGCGCACGGTGCGGGTCGGGTGCCAGCGAACGGGTCATCACGACCGAGTCCGCGATGAAGGTCTCGAGCGCGTCGCGGCGCAGGTCGGAGGAGCTGACCGCCGCGTAGCGGCCGTCGACGTAGAGGGCGAGGCTGACGCCGCGCGTCGTCGACTCCTGCACCTGCTCGACCTTGCCGTCACGCCAGCGCACCTCGACGTCGCGCGACTTCGCCGCCCGCGCCGCCGCCGCCGAGGCGCCCTTCTTCAACGCCAGGTCGACCGCGAGTTGCGCGACTTCGTAGAGCTCCGGGGAAGCCTTGCTCATGGCGCCCTCCTACCCGCGCTTCCCGGTCGTGCGGCCGCCGACCGTGATCGACGCCACCCGCACGGTGGGCAGGCCCTGCGAGACCGGCACGCCCTGGCCGTCCTTGCCGCAGGTCCAGCCGCCCTCGTCGATCTCGAGGTCGTCCGAGACCATGTCGACCTGCTCCAGGACCTTCGGCCCGTTGCCGATGATGTTGACGTCCTTGACGGGACGCGTCAGCTTGCCGTCCTCGATCAGCCAGCCGTTCTTCACGTAGAACGTGAAGTCGCCGGCGCCGATCTGGACCTGGCCGTTCGTGAAGTTGGTGGCGTAGATGCCCTTCTTGACGGAGGCGATGATCTCCTCCTTCTTGTGCGGGCCCGGCAGCATGTAGGTGCTGCGCATGCGCGGCATCGGCGCGTACTGGTAGCTCTCGCGGCGGCCGTTGCCGGTCGGCGCGACGCCGTAGTGCTTCGCCGAGATCTGGTCGTGCAGGTAGGTGGTCAGCACGCCGTCCTGGACCAGCATCGTCTTGCCGACGTCGTTGCCCTCGTCGTCGACGTTGAGCGCGCCGCGGGCGCCCTGCTGCGTGCCCTCGTCCACGATGTTGACGAACGGCTTCGCGATCGGCTTGCCGATCTTGTCCGAGTAGATCGAGGTGCCCTTGCGGTTGAAGTCGGCCTCCATGCCGTGGCCGATCGCCTCGTGCAGCAGGATGCCGGAGGAGCCGGCCGCCATCACCACCGGCATCTCGCCCGCCGGGGCCGGCACCGCCTCGAACAGCACCACGGTCCGCGCGACCGCCTCCTTCACCATGCGCGCGAGGCGGTCCTCCGAGTAGAACGAGAGGTCCTCGCGGCCGGCGACGTTGTAGGCGCCCTGCTCGCGCGCGCCGTTCTGCTCGGCCACGCAGCCGAGGTAGCACGACGTCATCGGCCGCACGTCCTCGACGATGCGGCCGGTCGAGTCGGCGATCAGCACCACCGACGACTCGTCGTTGAAGCTGATCGAGACCTTCTTCACGCGCGGGTCGGCGGCGAAGGTGCGCTCGTTGAGCTGGTTCAGGATCGGCAGCTTCTGCTCGGGGCGCACGTCGTCCCAGCGCAGCTTGACCGAGTAGCGCGAGGCCCTGGGGTCGCCGACGTGGAAGCGCTGCGGCAGCTCGCGGGAAGGGCCGTCGGCGATCGCCGCCGCGGTCAGCGCCGCCTGCTGCAGCGCCTCGCGGGTCAGGTCCTCGGTGAAGCCGTAGCCGACCTGGTCGCCCTTCACCACGCGCACGCCGACGCCGAGCTCGACGCTCTTGAAAGCGCGGTTGACGGCACCGTCCTCGAGCATGAAGGACGAGCCGACGCGGTGCTGGAAGTAGAGGTCGGCGAAGTCGCCGCCCTTGGACAGCGCGGCCGCGAGGGCCCCGCGGATCAGGCCCTCGTCGACGCCGAAGCGCGCGAAGTAGAGCGGCGAGGCCGCGCTCGCCGTCGCCGCCCGCGCCGGCCCCGAGAGCACGTCGGACAGCGCCGAGCCGGCCAGCGTCGCGGCCCCGATGTGCAGCACCTGCCGCCGCGAGATCCCCTGTTCGTTCATCGCGCTTCCCTTTCCTGCGGACGCGTACCGGCCCGCCGTCCACGGCCCTGGACGAGCCGCGGCCCCGAGCGTCCTTGTTACCACGCCTCGCGGCGCGGCGCGACCCCTACTCCGGCGCGCGGATCGGGAGCGAGCGGATCTGCGGATCGAGCGACAGCTCCTCGGCCAGCTCCATCAGCGCGATTTCCAGGCGCGGGTGGGACTGGGCCGCGTAACAGCGGGCGCGGAACCCGAGCCAGTCGCGCGTCCACGGCACGTGTGGCTCCATTTCCGCGAGCAGGTCGACGCAGGCCGGCGGGTGGTCGAGCTGGGTCAGCAGCCGCTGCCGCGTGCCGAGCCGGGCGTCGTCCGCCGAGCGGGCGGCGAAGCGCTCGGCCGTGGCGGCCAGCAGCCGGCGGGCGAACGCGTCGTCGCCCGCGGCGGTCTCGACCGCGAGATCGAGGGCGCGCTTCAGGATCGCGCGCGAGGCCCACGGCTGGTCGCGCCAGCCGGCGAAGGCGCGCTCGAAGTGGTCGACCGCCTCGCTGGCCCGACCCTGGCGCGCCCGCAGCCGGGCCAGCAGCGCGTCGCCCTCGGCGGGCCGGGCCGCGGCCACCTCGAGGGCCAGCGCCTCCGCCCGCGCGTCGCCCGCCTCCGCGAGCAGCTCGGCGACGACCGCGGTCTCGTGCAGGCCCGTGATCCGCAGCGGCTGCGCGCGCCAGGCCTCGAGGGCCATGAACAGCCGCCACTCGCGCCAGTGCTCGTGCACGGCCTGCCGCACCTCGAGCTCGGCGCCGGGGAACCGCAGCCGCCCGGGCGCCACGTCTTCCGAGGAGCCGATCCGAACCCGCTCCTCCTCGATCGCCAGCAGGTCGACCGACTCTTCGCCGAGGTCGGGCAGGTCGGCTTGCGCCTCGGTCGCGGCCGCCAGGAGCGCGTCCATCGGCAGCGGCTCGGCGAGGCCGAGGGCGCGCGCGAAGCCGAACTCGAGCGCGTTGCGGTCGTCGGTGTTGGGGGCCAGTTCCCATCCTTCGGCCACCCGCCGCGCCAGCGCCGGCCCGCCCAGGTAGCGCGCCAGCAGTCCCTCGAGGCCGTGCGCGCGCCACACGTCGCGCAGCGCGGTGCGGTACGGCTCCCGCTCCAGCAGCGCCCGGGTGCGGGCCGCGTCGAAGGCCAACGGCTCGCGGCTCGCCACCAGCGCCAGGTCGGAGCCGGCGAGCCGCCACGACTCGACGTGAGGGAACACCTCGAGCAGCGTGTGGTAGACGGTCGCCACGGCCTGGCCGTCGACCTCGTAGCCCTGCAGCCACTGCACGAACACGCCGCCGGGGGCGAGCCGTGCCTCGACGGCGCGGTAGTACTCGAGCGTGTAGAGGCTGGCGATGCCGGCGCGGAACGGATTCGAGGGCTCCGACACGATCAGGTCGTAGCTCTCGCGCGAGACGAGCAGCCGCTCGCGGGCGTCGCCGAACTCCACCTTCAGCTTCGGGTTGTCGAGCGCGCCGTGGTTGACGGCGCCGGCCATGCGCGCGAAGTCGAGCACCCGCGGTTCCATCTCGTAGACGTCGACGCGCTCGGTGCCGGGAATCGCCGCCATCCAGCCGGCCGACGAGCCGGAGCCGAGGCCGATCACCAGCGAGCGCTTCGGCGCCCCGTGGCGCAGGCCGCCGATCAGCCCGACCATCACCTGGGTCGAGCCGTCGACCAGCGTGTTGCCGTCGTTCTTGCCGTTGAGCACGAAGGCGAGCCCGTCGCCCCCGACCACGCCGAGCGCGGCCTCGCGGCCTTCCCACTCGGCGACCAGCGTGCGGCGGGTGTCGCGCAGCGCCTCGCGCAGCGCGTTGGGCTCCGCGTCGAGCGCGATCAGCGAGCGGCCCGTGCCGATCCCCGAGTGGCGCCACACCGGCCCCGGCCCCGGCGCGGCGGCCAGCGCCAGCGCCGCGACCGTCAGCAGCGCGGGGAGCCCGAGCGCGCGGGGCCCGCGGCTGCGCGCGGCGTGGGCGGCGCACAGCAGGCCGCTGCCCACCAGCAGCAGCGCCGACAGCCGCCAGGTGCCAAGGGCGCCGAGCAGCGGGATCAGCCCGAAGCCGGAGGCCAGCGCGCCGGCCACGGCGCCCGCCGTGTTCCAGGCGTAGGCGAGGCCGATGTCGCGGCCGACCCCCTCGTCGGCGCGCCCGAGCAGTGCCAGCAGTTGCGGGAACACGGCGCCGGCGAAAGCCGCGCCCGGCAGCACGACCAGCGCCGCGATCAGCGACCACTTGAGCACGAAGCCCGGGAAGCCCATCACGTCGAGCCCGCCCAGGAGCTGGGCGAACAGCGCGAGCCGCTCGCCGGCCGCGAACGGCAGCAGCACGGCACAGGCGCCGACCAGCGACAGGGTGGCGAGGCCCGAGGCCGTCGCCTCGCGCGACGGGTCGCGCAGCGCCAGCACGACGCCGCCGAGCCCGATCCCGAGCAGCGCCATCGCCAGCACCAGGCCGAAGGTGAAGACCGTGCCGCCGAGCAGCGGCGACAGCATCCGGTACCAGACCATCTCCAGCGCGAAGAACGCGAAGCCGGAGACGGCGGCGAGCGCCAGCGTGGTCGCCCGCGGCAGGCGGTCGCCGCGCGCGGTCGGCAGCGGCTCCGGGACGGCCACGGCCGGCGCCCGCGGCGCGAGCAGCAGCGCGAGCGCCGCCACGCCGACGTTGACGATCGCCGCGGCGAAGAGCGTGCGCCGGGTCCCGAGCGCCTCCAGCCCGAAGAAGGTCGCGCCGAACGCGCCCACCACGGCGCCCAGCGTGTTGATGCCGTAGAGCAGGGCCAGCGCGCGGCGCGCGAGGTCGCCGTGCCCGACCACGGCGCGGGCTACGGCGGGCAGCGTGCCGCCCATCAGGAACGTGGGCGGCCCCAGCACCAGAGCCACCAGCAGCAGGCGCAGCGGGAAGGCGAGCGCGGGTCCGAGCGCGGGCTCGCCGCCGGCCGCGATCCACGCCGAACGCACGGCCGCGAGCAGCAGCGGCGACAGCGCCGCCAGCACCGCCACCGCCAGTTCCAGCAGGCCGTACAGCGCCAGCGGGTGCGGGTGGCGATCGGCGCGCGGCCCGATCTTCAGCCCGCCGAGGCCGAGCCCGGCCGCGAACACGGCGATCACCGCTGCGGAAGCGCCGGTCGAGTGGCCGAACACGAGCCGCAACTCGCGCGCCCAGGCGACCTGGTAGACGAGGGCGCAGGCGCCCGAGCCGAAGAGGAGGAGAGCGCCGACGACGAGCCTGGGCATCGGGCTTCAGTGTACCCGGCGCGGAACCCGCTGCTGGCACGTCCAGCCACCACATTTCGCGCGTTCCGCGAATGACCTGGCGGGGTCGGCCCCCTATGATCCCCCAACAAAGCCACGAGGAGGCCCCGGAGAAGAGATGAGCGCCGAAACGACGACCCCGACCTTCGAAGCCCGCGCCTACGCCGCCCAGAGCCCGACCTCGGGCATGGCGCCCCACCGCATCCGCCGCCGCGAGCCAGGCCCGGGCGACGTGCGGCTCGACGTGATGTTCTGCGGCATCTGCCACTCCGACCTGCACCAGGTGCGCAACGAGTGGCAGTCGGTGATGCCGACCGCCTACCCCTGCGTGCCGGGCCACGAGATCGTCGGCCGCGTCGCGAAGGCCGGCCGCGACGTGCGCGGCTTCAAGGAGGGCGACCTCGCGGCCGTCGGCTGCCTGGTCAACTCGTGCCGCACGTGCCCGGCCTGCCAGTCGGGCATGGAGCAGTTCTGCCACGGCCCCGCCGTGTTCACCTACAACTCTCCCGATCCCGTGATCGGCGGCGTCACCTACGGCGGCTACGCGGAGAGCCTGGTCGTCGACCAGGCCTTCGCGCTGCGCGTGCCGAAGGGCCTCGACCCGGCCGGCGCCGCGCCGCTGCTGTGCGCGGGCATCACCACCTACTCGCCGCTGCGGCACTGGAAGGTGGGAAGCGGGCAGAAGGTCGGCATCGTGGGCCTCGGCGGCCTGGGCCACATGGGCGTCAAGTTCGCGCGCGCGTTCGGGGCCCACGTCGTCGTGCTCACGACCTCGCCGGGGAAGGCCGCGGACGCCGCGCGGCTCGGCGCGCACGAGGTGGTGATCTCGCGCGACGCCGAGGCGATGGCGAAGCACGCCGGCAGCTTCGACTTCATTCTCGACACCGTCTCCGCGCCGCACGACATCGACTCCCTCGTCCACCTGCTCAAGCCGGACTCGACGCTGACGATGGTCGGTGCGCCCGACACGCCGACGCCGCTGCGCACGATGGGCCTGATCTTCGGCCGCCGCCGGATCGCGGGCTCGCTGATCGGCGGCATCCGCGAGACCCAGGAGATGCTCGACTTCTGCGGCGAGCACGGCATCACCTCCGACATCGAGGTGATCCCGGCGCAGCAGATCGACACGGCCTACGAACGGATGCTGCGCGGCGACGTGAAGTACCGCTTCGTGATCGACGTCGCGTCAATGAAGCAGTAGCAGTCGTTGACGACGCAGATTCTGCTCGGCACGGAGGAGTTCTTCGCCCTGTATCGCGGGATCGCGGAGCACAGCCGCGATCCCGCGATCGGCCTGCGCATCGGCGCGGAGGTCAGCTCGCACCGCCTCCCTGGGAAGCGACATTCGCGCCTTCTCGACGACGCCGGACCGACCAGGGGGTTGGATCCCGCTGCGCGGGCCTAGAATCCGCGCATGATGCACGCCACCGCCGTCCTCGCGCTTCTCCTCGCCGCCGCGGCGCCCCAGGCTGACAGCAAGAAGGCCGAGCCGCGCCTCAAGGCGGACGTCCTCTCCGGTCTCGCGCTGCGCGACATCGGGCCCGCCGTCACCTCCGGCCGCATCGGCGACCTCGCCATCCACCCCGACAAGAAGACCTGGTACGCCGCCGTCGCCTCGGGCGGCGTGTGGAAGACGGAGAACGCCGGCATCACCTGGAAGCCGATCTTCGACGGCGAAGGCAGCTCGTCGATCGGCTGCGTGACGCTCGACCCGAACGACCCGCTCACGGTGTGGGTGGGCACGGGCGAGAACAACTCGCAGCGCAGCGTCGGCTACGGCGACGGCGTCTACAAGTCGACCGACGGCGGCCACTCGTGGAAGAACGTGGGGCTGAAGGACAGCGAGCACATCGGGAAGATCCTGGTCGACCCCGAGAACTCGAAGACGGTCTACGTCGCCGCCCAGGGCCCGCTGTGGCGCGACGGCGGCGACCGCGGGCTCTACAAGTCGACCGACGGCGGCGCGACCTGGAAGCACTCGCTGAAGATCAGCGACAGGACCGGCGTCAGCGACGTGTGGTTCGACCCGCGCGACTCCCGCGTGCTCTACGCCGCGGCCTACCAGCGCCGGCGCCACGTCTTCACGCTGGTGAACGGCGGCCCGGAGTCGGCGATCTACAAGTCGACCGACGCGGGCGAGACGTGGACGAAGCTCTCCGCGGGGCTGCCGAAAGGCGACGTGGGCCGCATCGGGCTCGCGGTGTCCCCCGTCCGCCCCGACACCGTCTACGCGATCGTCGAGGCCCCGCGCGGCGGCCAGGGCGGCTTCTACCGCTCGACCAACGCGGGCGGCACCTGGGAGAAGCGCAGCTCGTACGTCTCGGGCAGCCCGCAGTACTACCAGGAGCTGTTCCCCGACCCTCACGACGCCGACCGCGTGTACTCGATGGACGTCTGGATGCAGGTCACCGAAGACGGCGGCAAGACCTGGAAGCGGGCCGGCGAGAAGGCCAAGCACGTCGACAACCACGCGCTGTGGATCGACCCGGACGATCCCGACCACCTGATCAACGGCAACGACGGTGGCCTCTACGAGAGCTTCGACCGCGCCGCCACCTGGCGCTTCGTCTCGAACCTGCCGATCACCCAGTTCTACCGCGTGGCCACCGACCACAACGCGCCGTTCTACAACGTCTACGGCGGCACCCAGGACAACTACACGCTCGGCGGCCCCTCCCGCACCCGCAACGTGCATGGCATCGCCAACTCCGACTGGTTCGTGGTGCTGGGCGGCGACGGCTTCGAGCCTGCGGTCGACCCCAAGGACCCGAACATCGTCTACGGCCAGCTCCAGCACGGCGTGCTGGTCCGCCTCGACCGCCGCACCGGCGAGCAGACCGACATCCAGCCGCAGCCCGAGAAGGGCGAAGCGCTGAAGTGGAACTGGGATTCGCCGCTGCTGATCAGCCCCCACTCCCACACCCGGCTGTACTTCGCGGCGCAGCGCATCTTCCGGAGCGACGACCGCGGCGACTCGTGGACGCCGATCAGCGGCGACCTGACCCGCCAGGTCGACCGCAACGCGCTCCCGGTGATGGGCCGCGTGCAGAGCGTGGACGCGGTGGCCAAGAACACCTCCACCTCGTTCTACGGCAACCTGGTCTCGCTCGACGAGTCGCCGCTGGTGGAGGGCCTGATCTACGCGGGCGCCGACGACGGCCTGATCTCGGTCACGGAGGACGGCGGCAAGACCTGGCGCCGGGTCGAGACCGTGCCCGGCGCGCCGAAGGACGCCTACGTCTCCGACCTGCTCGCCTCGCGCCACGCGAAGGACGTCGTCTACGCCGCGTTCAACAACCACAAGAACGGCGACTTCAAGCCCTACCTCTTCAAGAGCGCCGACCGCGGTCGGACCTGGACGGCGATCGCCGCCGACCTGCCCGCGCGCGGCAGCGTGTGGACGGTGGCCGAGGACCACGTGAACGCGAAGCTGCTGTTCGCCGGCACCGAGTTCGCGCTCTACACGAGCGTGGACGGCGGTGGCAAGTGGCTGAAGCTGTCGGGCGGGATGCCCAACGTGCCGGTGCGCGACCTCGACATCCAGCGCCAGGTGGACGACCTGGTCGTCGGCACCTTCGGCCGCGGCATCCGCATCCTCGACGACTACTCGCCGCTGCGCTCGATCGACGAGGCGCTGCTCGCGAAGGAGGCCGCGCTGTTCGCTCCCAGGAAGGCGCTCGTCTATCAGCCCGCCGTGCCGCTCGGCCTCAAGGGCAAGGCGTTCCTCGGCGAGACCCACTACCTCGCCGACAACCCGCCGTTCGGCGCCACCTTCACCTACTACCTGCGCGACGAGCTGAAGAGCCGCAGGAAGACCCGCCAGGACGCGGAGAAGAAGAAGGCCGAGAAGGGCGAAGACACGCCCTACCCGAGCTGGGACGCGCTGCGCCAGGAGGACCTCGAGGAGGATCCGCAGGTGCTGCTGGCCGTGAAGGACGAGGCCGGCCGCGTCGTGCGCCGCCTGAGCGGCCCCGCGAAGTCCGGCATCCACCGCGTGAGCTGGGACCTGCGCTACCCGCCCTACCAGCCGATCGACCTCTCCGGCCCCGAGGAGGAGAACCCGTTCGTCGACCCCGACCAGGGTCCGCTGGCGATGCCCGGCCGCTACACGGTCTCGCTCCACAAGAAGGTGGACGGCGTGGTCACCGAGCTGGCGGCGGCGCAGCCGTTCGAGGCCGAGCTGATCGCCCAGGCGACGCTGCCCGTGGCCGACCGCGCCGAGCTGCTCGCGTTCCAGCAGAAGACCGGCCGCCTGCTGCGCGCCGTGCTCGGCGCGTCCGAGGCCGCGGGTGAAGCGCAGCGTCGCGTCGACCACCTGAAGAAGGCGCTGCTGGCGGCCCCGGCCGCCGATCCCGCGCTCGGCACCGAGCTGCGCGCGATCGAGCTCTCGCTCAAGGATCTGCTCGTCTCGCTCCACGGCGACGCGACCCACGGCCGCCGCAGCGAGGCGACCACCGCCTCGATCCGCGACCGCGTCTCGCAGGTCGTCGCCGGCCACTGGTCGACGACCGGGGCGCCGACCGGGACCCACCGCCAGCAGTACGCGCTCGCGGCCGAGGAGTTCGCTCCGGTGCTCGCGAAGCTGACGGCGCTGATCGAGAAGGACCTCGCCGGGCTGGAGGCGAAAGCCGAGGCCGCCGGCGCGCCGTGGACGCCGCACCGGGTGCCGCGCTGGCAGCCGGAGTGACGGAAGAGTCGACCCGGCCGGGGCGCCCCGCCGCCCCGGCCGGCCCGCCGCCTTCGGGACGCGTGCCGTGGAAGCCGCTGCTGCTGCCGAGCGAGCACGGCGGCTGGGGCCTGCTCGCCGAGCCTGCGCTGCTGGGCCTGATCCTCGCGCCCACGGGCTCCTCGTGGGCCCTCGCGGGCTGTGCGCTGCTCGCCTTTCTCGCCCGTCACCCGCTGAAGCTCGCGGTGTCGGACCGGCTGCGCGGCGTGCACTATCCGCGCACGTCGCAGGCGTGGATCGCCGGCGGCGCGTACGCGCTCGCGGCCGGTGCCTTGCTCGCGCTGGCGCTCGCCCTCTCGTCGGGCCCGCTGTGGGCCCCGCTGCTGGTCGCCGGTCCGCTCGCCTTCGGCCAGTTCCTGTACGACGCGCGGCTCAAGGGCCGCGCGCTGGCACCCGAGCTGCTCGGCGCGGCTGCGCTGTGCGGCATCGCCGCCGCGATGGCGCTCGGCGGCGGGCGTTCGTGGCTGGTCGCGCTCTGCGCGTGGCTGCTGCTGACGCTGCGCTCGATCGCGTCGGTCACCTACGTGCGGGCGCGGCTGCTGACGGAGCGCGGCCAGGGCGCGAGCCCGCTGCCGCCGCTCGCCCTGCACGCGGCGGGGCTCGGCTCGGCGATCGCGCTCGCGGGCCTGACCACCGCGTCGTGGCTGGCCGCCCTCGCCTTCGTGCTGCTGACCGCGCGCGCGGTGCACGGGCTGTCGCAGGGCCGCATCGGGCTCGCCCCGCGCAAGCTGGGGTTCGCCGAGCTCGGCTATGGTCTCGTCAGCACCGCGCTGATCGCGGCGGCGCTGCTGCCCCTGGCCTGACGGCCGTTCGACGGAGGAGGTCGCGACTTGAACTGGCTCGTGCTCGCACTCGTGCTTCAGGCGCCAGCCCCGGCTGTCGCCGAGTCGCCGGCCGCCGCGGAGCAGGCGACGGTCGCCAGCCCGCCGGAGAGCCTGGCGAAAGAGCTGATCCCTGCCTATCAGCGGCTGTCGCCCACGCTGGCGATCGGCGGCCAGCCCAGCCCGGAGGCGGTCTGCCGCCTTGCCGAGTGGGGCTTCCGCACCGTGATCAACCTGCGCCCGTCGTCGGAGCCGGGCGTCGCCGCCGAGGAGGAGGTGCTGCGCTCCGCGGCGGGGTTGCGCTACGTCTCGATCCCGGTGACGGCGGAAACCCTCGACTGGGACGCCGCGGAGCGACTGGCCGCGGCGCTCGCGGAGTCCGCGACCGAGCCCACGCTGCTGCACTGCAGTTCGTCGAATCGGGTCGGCGCGCTGTTGGCGCTGATCGAGGCGCGGCGCGGGGCCGACGCGGCCACCGCGATCGCCCGCGGGCAGAAGCTCGGCCTGCAGCCGGGCAAGACCACGGAACGGGTGTCGAAGCTGCTGGAGAGCCGCTGCTCCGGCGCCGCCTGCTGACGGAGGCTACTTCGCCCCCGTCACGAGGGCGCCGCCCGCCTTCTGCCACGCCGACAGCCCGCCCTTGAGGGCGACCGCCCGCGGGAACCCCTTCTCGAGCAGAATCCGCGCCGCACGGGCGCTGGTGCCCTCGGAGGGTCAGGGTGCAGTAGGCGGCGATCAGCGTGTTCTTCGGCAGTTCGCCGAGCCGCGCCTCCAGCGCATCCAGCGGGACGTGGATCGCGCCTTTCGCGTGCTCCGTGGCGAAGGCCGCGGCGGAACGCACGTCGAGCAGCACGGCGTCGCCGGCCTCGACCTTGGGCTTCAGTTCTTCGGCGGTCATCCGCGGCGGCTCGGCCGCGAAGGCCGGGGCGGCGAACGTCGCCGCGATCGTCAGCAGGGTCCTCAGGTTCATGCGATCGATCGTACCGCACTAAGATTGAAGCCACCTGGAGGTCCTGCCCTTGTCCTGCCGCAGCGTCTTGATCGCCCTCGCCCTGGCCGTTCCGAGTCCGGCCGCCACCGCTCTCGAGCCCAGCCCCGCACAGCGCGCCACCGCGCAACGCCTCCTGGATGCGGCGCTGGGCGACGCGACCGGCTGGGAGCGCCTGGCCTTCGTCACCGACACGTACGGGGCGCGGCTGTCCGGCACCCCCGCGCTGGAGGCGGCCTTGGCCTGGGCTGCCGGCGAGATGAAGCGGGACGGCCTCGAGAACGTGCGGCTGGAGCCGGTCAGCGTGCCGCGCTGGGTGCGCGGCCACGAGAGCCTGGAGCTGAGCGCCCCGTTCCCGAGTCCGCTCGTCGTGCTCGGCCTCGGCGGCACCGTCGCCACGCCAGCGGAAGGAGTCGAGGCCGAGGTCCTGGTCGTGAAGAGCCGCGAGGAACTCGACGCGCGCGCGGCAGAGGCCCGCGGCCGGGTGGTGCTCTTCGACGTTCCGTTCACGAACTACGGCGAGACGGTGCGCTACCGCGGTGCCGGCGCCTCGTGGGCCGCGCAGCACGGCGCGGTGGCGATGCTGCTGCGCTCGGTCGGCCTGCCCGGGCTGCGCACGCCGCACACCGGCCAGCTCCGCTACGACGAGGCGCAGCCGCAGATCCCCGCGGCGGCGATCCCGCTCGAAGACGCCAACCGCCTGGCGCGGATGGCCGCGCGCGGGCAGAAGCCGCGGGTTCGGCTGAAGCTGGAGGCCCGCTACGAGGCCGACGCTCCATCGGCCAACCTGGTCGCCGAGATCCGCGGCCGCGAGAAGCCCGAGGAGGTCGTCGTCGTCTCCGGTCACTACGACTCGTGGGACGTGGGCACCGGCGCGATGGACGACGGCGGCGGCAGCGTGGCCGCATGGGAGGCCGTGCGGCTGGTGAAGTCCCTCGGCCTGCAACCACGGCGCACGCTGCGGGTGGTGCTGTTCACCAACGAGGAGAACGGCCTGCGCGGCGGCAACGCCTACCGCGACGCACACAAGGACGAGAAACACGCGCTGCTGATCGAGTCGGACTCGGGAGTCTTCGCGCCGAAGGGCTTCGGCCTCACCGGGCCCGACGAGCTGCGCGCGCAGGCGCGGGCGATCGCCTCGCTGCTGTCCCCGATCGGCGCCACGGAGATCGGCGCCAGCGGCGGCGGCGCCGACATCGGACCCTTCGCGCGGGCCACCGGGGCGCCGACCATGGGCCTGTCGGTCGACGGGTCGAAGTACTTCCTCTACCACCACACCCCGGCCGACACGCTGGAGGCGCTCGACCCGAAGGAGTTCGCGGCCTGCACGGCGGCGCTGGCGGTGATGTCGTACCTGGTGGCGGACCTGCCCTGAGCATGGGCGCGCCCGCTCCCGAGCCGCACGAGGCCTGCCTCGCGCGGCTCGCCCACGACCACGCCTGGGGCCACGACGCGGCGAAAGGCGCCGAGCGCCGCACCCGCGGCGTGATCGCGCTGACCCTCGTCACCATGGTCGTCGAGATCGTCGCCGGATTGTGGTCGGGGTCGCTGGCGCTGCTCGCCGACGGCCTGCACATGGGCTCGCACGTGGCGGCGCTGTCGCTGACGGCCTGGGCCTACGCCTACGCGCGACGCCACGCCCTGGACCGCAGCTTCAGCTTCGGCACCGGCAAGGTCGGCGCGCTGTCCGGCTTCGCGTCGGCGCTGCTGCTCGGGCTGTTCGCGCTGGGGATGGGAGCGGAAGGCGTGCAGCGGCTGCTGCGGCCCGAGCCGGTCGCGTGGACTGCAGCCCTGGTCGTCGCCGTGGTCGGCCTGGTCGTGAACCTGGTCAGCGCGATGATGCTGCACGAGCATCCGCACGAGGGCCACGAGGACCACAACCTGCGCTCCGCGCGCCTGCACGTGCTGGCCGACGCCTTCACCTCCGTGCTGGCGATCGCGGCACTCGGCGCGGGCCGCGCCTTCGGCTGGACCTGGCTCGACGCGCTGGCGGGGCTGCTCGGCGCGGTCGTGATCGTGCGCTGGTCGGCCGGACTCGTGCGCGACAGCGCGGCCGTGCTGCTCGATCGCTCCGCGCCCGAGCCGGTCTGCGCGCGCATCCGCGAGGCGATCGAGCACGGCAGCCCCGACCGCGTCGCCGACCTGCACGTGTGGCGGGTGGCGCCGGACGGCTACGCGGCCGTGATCGCCATCGTCAGCGACGCGCCGCGCACGCCCGACGCCTACCGCGCGCTGCTGCCCGCGGACCTCGCGCTGCACCACGTCAACGTCGAGATCCACCCCTGCGACCACGGCCGCGCCTGAAGCGCGGTCCCGGGGCCTACGGCTGCTTCGGAAAGGCGAGCTCCGAGCGCGGGATCACGTGTTCCCAGCGCAGGGCGCCGGTCTTGTCGTGGGCACGCAGGATCAGCTTGCGCTCGCGGCGCGGGCCCTCGAAGCGCAGCACGCCGAAGTTGTGCTCGTCGAGCGCCGTGCCCGGCACCCGGTTCGGGTGGTCGTACTCCGGCGTGTTCGGCCGCCGCGGGTAGAGGCCGGCGGTCAGCGAAGAGGACGTGTAGTCGTAGAGCGGGTAGCCGCCCTCCGGCACGACCTTCAGCAACTCCGTGCGGTGGATGTCGCCGCTGACGAACACGACGCCCTCGATCCTCCGCTGCACGATCCAGCCGACCAGCTCCTGGTACTCGGGATAGCCGGCGAACACCTCGTTGCGGTTGAGCGGGTTGAGCGCCTGGGAGCCGAACGCGATCACCTTGAACGTCGCGCGCGAGGAGAGCAGCGCCTCCTTCAACCACTCGAGCTGGGGGCGGCCGAGGTAGGCCTTGTCGGGGCCGTCAGTCCAGCGCTGCGGCTTGCGGTGGTAGCGGCCGTCGGTCAGGTAGAACTCGACGTCGCCCCACGAGTGGCGGGTGAACACGCCGGGCGTGCCGGGCAGGCCGCGCGAGGGCGCCGGGAAGTAGTCGGCGAACGCCGAGAGCGCCTCGCCTTTCAGCGGGTACGAGGCGTCGGAGTCGTTGGGGCCGTAGTCGTGGTCGTCCCACGTGCCCCAGTGCTGGGTGGCGCGCAGCAACGGCTGCAGCGCCGGCAACCCGCGGGCGTGGCGCCAGCGGTAGCGGATGCCGGCCCGCGTGTTCCAGTCGACCTCGCGCAGGTAGATGTTGTCGCCCAGCCAGAGCATCGCCTCCGGCTGCTGCTTCGCCATCGCGTCGAGGATCTCGAAGTCGCTGCCGAAGGGCGTGCCGGGGCGGTCGTAGGGCGGGTCGTTGACGTAGAGGCAGGAACCCATCATCACGCTGAAGGCCGGCGGGTCCGTGCGCCACTCCCACAGGTCGCGGGTGCGGAACGTCAGCGGCTCCGGGGTGCGCAGCGAAGTGCCGTCGATGCTCAGCTCGTAGCGGTAGCGGGTGCCGGGCTCGAGGCCGGCGATCGTGAACAGCGCGATGTGATCGCCCGCCGCAGTCGCCTGCAACAGCCGCGAGGGCGGCGTCTTCGGGCGCACGTCCGCCTCGGGCCAGAAGCGGAGCTCGACCCGCGCCTCGCGCGTCGTCTGCAGCCAGATCGTGGCCTCGCGGTAGTCGAGCGGGCCCAGCATCGGCCCGGAGTGCACGGCCGCGCGGGCGTGCGGGGCCACACCGGCGGCCCGCACCGGGGGTTCGACGACGACGGCCAGGGCGATCGCCGCGATCGCCGCCGCCAGCAACGCCGCCCTCGACGCCTTCCTGATGTCAGCCATCGGTCGCTCCTGTCCCTTTGACCTTACACCGGCTCGCTTGACGCGTCGCGCCGGGCGCCGTTACCCTGAATACGATGATCCCGCGTGGAAGGCGCCAGCTCGTCGTCGTCGCGCTGACGCTGCTCGTGTGCACGCTGGCGCTGAGCGCGCTGGTGTTCATGCCCCACGCCGAGGAGAGCTGCCCGGCCGGCCTCCACTGCGTCACCTGCCGGCACGCGCTGGGCGCGACGCCCACGCTGGCGGTCGCCGCACCCGTCCCTGCGCTCTTCACGCCCGTCGTCGCGCCGGCCGTCGAGCCGCCGGCCCGCGAGATCCGCCGTCCCCGCGCCGCGCTCCCCGCGCGCGCGCCGCCCGTCCCCGACCAGGCCTAGTCGCGTTTTCCTGGTCCGGTGGGCGCCTTCCCAAGGCGCCCGCGGCCCGATCTCGTCTTTCGGTTCCGGGTCCCCTGTCGCGGTCGGCGGCGCCCGGTCGATCCCTTCGTTCTCTCGACCGCAGAAGAGCACAAATCCCGTGGACAATCGTTTCGGCCGCGCGCTCGCGGCCTTCGCCTTCTTCGCCGCCGGTCTCCCCACGCTTGCCGCAGAGCCGGCGCCGGCCCCCGCTGCCGAGAGTGCTGCCGCCGCGGCAACTCGCCCGGCGCCCGGCCGCCTCGTCGGCCGGGTCACCTCCGCCGACGGCAGCCCGGTCACCGACGCCCGCGTGTCGCTGGTCGACCTGCGGCGCTCGACGACGACCGACGCCGACGGCCGCTACGCGTTCGACGCCGTCCCGCCCGGCACCTACCTGCTGGAAGCCGAGAGCCGCCGCTCGGGGCGCGACCTGCGCCGGGTCGAGATCGCGAGCGGCGCGGAGGCCACCGCCGACCTCACCCTCGACGTCACCACCCACCAGGAGTTCGTGGTCGTCTCCGCGCAGACCGACCCGCGCGCGGCGTTCGAGCTGGCGGCGCCGGTGACCGTGCTGGGCGACAGCCAGCTCGCGCTGCGCCTGCAGCCCAGCCTCGGCGAGACGGTCGCCCTGTTGCCCGGGGTGAACTCCACGTACTTCGGGCCCGGTTCCAGCCGGCCGGTGATCCGCGGCCTCGGCGGCGATCGCATCCGCGTCCTCAACTCGGGGGTCGGCACCGGCGACGCCTCGAACACGAGCCCCGACCACGCGGTGAGCGCGGACCCGCAGAGCGCCGACCAGATCGAGGTCGTGCGCGGGCCCGCGACCTTGTTGTACGGCTCGTCCGCGATCGGCGGCGTGGTCAACGTGATCGACTCCCGCATCCCCTACGAGACCGCGGCCAAGCCCGTCTCCGGCACCGTCACCGGGCAACTCGGCTCGGCCGCCGACGACCGCTCCGGCGCGCTCGGCCTCAAGGGCGGCGCGGGCCTCTTCGCGTGGCACGCGGACGTCCACAAGCGCCGCACCAACGACCTCCAGATCCCGGGCGAGGCGGAGTCGCAGCGCCTGCGCGACCTCGAGGCCGAAGAAGGCGAGGCCCACGAGGATGACGAGGAGGCATTCGGCACCCTGCCCAACAGCGCGATCGACACCGAAGGCGGCTCGCTCGGCTTCTCGCTCGTCGGGCGGCGCGGCTTCTTCGGCCTCGCCGCGAGCGGGCTCAACTCGCTCTACGGCGTGCCCGGCCACGCCCACGAGGCGCACCACGAGGGCGAAGAGCACGAGGAGGAAGGAGAGGACCACGGGGAGGGAGAGGAGGAGGAGGCGCCGGTCCGGGTCGACCTCGAGCAGCGCCGGCTCGACTTCCGCGGCGAGTGGACCGATCCCTTCGGCGCCTTCCGCGCGGCGCGGCTGCGGGCCGGGTTCGCGGACTACCAGCACCAGGAGCTGGAAGGCGCCGAGGTCGGCACCCTGTTCGAGAACGACTCGTTCGAGGGCCGCCTCGAGCTGTTGCACAAGCCGATCGGGGCGATGACCGGCTCGTTCGGCGCGCAGTTCTCGACCCGCGACTTCGCCGCGATCGGCGCGGAGGCCTTCGCGCCGCCGACCGAGACGACGACCTGGGCGCTGTTCGCCTACGAGGCCGTGAGCCGCGGCGCCTGGCGCTTCGACTTCGGCGCCCGGCTCGAGGGGCAGGACGTCGAGGCCGCCCTCGAGGACCGCGCCGAGACCCGATCGTTCACGGGTCTCAGCGGCTCGGCGGGGGCGAGCTGGACCCGCGGCGCCTGGGGCGTCGGGCTCTCGCTGGCCCGCTCCGAGAAGCTGCCCAACGCCGAGGAGCTGTTCTCGAATGGCCCCCACGTGGCGACCCGCGCCTACGAGGTCGGCGACCCCGACCTCGGCAAGGAGAAGAGCCTCGGCCTCGACCTCTCGCTGCGCCGCATCGAGGGGCCCGTGCACGGCCAGCTCAACGTCTTCGTCAACGACTTCTCCGACTACATCTACGAGGACTTCACCGGCGAGGGGGAGGACGGGCTGGCGGTCGTCCAGTACCGACAGGCCGACGCCCGCTTCTGGGGGGCCGAGCTCGAGGCCCACGTCGAGCTGCTGCACGCCGAGCCGCGCCACCTCGACCTCGAGCTCTCCGGCGATTTCGTGCGCGCGGAACTGACCGGCCCCGGCACGGCGCTGCCGCGCATCCCGCCGATGCGGTTCGGTGCCGGGCTGCACTACCACGACGACCGTCTCTCGGCGCTCCTCGAGCTGCGCGGCGCCGCGAAGCAGGGCCGGATCGCCGCCAACGAGCTGCCGACCGACGGCTACGTGTTCCTGAACGCGTCGCTGGGCTACCGGCTCTTCGTCGGCGCGACCGTGTGGGACCTGCGCCTGGCCGGCCACAACCTGACGGACGCCGAGGGCCGCAACCACGTCTCGTTCCTGAAGGACCTGGCGCCGCTGCCGGGCCGCGACGTGCGGCTCTCCGTCCGCATCGCGTTCTAGTCTCCCGTATCAGAGATTCGCTGACTAAGGTGTGCTTGGCTCGTGCGTGTGGCGAAGCGGGCAATGCTGGCGAGGATCTGATCGGCGGTCTTGACCCACTGGAAGGGCCGGGCATTCTCGTT
>WYBL01000144.1 GCA_011526565.1 Acidobacteriota bacterium | reverse complement strand
GCACCGATTCCTCGCGGGGGACGTGCGGACGCATCGCGCGGCCTCGCCGCTGAACCGGAAAGCAGCGCCACGCGAGGATCGAGTTCGCCGGGGCGGGGGGCCAGCGCCAGTCGCGTCGACGGGCGGAGGAGGCGTGCAGACCGTTGTGCCCGGGGCGCGCGTGACGCGGCGGGCGGTGTCGATCGGCCGCCTGGCTGCCGCCGGGGGCAACGGAGGCCGGGCGAGGGGCGCGGGAGTGGCGGCGACCCCGAGGCAGCCGGAGCGGGGGAAGCGTGCCAGTGGCCTCAGGGGCCGATCAGGCCGATCGCGGCGCCGGCGGGGTCCTCGATCGCCGCGAAGCGGAGTTCGCCCATCGCGCGCGGGCCGTCGAGGATCTGGCCGCCGCGGCGCTGCGCCTCGGCGAGGGCGCGGTCGAGGCTGTCGACGGCGACGTAGACGATCCAGCGCGGGGGCAGCCTCGCGTTGACGCCGCGCGCGTGGCAGACGCCGGCGACGGGGTCGCTGGCGCCGGGAGGGAGCATCGAGTAGTCGTCGTAGCCGCCCATCGGCACCGGCTCGGGGCGCCAGCCGACGACGGCCTGGTAGAAGTCGCGCACGCCCGGGGCATCGGCGACGGTGAGGTCGGTCCAGACGATGGTCCCCGGCGGGGCCTTGGGTTCGGCCATGGAATCTCCTCCTGGGAACGAGACGCCCTCATATTAATGGGGAGGAAGCCAGCACGGGCCCGCTCGCAAGCGGCCGGAACCCGCTCCCCCTCGGGTTATGATCGGCGCCAGAGGACCGGGGGTCGTCCTTTCTCTCTCGGAACCGCACGAACGGGAGCCCCGGACAGCGTGTGCCATGGGTGTGCTCGATATCCTGAAGGGGAAGTTCGTCGACCCCACGTACGCCGGCGTCCACGGCGGCGGCGACATCATCACCACCACCGTCGACGCGGTGGTCAAGTGGGGGCGCAAGTCCTCGATCTGGCCGATGCCGTTCGGCACGGCCTGCTGCGCGATCGAGTTCATGGCGCTGACGGGGTCGCACTACGACCTGGCCCGGTTCGGGGCCGAGGTGCTGCGCTTCTCGCCGCGCCAGTCGGACCTGATGTTCGTGGCGGGCACGATCCCGGACAAGCTGGGGCCGGTGCTGAAGACCATCTACGACCAGATGCCCGAGCCGAAGTGGGTGATCTCGATGGGCGTGTGCGCCTCGTCGGGGGGCTTCTACCGCTCGTATCACGTGATGCAGGGCATCGACGAGCTGATCCCCGTCGACGTCTACGTGCCGGGCTGCCCGCCTTCGCCCGAGGGCCTGGTGGCGGCCGTGATGAAGATCCAGGAGAAGATCCAGACCTCGCAGCAGGCGGGCGCGCCGCAGGGCGCGCACCGCGTGGGCGCCAACGGCGAGGGCATGTACGACCGCCGCGCGCGCCGCGCCGAGTGGGCGAAGGATGACGCCGAACGCCGCGCCGCCGGCCTGCCGCCGCGCGGGGTGCTGAGCGACCTGAAGCCCGAGCCGGAGATCGACCACGGAGCCCACCATGGCTAGCGCCGCGCTTCCCGCCCTCTCCCCCGCCCTGCTCGAGCAGCCGGCCGTGCGCGTGCTGTCCGAGGCGCTGGGCGAGAACCTGCTGGGCGCCACCGACTTCCGCGGCGAGGTCGCGATCACCGTCGATCGCAAGGCGTGGCTCAAGGCGGTCTCGCTGCTGAAGGACCACCCGGAGCTCGACTACAAGCTGTTCCTCGACCTGTGCGGCGTCGACTTCCTGGACCGCGAGGAGGAGCCCGAGCGCTTCGTGGTGGTGCTCCACCTCTACTCGGTCTCGAAGAAGCGCCACGTGCGGCTGCGCACGCCGGTGCCCGAGGCCGACCCGAAGCTGCCGACGATCACCCCGCTGTTCAAGGGCGCCAACTGGTTCGAGCGCGAGGCCTGGGACATGTACGGGATCGTGTTCGAGGGCCACCCGAACCTGATCCGGCTGCTGACCCACGACGCCTTCGTGGGCCACCCGCTGCGCAAGGACTACCCGCAGGGCCAGCGCCACGTGCTGAAGGAGCCGCGCAAGTGGCTGCTCGACGTGCCCCACGAGTCCGAGCACCTGGTGATCAACCTCGGCCCCTCGCACCCGGCGATGCACGGCTGCTTCCGCGTGCAGGCGCTGCTCGACGGCGAGATCGTCAGGGACGCCGAGGCCGAGATCGGCTACATGCACCGCAACTTCGAGAAGATGGTCGAGGCGCGGACCTACTGGCAGGTGATCCCGTACACCGACCGCCTCAACTACTGCTCGTCGTTCATGAACGGGCACGGCTGGGCGCTGGCGGTGGAGAAGCTGCTCGGCGTGCCGGCGCCGCCGCGGGCCGAGGCGGTGCGCGTCATCCTCTCCGAGTTCTCGCGGATCATGGACCACTTCGTGTGCATCTCCACGAACGTGGTCGACCTCGGCGCGATCACCCCGTTCTTCGTGGTGTTCCGCGGCCGCGAGAAGATCTACGAGCTGCTCGAGTCCTGCTGCGGCGCGCGGCTGACGGTCAGCTACGTGCGGATCGGCGGCCTGGCCCAGGACGTGCCCGAGGACTTCGTCGCCCGCTGCCGCGAGACGCTCGACTTCGTGATGGACGCGGCGAAGCAGATGGACGAGCTGCTGACCCGCAACGTGATCTTCACCCGGCGCTTCCGCGACATCGGCGTGATGTCGAAGGAGGACGCGCTGTCCTACGGCTGGGCGGGGCCGGCCCTGCGCGGTTCCGGCGTCGAGACCGACGTGCGCCGCGACGCGCCGTACTCGGGCTACGACCAGTACGACTTCGACGTGCCGGTCGGCACCACGGGCGACTGCTACGACCGCTACCTGGTGCGCATGGAGGAGATCCGCCAGAGCGCGCGCATCATCCGCCAGGCGCTCGACAAGCTGCCGGCCGGGCCGGTGATCGTCGACGACCGCAAGGTGGCGCTGCCGCCGAAGAGCGAGGTCTACGGCAACATCGAGTCGCTGATGAACCACTTCAAGCTCGTCTACGACGGCATCCTGCCGCCCGCGGGCGAGGTGTACGGCGCGACCGAGGGCGCCAACGGCGAGCTCGGCTACTACGTCGTCAGCGACGGCTCGAAGCACCCGTGGCGGGTCAAGGTGCGCCCCCCCTGCTACAACAACTACCAGGCCTACCCCCAGCTCCTGAAGGGCGGCCAGATCGCCGACGCGATCGCCATCATCGGCGGCCTCAACGTCATCGCCGGCGAGCTCGACCGGTAAGAAGCGAACCATGCCCAAGTTCACGATCGACGGGAAGGAACTCGAGGTTGCGCCGGGCACCACGGTGATCCAGGCGGCGACCGAAGCGGGCATCGACATCCCGCACTTCTGCTGGCACCCCGACCTGCCGGTGGACGGCAACTGCCGCATGTGCCTGGTCGAGGTGGAGAAGGCGCCCAAGCTGCAGATCGCCTGCAACACGCTGGTGTCCGAGGGCATGGTGGTGCACACCCAGAGCCCGAAGGCCGCGGAGGCGCACCGCACCACGCTCGAGATGCTGCTGATCAACCACCCGATCGACTGCCCGGTCTGCGACCAGGCGGGCGAGTGCTACCTGCAGGACCAGTACATGGACCACGGGCTGCACGACTCGAAGGTGGAGATCGAGCACAAGGTCAGGAAGCGCAAGGTGGCGAACCTGGGGCCGATCATGCTCGACGCCGAGCGCTGCGTGCTGTGCTCGCGCTGCCTGCGCTTCGAGCGCGAGGTGACCGGGACCAACCTGCTCGAGTTCAAGAACCGCGGCAACGTCACCGAGATCACGACCTTCGACGGCGGCCCGATCACCCACGAGTACGCGGGCAACCTGGCCGACGTGTGCCCGGTCGGCGCGCTGCTCAGCCACGACTTCCGCTTCAAGATGCGGGTCTGGTTCCTGGAGCAGACCGAGAGCGTCTGCGGCGGCTGCTCGACCGGCTGCAACGCGTGGGTCGACACCCGCGACGGCGAGGTGCAGCGGATCCGGCCGCGCCGCAACGTCGAGGTCAACAAGAGCTGGATCTGCGACCCGGGCCGCATGCTCTACAAGCAGTTCCACGTGCCGGAGCGGATCTCCGGCGCGCGCGCGAGGCGCGGCGCGAACTGGGAGGGCGTGGCGCTCGAGGCGGCGCTCGACGAGCTGCACGCGAAGCTGCAGGAGGCCGGCGCCGCGACCGCGTTCCTGGCCTCGCCGCAGGCCTCGAACGAGGACCTGTTCGCGTGGAAGGCGCTGTGCGAGAGCGTCGGCGGCAAGCTCGACTTCCGGGTCGGCAACCCGCAGGACCGGCTGCACGAGCGGATCGACGCGGTGCTGCAGCGGGCCGACCGCAACCCCAACACCCAGGGCTGCATCGACCTGGGGCTGGGCAGGGACGGCGTCGACGCGATCCTCGCCGCCTGCCGGTCCGGCGCGGTCAAGGCGCTCGTGCTGCAGGGCCCCGAGCTGCTGCGGGCGGCGGAAGCGCAGGACGCGCTCGCCAAGGTGCCGTTCGTGGCGGTGATGGCGACCCACGAGGAGCCGGCGCTGGCCGCGGCCCACCTGGTGCTGCCGGCGGCGCTGTGGGTCGAGCAGGACGGCACGTACACGAACTACCAGCGCCGCGTGCAGCGCGCGAAGAAGGCGGTGCCGCCCCCGGGCGACGCGAAGCCGCGCTTCGAGCTGGCGCTCGGCCTGCTGCGCCGCCGCGGCCACGCGCTGGCGGCGGCCGTCTCCGCGCGCGACCTGTTCACCACCCTCGCGAAGTCGGTGCCCGGCTACGCGAACCTCGACTACAAGGCGCTCGGCTTCGGTGGCCGCGCGCTCGCCACGGCGCCCGGCGCGGCCGCGGCTTCGGCGCCGGCCGGCGCCTGACTAGGGGAGCAGCAGACCTCATGGCCACGCGCATCGTCACGGTCGACCGCGACACCAAGCCCGGGGTGGGCCCGATCCTGCTCGGTCTGTGGATCACCCTGCGCAACATGCTGCAGACGCTGTTCCAGCGCAAGGCGGCGACGATCCAGTACCCCGAGGAGAAGCGGCCGGTCTCCAGCCGCTACCGCGGCGTGCACATCCTCACCGTGCGCCAGGACGGCTCTCCCAAGTGCGTGGCGTGCTACATGTGCGCCACCGCGTGCCCGGCCGAGTGCATCTACATCGAGGCCGGCGAGCGGCCCGAGAAGAGCATCGAGAAGTACCCGACCCGCTTCGAGATCGACCTGCTGCGCTGCGTGTACTGCGGCTTCTGCGTGGACGCCTGCCCGGAGGAGGCGATCATCATGAGCCGCGAGAACAACCTGGTCGGCACCACCCGCGCCGAGCTCGTGATCGACCGCGACCGGCTGATGGCGCGCAATCCGATCGCCGAGCACGGCGTCGGCTACCGGCCGGAGGAGCACGACGTGCGGCGGCCGGTGCGGGTGGCGGCGCTGGAGCGGCTCCAGAAGGAGCACGGGATCGTGCCGGGGATGCCCAAGCGGTAGCGCCCGTGAACGAGCGGCCGGGCTGGGACGAGTACTACGTCGCGATCAGCCGCACGGTCGCCACCCGGGCGAACTGCTGCCGGCGCAAGGTCGGCGCCATCATCGTCGTCGAGAACGCGATCATCGCGACCGGCTACAACGGCACCCCGATGGGGGTCCGGAACTGCATCGACGGGGGCTGCCCGCGCTGCGCCTCCGACGCGCCCACGGGTGCCGGCTACGACGCCTGCATCTGCGTCCACGCCGAGCAGAACGCGATCGTGATGGCCGCCCGCCACGGCAACGCCACCAAGGGCGGCCGCCTGTACACGACGCTGCGGCCGTGCTTCGGTTGCGCCAAGGAGTCGATCCAGGCCGGCATCCGCGAGATCGTGTTCGCGGAGCCGTTCGGCTACGGGCCCGAGCTGGAGGACGTCTACCAGCGCCTGATCCGCGAGAGCGGCATCGTCCTGCGCCAGCCCGCGAGCTGAGCGCCGCTACGGCCGGGAGGGCGGACCGGGCCGCCACGCGTTCCAGGTGACGACCGCCAGGAACGGCAGCCCGACGACGTCGCCGATCGCGATCGCCCGCAGGCTCGCGGGCATCCCCTGCGCGGCGAAGATCAGCAGGAAACTGATCATGCTCGACGCCACGAGGGCGCTTGCGAAGGGGCGGACCTCGGCCCGCGACGCCGCCCACACGCAGCCCGCCAGCACGCCGGCGAAGAGCGCGGCGCGATGCCAGAGCAGCACGAACAGCGGGTCACCGGCCTCGACTCCGTAGAGGCGGGTGACGAGCCCGGGCTGGACCAGCGCGACCGCCGGCAGCAGGTGGATCAGCCCGAGCGCGAGCCAGCTCGCCTGGATCAGCCGCATGGCCCATCGTCTCACCGACGGGGGGTTTGGGGGCGGAGGAGGCGGTCCGCCGTAGCCCCCGACGACGGCTCGCACCGGAAGTGAATCCCGTCACCCAGACCCATGGGCCCGGCGGCGGATTCACTCCGGCGCCGGAACCCGTCGACTGTCCGGGCTACACTCCGCGAACTCCCGTGACGACCGCCAACGGACGTTCCCCGCAGGGGCACCTGTTGCAGGTGCTGGGGGTCGCGTTCGGCCTCGCCGTGATCGTCGGCAACTCGATCGGCATGGGCATCCTGCGCACCCCGGGCGAGGTGGCGGCGCGGCTGCCCGACGCGACGCTGTTCCTCGCGGTGTGGGTCGCGGGCGGGCTGTACGCCTTGATGGGGGCGCTGTCGATCTCCGAGCTGGGGGCGATGTTGCCGCGCTCGGGGGGCCAGTACGCGCTGGTGCGCCACGCGCTCGGCCCCTTCCCGGGCTTCGTCGTCGGCTGGAGCGACTGGATCTCGACCTGCGGCAGCACGGCCGCCATCGCGCTGGTGCTGGCCCAGTACGTGGTGCCGGCCTCGGGGCTGCTGGCGGGGCGGGAGGCGGCCCTGGCCGCGGCCGTGGTGCTGTTCTTCGCGGCGCTGCAGTGGCTCGGCATCCGCGTCGGCGACGCGGTCCAGCAGGGGACCAGCCTGCTCAAGACGCTGGCGCTGCTGGCGCTGGCGGGCGCGGCGCTGTTCGTGGCTCCGGCAGCGGCGCCGGCGCCAGCGGCCGTCGCGACGGCTGCGGCGGTGCCGTCGGGCCTGGCGCTGGCCGCGGCGGTCGTGGTGGCGCTGCAGTCGGCGATCTACACCTACGACGGCTGGACCGGCCCGATCTACTTCGGCGAGGAGGTGCGCGACCCGGGGCGCGACATCCCGCGCGCGATGATCGGCGGCGTGCTGCTCGTCACCGGCGTCTACCTGGCGCTCAACCTCGCCTTCCTGCGCGTGGTGCCGGTCGAGGAGATGGCGGGCGACCCGTTCGTGGCGGCCACGGCTGCGAGTCGCCTGTTCGGGCCCGGGGCCGACCTCGCGCTGCGGGCGCTGATGGCCGTGTCGCTGCTGGCCGCGGTCAACGCCTGCCTGCTGATGGGCTCGCGGGTGCCGTTCGCGATGGGCCGTGACCGCCAGCTCCCGGCGGCGCTGGCGAGGGTCAACGCTGGCGGCACGCCGACCGTGGCGCTGGCGCTCAGCACGCTGGTGGCGCTCGGCTTCATCGCCACCAACACCTTCGACGCGGTGCTGGCGCTGCTCGCCTTCTTCTTCGTCGCCGCCTACGCGCTGTCGTTCCTGTCGGTGCTCGTGCTGCGCAGGCGGGAGCCGGAGAGACCGCGGCCCTTCCGGGTCCCGCTCTACCCGTGGCTGACCGGGGCGGCGCTCTTCGGCTCGCTGGCCTTCCTGGCAGCCGCGGTCGCGGGCGATCGCGTCAACAGCGGGCGGGCGCTGCTGCTGCTGCTGTGCAGCGGCCCGGTCTACCTGCTGCTGAAGCGGACGTTGACTGGCGCTCCGCCGGGGGGCACAGTACGCGCAAGCCCATGAGCGACGGCCGGCCTGCCCCCCTCACCTACCGCTACACCTTCGCGTTCGACGACGGGACGCAGCGGGTGTTCACGATGGCGCTCGACCGCGACACGCTCGAGATGGTGGCGCCGCAGCGCTCGAGCTGGCCGGAGTGGACGGCGCTCGGCTACCGCCAGTGCGCCAACTGCCCGCTGAAACCGGAGACGAGCCCGCGCTGCCCGATCGCCGCCAACCTGGTCGAGGTGGTGGCCTTCCTGCACGACCGCTTCAGCTACGAGGAGGTCGAGGTCACGGTCGAGGGCCACGGCCGCAAGTACGTGAAGCGG
This sequence comes from Acidobacteriota bacterium, assembly GCA_011526565.1. Classification (GTDB taxonomy): domain Bacteria; phylum Acidobacteriota; class Vicinamibacteria; order Fen-336; family Fen-336; genus WYBL01. The sequence continues at coordinate 19,989 of WYBL01000144.1, read as the reverse complement.
GCCGCGCTGCAGCACGCGGCCGCCTCGCTGATCGGCATCTTCACGGTCAGCTCCGGCTGCCCGATCCTGTCGCGGCTGCGGCCCATGGTGGCCACCCACCTGCCGTTCATGACGCCGGAGGAGTCGACCTACCGGCTGATCTCGATGTACCTGATGGCCCAGTTCTTCCGCCACCGCCACGGCAAGAGCGCGGACTGGGAGCTGCAGGACCTGCTGGCGTTCCTGCAGGTGGCGCACGAGACGAACACGGCGTTCTGCCGGCGGCTGGCGGCGATCGGGGTCAAGGACGCGAGCCTCAACGCGCTGGCCGGGCTCAACGCGATGGGCGAGATGACGTCGCTGTCGATCGAGTCGCGCGACGAGGACCTGCGCCGGCTGGAGCGCCACTTCGCGCTCCAGTACGAGCCCGAGTAGCCGTTCAGCCCTTCGCCACCACCACCCGCGGCGCGGCGGCGGCGCGCGGGTCCTTCGGCTGGCCCCACAGGTAGCCCTGGCCGTAGCGCATGCCGAGGTCGAGCAGCGCCTGCTTCTCCTCGACGGTCTGGATGCCCTCGGCGATCACGGTCGCGCCCATGCCCTGGCCCATCTCCAGGATCGCCTTGACGACCTGCTGGTTGACCCGCTTCTCGTGGATGTCGCGGACCAGGCTCATGTCGATCTTGAGGAACGCCGCCTGCAGCGTGGCGACGGTCTCCAGGCCCGAGTGGCCGGCGCCGACGTCGTCGATCGCGAAGCTGAAGCCGAGCTCCAGGAAGGCGTGCATCGCCTCGCGGTACAGGTGCAGGTTCTCGATGATCTCGCGCTCCGTGATCTCCAGCGTCACCATGCGGGGGGACAGCGTCGGCCCCAGGTAGCCGAGCAGGCCGCGGCCGAGGAAGCTGGCGTCGCGGATCGTGCCGGGCACGGTGTTGAGGAACAGCCGGGTGGTGCCGCCGAACAGCTCCCAGTCGCGGAAGGCGACCCGGCGGCAGGCGCGCTCGAGGTCCTCGACCAGGCCGTGGCGCGCGGCCAGGGCGAACAGCGGGCCCGGCGACTGCAGGTCGGTGCCGCGCGGGCCGCGCGAGAGCGCCTCGTGCCCGAGCGCCTCGCCGGTCTCGATCTCGACGATCGGCTGGAACACGGTCCACACGTCGGCGGCGTGGATCACCTCCAGCAGCCGCTCGCGCTCGGCGCGCTCGCGCACGGAGCGGCGCAGCTCCGCGGTGGCCAGCGCGTCTTCGGTCAGCCGCCAGAGCTGGCGCTCCTCGCTCTCCAGCGGGTTCCACAGCACGAAGCCGTAGCCGATCTCGATCCCGGGCCGCTCCCGCAGGTAGGTGTGCGCGATGCGGCCCAGGCGCGGGGCCAGGAAAGCCTCGACGCGGTCGGTGAGCCGGCGGATGCCGTCGATCGTCCACCGGGCGTCGTCGTCGCGGCGGCCGACCAGGAACAGGAACAGCCGGTCGCTGGCGCGGTCGTCCCACGCCATCACGTCGCCCGCCCGCACCAGCTTCTGCAGCTCGGCGAGCACCGGCTCGACCTGCTCTCGGGCCGCGCGGTGGATCGGGGTGCCGAAGCGGCGCTCGATGCGGCCCAGCGGCTGCAGGTCGACCAGCAGGACCGCGAGCGCCCCGCACTCGCGCAGGCGCTCCGCGACCCGCGACTGCACCTCGGCGAGCACGGGCACCGCGGACATGGTGAAGCGATTGTCGGACGGCGGGCGAGCGGGCCGCAAGGCCCCGGCTTCAGGCCGCGGCGCGACGGCCCCGGCCCGCCCGCCAGGCGAGGGCGCCGAGGCCGAACAGCAGCAGCGTCGCGCCGGCCTGGGCGTAGGAGCGGGTGGCGAGCAGGTAGAGACAGAACGCGACGCCGGCCGGGGCGACGAGGCCGGCGGCGGGCAGCCGGAAGCCAGGCTCCTCGTGCGGCCGCAGCCGGCGCAGCCGGAGCACGGCGGCGCAGGTGAGGCCGTAGGTCAGCAGCCGCACGATCGCCGACAGCGTCGCGTTCCACTCGAAGTCGCCGTGCAGCGCGAAGAGCGCGACCAGCGCGGTGAAGACCAGGATCGCGGCGTCCGGCGTGTGGCGGGCGGGGCTGAGCGCGGCCAGCCGCGCCGGCAGGTCCCCGCGTTCGGCCATCGCGAACAGCAGGCGCGGCGCCTGCAGCACCGAGCCCGTCGAGTAGCCCCAGATCGAGACCATCGCCGCCAGCGCGGCGAGCACCACCCCCGCGGGCCCGAACAGCACGGAGAAGGCGGCGGCCACGGGCGCGCCGACCTGGGCGACGCCGGGCACCAGGCCGATCACCACGAACTGCACCGCCATGTAGACGAGGGCGATCAGGCCCAGCGCGGCGAGCAGCGCGAAGGCCGTGTCGCGGCGCGGGTCGCGGGCTTCGCCGGCCGGGATCAGCGGCGCCTCGAAGCCGCCGTAGGCGAACACCAGCAGCAGCACGGCGTCGGTCCAGGCGACGTGGGCGGCCAGCGCCGGCAGCGGCTGGGCGCCCAGCGCGGCCGTGTCGACTCGCGGCAGGCCGAAGACGACGAGCAGCACGAGCGGTAGGAGCTTGGCGATCGTGAAGGCGTCGACGGCCCAGGTCGCCTGGCGCACCCCGGCCAGGTTGATCGCGGCCAGCACCGCGCACAGGGCGAGGATCACGGCGGCCCGCGCGGCGCCCTCGCGCGCCGCCGGCGCCAGTTCGCCGAGGTAGAGCACGAACACGTTGAGGTTGGCGGCCAGCGCGGTGATGCGGATGAAGAAGGTGAGCCAGCCGGCCTGGAAGCCGACGAAGTCGCCGTAGGCTTCGCGCGCGTAGAGGTAGGGGCCGCCGGCGTCGCGGAAGCGGCTGGCGACCTCGGCGAAGCACAGCACCATCAGCAGCACGCCGACGCCGGCCAGCGCGTAGGCGAGCGGGCTCCAGGCCCCGGTCAGGCCCGCGACCTGCGACGGCATGCGGAAGATCGCGCTGCCGATCACGCCGTTGACGATGGCGAGCGTGAGGTCCCAGCGACCGATCGCGCGCACGAGGCCGGGGCGGCCGGGGTCGCTCATGGGGGCGGATGCTACCCCGCGCGGCGGGGCGCGCGGGCGCGGGGTCGCGTACGATGGACCGCGGGGAGGACGCGCGATGCGAGCTGTGGTTCGACTGCGGGTGCCGATGCTGGCGCTGCTGGCACTGCTGGGACTCGGCCTGCCGGCGCTGGCGCAGGACGCGGCGCTGACGACGGTCACGATGGGCGACGGCAGCAGCGTGCTGCTGCGCTCGTGGCAGGTCGTCTACGACGTGCAGACCTGGCCGAAGGGCCAGCCGCCGTCGCTGTCGGGATCGCAGTCGGTTCCGGCCAGCGAGCTGTGGAGCGGCAAGAAGCGCTTCCCGCTGGCCGGCCATCTGCTGGAGCCGGTGCCCGGCTTCGGCGGCCTCAACCGCGAGGTGAAGCTGCAGGCCGCGGGAGGCAAGCTGCAGACGGTGAAGCTGGAGCAGCCGGTGCGCGAGCTGCTGACGCCAGACCTCGACAAGAACGTGCTGTCGATGGCGCGCAGCGTCGACCTCGTCGGCGAGACGCTGACCGGGACCCGCCGCTCGTTCTGCCTGCTGTCGTTCACGGCCCTCGTCGCCTGCCCGACGGAGCCGGAGAACCGGGTGGCGAAGGTGGAGTTCGCGCCGTGAAGGCGCCGAAGGCGCCCCGTCCCTCGGCGCGGCCCGCCCAGCTCGAGGACCTGCTCGAGCGGCGCGAGGCGGCGAGCCCGGCGGCGCGCGCGCGGCTCGACCGCGACGCACACGCGCTGTTCGCCGAGCGGGCGGTGGTGTTCACCGACACGTCCGACTTCACCCACCGCGTCGAGCGCGACGGCATCCTGCACTTCCTGATGCTGTTCCAGTCCGCCGGCGAGGCCTGCGAGGCCGCCGCCGCCGCCCACGGCGGGCGCTGCGTCAAGTGGGAGGCCGATTCGCTGCTGCTGGTGTTCCCCGACGTGGCGGCGGCGTGCGCCGGCGTGCGGGCGATGCAGCGCGCGCTGCGCACGTGGGACGAAGGCCAGCCCAAGCGCGACCGGCTGCGCTTCAGCTACGGGATCGGCTGGGGCGAGGTGATCGACCTCGGCGGCGACCTCTTCGGCGTCGAGGTCAACCTGGCGAGCAAGCTGGGTGAAGACACGGCACGGCCCGACGAGGCGCTGCTGACGCCGCAGGCCGCGCGCGCGGCGCGGGCCGCGGGGGTGCGGCTGGAGCCCGGCGGCCTGTTCGTCGCCGGCGCCCGCCGCCGCCGCTGCCTCAAACTGCCCATCGGGTAGCTGGCGGCGGAGTGAATCCGCCGCCAGACCCGCGGGGGCTCCGTCGGACACGAAGCCTCCTCCGCCCCCGCACCCCCAGGGTCTGCTTCTACAGTCGGCCGCGGGCTTTCAGTTCGCCGGGGAGGAGCGCGGCGTAGATCGCTTCGTGGGCGGGCACCGGCAGCGACTGCTCCGCCGCCAGGCGGACCACCGCGCCGGCCTGGTTGTCGAGCTCGGACGGCCGGCCCGCGGCGAGGTCGCGCTGCATCGAGGCGGTCGAGTCGGCGGGCAGCGCGTCGACGAAGCGCAGCGTGCGGGCGACCGCGTCGTCGCGCAGCTTCACGCCACGGGCGCGGGCCAGCAGGTCGACCTCCTTCAGCGCCCGCAGCAGGAACGCGCGGGTCTGCGGCACCTGGCGCACGACGCCGATCGGCTGCCGGCACAGCGCGCCCACCCCGCTGACCGGCGCGATGAACAGGAACTTCTCCCACAGCGCGGCCTCGACGTCGTCGGCCACGCCCACCGTCACTCCCTTGGCCGCGGAGAAGGCGGCGGCCAGCGCCTCGACCCGCTCGCTGCGGCGGCCGTCGCGCTCGCCGAACTCGACCCGCGGCTCGACGCCGGCGTGGCGGACCACGCCCGGCGCCTCGATGAAGCTGACGATCTTGCACAGCCCCGGCAGCACGGCCGCGGCGCCGAGCTCGGCCGCGAGCTGGTCGGGCGCTTCGACGCCGTTCTGCAGCGGCAGCACGGTGGTCGCCTCGCCGATCAGCGGCTGCATCGCCTGCGCGGCTTCGCTCACCTGCCAGGCCTTGACGCCGACCAGCACCAGGTCGACGGGCCCGGCCTGCGCGGGGTCGTCGGTGGCGAGCGCGGGCGTGACCGTGAAGTCACCGGAGGTGGAGAAGACGCGCAGGCCCTCGGCGCGGATCGCCGCGAGGTGGGCGCCGCGGGCGATCACGACCAGCTCGTGGCCCGCCTCCGCCAGCCGCCCGCCGAAGTACGCCCCGACACCGCCGGCCCCGAAGATCGCGACGCGCATGGGGCCGATTGTGCCGGAGCGGAGCGTCTCAGGAAACGGGCCGCGGCTGGGCGCCACGGGCGAGCGCCTGCTCGCGGACCAGGAGGCGTGCCGCCTCGGCGGCGCGCGCCTTCAGCACCCGCCGCGCCGCGTACTCCTGCAGCGCGGCGTGGACGACGGCGTCCAGGCTCAGGCCCGGCGCGCCCGCGGCGGCCCGCGCCAGCGCCTGCGGCTCGATCTCGACGGGAACGCGGGTCACGATCGGTCTCCTTTCGTTCCGGGGGCCCGCCTGCGGCCCCCGGCCGGCTCCTCTTCCGGCAGCCGCCCGGCCTGCTGCAGCGCGCGCCGCAGCAGGAACTCGAGCTGGCCGTTCAGCGAGCGCAGGTCGTCCTCGGCCCAGCGCTGGAGCGCGCCCAGCAGCGCGGGGTCCAGGCGGAGGAGAAACGGCTTGCGCTCGGCCATCGCGGGTCTCGTCGCGCCCGGCCTAGTTGTAGAGGGTCCCGGTGTTGACGACGGGCTGCGCCTCGCGGTCGGCGCACAGCACCACCAGCAGGTTGCTGACCATCGCGGCCTTGCGCTCCTCGTCGAGCTTCACCTGGTTGCTCTTCTCGAGCATGTCGAGCGCCATCTCGACCATGCCGACGGCGCCTTCGACGATCTTGTGGCGGGCCGCGATGATGGCCCCGGCCTGCTGCCGGCGCAGCATCGCCGCCGCGATCTCGGGCGCGTAGGCGAGGTGCGACAGCCGCGCCTCGAGCACCTGCACGCCGGCCTTCTCCAGCCGCTGCTGGATCTCGTCCTTGAGCTGGTTGGCGATCTCCTGGGTCGCGCCGCGCAGCGAGAGCTGGCCCTCCTCGTGGGTGTCGTAGGGGTAGCGGGTCGCCAGGTTGCGCACCGCCGCCTCGCTCTGCACCTTCACGTAGTTCTCGTAGTCGTCGACCTCGAAGCAGGCCTCGGCGGTGTCGACCACGCGCCAGACGACGACGGCCGCGATCTCGATCGGGTTGCCGTCCTGGTCGTTGACCTTCAGCTTGCCGCTCTCGAAGTTGCGCACCCGCTGCGAGATCGCGTGCTTCGAGTAGAACGGGTTGGCCCAGCGCAGCCCGGGTGCCGTCACCGTGCCCCGGTAGTCGCCGAAGAGCTGCAGCACGCGGCCTTCGTTCGGGTTGACCATGAACAGCCCGGCCAGGCCCAGCGCGGCCAGCACGATCGTCAGCACCCCCAGCAACACGCCGAGGCCGACCTTGGCCTTGGCCGCCACGATCAGCAGCGCCACGCCGCCGATCATCAGCGCCAGGAACCCGATCAGCGCGGCGTAACCGCTCGTCGCCTCGACTCGTCTCTCGCGGATCATGACTGCCCCTCCTGTGACATCAAAGTGATATCACATTGCTATCTACGAACGCAAGCTCCCGTGGGTTCCGCGTATCCTCGTTCCGGAATGCCTTCGACGGATCCGCAGGCGCACGTCGCCGCCCAGCTCGGCGAGCAGGCCGAAGCCTGCGCCGCGATGGGCTCGCCGCTCTACGCCTCGCTGCTGGGCCGCGCAGCGCAGGACGTCGAGCGGGGCGGCGCGTGCTGGGAGGTGCTGCGCGACCACGTGCTGCCGGGGAGAGGCGACGCGCTCGCGCTGCGCTTCATGGCCGCGGTCCACCGCCTGGCGCTGGCCGGGCGCGCGCCCGCGCTGGCCGCGGTCTACGCCGAAGCCCGCGCGCCGGAGGTCTGCGTCCAGCGCAACGCGGCGGCATGGGCGGCCTTCCTCGAGACCGTGGCCGCGCACCGCGAGGCGCTCGCCGCCGGCGTCGCGACCCCGTGCCAGACCAACGAGGTCGGGCGCGCGGCCGGGCTGCTGTGGGGCCTGCTGGACCTCGCGTCGCGGTTCTCGCTGCCGCTGCGGCTGCTCGAGGTCGGCGCCAGCGCCGGCCTCAACCTGCGCCTCGACCGCTTCCACTACGGTGGTGGCGGAGCGACCTGGGGCGATCCCGCCTCGGCCGTCGACCTGGGCGGCCTGTGGACGGAGGCGCCGCCCTGCGTCGACGCGCCACTCGCGGTCGCCTCCCGCCTGGGCAGCGACCCGAACCCGATCGATCCGCTGAACCCGGCCGGCCGCCACGCGCTGCTGGCCTCGGTGTGGGCCGACCAGGGCGCGCGCTTCCGCCGCCTCGAGGGCGCGCTCGCGCTGGCGGCGCAGGAACGCGCAGCCGTTGTGCGCGCGTCGGCCGAGGCGTTCGTCGCCGAACAGCTGGCGACACCGGCGCCGGGGGTGACGACCGTCGTCTACCACTCGGTCGTGCAGGAGTACTTCGACGAGCGCACCGCGCAGCGCTTCCGCGAGACGCTGCACGAGGCCGGCGCGCGCGCCAGCGCCGAGGCGCCGCTCGCCTGGCTGCGGCTGGAACCGGTCACCGCGCTGCGCCACCACGGCGTCACCCTGACGGCCTGGCCCGGCGGCGACGAGCGGCTGCTCGCCACCTGCGGCGCCCACGGCCAGGACGTCCGCTCCGCGCGCTGAGCCGGTTACGATCGAAGGCGGAGCGGAGAGAGGGAAGAACGTGACGACGATCGGCGGCGTGCTGCACGACCCGGAGACCGGCCGCAGCCGGCGCAGCGAGGGCCGGCTCGAGTCAGGCGCTCTCGTGGTGCAGGCCGACGGCGGCGAGCGCCGGGCGAGCTTCGACGCGCTGGAGATCACGACCGGCGGCTGGCAGGCGCAGGCGGTGCACCTCGGCTGGCGCGACGCCGAAGGACGCGCGTGGGCGTTGAGCGTCGAGGACCCGGCGGCGCGCGCGGCGCTGGCGGCCGCGCTTCCGCCCGCGCTCGCCGCGAAGGTGGCGGCCAGCCACGCGGCCGAGCGCAAGGTGCGGCGCTCGGGCCGGCTGGCGATCGCGCTGGTCTCGGCGTTCTTCGCGTTCCCGCTGGTGCTGATCGCGCTGCTGTTCGCGTTCCGCGAGCCGCTGCTCGACTGGGTCGTGGCCCGGCTGCCGCCTGCGGTCGACGCGCAGATCGGCCAGCTCACCGCGGAGCAGGTGAAGGCCTCCGGCAAGCTGATCGAGAAGGGGCCCGCGGTCGACGCGGTGCAGGCGATCGGCGCGCGGCTGCTGGCCCACGCGCCCGCCCATCCCCACGAGTTCCGCTTCGCGGTGATGGAGGACCCGAGCCTCAACGCCTTCGCGGCGCCGGGCGGGTTCGTCGTCGTCCACACCGGCCTGATCGCCGCGGCCGACGGGCCCGACGAGGTCGCGGGCGTGCTCGGCCACGAGATCGCCCACGTGCTGCGCCGCCACTCGCTGCGGCAGATGGCCTTCGAGCTGGGGCTGACCGCGGCGATCCAGCTCGCGGTCGGCTCGCCCGACGGCGCGGTCGCGATCCTGGCCGGCGCCGCGCAGCAGCTCTCCGGGCTCTCCTTCTCGCGCGAGCAGGAGAGCGAGGCCGACCGCCTCGGCTTCGATCTGCTCCAGGCGGCGAAGCTGCCCGGCGAAGGACTGCCCCGCTTCTTCGACCGCCTCGCCCGGGAGGGCGGCAACGCGATCCCCGCCTTCCTCTCCTCGCACCCGCAGAGCGAGGAGCGCCGCGAGGCGCTGGCCGCGGAGCTGCGTCGGCGCGGCCAGTGGCCAACCGAACCGCTGGCGCTGGACTGGGAAGCGGTCCGCGCCTCCGTTCGCAAGTAGCTCTCCGAGAAGACCTTCCGGGCCTCGACAACTTTTTTCGAGGGCCCTGCGTTTCCATACACGAAGGGTCTGTACGATAGCCTCGAATAGGGTTATCGAATGATCCTCGGAGGTGGAAGGGAGATGCTGAACGGGCTGAAGACGGCGCTGCTGCTGGGGTCGCTCACGGGCGTGTTCCTGCTGGTGGGCCACGCGCTCGGCGGTTCGACCGGCGCGACGATCGCGCTGGTGCTGGCGGGCGCCATGAACTTCGGAGCCTGGTACTGGAGCGACAGGCTGGTGCTGCGCGGCTACGGCGCGCAGGAGGTGCTGCCCGGCGACGCGCCGGGGCTGCACGCGATCGTGGCCCGGCTCGCGCAGCGGGCGGGGATCCCGACGCCGCGCGTGTACGTGATCCCCGACGGCGGGCTCAACGCCTTCGCCACCGGCCGCAGCCCGGAGCACGCCGCGGTCGCTGTCACCGACGGCCTGCTGCGCGCGCTCGACCGCGAGGAGCTGGAGGGCGTGATCGCCCACGAGCTGGCCCACATCCTGAACCGCGACACGCTGACCGCGACGATCGCCGCGACGCTGGCGGGCGCCGTCGCCCACCTCGCGCAGCTCGCGATCTTCCTGCCCATCGCGCGCGGCGACGACGAGGAGGCGCCCAACCCGCTGGCCGGGCTGCTGATGCTGTTCCTCGCGCCGCTGGCGGCGACCATCATCCAGCTCGCGATCAGCCGCTCGCGCGAGTTCGCGGCGGACGCCACCGGCGCCCGCATCGCGGGTTCGCCCGACGGCCTGGCCCGCGCGCTGATGAAGCTCGAGCGCTACGCGGGAGCGCGCCCGGTCGCGGCCGACCCGCAGAGCGCTCACCTGTTCATCGTCAGCCCGCTGGCCGGCGGCGGCGGCGGGCTGGGCGCCCTGTTCCGCACCCACCCGCTGACCGAGGAGCGCGTGCGGAGGCTGATGCAAATGCGGTGAAAGTGACGCCCGGGCGGTGGTAGCCTCGCGGGCATGAAGATGCTCGTGGCTGCCGCCGCCCTGGCGGCGTTCGTGTCCGCGGAGGCCCCGATGAGAGTGAAGCCCGGCGACGTCGCGCCTTCCTTCTCGCTTCAGGCCTCCACCGGTCAGACCGTGTCGCTCGCCGACTTTGCCGGCAAGCAGACCGTGGTCCTGGCCTTCTACCCCAAGGCGTTCACCGGCGGTTGAACCCGCGAGATGACGGCCTTCCGCGACCAGAAGCCGCAGTTCGCGGAGGCCGGTGCCCAGGTGCTGGGCATCTCGATGGACAGCCTGGAGACGCAGACGAAGTTCGCGGAGAGCCTGAACACGGGCTTCCCGCTGCTGGCCGACCCCGATGGCGCGGTCGCCACCGCCTACGGCGTGAAAGGCGAGGGCTACGCGAACCGCGTCACGTTCGTGATCGGCAAGGACGGCAAGGTGACGGCGGTGTTCGAGGGCAGGGACGCGCTCGACCCGGCCGGAGCGCTGGCCGCCTGCGGTCGCAAGTAGCACCGCCACGAATCGACACCGGGAGGCACCGTGGCCGGATTGACGCTGGAAGTGCGCTGGCGGGGCGAAGGTCTCGCCTTCGACGGGACGTCGGGCGAGCGGACGATCGTGCTCGACGGCGACGCCCAGGCCGGGGTGTCGCCGGTCGAGGCCGTCGCCCACGGCCTCGCCGGCTGCATGGCGATCGACGTCGTCGACATCCTGCAGAAGGGGCGGATGCCGCTGCGCGGCCTCTCCGCGCGGCTCGAGGCCGAGCGCGCGCCGGCGCCGCCGAAGCGGGTCGTCGCCGTCAAGCTGCACTTCACGGTCGAGGGCGACGTGCCCGCCGACCGCGTGCAGCGCGCGATCGACCTTTCGCACGAGACCTACTGCTCCGTCTGGCACTCGCTGCGCCAGGACATCGCCTTCGACTGCACGTTCGACGTCGTGCCCTGATACGGAGGAAGACGTGGCCGAGCTCAAGACGCGGGAGAACGACGCCAGCGTCGACGACTTCCTCGCGAAGGTCGCCGACCCCGTGCGGCGGCAGGAGTGCGCGACCGTGCGCGCGCTGATGGAGCGCGTGACCGGCGAACCGGCGCGGATGTGGGGCCCGAGCATCGTCGGCTTCGGCCGCTACACCTATCGCTCGCCGGCCACCGGCCGCGAGGGCGAGTGGATGCGCACCGGCTTCTCGCCGCGCAAGGGCGCGCTGACGCTGTACCTGATGTCGGGCTTCAAGCCGCTCGCCGACCTGATGGAGAAGCTCGGCAGGTACACGACCGGCTCCTCGTGCCTGTACCTGAAGCGGCTGTCGGACGTCGACCTGAAGGTGCTGGAGCAGGCGGTGAAGCGCAGCCTGCGCGCGCCGATGGGCGCGGCGGACGCGTCCCCCGCGAAGGCGCCGAAGAAGAAGGCGGCGGCGAAGCCCGCGCGCGCGACTGCGGCGGCGAAGAAGAAGCCGGCGCCCCGCCGGGCGCGCTAGCGCAGCGGCTCGTCGGAGCCCGCGGCGTCCCGCAGCAGGCGCTCGACGAGGCCCACGATGCGGTCGATGCCGCGGGCGTCGACGCGCCCCGCGGTGTCGGACGGCCGGTGGTAGTCGGCGTGCACGCCGGTGAAGAAGAACAGCACCGGGACGCCCGCCGCGTGGAACGGGGCGTGGTCGGACGGCGCCCAGCCGCTTTGGTGCGTGCGCAGCTTCAGGCCGCTGCCCGCCCGCGCGAGCAGCGAGGGCCACGCCGGGCTGGTGCCGACGCCGTGGACGTGCAGCTCCTCGCGCAGGCGGCCGACCATGTCCAGGTTGAACATGGCAGCGACCCGAGCGAGCGGGACCGGGGGCGAGCCGACGAGGTGGCGGGAGCCCAGCAGGCCCACCTCCTCGGCGCCGAAGGAGGCGAACAGCAGCGAGCGCCGCAGCTCGGCTGCCCGCGGCGCGAGGCGCCGGGCCAGCTCCAGCAGCGCCGCCGTGCCCGAGGCGTTGTCGTCGGCGCCGAGGTGGACCTTGCCGTCGGGCGCCGGGTCGAGCGAGCCCTGGCCGCTGGTGCCGAGGTGGTCGTGGTGGGCGCCGACGACGATCCACTCGAGGGCGCCGGGCGCGGCGACCTGCCCCAGCACGTTGCGGGTCCGCCGCAGGTTGGGCCGCACGTCCGCCGCCAGCTCCGCCCGTACCGGAAGCACCCGGGCCACGGGCTGCCCGCCGTCGGCGCCCGCCTGCAGCTCGGCCAGCGAGCGCGGGCTGCCCGCGAAGGCGCGCTCCGCCGCCTTGCGCGTCACGGCCAACACCGGCAGGCCGAGGTCCGCGAGTGCTGCGTCCTGGCGCAGCGGGCGCAGCTCGTCGCCCGCAACCCGGGTCCGCGGGCCGGTCACGAACAGCACGGCAGCGGCGCCGCGCTCGCGGGCGAGCCGCGCCTTGTGCGCGAGGTCCGCGTGCGGCGCCCACGGCGAGTCCCACGCCAGGCCGTCCGGCCCGTAGCGCAGCAGCAGCACCACGCGCCCGCGCGGGTCGAGGCCGGCGTAGTCGTCGCGGCCGCGCTCGCGCACGACGAGGCCGTAGCCCGCGAAGAGCATCTCACCGGCGACGCGCCCCGAGGCCGAGAGAGCGAGCGGGCGGAAGTCGCGCCCGGGCCGCAGCGGCGTGCCCCGTCCCAGGCGCAGGCGGTTGCCGGGCCCCAGTTCGACGCCGTCGACGAACGTGAACGGCTGGAAGAAGGAGCCGCCGAGCCCGGGCCCGAGGCCCGCCTGCTCGAACTCGGCCGCGATCCAGTCGGCGGCGGCGTCGCCCCCCGGCGTCCCGGCCCGCCGCCCCTGCCACGGGGCGCCCGCCAGGCGCTCCACGTCGCGCTCGATGCGGCCGGCGTCGGCCACCGCAGGCAGGCCCAGGGCGAGGCCGAGGACGAGCGGCAGGGCGGCGCGCATGGGCCGTCGATGATAGCCGGGCCCCGCGGCATAAGTCTTTGAACCTGAAGGGGGTTTTGTGCTATTCATTGCGCCTGACATCTAGCACGGAGTGAGCCGAGGAATGCCGAAGATCCTGCTCGTGGAAGACAACGAGATGAACCGCGACATGCTGTCGCGCCGGCTCATCCGCAAGGGCTACGACGTCGTCATCGCGGTCGACGGGGGCGAGGGCCACGAGATGGCCCAGACCATCAACCCCGACCTGATCCTGCTCGACATGAGCCTGCCCGTGCTGGACGGCTGGGAAGTGGCGCGCCGGCTGAAGGCCAACGACGCGACGAAGAAGATCCCGATCATCGCGCTCACGGCCCACGCCATGGCGGGCGACCGCGAGAAGGCGCTCGAGGCGGGCTGCGACGACTACGACACCAAGCCGATCGAGCTGCCGCGCCTGCTCGGCAAGATGGAGGCGATGCTCGGCGGTCCCCCCGCCGCGCCTTCGGCGTGAGCGACTCCCCCGGGACCCCGACGGCCCCGGCCGCGGGACCGGGGGCTCTGGAAGACGAGCGGCGGGCCCGTGCGGCGTTCCTGGCGCACATGCGCCACGAGTTGCGTACGCCCGTCAACGCGATCCTCGGCTACAGCGAGATGCTGCTCGAGGACCGCGAGGAACTGGGCGAACAGGTCGGGGCCGACCTCGAGAAGATCCACGACGCCGGCGCCACGCTGCTGGCGCTGATCAACGAGATCCTCGCCCAGTCCAAGATCGAGGAGTCGAAGGTGATCGACATCGACGCCTTCGGCGCCGAGATGCGGCACCACCTGCGCACGCCGGCCAGCACCGTGATCGGCTACGCGGAGATGCTGCTCGAGGAGGCCGACGGCCTCGGCGACGAGCCGCGCGGCGACCTCGAGCGGATCCTGACCTCGGGCAAGAAGCTCCTGGGCCTGATCGAGGACATCGTGCAGATGTTCGAGGTCAAGCACGGCCACGCGGAGCTGAGGGTCGAGGCCAGCGCCGAGGTCCAGAGCCTGATCCGCGACGTCGTCAACACCCTGGCCGTCGACCCGCGGCAGAGCGCGGACCGGCTGGGCGGCCGCATCCTGGTCGTCGACGACAACGAGACCAACCGCGACGTGCTGGGCAAGCGCCTCAAGCGCGACGGCTACGAGGTGGCCACCGCGGAAGACGGCCTGCTGGCCATGCAGATGATGGCCGACGAGGAGTTCGACCTGGTCCTGCTCGACATCATGATGCCGATCATCAACGGCTACCAGGTGCTCGAGCGGATGAAGCAGGACCCGCGCCTGCGCCACCTGCCGGTGATCATGATCTCGGCGCTCGACGACATCGACGGCATCGTGCGCTGCATCGAGATGGGCGCCGAGGACTACCTGCCCAAGCCCTTCAACCCGACGATCCTCAAGGCCCGCATCGGCGCATGCCTGGAGAAGAAGCGGCTGCGCGACCGCGAGGTGCTGCACCTGCAGCAGATCCAGGAGGAGAAGAAGCGCGCCGACGACCTGCTCCACGTGATCCTGCCCGACGACGTCGTCGACGAGCTCAAGCGCACCAACCAGGTCAGGCCGCGGCGCCGCGAGGAGGTCGCGGTGCTGTTCTGCGACATCGCCGGCTTCACGCCCTACTGCTCGACCCGCCAGCCCGAGGAGATCCTGCAGAACCTGCAGCAGCTCTTCGAGCTCTACGAGGAGCTGGCGGCCAAGTGGCAGATGTACAAGATCAAGACGATCGGCGACTCGTTCATGAGCACCGCGGGCCTGATCGTGCCGCTCGACAACCCGGTCGAGAACGCGGTCTCCTGCGGCCTGGAGATGATCGCCGGGGCCAAGGCGCTGCCCGCGGCGTTCGACGTGCGGGTCGGCATCCACGTCGGGCCGGTGATGGCCGGCGTGGTCGGCCGCCGCCAGTACCTGTTCGACATCTGGGGCGACGCGGTCAACACCGCGTCACGAGTCGAGAGCCACGGCCTCAAGGGCGCCGTGTGCGTGTCCGACGCCGCCTGGAAGCGGATCGCCGGCCGCTTCGAGGGCGAGTCGCGCGGCATCATCCCCGTCAAGGGCAAAGGCGAGATGGAGATTCACCGGGTGCTCGGGCGCCGCGGCGCGCCGGCCGGCTAGCGCCGGCCGGTCCGGGCTACTTCTTGGCCGGGGCCCCGGGCTGGAAGGCCCACGCGTCCGAGGCCTTGACCAGCCACTTGTCGCGCTCGGCCTCTTCCTTCATCAGCTCCTCGAGGTAGGACTGGACGTCCTGGCCCTTGAACAGCTCGCGGACCGCCTCGGAGGCCTTGACCGAGGCCTCGGCCTGGGCCGCGCCGCCCATCTCCTTGCGCAGCGCCTCGGTGTAGTCGCGGACCTGGAACAGGAAGCGGAACGTGATCATGAAGTCGTCCCAGGTGCCGACGCTCTTCACCTCGCGGCCGTCCTCGATCAGGCCCTGCATCAGCGCCTTCAGCGGCTTCTCGACGATCGCGCGGTTGCGCTGGCCGGAGACCACGATCAGCAGGTTGCGGCAGGCGCCGGAGACGAGAGTGGAGAGGATCAGCGGCGCGACCTGGTCCTTCTTGGCGTCGATCGCCTGCTTGACCATGATCGCCGGGTACTCGGTGATCTGGACGTCGTCCTGCAGCGCGACGAGGGCCGCAGTTCGTTTCACGTCCTCGCCGACGACGCTGAAGATGGCACTCTCGCCGAGCACGGTGCGGGCCGCGGCGACGCCGACGACGTTGTCGCCGATCTTGACCCCGAGCGTCCCCTTCTCGAGCACGGCGATGTTGCGGGCGGCGTCCCCCGCCTCCCACAGCGCGGCGCCCTTGGACAGCGTGACCTTGCGCATGTGACCCTGGCTCCTGTTCGAAGAGAACGCAGATCGGTGTGCTGGCGTTTCGAGGCCCAATCATAGGCCGGGGGCGGGGGCGGGTCCACCGCCGGTATGCTCGGGCGCGATGCCGCGCCCTCCCGCCCGCTGGCTGCCGCCCCTGCTGGCGCTCGCGCTGGTCGGGCTGGGCGTCGCCCAGGTCGCCTCGGTGCTGGGGCCGCTGCACCGCCCCAGGCAGGTGCTGGAGACCGACCACCGCGCCTACATCGCGATGGCGCAGGCACAGCCCGGGCGCAACGAGGTGCCGGCGCCTTTCGCGTGGCGGATCGCGGCGCCCGAACTGGTGCGGGCGGCGACCCGCAACGGGCTCGACCTCCACCTCGCGTTCTGGCTGCTGACCCACCTCTGCCTGGTCGGCTACCTGTGGGCGCTCCACGCGCTGCTGCGGGCGTCCGGGGCCGACCCGGCCGAAGCGGCGCTGGGGACGGCTCTCGTCGGCCTGCTGCCGGGGGCGGCGCGCTGGTACTCGTACCAGTACTGGATGACCGACCCGCCGGGGCTGCTGCTCGTCACCCTCGGCCTGCTCTGCGTGCGCACGGGGCGCGAGGCGCCGCTGCCGCTGCTCGGAGCGCTGGGGATGGCGACCCGCGAGACGTACGTGCTGGTGTTCGTGTACCACGCGCTCGCCCGCTGGCGGCGGGACGGGGCGCTGCGGGCCCTCGCGCGGGCGGCCGCGTTCGCGCTGCCCGGGCTGGCGGTCGCGGCCTGGATCCGGCTGCAGGTGGCGCCGCGGCCGGACGAGAGCCTGCTCGCCACCGCCGCCGAGGCGCTCGCCTTCCGCTGGCGCCACCTGTTCGGGAACCAGCTCTACTTCGCGACCGTCGCCTCGTTCGGGGCGCTGCTCGCGCTGGCGCTGGCCTTCCCCCGGCGCACGGCCCGCGCGCTGCGCGAGCGCCCCGAGGACGCCGGGCTGCTGGCGGGCGCGTACGCCTCGCTGGCCCTCGCCAACAACACCGACCGCCTGCTGGCCTACGCCGCGCCGGCGCTGGTGCTGCCTGCACTCGCCGCCCTGCGCGCCGCGGCTGGTCCGCGACGGCCGTGGGCCGCGTGGGCGGCGGCGGCGCTCGTGGTGCAGGCGCTGCTGGTCGTGCGCACGCCGTTCCGGGTCGAGGGCATCAGCCTGTACCTGCCTTTCGACCCGTGGACGACGCTCGCCGCCCTGGTGCTGCTGCTGGCGGCGCGGCGCGCAGGGCAGGCGGGGCGCGGGGCCCCGGCCTGCGTTGACAGCGCGGGAGCCGGGCCGTAGCCTCGCGCTCCAGCGTCCCTGACATCCTTCCTTCGCGGAGGCACCGGTGGAGGAGACGAGCGCGTTGACCGGCCTCGGGGCCGAGGCCGCCGAGGAACTCTACGCCCGCTGGCGCCGCGACCCGGCCTCGGTCGGCCCGGGCTGGAGTGCGGTGTTCGCCGGCCTCGGGCGCGAGGCGGCTGCGGTGCCGGCCACGGGCGCGCCCCTCGAGCTGGAGCTCGAGCACGACGCCGGCTCCGTCGAGGCGGCCGAGCTGCTGCCCGACCTGCGCCACGTCTCGCTGCTGCAGGGCCTGTCGGAGGTGGACCTGCGTCACGTCGCCTCGCTGTCGCGGCGGGTGGTGCTGCCCGCGGGCAGCCGGCTCTTCGCGGCCGGCGAGCCCGCCGACGCGCTGTTCGTGGTCGGCCGCGGCGCGCTGCGGGTCGAGCGCGACGGCAAGGTGCTCGACCTGGTGCGTGCCGGCGAGGTCGTCGGCGAGATGGGGCTGATCGACGGCCGGCCCCGCTCCGCCGACGTGTTCGCCCACGAGGACGCGCTGCTCGTGGAGCTGCCGGCGCGCGCGTTCGACGGCCTCGTCGAAAGGCGGCCCGCCGTCGGCCGTCACCTGCTGCGGGTGCTGGCCGCGCGGTTGCGCCACGCCAACGCCCAGCAGGAGCGGGTCGACCAGCTCGCGCGCAGCTTCCGCAACCGCGGCCACGCGGTCGCCCGGCTCGACCCGCTGGGCCGCCGCGCCAGCGTCGACCCCGAGCTGAGCCTCGAGTACCACGGCCTCTCCGAGGACGACCTCGACACGCCGTTCACGCTGCAGACCGGCGCCGGCCCGCGCACGCTGCCGCTGCGCGCGATCGTGCGCAAGCTGGAGAACACCTACTGCCGCTCGATCGGCGTGCAGTTCATGCACATCGACGACGAGCGGGTGCGCCACTGGCTGCAGCACCGGATGGAGGACGGCGAGAACCGCCTCTCGCTCTCCCGCGACGAGCAGCGCCGGATCCTCGGCAAGCTGACCGACGCCGAGGTGTTCGAGACCTTCATCCACCGCAAGTTCGTCGGCGCCAAGCGCTTCTCGCTGGAGGGTGGCGAGAGCCTGATCCCGCTGCTCGACCTCGCGGTCGAAGAGGCGGCACGGCTGGGCGTCGAGGAGCTGGTGATCGGCATGGCCCACCGCGGGCGCCTCAACGTGCTCGCCAACGTGCTGGGCAAGCCGCCCGCGTGGATCTTCGAGGAGTTCAAGGACCGCGACCCCGACCGCCACCTCGGCGGCGGCGGCGACGTGAAGTACCACATGGGCTTCTCCAACGACCACGTCACCTCCGACGGGCGCACGGTCCACCTCTCGCTGTGCTTCAACCCGAGCCACCTCGAGGTGGTGACGCCGGTGGTGCTCGGCCGCGTGCGGGCCAAGCAGGACCGCGGCGGCGACGAGGCGCGGCGGCGGGTGATGGGCCTCGTCATCCACGGCGACGCGGCGTTCGCGGGCCAGGGCGTGGTGCAGGAGAGCCTCAACCTGTCGGGGCTGCCGGGCTACCGCACCGGCGGCACGCTGCACGTGGTCGTCAACAACCAGGTCGGCTTCACCACCGACCCCGAGTTCTCGCGCTCGACGCCGTACGCGACGGACGTCGCGCGCACGCTCGACGCCCCGGTGTTCCACGTCAACGGCGAGGACCCGGAGGCGGTCGCCCAGGTGATCCGGCTGGCGATGGCGTTCCGCGCGGAGTTCGCGCGCGACGTGTGCGTCGACATGTACTGCTATCGCCGCCACGGCCACAACGAGGGCGACGACCCCACCTTCACCCAGCCGGTGATGTACCGCTGGATCGCCCAGCAGCCGCCCGTGCGCCAGGGCTACCTCGCGCACCTGCAGCAGACGGGCGGCCTCGACGCCGCGGAGGCGGAGGAGATCTTCGTCGCCTCCCACCGCCGGCTGGAGGAGGAGCTGAAGCGCGCGGAGGAAGGCTCGCTGCCGCCGGCGCCGCACACCTCGGGCGCGCTGTGGCGCGGCTACAGCGGCGGGCCCGACGCGGAGGTCCCGGACGTCGAGACGGGGCTCGGCGCCGAGGCGCTGGGCGCGATGCTGCGGGCGCAGACCGTCGCGCCGGCGGGCTTCCGCGTCCACCCCAAGATCCAGAAGCTGTTCGAGCAGCGGCTGGAGATGGCCGCGGGGCGGAGGCCACTCGACTGGGGCGCCGGCGAGGCGCTGGCGTTCGCCAGCCTGCTGGCCGAGGGGCTGCCGATCCGCCTCTCGGGCCAGGACGCGGGGCGCGGCACGTTCACCCACCGCCACGCGGTGCTGCACGACCACGAGGACGGCCACCGCCACGTGCCGCTGCAGCACCTGGTGCCGCAGCAGGGGCGCTTCGAGGTGTGGGACTCGCCGCTGTCCGAGGTCGGCGTGCTGGCCTTCGACTGGGGCTACTCGCTCGACCGCCCCGAGGGACTCGTGATCTGGGAGGCGCAGTTCGGCGACTTCGCGAACGTGGCGCAGGCGATCCTCGACCAGTTCGTGGCCTCGGCCGAACAGAAGTGGCGACGCCTCTCCGGGCTGGTGCTGCTGCTGCCGCACGGGTTCGAGGGCCAGGGCCCGGAGCACTCGTCGGCGCGCCTCGAGCGCTTCCTGGCGATGGCCGCCCGCGACAACCTCCAGGTCGCCTCGCCGACGACGCCCGCGCAGGTGTTCCACCTGCTGCGGCGCCAGGCGCTGCGGGCGTGGCGCAAGCCGCTGGTCGTGATGTCGCCCAAGAGCCTGCTGCGCCACCCGCAGGCGACCTCTTCGCTCGAGGAGTGCTCGCGCGGGGGCTTCCGGCGCGTGCTGGGCGACGCGGGGGCGGACCCTTCCCTCGTCCACCACGCGCTGCTGTGCAGCGGCAAGGTGTACTACGACCTGGCGAAGGCGCGCGAGGAGCGCGGCGCGAGGGAGACCGCGATCGTGCGGCTCGAGCAGCTCTACCCGCTGCCGGAGGCGGAGCTGCAGGCGGTCCTGCAGGCGTACCCGGACGCGCGGCTGACCTGGGTGCAGGAGGAGCCGGCGAACATGGGGGCCTGGG
>WYBL01000143.1 GCA_011526565.1 Acidobacteriota bacterium | reverse complement strand
CGAGGCGGCGTGCTGTGTCTCGTCCACCTGGCCGACCGCGAGGCGCTGCGCGCCGTGGTCTTCGGCTCGTGACGCGCGACCCCCGGGGGGGCGTCAGGTCTCGGGCGCGAGCGCCTCGGGAACCGAGCGAGGGTCTGGGCGTTCCCCTGTACGCAATTGGAGGGGGGTACCCCTCGCCAGGAGGCACCGCTAATGCGCTCCGTTGACTTCTGGGCGCCGGATTCCGGCCCGTTCACGGTCGCGGAGGTCGCGGACGCCGCTCGTTGCTCTGCGGGCCTCGTGCGCAAGGCGATCGCCGCGGGCTCGCTGCGCGCGTGCCGTCGCGGCCGGGTCCTGCGAGTGCCGCGATCGGAGGCGCACGACTTCGCGCGCAGCCTCGGCGCCGAACCGCCGGCCGAGTTTCTCGCACACCTCACGCACGACGCGCACGGGGCGCACCCCGTTGAGCAGCCCCTAGCGCACAGGAGGGCCGATGCACGAACGTAGCCTCATGGACGACGAGCGGATGGTGCAGACGAACATCACGGTCCCGCGCCGGGTCTGGTCGATCCTGCGCGCGCTGGCCGAGCGCGGCGCGCTCGAACGCGGTGGCCGCCCGAATGCGTCGCGCGTGGTCGCGGAGCTGCTCGAGCGCGAGGCCGCCCGGATCGCCGAGGCCGAGCAGGCTCCCCGTGACTGACCGCGCCCTGGCCGCGACCGACGTGCGGGCCCGCCTGCTCGCCGCACTCGACCCGCTCGCTCGCGGCGTCTGCCGGTCGCGTGGCGTCGCGCTCGAGGACGTGCGGCTGCACGTCCGCGCGCACCCGCGGGCCGGCGAGCGGCCGGGCTCTGGCGCTCGCGTGGTGGTGCTCGTCGACGAGGGCCCGGGGCGGCCGTTCGCCGAAGTCGTGACGGAGGGCCTCGTGCGCGACCTGCCCGACGCGCCGGCCGCCGAAGCCGCGGTCCGCGATGCGCTCGCGCTCGCGCTGGCCGCGCTGGGCCCGGAGGCCGCCGAGGACGCCGCGACGGCGTGCGCTCGTGGCGCGACGCTCGGACTCGTGGTGCGGCCGGCGGCCGGCGAGGCGCTGGTCGTGCTGGTGCCGGCGGCTGGCGCGTCGCGCCCGCTGGTGCTGGGCGCGCTGCGAGACGCGGCGAGGGCCGCATAGGTTCCATGGGCGCGCGCGGCACTGGCTTCCCGCGAGAGGCGCCGACCTGCGAGCCGGGGGTGCTGGGGCGGCACTCCCCGGCTCGCGGGGTGACGTGCCGTCCCCGCGCGCGCCGAGTCGTGCGCGCGGCTCGTCGGTCGGCGGGGCGCATGCCCTGCCTGTCGGCGCTGGCGACGTAAGGCAACCGACAGACAGACAGACCACGAGGAGAGAAAGAATGCACCCCATCAACATGGCGAAGCAGGCTGCGCTCGACGCACGCGAGGGCGTGCGCCAGGCGGAGCGCGCGCACGCGAGCGCGCAGGACAAGCACGACGACGTCCGGGCCCGGTACGGGCTCGCGCTGCAGCGCCAGGCGCAGGGCTCCACCGTCGACGCCGCGGAGCTGAGCAGGCTCGCGGCCGACACGGACTCCGCGGCCGTGGCCGTGCAGTCTGCGCGGCGCGCCGTCGAGCGCGCCAAGGAGCAGCTCGCCGCGGCCGAGCGCGACCGCGACGCCGAGCAGGCCAAGCTCGACGCCGAGGACGCCGAGCTTCTGCGCAACCCGTCGGGCCGCGTGCCGGGCACCCGGCGCTCGTCGTCCGTGTCGGTCGGCGCCGCCGGCCTCGGCGTCGGGTCGGCGCTCGCGGCGCTGCCGATGCCGGGTCGCGCGCGGGCCGCGATCTCGAAGCTGTACGGTGGCGCGACCGCGAGCCCCGAGGCGCGCGAGGAGTCGTGGCGCGGCGTCGTCGCTGCGGCGCTCGGCGGCTCGCCGATGCACCCCGCGGTCATGGCCGCGACCGCGACCGAGGGGAGCAACCCGGACGGCGGCTTCGCGGTCGTGCCCGAGGTCGCCGTCGAGATCTTCACGCGGGCGGCCGAGGAGAGCGTGTTCGTCCGCATTGGGGCGAACGTCGTGCCGATGGCCAGCGACGAGCGCATCGTGCCGTGCCTGGACGACGACGACGAGACCGACGACGCCGAGGCGACGCTGCAGGCCGAGTGGAAGCCCGAGGCGAGCGAGGCCGACGCGCAGTTGGTCAAGCTGCGCCAGGCGCGGCTCAAGGCGGCGAAGCTGCTCGTTCTCGCCGCGGCGTCGAACGAACTCGGCGAGGACGCGCCGCACTACATCGCGGCGCTCGAGGCCGCGATCTCTCGCGCGATCGGGCGGAAGTTCGACAAGGCGATCCTCAGCGGCACCGGTGTCGGCATGCCCGCGGGCATCCTGAACTCGGCGGCGACCATCACGGTCAGCAAGGAGGGTGGCCAGGGCGCGAGCACCTTCACGTGGGAGAACGCGGTCAACATGTGGGCGCGGCTCGCGCCCGGCTCGCACGAGCGCTCGTGGTGGCTGGTGCACCCGACGGTGCTCCCGCAGGCGCTGAAGATGAGCCTGGCGATCGGCACGGGCGGCACGCAGCCGCGCGCCGGCTTCGAGGCGGGCGGCCCGACGGGCTACCAGCTCCTCGGCCGGCCGGTGCTCATCACCTCGCGCGTGAAGCCGCTCGGCACCAAGGGCGACGTGATCTTGGTTGACCCGAGCCAGGTCGTGGTCGGCATCCGGCGCGGTCTCTCGATCGAGCGCAGCCCGCACGTGTTCTTCTCGTCGGATCGTCTCGCGATCCGCGGCCGGTTCCGCGGCGACGCGGCGACGTTCTGGGACGCGCCGAAGACGCTGGCCGACAGCGGCGGCACCGTGTCGCCCTTCGTGGTGCTCGAGGCTCGGGCCTAACGTGCGCGCCTGGCTCGACCCCGCGACGGGCATCCGGTACGAGGAGGTGCGAGTCGCGGGGCCGAGCGCGGACGGCTACGGCCTGATCCGCGTGACGTTCCCCGACGACTACCGCCCGGCGGCCCGCCAGTCGACGCCGAAGCCGACGCCGGCCGCCGACAAGGCGACGACGGCCGCGCTTCTGCGGCTGGTGGTCTCGTGACCGGCCCGACCCGCGGCGAGGCGCTGGCGACTCTCCGGCGCCTCGCCGCTCCCCTGCAGAACGACGACGTCGAGGCCTCGGCGTCGCGGCTGCTCGAGCGGATCTCGCTCCGCGACGACGCCGAGGAGCTGCGCGCCGCGCTGGTGGAGACCGGGGCCCGCGCCTTCGTGCACCCGCCGATCATGATCCTCAAGGACGGCGCCGAGTAGGGCGTGGCCGACGACGATGCGCTCGTCGTCGACCTGGAGACGGTGCTCGGGGCCTGCACTCGCCGCGAGTTGGAGCCGGCGACGCGACCGGAGCGGCGCTGCCCGTGCCACCTGCTGCCGCCCGTCGAGTCGCGCGACGGGTTCCTGCGCTGCCGCAGGTCGCGCCGAGTGCTCTCCCGCTGGGCGGTGGTGGACGCCGTGACCGGACGCAGGCTCGACGGCGCCGAGTAGGCGGAACCCGTCGGGGGCAAGGAGGAATGCGAGAATGCCGGCCGTGACGGTCCGCAAGATCAAGACGACGGCGTGGGCGTGCACCTGCGAGCGCTGCTCGCACGAGTGGATGACGCTCGGCGCCGAACCCCCGACCCGCTGCCCGAAGTGCAAGGCGCGTAACTTCGGCTCCCCGCCGAAGTGGAAGCGGCCCGACCGCACCCGCCGCGCCCTCGCTCGCCAGAAGCAGAAGTAGCCTCCCGCGTGGCTTGACGCGGCATCCCTGCGGGTGTAGCGTCCGACCTCAGTAAGCCACCGTAGTGGCTTGCGAGGAGGGAACGATGGCGAAGAAGAAGACGAACGCGGGGCCGCCGACGAGGGCCGAGCTGATGGCGCTCTCGGCCGAGCTGCTCAGGATCGCCGACGAGCTGCGCGGCGTGCTCCGGGACTCGCGGGCCAGGGCGCGCGCGGAGGCCGCCAGGCGCGCCGAGGCGCAGCGCGAGCTGGCCGCGACCAACGCGAGCGTGAAGCGGGCGCGCACGGTCGCGAAGGGACTGCCGAGGTGAGCGCCCTCCCGGCGTACCTGGCCGACGAGCCGGACTGCAATTGCCTGCTTTTCGAGGAGCACCTCGATCGCTGCCCGGGCGTGCCGGCGCCGCCCCTGCCGAACGAGGCGCCGCGGGTCCACAGTCGTCGCGAAGCGCGGCCCAAGGGCATCGGCATCGCCGACTCCCCTTGCGCGGCGCCGGAGGCCGTGACGATCGCGCACACCCCCGAGCCCGTGCCCACCCAGCAGCCGGAGGGGGAGCCGGAGCCCGAGCAGGAACAGGGCGAGCCCGTGCCGTTCCGCTCCCACGACCACAAGCGCCGCGTCGCCGCTGCGCTGGACCGCTACGCCACGCGCATGGCGCGCAGGGGTGGGCGATGACGGCGCCGTCGACGAAGGTGAAGGCGCCGGACGCGGAGGCCGCGGAACGCCGAGCGATCACGGCGGAGCTGGCCACGATTCGGCGACGACTGCGCACGACGCTGAGGGCCCTCGCGGCCCTGGAGCGCCGGGCCGACGCGCTGCCGTCGACCAAGGAGGCCAGCGCCCGCATCGAAGCGGGGCAGGACGTGGTCGACGACCTGGCCACGTACCCGGGGAGCCCCGGGCTCGCCCTCTGGAGCGGCGTCTCCGAGGCCCGAGAGCAGCTCGAGCGCGCGATCGAGGTGTTCCCGTGACGGCCGCACCGACGAAGGCCCGGGAGGCCGCGCTCCGCCGCGAGGT
>WYBL01000142.1 GCA_011526565.1 Acidobacteriota bacterium | reverse complement strand
CGAGGCGGCGTGCTGTGTCTCGTCCACCTGGCCGACCGCGAGGCGCTGCGCGCCGTGGTCTTCGGCTCGTGACGCGCGACCCCCGGGGGGGCGTCAGGTCTCGGGCGCGAGCGCCTCGGGAACCGAGGATGGGTCTGGGTGTTTGCATGTACGGAAATGGAGGGGGGTCCCACGATGAAGCCCGCTGATCCGCGCTCTCCTGCCGGGTTCTGGCGCTCTGGCGCGCCCGTCTCGGTCGCGGAGCTGGCCGAGGTGTGCCGAGTCTCGCCGGCCTACGTCCGTAAGCTGGTCGACGCCGGGGCGCTCGAGGCCCGCCGAGTCGGCCGGCGCATCAGGATTCCCGCGTCGGCCGCGCGAAAGTGCGCCCTTGAGCTGGGCGCCGAGCCCCCCGCCTAGATGCGCCGCTGCCGGTGGGCGTACACCGAGGACAGGCTCGCCGCGCACCCCACGGAGCGGCGGGCGCTGGCGCTGCGGGCGTGGCCGGCCGCGACGGCAAGTCCCGATTCGTCTCGTTTCGCGCGCCTTCGCGCATTGGGTCACTGTTCAGCGAGTACCCCATTGCCGAGTTGTGCAGTTAGTCGCATCGTGTCCGACATGGACGACATGCCCGACCCCAAGATCCACACGTCGCTGCTGATCACGCGTTCCGTCTGGGCGCGGCTGCGCGACCTCGCCGAGCAGCTCCCCGTCGACGGCACCCGGCGCAGCCTGGCGCGCGTGGTGTCCGAGCTGGTCGAGCGCGAGTACGCGGCGCACGGCCGGGGCGGGGCCCTCGCCGTCGCCGAGGAGTACGCGCGCCGGCTGTCGGTCGCGGACCTGCGGCGGCTGCGGGCGGTGCTCGACCGGCTCGAGGCCGTGCGACCGCACGACCTGCCGGCGGCCGTCGCCGAAGAGGACCGGCGCCTCGCCGAGCGCGAGGGCCGGTAGACCGATGTCCATGGACCCGCGCGGCACTGGCTTCCCGCGGAATGGGTCGACCGGCGCCGCGGGGCGAGTGCTGAGAGACGCTCGCCCCGCGCGCCGGGTGACGTGCGCACCCGCTCGCGCCTCAGTCGTGCGCGCGGCTCGTCGGTCGGCGGGGCGCATGCCTCGCCCGTCGGCGCGGAGTTAACCCGACAGACCCGACGAGGAGAGAACGAATGCACCCCATCAGTGAAGCGCGACAGAAGGCGATCGAAGCCCGCGACAGCGTGCGCGCGGCGGACGCCGCGATGGCTCAGGCCGAGGACCAGCACGACGCGGCACGCACCCACTACGCGGCTGCGCTCCGGCGTGTGCAGGACGGCGAGCAGGTCTCGAACCTGGCCGCGCTCGCGGACGCGACGGACGCCGCTTCGGCCGCGGTCGCGACGGCCCGGCGCCGACTCGAGCGCGCCAAGGCCTCGCTGCACGAGGCTGAGAAGGAGCGGGACAAGCTGGTGGCCGACACCGCGGCCGAGGACGCCGAGCTGGCGCGGCGGCCGAGCGGGCGCGTGCCGGGCGCTGCCGGCGTCGTCGCCGAGCCGCGGGCCGCGACGGGGACGCGCTACCGCGACCTCTTCGAGGCGCCGGTGGCGTCGAGCGAGTTCCGCACCTCGAGCGCGTTCCTGCAGGCCGTCGCGTCCGGCCAGCACCATCCGCACCTCGTGCCCGCGGCGACCGCGATGCGCGAGTCGTCGGGCTCCGCGGGCGGCTGGCTGGTGCCCTCGGAGCTGAGCGCCGAATACTTCGACGCAGCGCTCGAAATGGAAGTGGTCCGACCCCGCGCGCGCGTCTACGGCATGGCGTCCGACACGCGCAAGATCGCCGGCTTCAAGGCCGACGGAGGCGGCGGGACCACGGGGCCCTACGGTTTCCGGCCGCAGTGGCTCGCCGAGGCCGGCTCCATCGGCACCGTGGAGCCGATGCTCCGCAAGGTCGAGCTGCAGGCCCGGAAGCTCGCGTTGCTCGTTCAGGCTTCCAACGAGTTGCTCATGGACGGCCTGTCCTACGGCGAGCAGCTCGACCGCGTCATGCGTCAGGCCATCGCCTGGTCGCTGGACCACGCGTTCCTCAACGGCTCCGGCTCCGGCCAGCCGCTGGGCGCGCTGAACGCGCCGTGCACCATCGAGGTGGCGAAGGAGGACGGCCAGGGCGCGGACACTTTCGAGGCCGAGAACGCGTTGAACATGCTCTCCAGGCTGTTGCCGGGCTCGTTCTCGCGCGCGGTGTGGGTCGTCAGCTCGACGTTGATCCCGCAGCTCTTCACGCTGAACGTGGCGATCGGCACCGCGGGCGCGTTGCTGCCCTACTTCGCGGTCGACGCGGCCGGGAACATGCGGCTGCTCGGCCTGCCCGTCGTCCCGAGCGAGAAGCTCCCCGCGCTCGGCAACCGCGGGGACGTCTTGCTCGCGGATTTCTCCTACTACGCGGTCGGGTTGCGGAAGGAAGTGACGATCGACCGCTCGCAGCACGTCGGATTCAGTTCGGACGTCGAGACGTTCCGCGGCTTGCTGCGCGCCGACGGCCAGCCGCTCCTCGAACGCGCCTACACCGGCGACGACGGCGTGACCCGCTCGGCCTTCGTCACTCTGGCCGAGCGCGCCTAAAGGAGGCCCGATGATCCCCGAGTCCATCAAGCCCGTCTCGCTCATGGCGCCCGCGGCCGACGCCGCGGGCCGCACGTCGGCCTACATCTCGCTCAAGAACGTGCATCGTTGCTGGCTCGTCGTGCACGTCGAGCAGGGCCACGCTGCCACGATCCTGCTCTCGCCGCTTCAGGCGACCGCCGTTGCCGGGACGGCGTCGAAGGTGTTCGCGAACGCGGTGCCCGTGTGGGCGTGCCAGGACGCCGCGGCCGACGACTCGCTCGAGGCGCAGACCGCGGCCGTCAACTTCACGACGTCGGCCGCGGTCAAGAGCAAGATCGTGGTCTTCGAGATCGACCCGGCCAAGCTCGACGTCGCGGGCGGGTTCGACTGCATCGGCCTGAGCACCGGCGCGAGCAACGCCGGCAACATCACCTCCGCGATGGCGTACTGCGCAATGCGCTACGCGAGCGCGGACCCGCCGTCGGTGCTGGTCGACTGATGCGCGCCTGGCTCGACCCCGCGACGGGCATCCGGTACGAGGAGGTGCGCGCCGCGGGGCCGAGCGCGGACGGCTACGGCCTGATCCGCGTGACGTTCCCGGACGACTACCGCCCGGCGGCCCGCCAGTCGACGCCGAAGCCGACGCCGGACGCCGACAAGGCGACGACGGCCGCGCTTCTCCGGTTGGTGGTCTCGTGACCGGCCCGACCCGCGGCGAGGCGCTGGCGACTCTCCGGCGCCTCGCCGCTCCCCTGCCGGCCGGCGACGTCGAGGCCTCGGCGTCGCGGCTGCTCGAGAAGGTGTCGCAGCTCGACGACGCGGCCGAGCTGCGGGCCGCGCTCGTTGAAGTGGGCGCTCGCGTGCTCGTGCATCCGCTGGCCGCGATGCTCGACGGCGTCGCCGAGTAGTCGCCCTACCGTGGCACCCGAGGATGCGAGAATGCCGGCCGTGACGGTCCGCAAGGTCAAGACGACGGCGTGGGCGTGCACCTGCGAGCGCTGCTCGCACGAGTGGATGACGCTCGGCGCCGAACCCCCGACCCGCTGCCCGAAGTGCAAGGCGCGTAACTTCGGCTCGCCGCCGAAGTGGAAGCGGCCCGACCGCACCCGCCGCGCCCTCGCTCGCCAGAAGCAGAAGTAGCCTCCCGCGTGGCTTGACGCGGCATCCCTGCGGGTGTAGCGTCCGACCTCAGTAAGCCACCATAGTGGCTTGAGGGAGGGACCATGAAGAAGAGCAGGAACGACGGGCGGATCCTGCTGCCGGTCACGCGGGGCGAACTGCTGGCGTTCGCGGCCCGGTGTCGCGAGCTGGCCGCAGAGCTAGGCGCCGCGATCAAGGCCTCGAAGGCCAGCGCCCGCACGGAGGCCCGGACGCGGGCGAAGGCGCAGCGCGAAGTCGCGGCGATCAAGGCGAGCGTCACGCGCGCGCGCAAGGTCGCGAAGGGACTGCCGAGGTGAGCGCCCTCCCGGCGTACCACCTGGCCGACGAGCCGGACTGCGATTGCCTGCTCCTCGAGGAGCACCTCGAGCGCTGCCCGGGTGTGCCGGCGCCGCCCCTGCCGAACGAGGCGCCCGTCGTCACCTACGGCGCGGTGTACCGCGCCCGCCAGCACCGGCCGCGCATCGACCCGCCGGCCAAGCGCAAGCCGGGGCCGGTCCTGCGCGCGCACGACTACCCGCGGGCCCTGGCCCGCGCCGAAGGGAGGACCACGCGATGAAGAAGCCCGACACGGAGGCCGCGGAACGCCGAGCGATCACGGCGGAGCTGGCCACGATTCGGCGACGACTGCGCACGACGCTGAGGGCCCTCGCGGCCCTGGAGCGCCGGGCCGACGCGCTGCCGTCCACCAAGGAGGCCAGCGCGCGCATCGAAGCGGGGCAGGACGTGGTCGACGACCTGGCCACGTACCCCGGGAGCCCCGGGCTCGCCCTCTGGAGCGGCGTCTCCGAGGCCCGAGAGCAGCTCGAGCGCGCGATCGAGGTGTTCCCGTGACGGCCGCACCGACGAAGGCCCGGGAGGCCGCGCTCCGCCGCGAGGT
>WYBL01000141.1 GCA_011526565.1 Acidobacteriota bacterium | reverse complement strand
TACAACGGACGACGGCAACGGAGCTTGCTTTGAGCCTCGGAGCAGCCTAGAAACATCCCGTCACGCGACGGACCCCAGGGGGGAATGCTTCTGAAAAAGCGGGGTCCATAGCTCCTGAAAAGCGACACTGGGGCCAGGGACGTTCCGGACTGGCCGCCGCGCACGGATTACCCCACACAGTTTCTCCGCTCCTTCGGCCCCGCATTGGGCCGGCAGCGAACCATCGACAAGGCTTGGTCCGACGAGAGCGCGTTCTGCTCGGCCCACCGTGCGCTGCGCCTGCCTGGCCTGCTCCGTCGACCGCAGTTCTTCGAATGCGCGTTTCGCCGCGTCATGGCGGATCGGCATCGGGTGGCGGTGCGCGTCGAAGTGGGCCTGGCGATCCGCGATCGGTCCGCTCGGCGTGCCCCACCGTGGCCAGGGGTTCTGGAGCGGGCGCTCCACTTGCCAAGCAGCGTGCCGGAAGCCGACGGCTCCCGTCGACTCATGCCCTTGGTCCTCCAAGGCCCTCGGCTGGCTGGACTCTACGTCAGGGCCTCGACTCGGAAGAACTGGGCGGGTCTCACCCCGGGCTTCCGCCTCGTCGAGACGGGTCAGCCGCTGGTGGTCATCGAGTTCGGCCCTTCAGACGATCAGCCCGCGAGCCGCGGGTACGAGGTTGTGCCCACCCAGGCTCTGAACGGTGCGGTCGCACACTTTGGCTGGACGCGAACCGCCTACACGCGCGTGCCCACATGGCTCATCTCTCGCGGCTCGGCGAACCCGGCGCAGCTCCGCAACGTGAGGCTCGCGCTGCTGCGCTTGCACTCGCAGCAAGCGGCCCTCGACTCGGTCATCCGGCAACTGGAACGCGGGCGGGTGGCCTACGACCGCCGAACGGACTACTCCAAGCGTCTGGCGCGGTACCTCTCCGAGGGGACGTCGTTCGTGGACCGCCCCCTGTTCGGCGGCGTGACGCTGCCGACGTTGAAGAGCGCCGGCCGATCGAACGTCCAGCGGTACGAGTACCGGCTCGACGTCTTGCGCGCTTCGCTGCCCGGACTGCGAGAGGACATCCTGAGGCGTGTCGAGAAGTACGAGTCCGAGCGAGGGTCCATCACCAACATCGTGGTGACGAACCATGGAGGTGTCCACATGGAGACGAACGAGCAACACATTCACGGCGGGACGTTCCATGGGGCAGTCGTCAACAAGCTGACGGCCGAGCGGATCGAGAACGCCTTCAACTCGTTCGCTGCCTCGGGGCCCGCGCCGGCCCTCGAGGCCGCCGTCAGGCACCTGCGAGTGGAGGTCGAGAGGCTGATCGCGCACCTGCCGGACGACGAGCCAGGGCTCAAGCTCGAAGTGGCCGAGCGGCTCGAGACGTTGGCCAGCCAGGCCTCGAAACCCGCGCCCCTCAGGGATGTGCTGAAGGTGACCGGAGAGGGCCTGATCGAGGCGGCGAAGGTGGTCGCCGAGATGGCTTCGCCGATCGCTGCGGCCGTGCGTGCCGTCCTCGCCTGCTTCGGACTCTGACGACGGCCGGACCGTGGGTAGCGAGCGTGCTGTAGATGGCCCATCGCCTGGCAGGCGAGCAGCGACTGCGGGTGGCGGACGAGCAGGCGCGGGGCGGGGGGGCGATCAGTCGGCGCGCAGGGCGCTCGCCGGGTCGAGACCGATCGCCCGCCGGGCCGGCAGCGCGACCGCGACCAGCCCCACCACGACGAGGGCCGCGATCACGCCCCCGTAGGTGACCGGATCGCGGGGCGCGACGGTGTAGATGTGGCTCGCCAGCAGCCCGCCCAGGGCCGCGGCGGTGGCGAGGCCGAGGGCGACGCCCGTCGCCAGCGGAGGCAGCGCGTCCGCGACCACCAGCCGCGCGATCCGCCGCGCGTCGGCGCCCAGGGCGCGGCGCACCCCGATCTCCGAAGTGCGCCGCGCGGTGGCGAAGCTCAGCAGGCCGTAGAGGCCGAGCCCCGCCAGCACCAGCGCGGCGACCGCGAAACCCGCCAGCACGACGAGCAGGAATCGGCGCTCCGCGAGCGTGCGCCCCACCAGGTCGGGCATGGCCGCGGTCTTGTAGAACGCCTGCTGCGGGTCGACCGCGCGCACCTCGGCTTTCGCGGCCTCGATCAGCGACGCGGCGCCGGCGCCGCGCACGACGTAGGTCATCGAGCCCGACGGGATCAGCGCATGGGGCAGGAAGAGCTCGGGCTCAGCCGCGGCGTCGAGCCGTTCGTGGAGCACGTCTTCGACGACGCCGATCACCGCGGCGGCCAGCGGCCGTCCCTGGAAGTTCAGGTGGAGCGGCTGGCCGAGGGGTCCGACCTGCGGCCACAGGCGCCGGGCGAGCGTCCGGTTCACGATCACGACGGGCCGGCCGTCGCGGCCGTCCTGCTCGAGGAAGGTGCGACCGGCGAGCAGGCGCACGCCCATCGTCTCGAAGTAGCCCGGCGTCGCCAGCGACGTGTAGACGAGGCGGCTGCGGTCGGTCTCGACCGCGGACTCCGGCGTCGTCGACACGCTGGCGCGCATCCCGATGTTGGCCTCGATGAACGGCATCCGCGACACCGCGCCCGCCGCCTCGACGCCGGGCAGGGCCCGCAGGCGCTCCAGGCTGTGATCGAAGAACTGCTGGCGGGCGGCGGGCGTGGAACGTCGGTCCCAGGCGAACACCTGGAGGGCGACGACCTGCCGCGGCCTGAAGCCGGGGTCGACGGCGAGCAGCGCGCCGACGCCGCGGGCCAGCAGGCCCGCCCCGGCGAGCAGCACACAGGCGGCCGCCACCTCGGCCACGACCAGGGTGCGCCACAGCGGCTGGCTCGGACCGCTGCCGTTGCGGGCGGCGCCGCGCAGCGCCTTCAGCGCGCGCTGGGGAGCGAACAGGCGCAGCGCCCCGGGCGCGGCGCAGAGCACCGCGCTGGCGAGGGCGGCCACCGCGAGCGCGAGTACCGCCCGCGGGCCGAACGACACCGCGTCCAGCCGCGGCACGTGAACGGGAGCCAGCCGAACCGCGGCCTCGACCAAGAACTGGGCGAGCGGCGCGGCGACCGCGGTTGCCGCGCCGGACAGCAACAGCGCTTCGGCGACGAGCTGGCGGGCGAGCCGGCCGCGGCCGGCGCCGAGCGCCGTGCGGATCGCGACCTCGCGCTCGCGCTCGAGCCCGCGTGCCACCAGCAAGCCGGCCACGTTGATCCAGGCCGCGCAGAGCAGCAGCAGGGCGCCTCCCAGGAGCAACAGCAGGGCCTGGCGCAGCTCCCCGCGCACGTGGTCGGCGAGGGGACGCAACCGGACGCCGACGCCGGCGTTGGTGCGCGGGAGGCGCCGGCCGAGATCGGCGGCGATGGCGTCGAGTTGTGCCTGGGCGACCGCGGGCTCGACCCCAGGGCGCAGGCGGCCGACGACGGCCCACCAGCCGGTCGCCCGCGTCTGCGCCTCGTGGTTTCCGAACACGTACGGGGTCCACAGCTCCCTGCGCCTTGCGCTCGGCAGCAGGCCGGCATCGAAGTCGGCGGGCAGCACGCCGACCACGGTGTAGGTCGTGTCCTCGAGCGGCAGCCCGCGGCCGACGATCGCCGGGTCGCCCCCGAAGCGCCGTTGCCACAACGAGTGCGCGATGAGCGCCACCCGCGCGCCGCCGGGCCGGTGGTCCTCGGCCCGGAAGGCGCGGCCGAGCGCTGGGCGCACCCCCAGCGCGTCGAAGAAGCCCTCCGTCACGCGCAGCGCGAAGAGCACTTCGGGCTCGACGCCGCCGTAGTAGTCGTAGGAGAAGGGGTCGGCCGCGGCCAGGCGCTCGAAGGCCGGTGCGCCGGCCCGCCAGTCGAGGAAATTGCCCGGGGCAACTTCCTCGAGCGTCCCCGGCGCGTCGGCGCGCGACTGCCACACCGTCATCACGCGGTCGACCTGCGCGAACGGCAGCGGCTGCCACAGCAGCGCGTCGGCGAGGGCGAACAGCGCCCCCGCTGCCCCGAGTCCGAGCGCCAGCACGCACGCGGCGACCGCCGCGAAGCCGGGGCGACGGCGGAGACCGCGCAGGCTGTGGCGGAGGTCGTGGGCCAGGTCGGCGTCGAGGGTGAACTGGCGGCGCAGCCACACGGCGTCGGGGAGCGCGCCGGCGGCCTGGCGCAGCAGGTCCGGGCGGCCGGCGGACGCCATCAGCTCCGCTCGCCACTCCCGCTCCCAGGAGCGGCGCCGCGCGGCCGGCACCAGCCACCGCAGAAGGCCCAGCAGGCGCAGGCCGAGGCGCAGGGCGAGGGGCACCGGCGCGCTCACCGTTCACCTCGGGCCGGGCGCGCGAGCAGCTCGGGCAGGAGCGCCACGCGCTGGGCGAGGCGCGAGCGGGCCTCGCCGAGGAAGCGCTCGCCCGCCGGCGTCAGCTCGTAGTAGCGGCGCGGCGGACGGCCCTCGCGCTGGGCGACCGCGGCCGGCTCCCAGCGACCGCGCACCAGCGCCTCGTGCTCGAGGCGGCGCAGGATCGGGTACACGGTCCCGCTTGGCAGCGCGGTCGCCTCCATCACGTCGAACCCGTGCTGGTGACCGATCGCGAGGGCCTGCATCACCAGCGCCGTCGGCAGCGTCACGTTCAAGCCCATGTATTTCTCTACCTATGTAGGAATATGGGCCCCACGAGTCTGCTCTGTCAAGGGCGGATTCGCCGGAAGCGAGCGCTACACCTCGCGCAGGGCGGTCGTGATCGGGAGGCGGGCCGCGCGAAGGGCGGGCAGCAGGCCGCCGACGATGCCCATCATCACGGCGAACACCATGCCGGCGAACAGCGTCGGCGGCGTGACGCGGAACGCGAACGCGATCTCGGAGAAGTTCGCGCTGTTGGTGGCGCCGGAGATGCCGTTGGCGGGCAGCGCCAGCAGGCAGCCGAGCGCTCCGCCGAAGGCGGCCAGGATCGCGGCCTCGGTCAGGAACGAGGCGAGGATCGCGCGGCGCGAGAAGCCGAGCGCGCGCAGGGTGCCGATCTCGCGGGTGCGCGAGGCGACGATGCCGTACATCGTGTTCATCGCCCCGAACACGGCGCCGACGCCCATCACGATGCCGACGAAGCCGGCGAGGCCGAGCAGCGCGCCGGCGATCGGGCCGGCCTGGGCCTCGTAGAACGCCCGCTCGCGGCTGACGCTGACCTGGACCTGGGGGTCGCCCTCCCACGCGGTCTTGAAGGCCTCGAACGTCGACGGGTCGGCGAGGCGCACGACGATCGCCTGGTAGCCGCCCGTGCGGCGCAGCGGCTCGGCCATCGTCTCCAGGTCGCCCCAGATCTCGCTCTCGAAGCCGGAGCCCTCGGCGGCGAACACGCCGACCACCTCCCAGGGCTTGTTCTGGATCGAGACCTTGCTGCCCACCTCGAAGCCGTAGCGCTCGCGCACCCGCTCGCCCACGATCACCTCGGGCAGCCCCGGCTGCACCTGGCGGCCGGCGACGATGCGCAGGCCGCCGCGCACCTCGAACGCGCGCGGCGTCACCCCGCGCACGCTGACGTTGACGTCGGCGCCGTCTGCCTTGCGCGGGTAGGAGGCGACGACGAGGATCTCGGGCGAAGACAGCGGCCACCCCTGGTCGTCGCGGGCGATCCGCGGGTCGACCAGCAGCACCTGGGCGGCGTTGCGGCCGATGCCCGACGTCAGCTCGGCGTTGGCGCCCTTCTGCACGATCATCGCGTTGTCGTCGCGTCCCGTGGCCCGCAGCGCGAGGCTGAAGCCGGACGCCATCGCGGTCAGGAACACGATCGTCGTCACCACCAGGGCGATGCCGACGACGGCCAGCAGCGTGAGCTGCCAGCGCACGCGCACGTTGCGGACGTTGTAGGTGATCGGGAGTGCCATGGGCTTAGACGGTCCTCAGGGTGTCGGTGATGCGGGCGCGGTAGGCCTGCAGCGCCGGCAGCAGGCCGGCGGCGAGGCCGAGGAAGACCGCGATGCCGAAGCCGAGGCTGGCGATCAGCGGCGACAGCCCGAGGTTGGGGAACGCGCGCGCGACGTCGCCGATCAGCGGCAGCGAGGGCAGCACGCCGATCATCGCCTTGCCCAGGATCAGCCCGAGGCCGCCGCCCAGCACGCCGAGCACCAGCGCCTCGGCCAGGATCAGCGCCATCACCAGGCCGCTGCCGAAGCCGAGTGTCTTCAGCACCGCGATCTCGGTGCGTCGCTCGCGCACCGCCATGCTCATCGTGTTGGCGGTGACCAGCAGGATCGTGAAGGTGACGGCGATGCCGATGCCGTTGAGCAGCAGCGCCAGGTTGCCGGCGAGCGAGACGAAGCCGGCGCGGAACGCCGCCTCGGTCTCGGTCTTGGTGCGCACGTCGGAGTTCTCGAAGTACGCGTCGATCGCCTTGCCCACCGCCGCGGCCTGGTCCGGGTCGTTCACCTCGATGCTGAAGGTGCCGGCTCCCGCGCGGTTGCGGGTCGACTCCTCGAGGTACTTATGGTGGAAGAAGAACAGCCGGCCGTCGGTGCCCGGGTAGCGCACCTCGTCGACCTCGTAGATGCCGCTGATCACGAACTCGAACGGCCGGCCGATCCGGTAGGGCGGGATCGTGCTCTCGAGCTGCACCGTCGAGCCGACGCTCCAGCCGAAGCGCTCGGCCAGGTCGGGGCCGATGATCGCGCCGCGGCGGTCGGCGAAGAACGCCTGCTTCTCCGCGTCGGAGAGCACGTATTCCGGGTAGATCGCCAGGTAGTCCTCGGGCTCGACCGCGAAGTTGGCGAAGAACTTGGTGAAGTCGGGCGGCAGCCCCATCACGCCGCCGAACCAGTTCGAGATCGCCACCCGCTTGACGCCCGGGATCTGCGCGATGCGCTCCTTGTAGGCCAGCGGCATGTTGTAGACGAGGCTGACCGAGTGGCGGGTGACGAGCCGCGAGGCGGACGCGCTCTTCAGCCCGTAGTTGACGGCCGCGATGATCGTCTGCAGCGTGCAGAACAGGAAGATGCACACGGCCATCGCCATCACGGTGGAGCCGGTGCGGATCCAGTTCCGCCGCAGGTGCTTGAGGACGTAGGGGAGGTACTTCATCGCCCTCGCTCCCTACAGGGAGAGCACGCCCTTCTCGAGGTGGTGCTGGGTGTGGGCGCGCTGCGCCGCACGCGGGTCGTGGGTGACCATCACGATCGTCTTGCCGAAGTCGCGGTTGAGCGTCTCCATCAGCGCCAGGATCTCCTCGGCGCTCTTCGAGTCGAGGTCGCCCGTGGGCTCGTCGGCGACCAGCACCTTGGGGTCGGCGACGATCGCGCGGGCGATCGCGACCCGCTGCTCCTGGCCGCCCGAGAGCTGGCGCGGGTAGTGCTGCGAGCGCTCGGCGAGGCCGACCACCTTGAGCGCGGTCAGCGCCCGCTCGCGGCGCTCCTTCTTCGAGAGGTTCGTCAGCAGCAGCGGCAGGGCGACGTTCTCCTCCGCGGTCAGCACCGGGATCAGGTTGTAGAACTGGAAGATGAAGCCGACGTTGCGGCTGCGCCAGCGCGCCAGCTCGCTCTCGCCGAGCTGGGCGACGTCGGTGCCGGCCACGATCACCTTGCCGGCCGTCGGCCGGTCGATGCCGGCGATCAGGTTGAGCAGCGTGGTCTTGCCCGAGCCGGACGGGCCCATCAGCGCGACGAAGTCGCCCTCCGGCACCTCGAGCGAGAGGCCGTCGAGGACCTTGACCTCCTCCGCGTCGCGCCGATAGACCTTCTTCACGCCTTCGACCGCCACCATCGGCGCCTTGCCGTTGCCGCTCATCCCTGCACCTTCACCTTGTCGCCGTCCTTCAGCGTCTCCGCCGGCTTGAGCACGACGGTCTCGCCGCCGGCCAGCCCCTGGCGCACCACGACCCGGCCCTCGCGCTCGGCGCCGGTCTCGATCGCGCGCTGCTTCAGCGCGCCCTGCACGACCTCGAACACGACCTTCTTGCCGTCGCGGGTGGCGACCGCGTCCTTCGGGATCACGACCGCAGGCGCCGCGACTGCCGCCACGGCACCCGCCGGCGGCGCGGGTTCCGTGAAGTTCACGCGCGCGCTCATCTCCGGCTTCAGGTCCTCGTCCTTGTCGAGGATCGTGACCTTGACCTGGACCGTCGCCTTGGTGCGGTCAGCGGTCGGGATCACCTGCCGCAGCACCGCCTTGTAGCGGCGGTCGGGGAAGGCCTCGACCGTGACCTCGGCCGGCTGCGCGTCGCCGAGGCGGGCGACGTTGCTCTCGCTGACGTCGGCCTCGACCTCGAGCGTCGCCAGGTCGGCGAGCGCAACGATCGCGCCCGAGGCGGTCGAGATGTTCACGCCGGGCGGGATCGGCGCCACGCTCTCCCCGACCTCGGCCATCTTCTTGACGACGGTGCCGGCGAACGGCGCCTTGATCTGCGTGTTCTGGAGCTGGGCCTCGGCGAACGCCAGCCCGGCCTGGGCCTGGGCCAGCGCCGCCTCGGCGATCCGCACCCGGCTGCGCGCGGCCGCCAGCGTGTCGGCGTCGAGCACCTTGTCGGCGTGCAGACGCTCGGCAACGTCGCGCTGGCGGGCCTGCTCGGCGAGATCGGCCTCCGCTCGCTGCACGTTGGCGCGATTCGACTGCACGTTGGCCAGGTAGTCGGCGTCCTCGAGACGGGCGATCACCTGGCCTTCGCGCACCCGGCTCGCCTCCTCGACCCCGAGCCAGGCCAGCCGGCCCTGGATCTTCGCGGAGACGACCGCCTTGCGGCGGGCCACGACGTACCCCGACGCGGTCAGCACCGGCGCCCCGCCCTGCGGCGCGCCTTCGGTCTCGAGGGTCGCGCGCCCGACGCTGACCGGCACCTCGGCCAGCGCGCCGCGCAGGCGCAGCCCGTAGACGCCGAGCAGCAGCAGGGCGGCGGGCAGGAGCAGCAGCAGCGGCCAGCGGCGGCGGGGCCGCGGGGCGTCGTGGTCGATGCGGAGCGACGCGAGGTCGCGCTTGAGGTGTTCGCTCACGGTTCGGGCCCTCCAGGCGGCCCGCGGGGAGGTAGGACGAGACAAACGATTGTAGGGTTCCATGCCGCCCGCTGCATGTGCCGGAGGTCATGGGCGCGGGCTGACGATCGTCACCTCGCCGTCACACGGCGCTCGCGTAGGATGCGGGCCGATGCGGCTCGATCGTCGCGACGGCTGGGCGCTCGGCGGACTCTCGTTGCTGGCGCTGTGGGTGGTGCGCGAGCCGCTGCTCCTGGGGCGCGGCCTGTACGAGCGCGACGTGCAGTCGGTCTGGTACGCCCAGGTCGCCTCGTTCGTGCGGGCGGTGGGCGAGGGCGCCTGGCCGCTCTGGGACCCGCACGTGTCGTTCGGCCACCCGCTGCTGGCGCAGCCGAACTACCAGGTCGCCTACCCGCCCGCGTGGCTCAACCTGCTGCTGGAGCCGCTGACCGCCTACGCGACGCTGGCCGCGCTGCACGTGGCCTTCTCGGCCTTCGGCCTCTACCTGCTGGCGCGGCGGCTGGAGGTCGGGCGCGGCGGGGCCGCGACCGCCGCGGCGCTGTGGGCCCTCTCCGGACCGTACCTCTCGCTCGTCAACGTGTGGCACCACCTGATGGGCGCGAGCTGGCTGCCGTGGGTCCTGCTCGCCGCGGAGTCGGCGCTCGCCAGGGCGTCGACCGGCCGCGCGCTGTGGCTCGGCGTCACCGTCGCGGCTCCGCTGCTCGCCGGGTCGCCCGACATGGCGCTGGCGGGCGGTGTGCTGGTGTTGACGTCAGCCGCCTTGCGTTCGCGCTGGCGCGAGCCGGGCGCGCGAGGCGAGGCCCTGGTGGCGCTGCGGACGCTGGCCGTCGCTGGGCTCGTCGCGCTGCTGCTGGGCGCGATCGTGTGGGGCCCCGCGCTGGACGCGGCGATCCGCTCGGCGCGCGGCGCGCTGCCCGAGGCCGTGCGCACCCACTGGTCGCTGCACCCCGCCGCCGCCACCCAGCTCGCGCTGCCGCTGTTTCCGATGGACCAGCCGCTGCGGCCCGCCGTGCGCCAGGCGCTGTTCGAGGGGCGCGAGCCCTTCCTCTATTCCGTGTACCTGGGGTTGCCTGCCCTCGTCCTTGCGCTCGCGGCCCTGGCCGGCCCCGCGCGGGCGCGGCGGGGCCTGTGCGTCGCGCTGGCCCTCGGCGCGCTGCTCGTCGCGCTCGGCCGCCACACGTTCTTCTATTCCCTGGCCGCGGCGCTGTTCCCGCCGCTCCTGGCCGTGCGCTACCCCGTCAAGGCGCTGGTGCTCGTCGCGCTGGCCGTCGCCCTGCTGGCCGGCATGGGCGTCGATGCCTGGCGCGGCGCGCGGGCCCGGCCGCGGCTGCTGGTCGGCGGGGCCGTGGGGGTCGCGGCCGCGAGCGTGGTGACCTTCGCCGCGCTGACGTTCGACGGCGATCGCCTGGGAGCGCTGCTGTTCGTGCCAGCCGCGGAAGCCGGCGCGGCGCCCGCCGCGCTGGCGCGCGAGCTCGCCGTGCCGCTGCGGGCCACGGCGACCGCCGCAGCCGCGCTGGCGGCCGCGGCGCTCCTGGCCGCGTGGCGGCCGGCGCGGGCCGGCTCGACGGGCATGGCCGCGGCGGCCGTCGCGGTGCTCGAACTGCTCGGCTCGCACCGCGGGCTCAACCCGACGGCGCCGCGCGAGCTGCTCGACCTGCGCCCGCCCCAGGTGGACGCGATGCGCGCCGCCACGAACCCGCGGGCGTGGGTGTACCTGTACGACGAAGCGCGCAGCGAGCGCTGGCTGGGCCACCGCCACGCGATGCGCGCCGAGCACGGGCCGCGCGACTGGCCGTATCCGCTGACCCAGGCCCTCGCCCTGCAGCTCTACCAGCCGCGGCCGATGCTGGCCCGCTGGGCGATCGGCGGCAGCTTCGATCCCGACCCGCTGGGGTTGTACCCGCGGCCGCTGGCCACCCTGGCCGACCATTTCGTCGCGCTCGACGGCAGCCCGGGGCGGCTCCGGCTGCTCCAGGTGGGCGCGGTCACCCACGTGGTCGCGCTGCATCCGCCGGCGCCTGGCCTGGTCGAGGTCGCGAGCTGGCCGGGCCTGTTCCGCGACCCGATCCGGCTGTTCGCGGTGCCGGATCCGCTGCCGCTCGCCTACGCGGTCGGCGGCGCGCGGATCGCGGACGGCCGCGAGGCGGTGGCGACGCTGCTCGACCCGGGCTTCGACCCGCGGCGCGAGGTCGTGCTGGCCGAGGGCGAGGCCCGACCCGCGCAGTCGGTCGGCGCCGCGACCCGCATCGTCGAGAAACGCTCGGACCGCGTGCGCATCGAGGCGGAACTGGACGCGCCGGGCTTCGTGGTCTTCGTCTCCACCCACGATCCCGGCTGGCAGGCCACGGTCGACGGCGCCCCGGCGCCGCTGCTGCGCGCCAACCTGGCGTTCTGCGCGGTGGCGGTGCCCGCGGGGCGACACGTGGTCGAGCTGGTCTATCGTCCGAGCGCCGTGCTGTGGAGCGCGGCGGCTTCCGCGGCCGGCTGGGCGCTGCTGGCGCTGGCAGGGGCGTGGGGACTGCGAAACGCGAGGAGGGAGTCGTGATGTCGAAGCGAACCTGGAGCCTGGCCGTGGTGCTGGGGGCGATGACGGCCGGAGCGCTGGTCGCGCAGAGTCCGCAACCGCAGCCACAGCCGGCGGACCGCATGACGCAACGGCCCGGCGAAGGCCGGAAGCCGGAGTGGCCGGCGCCGTCGATCACCGACTACAAGCCGGCCTCGCAGCTCGTCGTGCCGCAGCACCCCACGCCGCGCGCGAAGTTCCCGGTGATCGACATCCACAGCCACCACCGCACGCCGATCGCGCCGGAGCGGCTGGCGCAGGTGGTGAAGGACATGGACGCTCTCAACCTCCGGGTGCTGGTGAACCTCTCCGGCGGCTGGGGCGAGAAGCTGCGCGAAGGCCTCGCGGTGCTGCGCGACAGCCCGCACGCCGACCGCATGGTCCTGTTCGCGAACGTCGACTTCTCCCAGCCCGTCGGGCCCGGCTTCGGCAAGCGGGCCGCGGCCCAGCTCGAGGCCGACATCCAGGCGGGCGCGCTCGGGCTCAAGATCTTCAAGGAGCTCGGCCTGCGGGTGCTGAAGGCGGACGGCACCCGCCTGCATCTCGACGACCCGGAGCTCGACCCGATCTGGGAGACCTGCGCCCGCCTCGGCGTGCCGGTGCTGATCCACACCGCCGAGCCCGCGCCCTTCTTCGACCCGATCGACTTCCGCAACGAGCGCTGGCTGGAGCAGGCGCTGTTCCCCGACCGCCGCTATCAGGACCCGAAGTTCCCGCGCTTCGAGGAGCTGATCGCCGAGCGCGACCGGATGTTCGAGCGCCACCCGAAGACGACGTTCATCGGCGCCCACATGCTCTACCACTCGAACGACCTGGCGCGGCTCGGCCGCCTGCTCGACCGGCTGCCCAACGTGTATCCCGAGATGGCCGCGGTGCTCGCCGAGTACGGCCGCCAGCCGCGCACGGCGCACGACTTCTTCGTCAAGTACCAGGACCGCGTGCTGTTCGGCAAGGACAGCTTCCAGCCCGACGAGTTCCCCTACTACTGGCGCACGCTGGAGACCGCGGACGAGTACTTCGACTACTACCGCGACTACCACGCGTTCTGGAAGCTCTACGGCCTCGCCCTGCCGGACGAGGTGCTGAAGAAGCTCTACTACAAGAACGCCCTGAAGCTGGTGAAGGGCCTGCCGCAGACGGGCTGGCCGGAGTAGCGGCCTTCCGTTCCCGCCCGGCGAAGCGAAGCGAGCCCACCCCGCCCGGGCGCCGTCGGAGCACCGGCGGCGCCCCACTCCGCCCGCGCACGAGCCCCGCCCGCGCGCGCCCGCAGACCGGCGCGCGCCACCCCGAACCGCGCACCGCCGTCATCCGCGTGCGCCCAGGTCGAGCCGTGCGAAGCCCGCGTCGAGGCCCTTCGACATCGGCCGGGGAGACTCACGCCACCGGCTACACCTCGTCGGCGGTGACCGCGACCTTCAGTTCCAGGCCCAGGGCGTCGAAGTGGCGCTGGCCGCAGCGAACCTTGTCGGCTTCGCTGTTGCGGAGCTTCAGGAAGTCGCGGGTGCCCTTGGTCTCTCGCACCAGGTAGAGGGTCTGGCCGTCGTGCTTGAGGATCGCCCAGTCGGGGTTGTATTGGCCGACCGGGGTCTCGATGCGGAACCAGCTCGGGAGCTTCACGAACAGCTTGATGTCCTCGCGTTCGTCGAGGCGACG
This sequence comes from Acidobacteriota bacterium, assembly GCA_011526565.1. Taxonomy (GTDB): domain Bacteria; phylum Acidobacteriota; class Vicinamibacteria; order Fen-336; family Fen-336; genus WYBL01. The sequence goes on along the minus strand of WYBL01000141.1, from coordinate 8,677 downwards.
GGCGAATTCCCGCTCGATCTGGGAGTCGTAGGGGACGTACTCGTAGATCGAGTGCTGGACCTTCAGGGCCGTGAGGTAGTTGATCAGCTCCGGGTCCTTGAAGAGCAGCATCTCCCAGGCGGCGTCCGGGGCGCCTTCGGGCAGGCGCTCGTACTTGATGCCGTCGACGAGCAGCCTGTGGAGTTCGTTGCGCAGGATCGTCACAACCGCGTCCAGAAAGCGCTGGGGGTCCGCGAAGATCTCGGCGAGCCGGCCGGACTCGCGGAGGATGCGGACCAAGGTGGCTCGGGTCAGTTCCGTTTCGTTCTGGAGATAGGCCAGGATGTCCGGCATCGCGGAGGGCCGGAGGTCGACCATCTCCTCCGACACGCTGAGGGCCGTCGACTCGACGCCGGCCTTCGACACCTGGAGGCGCCCGGTCGCCGTGTGGATCTTGGGTGCTTCGATCTTTTGCATCGCCTGGATCGCGTGGACGGCGCGGGAAACCAGGGTGTCGGTCTCGAACTCCACGCGATAGGTCGTCCGCGGTTTGATCCGCTCCCACAGCGCCTGGAACTCGGGGCTAAGCTGGACCTCCTTGCGCAGCCGGTTCTGGCCTTCATCCCGCGCGCGGCGGATGTGGCGCTCGATCTGGTAGCTGGAGAGGAGGTCCACGACGCCCGCCGTCAGGTCGCGGTATTCCGTCGGCAATTCGAGCTTGAAGTCGGGCCGGCGCGGGTCGAATGCCGGCAGCAGCTTGCCCGTGGTGTCCAGCATCTTCTGAGCGATCAGCGCCTGGCGAACCGCCTCTGCGCCCGCGGGGCCGATCGCGACTTCGGCCTCGCCGACCACGCGGGTCAGCCTCGCCAGCGCCATCAGTGGCACCTTGCCGAACGTGACTCCGCACTCCTCCTCGTACTCGGACTGCAGGGCGCGGGCAAAGTCCTCGTAGCTCTCGTTCGCCATCACGTGGAGCTTGTTGATCGACTCGTCGAAGACCCGCGCTCCCGTCTGGTCGACCGGGAGCCGCAGGCCCCGCCCGATCTCCTGGCGCTTGCGCACGGCGCTCTGGCTCTCGTTCAGCGTGCAGATCTGGAAGACGTTCGGGTTGTCCCAGCCCTCGCGCAGGGCCGAGTGGCTGAAGATGAAGCGCAGCGGCTCGTCGAGCGACAGCAGCCGCTCCTTGTCCTTCATGATCAGGTTGTAGACGTCGTCGTCGGCCTGCGTGTTACCGGCCGTGTCCTTGAGCTTCTTGTTCTTGTCCTGCGCGAAGTAGCCGTCGTGCAGCCGGGCCACCGGCTCGGCGAGCCAGCCGATGCCCCGGTAGCGCTCGTCCTGCTTCAGTTCGCCGAGCGCCTGCTCGAAGGCTTCGGCGAACTTCCCCGGCACCGGCTCGCCGCCCGCGCCGTAGTCGCGGTAGTTCGCGACGCGGTCGATGAAGAAGAGCGACAGCACCTTGATGCCGCGGCCCTGAACTCGCAGCTCCTGCTCCAGGTGCCGCTGCACCGTCTCCCGAATCTGCACCCGCCAGACCTCGGCGCGGAGGCCGCCGATCTCCTCGCCGACGCGCAGCGTGCGGCCACTGCTGAAGCGAACGTGCTCGTTGCCGGGCTCGGCGCTGATGCCCGTCACCGAGAACCCCTCGCGATACGCGGCGCGTTCGTTCGAGACGGCGTGCAGGTCGGCCCCGTGGGTGACGTAGAGGGCCTTCTCCTTCGGTCCCTTGGCCGTCTGGACGTGGAGCCGAAGCCTGGCCCGCAGCCCCTTCTTGTTGTCGATCGCCTCCACCCGCACGAACGCGTCGTTGGCCCCGCCTTCGGCGCGGGAGCCGGCGACGATGATCTGCTTGACCAGCTTCAGCTCGAATGCTCGCACCGGGTCGAGCCGATAGACCAGGTTGTAGGGGTTGCGGTGGGTGGCCGAGTAGCGCAGGGTGCACAGCGGGTTGAGCGCCTTGATCGCCTCCTGCGCGCGGTCGGTCGAGTCGACGCTCTGCGGCTCGTCAATGATCACGATCGGGCGCGCGGCCTGGACGAACTCGATCGGCTGCCGGCCCGAGAGCCGGTCGCTCTCCTTGTAGATGACGTTGCTCTTCTGCTCGGCCTCGGTGCCCGTGAAGTTCTTGCGGAAGGCGTCGATGTTGATGACCAGGATCTGGAGCGTGTTCGTCATCGCGAACTGGCGCAGCCGGTTGATCCGCCTGGCGTCGTAGACGAAGTGCTCGCTGGGCGCGTTGCCGAACAGCGCCCGGAAGTGCTCGGCGGTGATCTCGAGGTTCTTGAGCACGCCCTCGCGGATCGCCACGCTCGGGACCACGATCACGAACTTGCGGAACCCGTAGCGCCGGCTCAACTCGAAGACCGTCCGCAGGTAGACGTAGGTCTTGCCGGTCCCGGTCTCCATCTCCACCGAGAAGTGCGGGCACAGGCGGCTCTTGTTGGCGGGGGCGTCGAACAGCTCCCAGCCTTCGGGCGCTGCGCCCGCGACTACTTCGATGTCGTTCCGCGCCTGGATCTCGCGCAGGTTCGATTCCAGCCGCTCGGGGGCGAGCAGCAGCCGATTGCCGAGCCCCAGCTCGCTGCGCTCCTGGCCCGTGAACAGGTCGCCGAGGTCGCTCAAGCGGATCGGCGTGAAGTCCGAGCCACCGTCCTGCGGTTGGCCCTCGAACAGGTCAACGACGGCCGCCACCGCGTCGAGCTGGAACGTCTGGTTGGCGTCGAACTGGAGCTTCATTCGGTCTTCGTGGCGGTGTAGGCCTGGTCGGGGTGGTTCGGGTTGTCGGGATAGCGCATCGTCAGCCGGCCTTCAGCGACGAGCGGGGTCAGGTGCCTCCGCACCAGGTTCGCGACGTCGCGATCGAGCAGACCTGCAAGCTCGGCAGGGGTCAGGAAGCGCACCGCACACAGCCGCAGGATCACGGCGCGCAAGTCCTCCGGCGGGAGTCGCTTGCGAGACCTGAATGGGGCGGCGATAGCGGCCAGCGTGGCTTCGGGGCCGGCGTTATGACGGGAGTCCCCCTCGTTGTGACGGGAGCTGGAGGGCTCGTTATGACGGGAGCTGCCCACCTTATGACTGGAGTTCGAGTCCTTGTGAGAGGAGCTGCCGGCCGCACCTCCCAGCTGGTAGGTCGTCCAGCGCCGGCGGTTGTCGGACACCAGCCACCCACGCGCGCAAAGTCCCTGCAGCCGCCTCGTGATGTCCACGGGGTGCTCGGAGACGAGATCCTGCAGCCGGTGATTGCTGACGGAGCCCTCGATCGCGGCCGTGGCCAGGGCCTGGACTTCGACCGGCCCGAGCGCCTGAACGTCCGGGCCGAACTGCTCCGTGAGGTGCGCCAGCGTGACCTCGGGGATCAGGCTGACCATCGGCAGGTCGAGCCGCACGCGGTCGGGGTGGTCGAACAGCTTCAGGTCGGGCGTCCGCCAGTGGTGCGCGCGCCACCCCGAGCGGATGCGGTCCGCCCCCGAGCCCGCCTTCTCGCCACCCCCGATCATCAAGAACATCTGCTGCAAGGCGGGGTTCCGGCACTCGCTGACGCCCCCGCGCTGGTACTGCTCCATCGAGACGAGAAGCGTCCCCGGGTTCTCGATCCCGAACCCGTCGGCGAACCGCTCGACCACCACGCCGCCGGCCGCCGAGTAGTCGGCGTGGACGAGCGCGTTCACGAACGCCTCGCGGAGCGCCTCGTGGGCGGGGGTCACGTCGCGCCGGACACCGTCCTCGAGCCGGAACGGCGTCGCCAGGCCGGCAGCGAGCTTCGGCCAAACGCGCCCGTAGAACTGGAAGAGATTGGCCTCCCAGGTGCCGTCCGGGTAGATCCGATCCACCCACCGCGCGGACGGATCGGTCTTCTCGCGATAGTCGACGAAGTAGCGGGGCGCGGCTTCGACGTGGCGGATCAAGTGCTCACGGCCGAACATCAACAGGCCCGCGAGGGTGAGGCCCGCGCGGCTCGCCCCGCGATCGGTGCGCCAGCCTCCGAGGCGCTCGAGGAACTCCTCGTCCGGCAGGCTCAGCCAGGGGTGATCGGGCCGCGCGGCGCTCAGCCGTCGCCGACAAGCGGCCAGACTCGGCGCGTCCAGGTCGCCCAAGGTGAAGCCGGGCAACAGGCGCTGGTCCGCCGGCTCGGGATCGGCGTCGGCGAGCATCCGGCGGACCTCGCCGTCGTCGCAGCGGTAGTCGCCTTCGTGCCGTCGCTTGTAGGTGTGGCCGAAGGGCGTCGGGCCGACGTAGACCGGGCGCTGGCTCCGGTTCGCACGGGGGATCCGGATCGCCAGCAGCGTCCCGGCCTCGACCGAAACGACCGCGACGTGCTCCGGCGCCAGCAGGTTATGACTCACCTTGCCGCGGTTGTTGACGAGGTCCCACAGCGTCTTCTGATGGGCGGCCACCTGCGCGGCGTCGAGCCCGTCGATGTGAGCGCCGTCGGCGCTTTCGCGGACGCCGAGCACGACCGTGCCGCCCTCGGTGTTCGCCATCGCGCTGTAGGTCTCCCAGAAGCTGCCCGGGAACCCGCCTCTGGCGGACTTGAACTCCCAGTCGGTCGACTCGCCGACGTCCGCGGCATTCAGGATCGAGTCGAGGAGAGTCAGGGCGGGCCTCAGACGGTCTTGAAGCTGGTGACACCCTGGGCCTTGAAGATCTGCACGGCGTTGGCCTTCAACGGGTCGTCGCCGGCGAACGCGGCGTCGAGACACACCACCCGCTGCGGCTTGCGCGCGGCCATCTCTCGCACTGCCTCCAGCGTCAAAGGCCGGTCGAGGCAGACGAGCAGGACGCCGCCGTCCACGCTGTGGACCGTCTTGCCGGCCAGGGTCAGCCTTTCGACGGCAACGGTCAGCGGATACCCGCTCTTGAGCAGGACCTCGTAGAGCACGTCCGCGTCGGTCCGGCCCGGCACGACGTTGTCGATGTGCAGCTCCATCTGCCGCGCCAGCGCATCCGCGTCCCCGGCGCCTTCGGCAGGCCACGGCTTGAAGTTCGACTCCGCGAGCTGAAAGACTCGAAAGCCCCGGTCGTACTTGGGCGTGCCCTCCATGGGGAGCTGCCCCTTTTCGGCTTCGTTGAGCCTCGTGATCGCTCGGCGAACGCGCTCCTTCGTCACTTCGGAGATGGTCGCGAAGTCCTTGTGCTGCGTCGGCTCCGGGAGTTGCACGAGGATGAACCGGCGATTCCCGGCGTCCTCCGCGTTCTGTCGAAGCACGGCATCAGCCGTGGTGCCCGACCCAGCGAAGAAGTCGAGCACGATGTCTCCATCGGTGGACGTGGTCCCCAGCGAGAGCATTCGCTGAACGAGGCTCGTCGGCTTTGGAGTATCGAAGGACTCGACATCGGGGAACAAGGTGCGCAGTTCGTTCTTCGAGGTTCGATTGCTCCCCACGTCCTCTTTGCGCCAGAGAGTCCGCGGGACCAGGTCGGACACCTCGGAGAGGTAGCGCTTGATGCTGGGCCGGGCATCCTTCTTCGCACCCCACCAGATCCGGCCATCAGCGTCGAGCTCGCGGAGGCGCTCCTCCGAGACGCGCCAGTAGCGACCGGGAGGCGGCGAGAACTCTCGACCGGTTGGACCCTTGAGCGTGTAGGTGCCGCGCGAGTATGGGTTGTTCGCGTACGGGTCCCCCGCCAGCCACGGGCCCCGCGGGTCGTTGTCCGGGTTGGCGTAGATGGCGTTGGCCTCATCGGTGCGCGCGAGCCGCTGCGGCGTCCAACCGGGCGACTTGGCGTACACGAGGACGAACTCATGGTCCTCCGAGAACTGCCGCGCCGAATTGCGAGGCGAGTCGGCCTTCTCCCAGACGACGGTGCCGACGAACTCCTCCTCGCCGAACACCTCGTTCAGAACAGCGCGGGCGTTGTGTGCCTCATGGTCGTCGCAGGAGACGAAGATCACCCCGTCCTCGGCCAGCAGGTTTCCGGGCGAGATAGAGCCGGGGATACATCATGCTCAACCACTTCGAGTGGAAGCGGCCGTCGGCGTCGGTGTTCGTGCTGAACTTCCGCCCCTCGGCATCGACCTGGCCGGTGTACTCCAGGTAGGTCTGGAGCGACTCGGAGTAGTTGTCGGGGTAGATGAACTCCTTGCCGGTGTTGTACGGCGGGTCGATGTAGATCAGCTTGACCTTGCCCAGGTAGCTCTTCTGCAGGAGCTTCAGAACCTCGAGGTTGTCGCCCTCGATGATCACGTTCTGGGTGGAGTCGAACTCGACGCTCTCCTCGGGCCGCGGCCGCAGCGTGGCGAGGCTTGGCGCCTGGATCGTCTTGAAGCAGTCGGCCTTCCCCGGCCAGGTCAACCCGTAACGCTCGCGCCCTGCGTCGACGGCCTCCCCGAGCGCCAGCTTCAGCCGCTCGAAGTCGACCTTCCCCCCTTCGGTCCGGACCTCGGGAAAGAGCCGCAGCAACTCCTGCCGCCGCCCCCCGGCGACATCGTGCGACCTCGAGTCCAGCCTCTCCGGCACGTCCGCCATCCCCCCTCCCCGTCAACCACCAAGAGCGCGTCCGCAGAGAATGCGACAGTATCCCACCAGGGTCCGCCCTCGAATCCCCGTTGAGCACGAGCGCAGGCACTCGGTTGCGGTCGAGCCCATTACCGCAACTCGGCGCCACGACGAACGGGACGTGGGACTACGGCGTCCTCCACGAGTCCTTGTCGCCCCCGAGCCCCCGGCGACGGAGCTTGACGGCGCCCTGCGCCAGGCTGAAACCAGCCACCACCGAGAGCGCGGACAGGAAGGGCTCCAAGTGGTCGAGACGGCTGCTGTCGATCTGTCGTGCCGCCACGACACCCGCCGCCAAGGCAGCAACGACCAGCGTAGCCGCCCTGAACACACCCAGATACCGTCGGCCGGCCCACAGGACCGTCAGGCTCCCGCTCATCGCGACGAGCAACAAGGCGAATCTCATCGACGACGCCGGGACCGCGTGAGGCCTCCTGCCCGCCTTCGCCCGTGGGCTACGCTCGGGTAGCCGCAGAGGGGGCCGTCGACATCGGCAATCCCGGTCAAGACTCTGTGGCGGCCGGCGAGCGGAGACTCAGCACGATGACACGCGCCGGGAACTGGAACGGGAGCCATGGCAAACACCAGTGCTTGAGTGCAGCGGTAACGGGCGACATGCCCATCAGGGGCTCAAGCAACAAGGCGATCGCCCCTGTCAGGCTTACGACGCCAATGACAAACGAGAAAATCCTCCAGGCCTTGATCCAGACTGGCCCAAGAGGACGCCTGTCGGCGTGGCTCAAAGCATATTCCAGTGTCATCGCAGCAAAGAGGACCGACGGTATCCAGAAACGAAGATCGCTCATTGGGCTCTCCGGCACGCACCGTCATCGCTTCTGGGACAGGGCGGCAGATCTGGCGTCAATTGCAGGTCTGACTGAAGGTACCGGCCGGCGGCCCGGGCAAGATCTGCGAGTCCCAAGAATTGACTCTCGCTGCGGCGTTACCAACGTTGCCGATAAGTCCGGCGCGGCTGAAGCGGGTGGCAACATGCGGAGCTACAACCGACGCAGGAAATTGCCCCACGAGTGAAAGACCGATTCCGACGCCATCGAGGAACGACCGCACGTAAAGGTTCCAGGTCACACCGGTCGAGCACGGATGTGTGATCCAAGGATTCGTTGTCGTCGTGGCAACTGTGCGATCCACGAATGCTGCCATCTCCGCCGAGTCGATACTGCCGTCACAGTTTGCATCTCCGTTGGCGCATGCCGGTTCGGAGTTGTTGGAGTTGCATTGCTTGCCTGGTGGACAGGTCGAACCGGGATGCGTGCTGGGAGGCCTACCCGGGCTTGGGGGACCAGGAGGCGTCGGCGTCCTCGGGTCAGGTTCACGTCCGCGGTCAGGACCACGCGGGCCGTCTTCCGTGCAGCGGTTTGGGCCCCGCGAACAACCGTCTCCGCCTGTGCCCGAACCTCCGCCGCCGCCCCCGTCGGGGCGAGGGCCCGTGAAGGGATCGTTGTAGACCGGATCCAGGATCCATAGCTCACAGTGCTTCCCGTCCGGGCTGTAGCGACCGCATCGGATCAGACCGCTTCGATCGGCTCCACCCACGGGGTCCCCGAGCGCGTATGCGTACTTTGCTGGGCCCACCCCGTCAAGGAAGGGAGCAAGGGGGTCGGGGCCCACAAAGAGCGCCGTCTGGGGATCGTAGTAGCGTGCATGGAGGTAGGTTACGAGCGTTTCGTCGTCTTCTCGCTGATCGATGTAGCCGCGGGAGTCTATGCCTGAACCCGACTCTGCTAGCAGGTCACCATAGGGTCGATAGCTCCGGCGCAGGTTGTCGAGCCCGGCGCCATCCGTAGTCAGCGTGATGGAGCCGAGGTGGTCGAGGTGGCTCCAGTAGGGCGTCGCGCCGACGCGCTTGCCGAGCACGCCCACACCCACCGCGTTGACGTACTTCGTGACCACCCCACCCACGATCTCGTAGTCGTCGCCGAGCGGGTAAAGCGTCGCGTTTCCCGAATCCAGCTTCTTCAGCCGGCTGCGGTCGGCGCCGTAGACGAACTGGGTCGTGTTGATCTGGGTCGGCAGGTTCTCCCAGTCCCAGGTGTAGGTGCGACCGCGGCCGGTGAGCAGGTTGCCGTTGGGGTCGTAGGTCATCGAGCCGCCGTTGATCGTCGTCGGGGCGTGGGGGCGGGGCTGGCCGGGGCTCGGGTAGAGGTAGTTTCCGACGCGGGAGTTGTAGGTCATGTTGCCGACGG
>WYBL01000140.1 GCA_011526565.1 Acidobacteriota bacterium | reverse complement strand
TTCGCCGCCGCCCTGTTCGTGCGGCGCCGGCTCACCCTCGATCGCGCGACGCGCACGGCCGTCGACGGCTTCGGCCTCGCGGGCCGGCTCACCGGGCGCGCGCAGAGTCTCGCCGCGGTGCGCCGGGTGCGGGTGCGAGTCGAGCAGACGGGAGGCGAACACGCGGAGACCCGCTACCCGGTCGTGATCGAGGGCGACACCGCGTCGATCGAGCTCGACCGGCCGGGGACCTGGGAGGCGGCACTGCCCGTGGCCGAGGCGGTCGCCCGCTTCCTCGGCCTCGAGCTGCGCGACGACGTCGCGGCGGAGCGCAAGCGTCCAGGCGAGCTCGACGTCGCGTGGCGCGATCGCGGGCCGGGCGGACCGGTGCCGGACAGGCCGCGCGAGACCACGAGCCTCGTGCTGCTCGATCGGCCGACGCGGCTGCGAGCGCGGATTCCCGTGCCCTCGCCGCGACAGATCGCGGGGCTCAACGTCCTCGTGGGCCTGTTCTGCCTGATCCCGTTCACGGCGATGGTCGTGCTGCCGCTGCTGGGCGGTCGGCTCCACGGCGCCGGGCCGATCGCGTGGGCGCTCGCGCAGTCGCTGTTCCCGATCCTGCTGGTCGGCAGCGCGTCGCTGCTCGCGGTGTTCGGCAACGGCGGCCTGCTGGACGTGACGCCCGCGCGGCTGCGCCTCGTCCAGAACGGGCTGCTGTGGCGGCGCGACGTGGTGATGCCCGCGGGCGAGCTCGAGGACCTCGTGTGTCTCGACCCCGAACTCGGCGGCTCGCGCAGCCTGCTCGCCTACTTCTCGCAGGGCGTGCTGGTCGCGCGCTCCGACCGCGCCAGCGTGCGCTTCGGCTACGGCCTGCCTCGCCCCGAACTCGACTGGCTGCGCGCGCGCGTGCTCGAGGTGCTGCGCGCCAGCCGCGCGGGTGACGGGGACACGCGAGGCGGAGAGCCGGCGGCCGAGCCCGCTCGCGAGGCGCCGTGGCTGATCGCCGTCGGCGCCGCCGCGGGGGCGCTCGCCGCCGCGCTGGCGGGCGGCCCGCTGGCGGCCGGCGTGGCGCTGCCGTTCCTCGAGCACGTGCTGAACCTCGGCGCGGCGCTCGGCGCGCTGCTCGGCGCGGGGCTCGACCCCGGCGGCGCGGGCCGCAACGGGCGCCGGCTCGGCGCGGCGCTCGCGGCCGCCGCCGTGCTGTTGGCGGCGATGGCGGCGCTCGACGTCCACCCGCGCTGGCAGCCGCGCCCGACGTGGGACGAAGAGGCGTTGCTGCGCAGACGCACGGGCGCTCGCGACGCCGTCGTCGCGCTCGGCTATCTGCCGTCCGCTCTCCTGGTCGACGCGGCGCTGGTGCAGACGCTGCTGTTCGCGAGCTTCTGGCGCTCGCGGCGGGGGGCGACGGCGGGGCTGTCCCCGACCGCAGGCGACGGCGCACTCGCCCTGCGCTCCGCCGGCCTGCTGGCCGCGGTCACCGTGGCGGCCCTGGCTTCGAAAGCCGCCGCGAACCCTCGCGGGTGGGATGCCGCGCCGCGAATCGCGACGCCGCGCACGCCGGCACGCATTCCGGCCCGGCCTCCCCTCGAGGCGCCCCCGCGGCCCGCGCCGGCGCACGACGACGGGGTGCTCGCCGGCCGCATGACGTGGGCGGGCCGCGCCGTCGACGAGCTGACCTCCGAGCGGCCGCGCTTCTGGTTCCGCGACGAGGACGCCGGCGCGCTGGCCCAGCTCCACGCCGACTACGAACCGCGCGGCGGACGCTTCCGCATCTTCGGCGCTCCCGGCCGGTACTACGGCACGGCGACGTTCGGGCCGCTGCGCTCCGACCCCGGCGCCGCGCTGGTCGGCGGGATCACGTTCGAGCTGACGGCGGGCGTGGAGACGGCGCGCGACCTCACCCTGCACCGGGTGATGCGGCTGCGCGCGCCCGAGGACAGCGCCGACCACCCCGGCGCGAAGGACGCCGCTCCCGAGCTCGCCTCGCCGGTCCGCTTCGCGTGGGACCCCGTCCCCGGAGCGACGGCCTACCGCTACGAGGTGCGGGCCGACCCCGCCGAGGACGCACCGCGCCCCGCGCCGCTGGAGGGGCGCACCACCCTCTGCGAGGTCGAACTGCCTCTGTCGCGCGGACGGTACCAGCTCCGCGTGGAGGCCCTGGGGCCGGGCGGCAGCCTCGCCCACCTCGAGGTCTTCCGCCCGGGCATCCGCGCCTGGCGCTACGCCTTCGTCGTGCGCTGACTCAGGCCCCCCAGGGGTTCAGCACGGTGACTCCGCAGCCGTCGAAGTCGGCCGTGTTGCGGGTCACCAGCACGAGCGCGTGCGTGGCGGCGGTCGCGGCGATCAGCATGTCGGCCTGGGTGCGGGTCTCGCCGCGAGCGCGCAGGCGTCCGCGCATTTCGCCGGCCCTGCGCGCCACTTCTTCGGTGACGGGAAGGACCTGGCAGTGCTCCTCGAGGAACTGATCGAACCACAACGCGATCCGCGCGTTCGGCTTCCAGACCAGTCCGTGGCGGATCTCCTCGAGGGTGATGACGCTCAGGTTCACGGTGTGGATCTGGTCGGCCCACCGCAGCACGCCCGGGTTCGGGCGAGGACGGCTCAGCTCACCCAGCACGTTGGTATCGGCCAGGAAGCTCATTTCCGGCGCCCGGAGAATCCGTCGCGGCGGTTGGCGCGGCGGGACACCGGGAGCTGGTAGCCGTCATCGGCGGCGAGAGCCCGGAACTCGGCGAAGGCCGCACCGACGGTGCGGGCCCTTCGGCTCGCGCGCCAGGCGGCGAACTCCCCGAACTCCTCGGCCGAGACGACGACGGCCACGTCCCGAGAGCGGTTCCGGATCGCCTGCGGCTCGCGGGCCGCATTCCGGAGCACCTCGGACAGCCGTTGCTTGGCTTCTGCGACGCTCCACGCCACTGGCCCCTCCTGTCTATCCTTCATGTCCATCTTGATTGCTTTTGATAGTCATCGTCAAGTGCGAAGAACGGGCCACCCGCCTGCGGGAGCACTGTCCGCAGGCGGGCAGTTGTGGTCACTGGCGAACAGCGGCTCTTTCGAGAAATCGCGAACCTTGTGGCCGCGGCGGGCGTCTACAGGATGTCGGAGCCGGGACCGCTTCTTGCAACTCCGGGCGGCATCACTCGGGGAGGAACCGTGCAGGACCTGAAGCTCGCGCTGCGCTCGCTGCGCAAGACGCCGTTCACGAGCGGCGTGGCGATCGTCTCGCTGGCGCTCGGGATCGGCGCCAACGCCGCCATCTTCTCGCTGTTCCACCAGATGCTGCTGCAGCCGCTGCCGGTGCCGGAGTCCGAGCGCCTCGTCAACCTGCTCTCGCCCGGGCCCAAGCCCGGCTCGCAGTCGACCAACAACGCGGGCCCGATGGACGCGGTCTTCAGCTACCCGATGTTCAAGGAGCTGGAGAGCGACGCCTCGCTGCCCGTGAAGATCGCGGCGCACCGCTCCTTCGGCGCCAACCTCGCCTGGCGCGGGCAGACCTCGAGCAGCCGCGGCCAGTTCGTCTCCGGGAACTACTTCCCGGTGCTGCAACTCCAGCCCGCGCTGGGCCGGCTGCTCGGCCCCGACGACGACCGCACCGCGGGCGCCCACGACGTGGTCGTGCTCGCCCACGCCTACTGGAAGGAGCGCTTCGGGGCGAGCTCGACCGCGATCATCGGTGAAGCGCTGGTCGTCAACGGCCGCTCGCTGACCGTGGTCGGCGTCGCCCCCGAGGGCTTCACCGGTACGACGCTGGGCGCGCCCGCAGACGTCTTCGTGCCGCTGACGATGCGCGAGGCGCTGACGCCCGGCTGGAAGGGCTTCGAGAACCGGCGCAGCTACTGGGCGTACCTCTTCGCGCGGCTGAACCCCGGCGTGTCGCAGGAGCAGGCGCAGGCCGCGCTGCACGCGCGCTACTCCGCGATCATCCAGGACGTCGAGACGCCGCTGCAGGAGGGCATGAGCCCGCAGACGCTCGAGCGGTTCAAGGCCAAGGAGCTGGTGCTGGAGCCGGGCGCGCGCGGGCAGAGCTCGATCGCCACCGGCTCGCGCGCACCGCTCACGCTGCTGCTGGGCGTCACCGCGCTGGTGCTGCTGATCGCCTGCGCCAACATCGCCAACCTGCTGCTCGCGCGCGGCGCCGGCCGCGCCGCCGAGATGGCCGTGCGGGCGGCGATCGGCGCGGCGCGGCGCCACCTCTTCGGGCAACTGCTGGTCGAGGCCTGCGTGCTGGCCTCGCTCGGAGGCCTGCTCGGCCTGCTCGTCGCGCAGTGGACGTTGCGCGGCCTGCACGCGCTGATGCCGGCCGAAGCCGCGGCGACGATGCGGCCCGAGCTGGGACCCGCGGTGCTGGCCTTCACCGCCGCCGTCGCGCTCGGCACCGGCCTCGTGTTCGGGCTGTTCCCGGCGCTGCACGCCTCGCGCCCCGACCTGATCGCAGGCCTGCGTGGCCAGGCCGGACAGCCCGGCGGCAGCCGCGCCGCAGCCCGCTTCCGCCGCACGCTGGCGACCGCCCAGGTCGCGCTCTCGCTCGCCCTGCTCGTCTCCGCGGGGCTGTTCACCCGCAGCCTCGCCAACGCCGCGCGGGTCGACCTCGGCCTGCAGCCCGAGCAGTTGCTCACCTTCGCCGTCTCGCCGGAGCTGAACGGATACACGCCGGAGCAGAGCAAGGCGCTGTTCGAACGGATCGAGGACGAGGTCGGCGCGATCCCGGGCGTCAGCGCGGTGTCGGCGTCGATGGTGCCGCTGATCGCGGGCAGCAACTGGGGCAGCAGCGTCTCGGTCGAGGGCTTCGAGTCGGGGCCCGACACCGACGCCCACTCGCAGTGGAACCTGGTGGGGCCAGGGCTGTTCCAGACCCTCGGCGTGCCGCTGCTGCAGGGCCGCGACTTCACGCGCCAGGACGCGCTCGGCGCGCCGAAGGTGGCGATCGTCAACCAGGCGTTCGCCCGCAAGTTCGGCCTCGGCGAGAACCCGATCGGCAAGCGGATGGGCACCGGGATCGGTGACGCCACGCCGCTCGACATCGAGATCGTCGGGCTGATCCGGGACGCCAAGTACAGCGACGTCAAGCAGGCGCCGCCGCCGCAGTTCGCGCTGCCCTACCGCCAGGACGAAGGCGTCGGCCAGCTCGTCTTCTACGTCCGCGGCGCGCTCTCCCCGGAGGCGCTCGTCGCGCAGGTGCCGCCGGTGCTGAAGCGGCTCGACCCCAACCTGCCCGTGGAGGAGCTGCGCACGATGCCCGCGCAGATCCACGAGCGGCTGTTCCTCGACCGCTTCATCTCGGTGCTGGCGACGGCGTTCGCGGTGCTGGCCACCGCGCTGGCCGCGCTCGGGCTCTACGGCGTGCTGGCCTACACGGTGGAGCAGAGGACTCGCGAGTTCGGCGTGCGGATGGCGCTCGGCGCCGACTCCGCCCGGGTGCGCGACCTGGTGCTCGGCCAGGTCGGACGGATGACGCTGGTCGGCGCGCTGATCGGGCTGCCGGCCGCGATCGGTCTCGGCCGCGTCGCGCGCTCGCTGCTGTTCGAGGTCGAGAGCCACGACCCGGTGGTGCTGGCGGCGGCGCTCGTCGCCCTCGCCTGCGTGGCGTTCGCCGCGGGCGCGCTCCCGGCGCGCCGCGCGGCGCGCGTCGAGCCGATGCGCGCCCTGCGCTACGAGTAGCGGGCCGGTAGAATCCCTCCTCCGTGCCGCGGAGCGCGTGCGCCCTCGCGGACACCGGGCAGGGACCGGAGGCCGCCGATCTGATCGGAGCGACGCTCGCGCACTACCGCATCCTCTCCGCCCTCGGGGCCGGCGGGATGGGCGAGGTCTACCGCGCGACCGACACCCGGCTCGGGCGCGAGGTCGCCCTCAAGCTGCTGCCGGCCGCGTTCGCGGCGGACCCCGAGCGTCTCGCCCGGTTCGAGCGCGAGGCGAGGCTCCTCGCCTCGCTCAACCACCCGGGCATCGCCCACCTCTACGGCTTCGAGAGCGCCAGCGCGCCCGACGGTTCGAGCGTGTACGCGCTCGCGATGGAACTGGTCGAGGGGGAGGACCTCGCGCTGCGCCTGAAGCGCGGGGCCATTCCCGTCGACGAGGCACTCGAGATCGCGCGACAGATCGCGGAGGCCCTCGAGGAAGCGCACGAGAAGGGCATCGTCCACCGCGACCTCAAGCCGGCCAACGTCAAGGTCACGCCCGACGGGAAGGTGAAGGTCCTCGACTTCGGCCTCGCCAAGGCGTGGTCGGGCGAGGGTGCGGGCGCCGCGCCCGGCGGGGATCTCTCGCAGTCCCCGACTCTCGCCCACACCGGCACCGCGGCCGGGATCATCCTGGGCACGGCCGCGTACATGTCGCCCGAGCAGGCGCGCGGCAGGGCCGTCGACAAGCGGGCCGACCTGTGGTCTTTCGGCGTCGTGCTGTACGAGATGCTCACGGGCGCGCGTCTCTTCGCGGGCGAGACGGTGAGCGACACGCTGGCCGCCGTGCTTCGGCAGGACGTCGACTGGTCGGCGCTGCCCGCGGGCGCGCCTGCGGGGCTCCGCAGGCTGCTCGAGCGCTGCCTCGAGCGCGAGCCGCGCCGGCGGCTGCGGGACGTCGGCGAGGCCCGGGTCGCAATCGAAGACCTCGTGCGCCAGCCGGGCGCCGCCGTCACCGCGGCTTCGCACACGGCCGCGCCCCGGCCACAGGCGCTCTCGCGGCCACGGCTCGTCTGGCTCGCCCTCGCCGCGGCGGCGGCACTCGGTGCGATGGGTACGCGGCTGTTCCTGGCCCCGAGTTCGCCTGTCCCGGCGACGACCGGCGCCGCGCACGAGGGGCTCGTGCGGGCGGCCCTCGAGCTGCCCGACACGGCGCCCCTCGCACTCGGGGCACGCATCCCGCTCGTCGGCTTCGACAGCACGGTGCTCGCCCTTTCGCCGGACGGACGGTATCTGGCGTACGTCGGGCAGGCTGAGCCGGGCACGATGCTCTACCTGCGCGACTTGTCGGGCGTGACGGTCACGCCGCTGGCGGGCACCGAGGGAGCGATCTCGTGGTCAACTGGCGGCAGTCGCCGCCCCGCGAAGTTCCACCGCGCTGAGCAAGCGGGGGTCAGGCCAGCCGGAACGGCTCGCCCCGCGGCCCCGCGCGACGCGCGAGCGATTCGCGGTCGGGCGCCGGGAACGAGCGCAGCCACGCCAGGTACTGGTCGCCCGTCATCGGCCGCGGAGCGGAGGCCGCGCGCAGCGCGACCACGTCGCTTGAGGGCCGGTCGTGAGCCGAACCGCGCCCGCCGCGGCTTCGAGCGCCGGATCAGACCCGCAGCGAGCCCCGGAAGCCGCGCGCCGCGTAGTAGGAGTCGGCGCCGTTGTGGTACGCGAAGACGCGGCCGTAGCGGCGGTCGCCGAACAAGGCTCCTCCGCGCTCGCGGATCGCGGGCGGCGTCTTCAGCCAGCTCGACGTCTTCGTGTCGAACTCGCCCAGGGCCTGCAGCGCGCGGTAGGCGTCCTCGTCGAGCAGCTCGATGCCGATCGCTTCCGCCAGCTCGAGGGCGCTGGTCTTCGGCG
The DNA here is from genome assembly GCA_011526565.1 of Acidobacteriota bacterium. Classification (GTDB taxonomy): domain Bacteria; phylum Acidobacteriota; class Vicinamibacteria; order Fen-336; family Fen-336; genus WYBL01. Next base: position 112,153 of record WYBL01000140.1, on the reverse strand, counting down.
CGTTCTGCTTCCGCCCCCGCCGCGCCTCGCCGTCGTAGCAGGCGCTTCGACGGCCGGCGGGGCTCTCCGACGCACAGTCGCAGAAGTCGAACGCCCCCGTCCTGCGGTCGTGGCCGACGACGTCGGGTTCGCCGCCCGTGCGCTCCATCTCGGCGAGCGCCGTCAGCTTCGCTGGGTGCTTCTCCAGGCGCGCCCGCACGTCGGCCCAGGCGAGGCCCGGGTGGCGTCGCGGGTTCTGCTCGAAGCGCGACTCCAGCAACGCGAGCAGCTCCTGACGCTGCTTCGGGGACAGCTCCTTCCGGGGCGGGCGCACGCTCATCAGGTCCTCCAGGCGCGGGATGCGAGGACTCTACCGGAGACGGCCACTCGGAGCCCAGCGCGATCATCGCCGCGGGGCCCGGGCGGGGCCCTGGATCGACGAGCGTCAGGGGAGGACGCCCGTCTGCACGATGTAGTTCGCGTTGGCGCCGCCACATCGGAGTGTGCCGTCGGGGCAGGGGATGGTGCAGTCGCAGCCATCTGGGTTGACGGCGTCACAGGTGCCGTAGAGCCCGTACGAATCGCCGCAGTAGCACTGGTCCCCGGCCTGCATGCCGGCGTAGGCGAACCCGAAGCTCGAGCAGGCGACCCTGCAGGCCTCGATGCCGGGAGGGTCCAGGACGAGGGCCACCGACAGGCCGTTGAGGTCGCGGAGGGGGAAGGCCTGATCCCGGTAGCACCCGATGGTGCCGGGGACGCCCGAGCTACACACGAGGGAGTAGGTGACCGTGCCCTCGTCGGCGTCGTTGGTGGTGAGCGTCAGCGTCGTCCCGGGTGGATCGCCGGGGTAGACGGCGCCGCAACTGACGCGGAACTCCACCGAGCCGGCCGCGGGAATCGTCTGCGTGCCGGTCGGGTGGACGAGGTAGGGCGCCGGGAGCGCCCCGGCGGCCACGGTCAGGTCGGAGCCACCGCTGTTGCTGACCGTGAAGCGGGCGATCGACGTGGACTCGCCGGGAGCGCCCACCATTCCGATCGAGGCACCGGGCGTCAGCGTGGACTCGAACTCGGGGGGCGACACCACCTGGAAGGCCGGGCCGACGCCGAAGACGCCGGGCTGGTCGAGCGAAATCACGCGGACCCTGCAATGCGGGGAGCAGGTGCCCGTCGGGGCCCAGTAGGCTTCGCCGCGCCACGCCCACTGGCTCAGCGTCGAGGCTGCGATCACCTCCGCATAGCTGGTGCCACCGTCGCGGCTCAACTCGACCCTGAACGGTCGCCGGTAGCCGAGGTTGTGGGTCCACACGATCTTGAACGCCTCCCCCGCGTTCACGTTGTTCCGGGGCCGGTTCACCGTCAGCAGTGGGGCCTGAATCTCGAAAGCGCCGGAATCGTCTTCCACACCTGCCCATGGCGTCACCGAGGTGACCCGCACCCGGGCGCTCTGCGGCAGGGCCGGCGAGCCGCCGTTGTCGGTCACCGTCCAGAGCTGGTTCACGGCGACGGAGTTGCCGACTGCGCCAGTGCCGGCCGTCGTCGGAAAGGTGGCGCCTCCGTCGTGGGAGATCGTCACGTCGAACGTGGCGCCGCTGCCGAGGTCGTGCTCGGCCCGAACCCGTTGCACCGAGCCCACGCCCCAGTTCTCCTTCGCGGCTCCGGGAGCGGTGACCGTCACCGTCGCCTCGCCGAATCGCTGCCCGAACGCTCCGTAGCCGCTTCCGTCCTGGCCCAGGCTCTCCCACGCGACGACGAAGTCGCCCGCGGTGCTCACGCCCGCCACCGTGGCGTATTGCTGGTCGCTCGTCGTGAACGAGGTGATCCGGAACTCGGCCCCGGTCCGGCTCCCGTCGGAAGCGAAGCGCTGCCCGAACACGCCGTAGCCGTCTCCGTCCTGGTTGAGCCCCTGCCAGGTGATCACGAAATCGCCTGCGGTCCCCACCGCTGCCGACGCCGCGGACCGCTGGGGGCCTGTCGTGAAGGAGTTGACCTGGAACTCGGCCCCGCTCCGGTTCCCGTCGGAGGCGAAGCGCTGCCCGAACACGCCGTAGCCGTCGCCGTCCTGGTTGAGGCCCTGCCAGGTGATCACGAAATCGCCTGCGGTCCCCACCGCTGCCAGGGCCGGGGAGCGCTGGTTGCCCGTGGTGAAGGAGTTGACCTGGAACTCGGCGCCGACAGCGCTGCCGTCCGAAGAGAACCGCTGGCCGAACACGCCGTGGCCGCTGCCGTCCTGGTCCAGGCTGGACCAGGCGACGACGAAGTCGCCTGCGGCCCCGACGAGCGCCACCGAGGGCCGTGACTGGCCGCTCGTCGTGTGGGTGTTGACCTGGAACTCGGACCCGGCCCGGCTCCCGTCGGAGGCGAAGCGCTGGCCGAACACTCCGTACCCGCTGCCCTCCTGGCCGTAGCTGTTCCACGCGACCACGAAGCCGCCCGCACTGCCCACGCCCGCCACGCAGGGCCGCGCCTGGCTGCCCGCCGTGTGGGTGTTGACCTGGAATTCGGCCCCGACCGCGCCGCCGTCCGAGGCGAAGCGCTGGCCGAACACGCCGTACCCGCTGCCCTCCTGGGCGAAGCTGCTCCAGACGACGACGAAGCCGTCCGCGCTGCCCACGGCGGCCACGGCCGCGGAGCGCTGGTGGCCCGTGGTGAAGGCATTGACCTGGAACGCGGTCCCGGCCGCGCTGCCGTTCGACGCGAAGCGCTGCGCGAACACCCCGTACCCGTCGCCGTCGCGCGCGCTGTCGTCCCAGGCGACGACGAAGCCGGCGGCGGTGCCCACGCCTGCAACGAAGGGATATCGCTGATGGCCGGCGGTGTGGGAGTCGACCTGGAACTCTGCGCCGCGCAGGAGCGGGGTCTGCGCCCCCAGCGGCCCCGCGCAGAGCCCGGCAGCGGCCAGCGTCAGCACGCGCAGGCCCGTGTGGCACGGCGAGCGAGTTCCTGTTCGCACCGTTCCCCTCTGCGCCAAGCGATTGGAGCACCATACGTTTCGCCGCGTCGACCCGTCAAGGCCGGGCCGTCCCCGAACGAACGAAGGGCCAGGCGCGAGGGCGCCGCCGCGTTCGCGGACCGCGAGCGACGGCTACTCGGGGCGCAGGGCGATCATCGGGTCGACGCGGGTGGCGCGGCGGGCCGGGACCAGCACCGCGACCAGGGACACGATCGACACCAGCGCGATCACGCCCGAGAAGACCCACGGGTCGCGGGCGCTGACGCCGAACAGGATGTTGGCGATCGCGTCGCGGAGGACCGTGACGAGGCCGAGCGAGAGCAGGACGCCCGCCAGCAGCCCGGCGCCGACCTGGCGCGAGCCCTGGCGCACGACCATGCCGAGGATGCGCAGCGGCTCGGCCCCCATCGCCATCCGCACTCCGAACTCCTGGGTGCGCTGGCTGACGGCGAACGACATCACGCCGTAGATGCCCACTGCGGCGAGCACCATGGCCACCACGCCGAACGCCGAGAACATCTTGGCGATCACCGCGCCCTGGGCGACGAAGCCCTCGAGCTGCCGCTTCGGCGTGTCGACGAAGTACAGCGGCAGGTTGGCGTCGACGCGGGCGACGGCGCGCCGCAGCGGGTTGGCGAGCGCCTCGGCCGGCTGGCCGCCGCGCGGGCGCACGACCACGGTCGCGAACTGGGCGGCGAACGGCTCCTCCTGCAGCGGCCCGACCGGGTTCGAGTAGAAGGGCACGTAGTAGCCGGTGTCGTCGACGTTCGGGTTGTTGAACGGCCCCTGCATGCGGATCGTCGAGACGACGCCGACGATCGTGCGCCAGGGCCCCGGCTGCTCGCTGCCCGGGTCGACGGTGCGGAAGCGGCGGCCGAGCGGACTCTCGTTGCCGAAGTGCCTGCCGGCGAAGGCCGCGTTGACCACCGCCACCGGCTCGCGCGCGTCGAGGTCGTTCTCGTCGAACGTGCGGCCGGCGAGCAGCTTCTGGTCGGTGACCGCGAAGAAGCTGCCCGTCACCTGCTCGAAGTTGGCGTTCGGCCGGTCCCGCTTGTGGGCGTAGGTCCGGCCCTCGATCTCGACCGGGGTCGAGCCGGAGAAGACCATGCGGAAGCGGCTGGTCAGCGCCACCGCGCCGAACTCCGGGTTCGCCGCCAGGTCGCGCTGCAGGCGGTCGAAGAACAGCCGGCGATCCGCCGGGGTCGGGTAGTCGCCGTCCATCAGGCCCATGCGGGCGGACATCAGGGCGCCGGTGTCGTAGCCGTAGTCGATCTGCTGCTGGTTGCGCAGCGAGCGCACCTGCAGCAGCGCGCCGACCAGCAGCACGCAGGTGATGCCGACCTGGAACACGACCAGGCCGCGGGTGACGAGGCCGACGTGGGCGCCGGTGTTGCCGCGGCCGCCGTCGCGCAGCGCCTCGACGACGCTCGCGCGCGACGAGCTCCAGGCCGGCAGCAGGCCCGACACGATCGTCGCCAGCAGCACGGCGCCGACCGTGAAGGCCAGCGCCGTGGCGTCGATGTCGAACGTGATCCAGGCCGGCGGCGGGTTGTCGTTGTTGCGCACCGCCGCCGTGATCCAGTCGACCGAGAGCCGCGCCAGGACCAGGCCGAGCATGGCGCCGAGCGAGGCCACCAGCAGGCTCTCGGTCAGCATCTGGCGGATCAGCCGGCCGCGGCTGGCGCCCAGCGAGGAGCGCACGGCCAGGTCCTTGGCCCGCGCCGAGGCCCGCGCGAACTGCATGTTCATCACGTTGACGCAGGCGATCAGCAGCACGCCGACGCAGAACGCCAGCATCGTCAGCAGCGTGCCGCGCAGCGGGCGCGGCGTGAAGGTGTCGTGCAGCGGCTCGACCTGCGCCTCGGTGAAGGACTTGTGGGTCTCGGGGTAGGCGGCGGCGAAGCGCTTCGCGAAGGCCGAGAACTCGGCGTTCGCCTGGTCGAGCGAGACGCCCGGGCGCAACGTGCCGAGCAGCGCCGGGTTGTTGGCCTGCGGGTCGTTGCGCGGCCGCACCGGGAACTCGCTGTAGAGCGGGATCCACAGCTCCTCGTTGACCGGGAACGCGAAGCCGGGCGGCATCACGCCGACGATCGTGGCCGGCGCGCCGTTGATGCGCACGCCCTTGCCGACGATGTCGGCGGCGCCGCCGAAGTCGCGCTGCCAGAGCGCGTGTCCGAGGATCGCGACCTTCGGCGCGCCTTCGCGGTTGTCCTCGGCGTTGAAGTCGCGGCCCAGCACCGGCGCCACGCCGAGCGCCGGGAAGAAGTCCTCGGTCACGTAGGCGCCCGTGTAGCGGCGCGGAGTGCCGTCGACCGTGACGTTGACGGTCGAACCGTTGAGGTAGGCCGCCAGCCGGTCGAACGACTTCTGGACCGGGCGCAGTTCCTCGAAGTCCATCGAGGCGACCTGGGTGTTGACGCCGAAGAAGGTGGCGCTCGACGGGTCGGCGAAGGTCGCGCTCACCAGGCGGTCGGCGGTCGGGAACGAGAAGCCGCGCAGCATCACCCCGTTCACGACGCTGAACATCGCCGTCACGCCGCCGATGCCGAGAGCCAGCACGATCGTCGCCAGGGCGCAGAACGCCCGCTCGCGCACGAGACCGCGCAGGCCCACCTTCACGTCCGCCTTGAGGTCGTCGGTCATTTGACCGGTATACGGGGTCGCGGCGGACCGGGTTCCGATTCAATCGCCGGGATACCATCCGCGGCGGAGGTTCGGATGCCCCGTCACGCTGCTCACGCCCTCGCCCTGGCCCTCGCCGGGCTCCCGCTCGCCGCCCAGTCGCCGCAACCCACGCCGCCGACCACCGCTGGCGTGCTGGCGGCGACCACGGCCGCCGACTGGCGGCCGCTCGACGCGGAGAACACCCTCGTGATGGAGGTCGCGGGCGGGAGCGTGGTGATCGAGCTCTCGGCGGCGTTCGCGCCCGGCCACGCGGCGAACGTGAGGGCGCTGGTGCGCGAGGGCTTCTTCGACGGCCTCACGGTCAACCGCGTGCAGGACAACTACGTCGTGCAGTGGGGCGACGGCGAAGAAGACGAAGCGAAGTCGCGGGTGCCGAAGGTCGGCAAGGCGGCGCTGCCGGCGGAGTTCGACCGGCCTGCCGCAGGCCTGCCGTTCACGCCGAACCCCGACGGCGACGTCTACGCGCCCGAGGCGGGATGGAGCGGCGGCTTCCCCGCCGCCCGCGACCCGAAGACGGGCCGCGCCTGGATGATCCACTGCTACGGCGTGCTGGGCGCCGGCCGCGGCAACACCGCCGACAGCGGCGGCGGCGCCCAGCTCTTCGTGGTGACCGGCCACTCGCCCCGCCACCTCGACCGCAACATCACCGCCTTCGGCCGGGTGATGAAGGGCATCGAGCACCTGACCTCGCTGCCCCGCGGCACCGGCCCGCTCGGCTTCTACGAGAAGGCGGAGCAGCGGGTGCCGATCCGGCGCGTGCGGATGGTCGCCGACCTGCCGGAGGCGGAGCGGCCGAAGCTCGAGGTGCTGCGCACGGACACCGACTCCTTCCGCGCGCTGATCGAGGCCCGCCGCCACCGCCACGAGGAGTGGTTCCTCGATCCCGTCGGCAAGGTCGAGGTGTGCAACGTGCCGCTGCCGGTGCGCGAGGCGAAGCCCGCGCGCTGACGCGCGCAGGCGTAGGATCCGTCGCGGAGGCGCAGGCGAATGGCTCGCGTGCTCGTCACCGGCGGGTCGGGGTTCCTGGGCCGGCACCTCGTGGAGGCGCTGCGGCGCGAGCACGACGTGGTCGGTCTCTCGCGCACGCTGCCCGCGCGACGCGGCTTCGCGCTGCCGCCGGGCGTCGGCTGGGTCTTCGCCGACGTCGGCGACGAAGCGTCGCTGGCCGCGGCCGTCGAGGAGTTGCGGCAGAGCCCGCCCGTGGACGCCGTGTTCCACCTCGCCGCCCACTACGACCTGAGCGGCGAGCGCCACCCCGAGTACGCGCGCACCAACGTCGCCGGCACCCGGCACGTGCTGGAGGCCGCGGCGGCGCTCGGCGCGCGCGACGTGGTCTTCGCGAGCTCGCTCGCGGCCTGCCGCTTCCCGCCCGCGGGCAGCGCGCTCGACGAGGACTCGCCCGCCGACGGCGACACGCCGTACGCCGAGAGCAAGCGCGCGGGCGAAGCCTGCGTGCGCGAACCGCGCGGCTTCCGCAGCTTCGTCGTGCGCTTTGCCGCGCTGTTCTCGGACTGGTGCGAGTACGAGCCGCTCTACCGCCAGCTCGAGACCTGGCTGTCGCGGCAGTGGCGGCGACGCGTGCTCGGCGGGCACGGCGCCTCCGCGGTGCCCTACCTGCACGTCGACGACGCGGTCGCCTTCCTGCTGCGGCTGCTCGCACGCCGCCGCGAGATCGACCCCGCGCCGGTGCTGATCGCCAGCTCCGACGGCGCGACCTCGCATCGCGAGCTGTTCGACGCCGCCACGGGGGCCGCCTCCGGCGCGCCGCTGCGACCGCTGCTCGTGCCGCGCCCGCTGTGCCGGCTCGGCCTGCCGCTGCTCGAGATCGCCTGCGAGGCGACGGGCGCGCCCCTGTTCGAGCGGCCGTGGATGGGGCGCTACATCGACCTCGCGCTGCGCGTGGACGCCCGCCGCTCGCGCCAGCGCCTGGGCTTCGAGCCGCGCCCGCAGCTCTCGATCCTCACCCGGCTGCCGCGCCTGCTCCGGAACCGGTCCGCCTCGCCGCTCGACTGGCTGCGCCTCAACGAAATGGCGCGCCTGCGGGGCGCCGCGCCGCCGACGCGGGCGGCCTGAAGCGGCTCAGCGGTCGGCGAACAGCGCCTGCAGATCGGCGTAGCTCCACGCGTCCGCGAACAGCGGCTCGCAGGAACCCTCGCGCAGGAACTCCGAGACGACCGCCCGCAGGTGCCCGAAGGCCGCGCTCGCGACCCACGAGCCGGCACTCAGCCGACGCACGCCGAGCTCGGCGAGCCGCGCGGCGGGCGGCAGCCCCGGCCGGGCCAGGACGTTGAGCGGAAGGCCGGCGCCCGCGGCCAGCGCGCGGATCTCCTCGCCATCCGTCACGCCCGGCACGAACAGCCCGTCCGCGCCGGCCTCGCGATAGCGGCGCGCGCGGGCGAGCGTCTCCTCGACCCGGCGCTCCGGGGGCGCCAGCGCGCGCAGGTAGACGTCGGTCCGCGCGTTGACGAAGACGTCGCCGCCGCGGCCGGCCACGGCCCGCTTCGCGGCCTCGATGCAGGCGCAGAGGCGGGCCGGGTCGCGGGTCCCGTCTTCGATGTTGAGGCCGACCGCCCCCGCGTCGACCAGGCGCGCGACGACGGCCGCGACCGCCGCGGGCTCCTCGGCGTAGCCGCCCTCGACGTCGACGCTGACCGGGACCCGCGCCACGCGCACGATCGTCGCGACGGTGCGCAGCAGCAGCTCGACGGGCAGCCGGTCGCCGTCCGCGTAGCCGTGGGCCCAGGCGACGCCCGCGCTGCTCGTCGCCAGCGCCTTCGCGCCGAGGCTCTCGATCATGCGCGCGCTGCCGCCGTCCCACACGTTCGGCAGCAGCAGCACGCCCTCGTCGTGCAATCGCCGGAAGCCCGCCGCCCGTGCCTTCTGGTCGCTCATCGCGCGCTCCTTGTCGGCGCAGCGTAGCCGACCGGAAAGTCGATGCGCAGGGCAGCGACCAGCCGGCTGGACGCGCCGCTGGCGGAACGGGGCGTTCCCGTCGACGATCGTGCGAGGGGGCCCGAGGTCGTCTCATGCGCCACGCGCTGGCTCGAATGCTCCCGATCGCTCTCGCTCTCGCCGCTCCCGCCGCCGTCCAGGCCGAAACGATCCGCTTCCAGGGCCGCTATCGCTGGGACCTCGGCGCCGCCGAAGGCCCGTTGCAGGCGCGCTTCACGTCGCAGGCGGCCGACACCTGGCGGGTCTCCTTCTCGTTCCGCTTCGAGGGCCGCGACTACCAGTACGACGGCACGGCCACCGGCAGCCTCGACCGCGGGGAACTCGTGGGCCAGGTCGACGAGGGCACGCGCGGCCGCACCTTCACGTTCCGCGGCTCCCTGCGCGACGGGAGCTTCACCGGCACCCACGCCGAGAGGAGGCGAGGCGGCCGCTCGCAAGCCACGGGCACGCTGACGCTGAACCGCGAGTAGGCTCTGAGGGTCGCGGTGAATCCTCCACGGTCGAGCCTGGCTCTTTCCCCCTGAGGGCGGGTCGACGGCCGCGCCCGGGCCAAGGAGAGGCGACATGGACAAGCTGTTTCCGACCAACGAGGGCGGGCTGGACCGGGCGGTGCGGGTGATCGCGGGAATCGGGCTGGTGAGCCTGGCGTTCGTGGGCCCGCAGACGCCCTGGGGCTGGATCGGCGTGGTGCCGATCACGACGGGCCTGCTCGGGAGCTGCCCTCTCTATACGCTGTTCGGCTGGAGCACGTGCCCGGTCCCGAAGCGGTAGACGACGCGGAGCTGCTGAGGCGCGCCGCGGACGGTGACGCAGCGGCGTTCGAGGGAGTGGTGTCGCGTCACGAGGCTCGCCTGTTCCGCTTCGCGCGGGCGCTGACCCGCGACGCCACGGCCGCCGAAGACGCGCTGCAGGAGGCGTTCCTCGCGGCCTGGCGCGGGGCAGCCGGTTTCCGCGGCGGGCCTTCCGCTGCGCCCTGGCTGCTGACGATCGTGCGGCACCAGGTTCATCGCCAGCACCGCCGCCGGGCCGGCCAGCCGAGCGCGTTCGCGTCGCTCGAGGAACTCGGCGAGCAGGCGGGCTGGGGCGCCGCGGACGACCCGGAGGCCGTGGCGATCACCCGGGAGCGACGCGAGCGCGTGCAGGTGGCGCTCGACGCGCTCGGTGACGAAGAACGCGAGGTGCTGGTGCTGCGCGAGCTGGAGGGCCTGACAGGCGAAGAAACGGCGGCGGCGCTCGGCATCGGCCTGGCCGCGATGAAGAGCCGGCTCCACCGCGCGCGGTTGCGGTTCGCCGCCCGCCTGCGCGAAGGAGGCCGCGATGGAAGGTGAGCGGACCGTGGCCGGCCTCCGCTGCGGCCGCGTGCTGGCCGAGCTCTCGGAGTACGTCGACGGCGGCCTCGACCCGGCACTGCGCGCGCGGATCGAGGAGCACCTGCGCGGCTGCGACAACTGCCTGCGCTTCGGCCACCGCTTCGGCGCCGCACTGACGGCGCTGCGCGAGCGGCTGACGGCCCCCGACCCGCTGCCGGCGGGCGTCGGCGAGCGCCTGCGGGCCCGGCTCGCCCGCGAGCGCGGCTGAGGCGGACTCAGCGCGGCACGGCCGCGAGCGGGTCGTCGAAGGGTTCGCCGCGGCGGCGGCGGTCGATGGCGTCGAGGATGCGGGCGTGGAGTTCGCCCGTGATCGGGTAGGCGAAGGCGATCGCCAGGGCCGCCAGGTTGCACAGCGAGGGGACACCCGCGTACAGCACGCGCAGCGTGAACTTGACCGTCTCGGACTGCGGCATGTTGGGCTCGTAGCCGGCGAGGCCCAGCAGGCCGAGGCCGGCGCCAACTCCGATCGCCGCCGCGAGGCGCTTGGCGATCGACCACAGCCCGACGTAGAGCCCCTCGCGGCGCAGGCCACTCTTCAGCTCGTCGTAGTCGAGCACGTCGGCCTGGATCGAGGACGGCAGCGCCAGCGTGGCGCCGAAGCCGACGCCGGAGAAGAAGACGAGCACGCCGTAGAGCGCGGCGTCGCCGGGGCCCAGGAAGAACACGCCCACGAACGCGCCCGTGTTGACGCCGATCGAGGCGAGCCATGCCGCCTTCTTGCCGACCCGCCGCGCGATCGCCACCCAGGCCGGCAGGAACACGATGCCGGTCGCGAAGTAGAGCAGCAGGAAGGCGTCGGCGTGCGGCGACTCCAGCACGTACTGCACGTAGAACAGGATCAGCGTCGCCGGCAGGTTGGAGCCGATCGCGCTGATCGTGTACGCCGACAGCAGGATCGCGAACGGGCGGTTGCGCAGCGCCTCGCGCATCCCGGCCCAGAGGCCCGTCGCGCGCGGCCGGGCCACCTCCGGCAGTTCGCGCACCGCGGCCGTGCACCACCACGCGCTGGCCACCACAAGCGGCGCGTAGAGCACGGCGATCCAGAAGAACTTGGCACGCTCGCCGTCGGCGTCCGCCGGCAGCCCGAACGCCTTCTGCACGATCGCCGGGGAGGCCGCAGCGAACAGCGTGCCGGCGATCAGCAGCCCGTCGCGCAGGCCGAACAGGGCCGTGCGCTCGTGGTAGTCGGCGGTGATCTCGGGCCCGAGCGCCTCGTACGGCACCGTCACGATCGTCCAGAACAGGAACAGCGCGTACATGCAGAACGCGAACCACGCGGTCTCGAAGCCGGGCGATCCGGGCGGCGGCACGAACAGCAGGAAGATGAACAGCGCGACCAGCAGCGAGCCGCCCGCGATCCACGGCCGCCGCCGGCCCCAGCGGGTGCGGAGGCGATCGGAAAGGTGGCCCATGGCCGGGTCGATCACCGCGTCGAACACCCGCACGCCGGCCAGGATCGTGCCGAGCGCGGCCAGGTTCACGCCGACGACGTCCGTGTAGAACTTGGGGATGTAGACGTAGACCGGGATGCCCACCACCGCCAGCGCGAAGGCCGGTGCCGCGTAGGCGAGCTTGACCGCGAGCGGAACCCGGCTCACCGCGGCGGCTCCGCGGCCGCGGTGAAGTCCTCGCCCGGGTTGATGAACTCGTCGACCTCCACCCGGTGCTGGCGCTCGTACAGCTCGCGGTAGCGGCCTCCGCGCGCCAGCAGCTCGCGGTGGCTGCCGCGCTCCACGATCTCGCCCTTCTCGACCACCAGGATCTGGTCGGCGGAGGTGATCGTCGACAGCCGGTGGGCGATCACGAACGTGGTCCGCCCGGCGCGCAGCCGGCGCAGGCCGTCGCGGATCAGCGCCTCGCTCTCGGAGTCGAGCGAAGAAGTGGCCTCGTCGAGCAGCAGCAGCCGCGGGTCGGCCAGAATCGCGCGGGCGATCGCCACCCGCTGGCGCTGGCCGCCGGAGAGCTTGACCCCGCGCTCGCCGACGACCGTGTCGTAGCCCTGCTCGAAGCGAAGTGCGAACTCGTCGACGTGGGCGATCTTCGCGACCGCCTCGACCTCCTCGCGCGTCGCGCCCGGATTCGCGAAGCCGATGTTGTCGGCGATCGTGCCGTCGAACAGGAAGTTGTCCTGCATCACGACGCCCAGCGCGCGGCGGTAGTCGCGCAGGCGCAGCGCCTGCAGATCCTGGCCGTCGAGCAGCACCCGGCCGCGCTGCGGCCGCTGGAACGCCATCACCAGCGAGAGGATCGTGCTCTTGCCCGACCCGGAGGAGCCGACCAGCGCGACGGTCTGGCCCGCCGGCACCTCGAACGTGACCCCCTTCAGCACCGGAACGTCCGGCTCGTACTCGAACCACACGTCGCGGAACTCGACGCGCCCGGCGACCGCCGCGAGGGGAGCGCGCGCTTCGTCCTCCTCGTCCTCGGTGGCGAGGTCGAGCACCTCGCGCACGCGGTCGAGGCCGGCGAACGCCTCGCTGACCTGGGTGCCGATGCTGGCGATCTGCACCACCGGCATCGCGGTCAGGCCGACGAAGAAGGTGTACATGACGAGATCGCCGACCGTCATCGTCCCGGCCTGGATCGCGCGCGCGCCGACGACCATGATCAGCACGCCGATGGCGCCGACGATCGCCGTCGAGACCGCGGTGATCGCGCTGGTGCCGGTGATGGTGCCGGCCACGTTCTCGAACAGCCGCCGCGCCCCGGCGGCGAACACCTCGGCCTCGCGCGCCTCGGCGACGTAGACCTTGAGCAGCCGCACGCCGCCGATCGCCTCGGCCAGGCGGCCGCTGATCTCGGCGGTGATCTCGTTGCGCTCGCGGAACAGCGGCCGCAGCCGCCGGAAGGCGACCGCCATCGCGGTCCCGAACGCCGCCAGGAACAGCAGCGTGCCGAGGGTCAGGCGCCAGTGCAGCCAGAACAGCACGCCCAGCGCCATCACCGCGGTCATCACGCTGCCGACGAGCTGGATCAGCCCGGTGCCGATCAGGTTGCGGATGCCCTCGGCGTCGTTCATCACCCGCGAGACGACGGTGCCGCTCTTCGTCTGGTCGAACCAGCGCACGGGCAGCCGCAGCACGTGCTGCTGCACCCGCTGGCGCATGGTCATGATCGCGCGCTGGGCGGCGACGGACACGACCTGCGAGTTGGCGAAGCTGGTCGCCGCCTGGAGCAGCGTCGCCCCGCCGGTGGCCGCCGCCAGCGGCAGCAGCAGGTCGTGGCGCCCGCGGCCGAGCACGTCGTCGATCAGGAACTTGGTCGAGGCCGGCAGCACCAGCCCGGCCAGCCGGCTGACGACCATCAGCGCCAGGCCGAACCCGATCGAGCGCCGGTGCTCCTGCAGCAGCGCCTTCGCCTCGCGCCAGGCGCGACGGGTGTCGATCGGACCCTTCGCCTCGCGTGAGCCGGCGCGTCCCGGGCGGCCGGGGCGTTCGGCCCGGCCCAGCCCCATCCGCTTCAACGCTTCACTTCGACTGCGGTCGCGCCGGCCGCATCTCGACCCGGCTGGAGTGCGCGTTGTCGGGCAGCCGCAGCAGGTCGAGCACGGTCTGCGCGACGTCCACCGGCTGAATCATCCAGGCGGCTTCCGCGGCCTCCCGCCCACCGAACGTGGTGTTGACCGAGCCGGGCGCGATCGTCGTCACCTTCACGCCGTGATGGCGCACCTCGAGCATCAGGCAGGTGGTCAGGTGGTCGAGCGCAGCCTTGCTCGCGCAGTAGGCGGAAAGCCCGGCGATCGGGTTCTGGCCGGCCAGCGACGAGATCATGAAGACGTGGCCGCCGCGCTCGCAGAGCTGCGGCAGCGCGTCGCGGGTCAGCCGCATCACCGCGGTCAGGTTGAGGCCGATCACCTGGTCCCAGTCGGCATCGGTCAGCTCGGCGAACGGCCTGTGCATGGCGACCCCGGCGTTGTTGACGAGTATGCGCAGCGGCCCGTGCGCCTCGCGCGCCGCGGCCAGCGCGTGCGCCGACGCGGCCGGGTCGAGCAGGTCGGCGACGACGGGCAGCACACGGCCGCCGAAGCCCGCAGCCTCGGCTGCGAGCGAGTCGAGTTCGGCGCGGGTGCGGGCGAGCGCGGCGACGCGGGCGCCGGCCCGGGCCAGCTCCAGCGCGATCGCGCGCCCGATCCCGCGCCCGGCGCCGGTGACGAGGGCGGGAGCGTCGTGAATCTCCATGGAGGTCAGTGTAGCGGGCCGTACAGCCGGCGGTGGAACAAGGCGTAAAGGCCGCCCGTCGCCGAAACGGCGACCAGGACGAGGAGGGTGGGCACTCCCGGCCGCGGCCCGGGGTCGGCGGCCTGGAGCGCCGCGGCGCTGGCGAGCGACGCCACGAGCGCCAGCCCCGCCGCGGGGGCGAGGGCGGTGAGCCACTCGCGAACGCGCAGGCCGGCGACGTGACGGGCGAGCGCGAGCAGGACGGCGAGCAGCAGCGGGTAGGCCGCGAGCCAGGCGAAGGCCACGCTGGCTTCGTTCCAGCGGGCGCCCCACGCGGAGGCGCACAGGACGAACGCGCCGCACAACACGACGCACGACAGGGCGGCGTCGACGAGCGCCAGGCCGGGGCGGCCGCAGGCATGGAACAGCCGCGGGAAGAGCTGGGCCAGGCACCGCAGAGCGGCGGCCGCAGCCAGGACCTGCAGCGCCGGGGCCGCGGCAGCCCAGCGCCCGCCGCCGAGCCAGGAGAAGAGGTCGGGCGCCGCGAAGATCAGGAACGCGGCCACCGGAGCGGTCAGCAGGCCGACCACGCGCACGGTCCACAGGAAGCTGGCGCGGAGCTGGGCGGGATCGTCGGCGTGTCGCGCGAACACCGGGAACGCCGCGCGGTTGGCGACGGTGAGGACGGCGAGCACGGGCGTCATCGCCAGGTCGAACGCCGCGCGGTAGAGACCGAGCGCCTCGCGGCCGAAGAAGCGCTCGACCACCAGGTAGTCGGCGTTGCGATAGAAGTGGTAGATCACCGAGGCGCTGGCGGCCTGCGCGCCGAAGGTGACGAGCGGCCGGATCTCCGCCAGCGCGAGGCGCGGGCGCGGCCAGAACGGCTTCAGCACCAGGGCCCCTGCCAGCGTGACCAGGCCGTGCGCCGTGTGGGCCCAGACCAGCGCCCAGGCGCCCCAGCCGGCGGCGGCGAGGCCGACGCGCAGAAGCGCCGTGAGCAGCGTCGCCGTCGCCTGCAGGCCGGCGATCTCGCGGAAGCGCAGCTCGCGGTTCAGGAGCTGGAGCGGAACCAGCGCGGCGCCGACCAGTGGCAGCTTGAGCACGCTGACGACGAGCAGTCCGCTCAACTCGGGCGCCGCCATCGCACCCGAGATCGCGGGAGCGGCCAGCACGACCGCCGCCGCCAGCAGCAGCGCGAGCCCCAGCGTGTACCACCACACCCCGTCGAGCTGCGAGCGCCGGAGTTCCGGGGCCTGCACGATCGCCAGGCCGACGCCGAAACCGTTGAACGCCTCCAGCACGACCGCGAGCGACCAGGCCAGGGTGGCGATGCCGAGCTCCGCGGGGCCCAGCAGGTACAGGATCGCCACCCCGCTCAGGGCGTCGATCGCGTGGGTCGCCACCCCGCCGGCGCCCAGCCACAGCATGCCGTCGCGCAGCGCGCGGCGGGTCGCGCTCTCGAGCGCGGGCGGGCCCGGCCGCGGGTTCGCCTTCCCCTCCGTCGCCACGCTCACCGTTGCCTCTCCGAGGGCCGCCGTGGAAGCCGATCATCGCGCGAGCGGCCGGGCGCGGCGAGGCCGGGGCGGCGCGCAACTTGCATTTCGACGTCCGCGCATGCAGGTCGTGATCCTGGCGGCGGGCACGGGGCGCCGTTTCAACGGCGGCCAGGCCGCACCGCCGACGCCCAAGTGCCTGCTCGCGCTCGGGGGCGGCTCGACGATCCTCG
Organism: Acidobacteriota bacterium; assembly: GCA_011526565.1. GTDB lineage: Bacteria > Acidobacteriota > Vicinamibacteria > Fen-336 > Fen-336 > WYBL01. Next base: position 96,334 of record WYBL01000140.1, on the reverse strand, counting down.
ACCTCGACCTCGAACGCCTGCACGCGGCCGCGCCGGAAGCCCGCGTCCTGGTGGTCACCGGCTTCGCCGCGGACCGGGTGGAGACCCACCTCGAGCGGCGGCGGACGGAGCGCGCCTCGCCCCCGGTGCGGACGGTGAGGAACCCGCGCTTCGAGGAGAGCGTCGTGCACTCCGTGCGGCTCGCGCTCGAGGTCGTCGGCGGCGTCGAGGCACTGCTGCTGCTCAACGGCGACACCTGCTTCGGCAGCGCCGCCTTCTCGCGCATGGCCGCGGTCGCCCGCGCGGGCGGGCCGGGCATCCACCTCTTCGGCGCCCGCACCCGCGACTTCGCGCCGGACGACATGCGGCTCGAGCTGGACGGCGGCCGAGTGCTGCGCGTCGGCAAGGACCTCTCCGGCGCCGGTGCCGTGTCGGCCGGGGCGGTGCTGCTGCTCGGGTCGGGCGTCGACGCCTACCGGAGGGCCGCAGCGCAGGGGGGAGAGCGCGTGCCCGGGACCCACCACGCACTGCTCGAGCGGGTCGAGCGGCCGGTGCTGTTCGAGGACCTGGGTGAGCGCGACTGGCTCGAGGTCGACACCGTCGCCGACCTGGCGACGACGGGGGACGAGCGTCCGTGACGGATCGGCTGCGGGTCTGCCTCTACGCCACCGACCTGCAGGCCAACATGTACGCGCTCGCCCATCACCTCTCGACCCGCGACGACGTGGAGGCGCTGGTCGTCTGCGAGCGGGAGGTGCCGCCGGCCGAGCCGGTGCGCGAGTGGGTGCCGATCGGGTGCCCGATCGTGTCGGCAGCGGACCCCGACGCGGAGCGCCGGCTGCGCCAGCTCGCGCCGCAGGTGACGATCGTCGACAACCACTTCCCCGCCCGCGCCTGGTCCCCGGCGCTGGCGACGACGTGGCACGGCTTCGGCTGGAAGGGCCCGCAGGACCGCCGCGAGTTCGCGCAGATCCATCGCGCCATCCGGCGGCTGACCGGGTGCGGCGGCGATCGCCCGAACCCGCGCTTCCGCTGGCTGTGCGCCGGCCCCACCGACGCCCGCGTGCGCGCCGAAGTGTCGGGCTTCGCCGCGGAGAACCTGCGGGTCACCGGCCAGCCGTACCTCGACCTGATCGTCGACACCCGCGTCCCGCGCGACGAGCTGCGGCGGCACTACCCGCCGCGCCTGCGCGATCGCAAGCTCGCGTTGCTGGCCTTCACCTGGCAGTACGGGCGCGTGTTCGCGCACTGGGGCGACGACATCGAGGTCTTTCGCCACCTGTTCGCGGCCGCAGCACGGCTCGGCTGCGGGCTGATCCTGCGCCTGCACGACCGCCGCCGCTTCGACGCCCCCTACGTCGCGGCGCTGGAACGACTGGCGGCCGCCCACGGGGTGCTGGTCAAGTTCAAGGACGAGCACCCCGACAACCTGCTCGACATCCTGGCGTCCGACGTGGTCGTCAGCAACTACTCGTCGCTGCTCACCTTCTTCTACGCGACGGGCCGCCCGTCGATCCACGTCCACCCCGTCGCCGCCGACGCGCCCGCGGTCTGGCGCGAGTGGCGCGGAGGCCGGGTGCGCGAGCAGCGGGCAACGGACCCGGCCCGCCGCTGGCGGATGCCGCTCTCGGAACATGGCGGCCTCGTGGCGCGCTCCCCGGACGAGCTGATCGCGGCGCTGACCCGATCCCTGGCGGAGCCGGACTGCTGCCGTGAACGCTCGGCGGATTTCTGCCGCCGCCACCTGGCGCCGCTCGACGGCCAATCCTGCGCCCGCGTCGCCGCCGAAGTGGCGGCTCTCGCCACAGGCTAGGCAACCTTTGCGGCCGAGCCGGCAGCGTCTTCGGCACGCCTCTTGCGAAGGGGAGCCTCCCGGAACCCCTCCGGCGCAACACGAGGAGCACTTGGCACGGCCCCCGGGGACACCTCGGCTCACCTCGCCGCAGCAACGGACGCGGCTGCCACCTCCGGCCGCGGTCGTCCGGCCTCGCCCCACCTATCGACGCAGCCCCGGCCTGTGGCTCGACCGCAACGAGTGCACGCGCCCGGCCTCGGACCGGGTGCGCGAAGCGGTCGCCCGTTTCGTGGCGGGTGGCGGGTTCAACTGGTACGCCGACCCCGAGGCGCGGGCCCTGCGGCGGCGCCTCGCTCGCTACACGGGGCGATCCGCCGGCGAGATCCGGGTCTTCAACGGCTCCGACGCGGCCCTCGAGTACCTGGTGCGCGCCTTCGTGAAGGCCGGCGACCACGTGCTGCTCAGCGCGCCCTGCTACGACCAGGTGCGCGTGCTCGGCGAGGCGCTGGGCGCGCGCGTGGAGCTCTCGGTCGCGGGCGACCCGTTTCGCGCGGACGTGGGGCGCCTCGTCCGCCGCCTGGAGCCGCGGACCCGGATCGTCTACTTGTGCAACCCCAACAACCCCACGGGGCGCACCTACTCCTTGCGCGATCTCGCGCGGCTGGCGCGGGCGATCCCGGCCGGGCTGCTGGTGGTCGACGAGGCCTACTTCGAGTTCATGGGCCGGACCGCGGCGAGCCTGCTCGACGCCCACCCCAACCTGGTCGTCACCCGCTCGTTCTCGAAGGCGTTCGGCCTGGCCGGGCTCCGGATCGGCTACGCGCTGGCGCGGCGCCCGGTGATGCGGGGCGTCGAGCGCATCCGCAACGGCAAGGACGTCGGCGCCGTCGCCCAGGTCGCGGCGGCCGCCGCCCTCGACGACCTCGGCGCGATGCGGGCCCACGTGCGCGACGTCGCCGCCGCGCGCCGTCGCCTCGTGCGCGCGCTCCGCGCTGGCGGCCACACGGTCGTCGAGGCGCCGGCCAACTTCGTGCTGCTGCGCGCGGCCGACCCCGCGCGGCTCGTGCGACGGCTGCGGCGGCGCGGCGTCAGCGTGCGCGACCAGAGCGCGATGCCGGGACTCGGCCCCTGGGTGCGGGTGACGGTCGGGTCGCACGACGAGTGCGCGCGCTTCCTGGCGGCGCTGGAGTCGGCGTGACGCCCGAGCAGGCCGTGATCCTCGCCGCCGGCAACGGCCAGCGGCTGTGCTCGTGCGGGTCGCCCAAGCCGCTCGTCGAGGTCGCCGGGCGCGCGCTGCTCGACCACGTGCTGGCGCTGCTGGCGGCCGCCGGCGTGCGCCGCGCGGTGGTGGTCACGGGCCACGACGCGGAGCGCCTGCGCGCCCATCGCTTCGCGGAAGCGCCCGCCGTCGAGTTCGTCCACAACCCGCGGCACGACGAACCCAACGGGCTGTCGCTGCTGTGTGCCGAGCCGCGGGTGCGGCCGCCGTTCCTGCTGCTGATGGCCGATCACCTGTTCGCGCCCGAGTTGCTGCAGCGCCTGCTGCAGGCCGGCGACCCCGGGCTCGGCGGCTGGCTCGCCGTCGACCGCCACGTGGAGTCGGTGTTCGACAAGGACGACGCGACCCGCGTCGCCACCGCGGCTGGCCGGGTGCGCGCGATCGGCAAGGGCCTCGAGCCGTTCGACGCGATCGACACCGGCGTGTTCACGCTCGGCGCCGGCGCGTTCGACGCGATGCGCGCGAGCCTCGCGGGCGGCGACGCTTCGCTGTCGGGGGCCATCCGCGCGCTGTGCGAGCAGGGACGCATGGGCGCCGTGGACGTGGGCGACGCCTGCTGGATCGACGTCGACACGCCGGCGGCGTTGCGCGAGGCGGGCCGGCTGGCGGCCGCGGGGCGCGTCGGCGCCGGCACCCTGGTCGGGGCCGGCGGGCCGTGAGCGTCGTCGCCGCGCTCGCTCTCGCGGGCAGCGCCCTGGCAACGCTCGCCAATCCGGCCGCCGCGTCGTTGTCCGGGCGCGTCCTGGCCGGTGGCGAACCGGCCCCGGGGGTGACGATCGTGGTGACGCGGGACGGCCAGGTGCTCGCCGAGACCACGACCGACGGCGAGGGGCGCTACCGGCTGGAGAACCTCGCGCCGGGCACGGCGCGGGTGAGCGCGCGCATCGACGGCTTCGCCCCAGCCGAGCGAAGCGTGGAACTGCGCGCCGGCGAGCGGAGCGAAGTCGACCTGGCGCTGGAGGTCGGAGGCCGCGCCGAGTACGTCGAGGTGAGCCCGGTGCCACGCGCCGCGGAGAACACGGCTTCGCCGGTCGAGACGCTCGACGGCCTGCTGCTCGAGCGGGTGCCGGCCGGCGGCACCAGCGTCGACGACGCGCTGACCGCGATGCCGGGCGTGCTGCGGGTCGACGCGGGCCTCGGCCTGCGCGGCGGCCGGCCCCAGCAGACGGGGATGCAACTCGGCTCGATGAGCCTCACCGACCCCGGCACGGGCGAGTCGCGGGTGCGGATGCCGGTCGACGCGGTGGCGGGCGTCGAGGTGCTGGCGAGCCCGACGGCCGCCGAGTTCGGCCGCTTCGGCGCGGGCCTCGTGCTGCTCCACCCGCGCACCGGCGGCGAGCGCTGGAGCTTCGCGCTCAACAACCTGGAGCCGGCGCTGCGGACCCGGCGCGGGAACCCGCTCGAGATCCTGGGCATCCGCTCCTTCGCGCCGCGGCTCGCGTTGCGCGGCCCGCTGCAGCGCGGGCGGCTCTACCTCGCGCAGAGCGTCCAGTACCGCTACACGGTCGCCGACGTGCGCAGCCGCCCGGAGGACGAGTTGCGCAAGCAGGAGTTCGTGTCGGCGGTGACGCGACTCGACCTGCGCTCGGGGCCGCGCCACCACACGGGGCTGCTGCTGAGCGCCTTCCCGGAGACGCGCACCCAGACCAACCTCTCGACCTTCCAGCCACCGGCCACGACCTGGGACCAGCGCGCGGGCGTCTACAACGTCTCGCTGACCCACGACGCGGTCGTCGGCTCTTCGGCGGTGCTGTCGACCGGCTTCCACGTCGGCCGCCAGACGCTTCGGCTGGGCCCGCCCGCGCGCGGCACGCTCGCGCTGCACCCGCTGGAGAACGGCGGGCGCTGGTTCAACAGCCAGCGCCGCGAGTCGACCAGCGTGCAGCTCGTGCCGTCGCTGTCGCTGCTGCGGCGCGGGCCGTGGGGCGAACACGACCTGCGGCTGGGCCTCGACCTGTTCCACGTCGACTTCGCGGGCGAGAGCACGAGCGACCCGATCGAGCTGCGCCGGCTCGACGGCAGCCTCGCCCGCCGCATCGGGTTCGGACCGACGGCGGCCTTCGCGCTCGCGAGCACCGACGTCGCGCTGTTCGCCCGCGACCGCTGGCGGCCGCGGCCGGACCTGGCGATCGAGCTGGCGCTGCGCCTCGACCGCGACGGCGTGCTGGGTGACGCGGTGCTGGCGCCGCGCATGGGCGCCGTGTTCTTCTCGCGCGGTGGGCGCTGGCGGCTGGCCGCCAGCGCGGGCGTGTTCACCGAGCGCACGCCGTCGCTGGTCGGCGTGTTCGAGTCGCTCGAGGCGCGCCACGAGCAGCGTTTCGCCGCCGACGGCCGCACGCTGGTCTCGGACCACGTGTACCGGCCCCAGGCCGCTGCCGACCTCGGCACCGCGCGCTGCACGGCCGTCACCGCGCGCGTCACCTGGCAGGTGGCCAGCCACCTCGAGCTGAGCGCGGGCGGCCTGCTGCGTCGCGGCCGGCGCGAGCTGGTGGTCGACCCGGTGACTGCCGGAGGCGACGCCAGGCTGCTGCTGCGCGGAGACGGCCGCTCGCGCTACCGAGAACTCGAGCTCTCCGCGCGGCTGACGCCGCGGCCCGGCACGGAGCTCGCCGCCTCCTGGATCGCGTCCCGCTCCGAGGCCGACCTCAACGCCTTCGCCGCGCTCTTCGGGACCGCGCGCCCGCCGCTGATCCAGCCCGTGGCGTGGGGACCGGCCGACTTCGACGTGCCGCAGCGGCTGCTGCTGCGACTCAGCTCGGCGATCGGCGAGGACTGGGCGCTGACGTCGGTGTTCGACGCCCAGCGCGGCACGCCGTGGACGGCGCTCACGCCCGACGGCGACGTCGCCGGGGCCCGCAACCGCGCCGGCCGCTTTCCGACGGCGACGGTGCTCGACGTGTCCGTCGAGCGCCGGGTGCGCGTCAGGAAGTGGCAGCCGTGGGTCGGGCTCGGCGTCGCCCACCTGCTCGGCACCTTCGTTCCGCGCGACGTCCAGGCCTTCGTCGAGGCGCCCGGCTTCGGCGGCTTCTTCGACCCCGCGCCGCGCCGGCTACGCTTCTTCGTGAGGCTCGCGCGATGACGGCGCGAGCGGGCTGCGGTAGCGCACTGCGTACTCGCGCAGGTAACGCCAGCCGGCGACCCACTGCAGGCCAATCCCGACGTGAATACCCGCGAGGCCGAGGACATGAACGCCCGCGGTGAGGTCGGCCGACGCGAAGGGCCGGATCAGGTCGAGGCCAAGCACCAGCATCGCGTAGTAGTTGACGTTGCCGGCGACCTTGCCGAGCAGGCTGCTGGGGATCGTGAATGCCTGCTGCGCCGCGTTCAGCCGCAGGCCGACGACGGTGAGGTCACGCAGGCCCCAGGCGAACAGCAGGTACAGTGGCCACAGCCCGGAGTGCACGCCGACGCCGAGGCAGAACAGCGTGTAGAGCATGTCGGCCATCAGGTCGAGCACGGACCCGAGCGGCGTCACCTCGCCGCGGCGGCGGGCGAGCCAGCCGTCGACGTAGTCGGTGAGGGCGGCGGGCACGGCGATCGCGAAGGCCCAGACAATCTCGCCGGCAAGGTACAACCCCGCGGCCATGACGATGCCGGCGACCCGCGTCAGCGACAGGAGGTTCGGCAGCCGGCGCAGGTCGGACCAGAAGTCGGCGGCGCGGGCGGGAGTGTCGGGGCTCATCGGCGCAGGGCGGGCAGGCTAGCACGCGACGCGGCGGCGGGCTGTTACGTCGGCATCGACGCCGGGGCGGAGACGCTGAAGGTCGTGCTGCTCGAGCGCGAGGGCGAACGCCTCGAGTGGCGGCACCGCGTGCTGCTCGAGCACGCGAAACAACCGGGGCGGCGGCTCGCGGAGGCGCTCGCCGCGTGGGGCGTCGACGGTGACGCGCAGCTCGCCTGCGGGCGCCTGTCGCGGGCGCTGGGCCGGCCGCGGGTGCCGGAAGGCGAGGGCCGCGCGGCGGGCTTCCGTTTCCTCGCGGGCGACGCGCCGGCGACGCTGGTGTCGATCGGCTCGCACGGCGTGCAGGCGCTGGAGCTGCGCGCGGGCGGCCGCGTCGTGCCGCGCGAGAGCCCGCGCTGCTCGCAGGGCACCGGCAACTTCCTGCGCCAGCTCGTGGCCCGCTTCGGGCTCGACGTCGAGGAAGCCGACGCGCTGGCGGCGAACGCACCCGACGCGGCAGCGCTGTCCGGCCGCTGCCCCGTGATCCTGAAGACCGACATGACCCACCTCGCCAACGCGGGCCACGACCGCGCGCGGGTGCTGGCCGGGCTGTTCGACGCGGTCGCCGAGAGCGCCGAGGCGCTGGTGCGGCCGCGGGTGTGCCCGCCGCGGGTCGCGTTGTGCGGCGGCGTCGCGCGCTCGCGGCGGGTGCGCGCCCACTTCGCCGCGTTCCTCGCGCGCCACGGCCTGCAGGCGCTCGAGCTCGATGCCGCCGACGCGCCGTTCCTCGAGGCGCTCGGCTGCGCGCTGCTGGCCGCGCGTGCGGACGGGCCGGGCCGGCGCGCGGTCGACACGGCGCCGCCTCGCCTCGACCCGCTGCCGCCGCTCGCGGATGCGCTGGCGCGGGTGCGGCGGCTGCCCGCGCCGTCGCTGCCGGCCCCCGCACAGCGCCCGCGCGCGCGGGTCGTGCTCGGGCTCGACGTCGGGTCGACGGGCACCAAGGCCGCGGCCGTCGACGCCGCCGACGGCACGCTGCTGTGGCACGCCTACACCGCCACCGCGGGCGACCCGGTCGGCGCAGCCCAGCGCCTGGCCGGCGAGTTCCTCGAGCACCCCTGGGGCGCGGCCCCGGTCGCCGCGGTGGGCGCCACCGGCAGCGGGCGCGAGGTGGTCGGGCCGCTGCTCTCGGCCTGCTTCGGCCCCGACTCCGTGCTGGTGCTCAACGAGATCGCCGCCCACGCGGCCGGCGCGCTGCGGCTCGAGCCGCGGGTCGACACCATCTTCGAGATCGGCGGCCAGGACGCCAAGTACGTGCGGCTCGAGGACGGCCGCGTCGTCGAGTCGGCGATGAACGAGGCGTGCAGCGCGGGCACCGGCTCCTTCATCGAGGAACAGGGCCGGCTGTTCACCGGCGTCGCCCACGTCTCCGAGCTGGGGCCGATCGCGCTCTCGGCCCCGCACGGCGTCTCGCTCGGCCAGCACTGCTCGGTGTTCATGGCCGAGATCCTCGACGAGGCGACCGCCAGCGGCGCCCCGCGCGAGGCGATCGTCGCCGGCCTCTACGACTCCGTCGTGCAGAACTACCTGAACCGGGTCAAGGGCCAGCGCCCCGTCGGCGCGGTCGTGTTCTGCCAGGGCATGCCGTTCGCCTCCGACGCGCTGGCCGCGGCGGTCGCGCGCAACACGGGGGGCGAGGTCGTGGTGCCGCCGCACCCTGGCGCGATGGGCGCCTTCGGCATCGCGCTGCTGACCCTGCGCGAGCGGCCGCAGATCGCCGCTTCGGGGCCCGCGCTCGGGCTCGACCGCTTCCTCGCGGCGCGCGTCGCCGGCCGCTCCGAGTTCCAGTGCGAGTCGAGCGCGGGCTGCGGCGGCAGCGGCCAGCGCTGCCGCATCGAGCGGCTGGAGACGCAGGTGAACGGCACCCGCCAGCGCCTCGTGTGGGGCGGGGCCTGCGCCCTGCACGAGCGCGGCAGCACCAGCGGCCGCGTCCGGCTGCCCGACGACGCGCCCGACGGCTTCCGCGAGCGCGAGCTGCTGGTGGAGCGGGTGCTCGCCGGGCTCGAGGCGCCGCGCGATCCGCGCCGGGTCGCGATGGCGGACGAGTTCGCGCTGCGCGGCCTGCTGCCCTTCTTCGCCACCTTCTTCGCCGAGCTGGGACTGGACGTCGAGGTCGCGCGCGGCGCGCGGCCCGCGCTGCGTCGCGGCGTGGAGGAGGCGACGGTGCCGTTCTGCGCTCCGATGCAGCTCTACCACGGGCTGGTGGGCGAGCTGGCCGAGCGGCGCCCGGACTTCCTGTTCCTGCCGATGCTGGTCGAGCTGCCTCCCGCGCGCGACGAGGGCCGCTCGGTGACCTGCCCGATCGTCACGGGCAGCGCCGACATCCTGCGCACCAGCCTGGCCGCGCGCAACGGCAGCCGTGGCCCCGACGCGCTCTCGCCCGTGTTGGTGATGGCCCGCGACGGCCTGCGCGCCGCCAGCGTGCGCCGCGAGCTGCGCGCGCTGGCCCGAGGGCTCGGCCTGCCGGAGTGCCGGGCTGACGCGGCACTGGCGCGGGCGATCACCGTCCAGGAGCGCTTCGAGCGCGACTGCCGCGCGGTCGGCGCGCGCGTGCTCGACTACGCCGCGCGGCACGAGCTGCCCGTCGTCGTCGTCCTCGGCCGCGCCTACACGATCCACAACCGCGCGCTCGACGCGCACGTGCCGGCGATCCTGCGCGAGCAGGGCGCGCTGGCCGTGCCGGCCGACTGCTACCCGACCCGCGACGACGCGCCTGTCCTGCGCTCCGTGTTCTGGAGCTCAGGGCAGCGGCTGCTGCGCGCGGCCCACGACGTGCGCCACGCCCGCGACCAGTACGGGCTGTGGTGCTCCAACTACGCCTGCGGCCCGGACAGCTTCCTGCTCCACCTCTTCGCCGACCTGATGCGCGGCAAGCCCTGGGCGGTGATCGAGACCGACGGGCACGCCGGCGACGCCGGCACCCGGACCCGGGTCGAGGCCTTCCTGCACTGCGTGGGGGAGGATCGCCGAGCGCGCTCCGCTCCCCTGGCGGCACCGGCGGCGCGTTCGCTGACCCGGCTCGACCCTGCGCCGACCCGGCTGCGAGCTCTGCACGACGAGGGGCGCGTGGTGCTGCTGCCGCGGCTCGGCCCGGGCACCGAAGCGCTGGCGGCCTGCCTGCGCGGGCTCGGCGTCGCGGCCGAGTGCCTGCCCGTGCCCGACCGGGCCGCGCTCGAGGCGGGCCGCCGGCACACGACGGGCAAGGAGTGCCTGCCGCTGGCGCTGACCCTGGGCAGCGTGCTGCGGCGCGTGGAGCGGGCTGCGCCCGGCGAACGATTCGCGATGCTGATGCCGACCGCGCGCGGCCCGTGCCGCTTCGGCATGTACCACGCGGTGGACCGCCTCGTCTTCGAGCGTCTCGGCCTCGACTCGCGGGTGCGGCTGTGGACACCCTCCGACGACGGTTACTTCGAGGGCGCGCCGGCGGGCCTCGCGGCCCTGGTCTTCAGCGGCCTGATGGCCGCCGAGCTGCTGGAGGCGATGCGCTGCGACGCGCTGGCCGGCGCGCCCGACCCCGCGGCCGTGAGCGCGGCCCACCTGCGACGGCTGCGCGAGTTGCTCGCCCACCTCGAGTGCACCGCGGCCGGTGAAATCGGCGCTCGCCGCGCGCTTGCCGAGGTCGCGCGGGGCCGCTTGTTCGGCTGCGGGCCCTTCCTGCGCGAGGCGGCGCGCGAGTTGGCCGCGTTGCGCGACCCGCGACCGCGGCCGGCCGTGCTCGTGGTCGGCGAGATCTACGTGCGGCTCGATCCGTTCGCGACCGACGACCTGGTCCGTCGCCTGCTCGCGCGCGGCATCCGCGTGCGCGTCGAGCCCGTCCATCCCTGGCTCGAGTACCAGGAGCACATCAACGCGCTGGTCGGCATCCCGCGCGATGCAGCCACCCGCTTCAGCGCCTTCATCCAGGCCCGGATCCAGGCTCGGGCCTGGCAGCTCGTGCGCCGGCCGTTCGGTTGGCCCCAGCCGCCCTCCGCAGCCGCAGAGCTGCGCGCCGCGGCGCCGTTCATCCGACACCAGCTCGAGGGCGAGCCCGCGCTGACGCTGGGCGGCGCGCTGCACGCGTGGCGTGCCGGCGACCTCGACGGGGTGCTGAGCGTGGCGCCGCTCGAGTGCATGGCCGCGCGGGTGGCGGAAGCCCAGTTCCCCCACGCCGCGCCGGCCGACGACATGCACGTGCTCTGCCTGCAGCTCAACGGCGACCCGATCGACCCGGAGGCGCTCGACGCGTTCCTCTACGAGGTCGAGGCGCGATTCGCGCGGCGCGCGGCGATGCCGTCGTAGATTCTCTCGAGGGCGCGCACGCGCTCGCGCAGGTCGTACTCGCGCTCCATCTTGAGCCGGCCCGCGGCGCCCCAGGCAGCCCGGCGCGCCGGGTCGCGCAGCAGCGCCGCGAGGGCGTCGCCGAGCGCGCGCCAGTCGCCCTCGGCCACCAGAACGCCGGTCGCGCCGTCGTCCACGATCTCCGGCAGGCCGCCGTGGCGCGTCGCCAGCACCGGTACGCCGCAGGCCGCCGCCTCCTTGGCGACGATCAGCCCCGAGTCGCGATCTCCGTCGCGGGCCACGACGCTCGGCGCGAGCAGGACCACGGCACTCCGCAGCCGCTCGGCGACGGCGTCGTGCGAGAGCGGGCCCGGCAGCTCGACCCGGTCCGCGAGGCCGAGCTCCGCGATGCGGCGGCGGTACGCGCCGAGCAGGGGCCCGGCGCCGATCAGCGTGAGGCGCGCGTCGAGCCCGGCGGCACGAGCGCGAGCGAACGCGCGCAGGCCGTCCTCGTGGCCCTTCTTCGGCACGAAGCGGCCGACCATCAGCACCCGCGGCGGGCCGGACGCCGGCGCGGGCGGCGGACGGAAGCGCTCGAGATCGACGCCGAGGCGGTGGACGACGACGCGATCGCGCGGGAAGCCGCGGCGCACCGCCTCGCGGGCGAGGTCGGCGCCTGCCGCGAGGAACAGCGCCGTCTCCTGCCACACCGCGCGACGGCGCCACCCCCACGGCCACCACGCGGGCTCGGTCAGGCCTCCCGGCGCGGCGACGTCGCGCCCGTGCAGCGAGACGACGAGCGGCAGGCGGTGGCGGCGGGCGAACGGCAGCGCCCAGGCGGCGTTGTGCGCGAAGTGGGCGTGGAGCAGCTCGCAGCCGGCGAGCGCGCGATCGATCGCGCGGGCGCGGCCGGGCAGCGCCCGCACCGGGGCGACGCGGACCACGTCGGGCCACGGGAACGCCCCCACGGCCGGGCGCCCGAGGCACAACACCGTGCCCCGCCAGCGCTCGTGCGCGCGCAGCTCGTCGTGGACGAAGGTTTCCGAGTGCGGCAGGAACACGTTGCGCCACAGCGCGAAGCGGCGCGGCTCCAACCCCTCAGCCCTCGTCCAGCTCGTGCAGGCTGGTGTCGATGCGGCGATCGCAGTCGAGGGCGCGCTGGATCAGCTTCTTGAGCGCGTCGCCCTCGCGGGCGAGCCGCGCCTCCAGCTCCGGGTGGCCCGGGAAGCGGCGCAACCCCTCCTGCCACAAGGCGCGGGCCTCGGCCCGGCGGCCGGCCCGATAGTGATAGGCGTCGCCCAGCGTCACGTAGGTGAGCGCGTGGTAGCGGCGCGGCGGCGCGGCGCGCTGCAGGGCGAGCGCCGCCTCGAGGTCGCGAATCGCGCGCGGCGCGACCCCGAACACGCGCGGGTAGAAGAGCCCGACCCGGCCGCGCAGGTAGTGGGCGACGTCGGAGCGCTCCAGTTCGAGGGCCCGCGCCAGCCGCTCCGACGCGCGCCGACCCAGCAGGCCCTGCTTCAGGTTGCTGCGGCCGGGGATGTCGTCAATCACCGCGAGCGCCGCGTTGACCCAGGCGTTGGCCACCCGCGGGTGGCGCTTTGCGAGCGCGTCGAGGAAGCGCGACGCGCGCGCGACCTGGCCGCAGCGGATCGCCTCCTGGCGATAGCCGGCGGCGACCCGCAGGTCGGCCGGCGCCGCCGCGACGGCGGCCTCGCGACGCGCGAGGGCGTCGTCGCAGCCCGGGGTCCCGCCGCCGAGGGTCGGCATCGCGAGCAGCGTCGCGGCCAGCGCCGCCGACGGCCAGCGCTCACGCACGATCGGGCCCGGGAGCGGCGATGCGCCGGCGCAGCGCGAGCGCGGCGAAGGTCACGATCGTCACGCCCATCGCCAGCGCGGTGCCGACCAGCGCCAGCCACGCGAAACCCGCGAGGGCGAAGAGCATGAAGCCGAGCGCGTAGGCGTCGTGCTTGACGAGCGGCTGCAGGCGGCCGACGAGGCGGCCGCCCGGCAGCGCGTGCAGCTCGGCCGAGTCGCGGGTCGGCTCCAGCGCGAGCAGGCTGGTGGCGCCGATCTGCAGCAGCTTCGCGTACAGGAAACCGACGGCGACGAGCACCAGCGCGACCGCGAGCAGGCCCGTGGCGACGAGCGCCGGCGGGCCGCCCGCGCGCGCGGTGCCGGCGGTCACGCCCGCGAGGTAGAGCACGGTGGTCGCGTCGTCGCAGATCGTGTCGAGCCACTCTCCGCGGCGGGTGCCGAGGTGCTTGAGCCGCGCCAGCTCGCCGTCGACGCCGTCGAGCACGCTGGCCGCCTGGTAGAGCACGCCGCCCGCCGCGAACCCCGCGTAAGAACCCTGCGCGGAACAGAAGGCAGCCGCGACACCGCAGCCGAGCCCCACCGCGGTCATGGCGTCGGGCGACACCGGCAGCGGCGCCAGCAGCCGGGTCAGCCGCAGCGACAGCGGCCGGTTGAAGCGGCGCGAGACCCAGCCGTCGGTCGGCTTCACGAGGCCGGCGAAGAGCGCGTCCTCGAAGCGCGTGCGGCCCGCGGCCCTGTCGAGGCGCTCGACCCACAGGCCCGGCGGCAGCGGTTCCGGCGCCAGCGGGCCGCCGCCTGGCGGTCGCCAGCGCAACCCGACGGCGGTGCCGGCGGCGTCCACGTACTCGCCGGTCCGACCGATGACCCGGGCCCAGAGCGCCGGATGCGGCGCGCGGCCCGCGTCCAGCTCGAGGCGCGCGACAGCCGGATCGGGCGCGTCCCAGCGCACCGCGGGCAGTCGCGGATCGGAGGCGGGCAGGCGCACGCCGAGTTCGACGAGCGAACCCCGGCCCGGCCCGCCGACGAGGTGGACCTGGCGCACGCCCGCGGCCGCTGCCGCCACCAGCAGGCGCTGCAGCACCGAGACTCCCGCGCGCGGCTCCCGCCACCAGTCGGGCGCGAGACCTGCGGGAGCGTCGAGCTGGAACAGGGCGATGGTCACGGCGCGGGCCTTGCTAGGTGATGGACAGCAACCGCCGGGCCAGCGCTCCCCGCAATGACTTCGCCACTCTCCCCGATCCCGCCCGCTTCGCACGAACTTCGCCCGCCGCCGCTGGCGATCGTCAGCGACGAGCGTTTCCCCAGCCACCACACGGACACCGAGCAGATCGTCAAGACCGCAGCGGCCCTCGCCCGGGCCGGCGTGGACGTGCTGCTGGTCGCGCCCCGGCGCTGGCGCACGTGGCGCCAGCCTGCCGCCGAGCGGATGGCGCGGGTCGCGCGGGCCTATCACCTGGACGCGGCGCCGCCGCTGTGCGAGGTGCCCGGCCCGCCGTCGAGCCTGCGCGGCCTGGTCAAGCCGTTCCACGCACTGGCGGGCGTGCTGGCCGCGCGCCGCCGCGGCCGGCGCCTGATCGTGACGCGGAACCTCGGCGCGGCCCTCGTCGCGCTCGCGTTCGGCTGCCGGGTCTGGTTCGACACCTACAAGCCGCTGCCCGACCGGCACCCCCTGTGGGCCCGGCTGTTCCGCTGGCTGGCCCGGCACCCGGGCTTCGCAGGCGTCACCACCCACTCCGCCTTCGCCCGCGACGCCTTCGTGCGCGCGGGAGTGCCGGCGGGGCGGGTCCACCGGGTGCTGAACGGCCACGAACCGGGCGATCTCGAGCCGCGGGTGCCGCGGGCGGAAGCGCGCGCGCGCCTCGGCTGGCCGCCGGACGCCTTCATCGCGGTCTACGCCGGCCACTGCCGCGCCGGCAAGGGGCTCGGCGTCGTGATCGACGGCGCGGCGCGGGTGGGCGGGCTGGAGCTCGCCTTGGTCGGCGCCCAGCCGGCCGAAGCGGAGTGGCTGCGCGCGCGCGCAGGCGAGGCCCGCCTGCACTGCCGCTGCGACGGCTGGCTCGCCGCTCCCGAGCTGGCGTTGCGCCTGCACGCCGCGGACGTGCTGGTCGTGCCGCCGGCGGCGGCCCCGCTGCGCACGATCGGCGACACGGTGCTGCCGATGAAGCTGTTCCTGTACCTGGCCGCGGGGCGGCCGATCGTGGCGCCGCGGCTGCCCGACTGCGCCGAACTGCTCGTCGACGAGCACAACGCCCTGCTCGTGACGCCCGACGACCCCGCGGCGCTTGCGGCGGCCCTCGTCCGGCTCCGTGCCGACCGCGCCCTCGCCGCTCGCCTCGCGGCCGCCGCCCGCGCCGACGGCGCCGAACTCACCTGGGACGCGCGCGCGGCCCGCCTCGCCGCCCTCCTCGCCGCCGCCGACGGATCGTGACGAGCCCGGGTGCAGGCCGCGGCCGCGCGGCGTATCCTCGTACGGTCTTCTGGACGCGCCTTTCCCCGCGCGCCCGCCCTACTTCACCAGGAGGTCCATCGATGCGCTTCTTCCGCACGGCCTCCGCGCTCCTTCTCTGTGCCGCCCTCGCCCCCCTGGCGACCGCCGACGAAGGAATGTGGATGCCCCAGCAGGTTCCCCAGCTCGCCGAGAGGCTCAAGGCGCTCGGCTTCACGGGCGACCCCGCCCAGTTCGCCGACCTGACCGGCTTCCCGATGGGCGCCGTCGTTTCGCTCGGCGGCTGCACCGCGTCGTTCGTGTCCGACGAGGGGCTGATCGTCACCAACCACCACTGCGTCCAGGGTGCCCTGCAGTACAACTCGACGCCCGAGCGCAACCTGATGATCGACGGCTTCCTCGCGAAGACCCGCGAGGAGGAGCTGCCGGTCGGACCCGGCTCCCGCGTCTACGTGACGACCTCGGTCACCGACGTCACGGCGGAGATCCGCGGCAAGCTGCCGCCGAAGATCGCCGACGCGGCGCTCGACCGGCTGCTCGAGCGCCGCGTGAAGGCCCGGGTGGCGGCCTGCGAGCAGGGCGGCGGCAAGCGCTGCGTCGTCGCCGCTTTCTTCGGCGGCCGCAACTACTTCGAGATCGCCCGGATGGAGATCCGCGACGTGCGGCTCGTCTACGCGCCTGCCGCGGGCATCGGCAACTTCGGCGGCGAGACCGACAACTGGCGCTTCCCGCGCCACACGGGCGACTGGTCCTTCTACCGCGCCTACGTCGCGAAGGACGGCTCGACCGCGACGTTCTCGAAGGAGAACGTTCCGTTCAAGCCGAAGCACCGGCTGCGGGTGTCGCCGAAGGGCGCGTCGCCCGGCGAGGTCGTGTTCGTCGCCGGCTACCCGGGCCGCACCCAGCGCCACCTGACGTTCGAGGAGGTGCGCGAGGTCGTGAACTGGCAGTTGCCGCGCTCGATCAAGCTCGCCGAGGAACAGATCGCCCTGCTCGAGGAGATCTCGAAGGGCGACAAGGCGCTGGCACTCAAGGCTGCCGGCCGCCTGCGCGGTCTCAACAACGGCTACACCAACCAGCGCGGCGTGCTCGAAGGCCTGACCCGGGGCGGCGCACTCGCACTCAAGGAGAAGGCGCAGCAGGACCTGCTGGCGTGGATCGCGGCCGACCCGGCCCGCACCGCGAAGTACGGCGGCGCCCTCGACACGCTGGCGAAGATGCAGGCGGAGTCCGAGAAGACCCGGGACCGCGACGCCTGGCTGGGCGGCATCTTCAGCTCGTCCACGTACCTGTCTGCGGCGCGCACGCTTCACCGCCTCTCGATCGAGCGCGGCAAGAAGGACGACCTCGAGCGCGAGGCCGGCTACCAGCAGCGCGACTGGGGCCGTCTCAAGGAGGGCCAGGAGCGCATGCAGCGCACGCTCGACCCGCGGCTCGACCGCGCCACGTTCCGCTGGGCGCTGCTGCACGTCGCCGGGCTGCCGGCGGAGCAGCGGATCGCGCCGATCGACGCGGCGGCCGGGCTCACTCCGGGGATGGCGAAGGCGGACGCGGAGAAGGCGATCGACGGCTGGCTCGACAAACTGTACGCCGGCACGAAGATGGGCGAGCTCGAGTTCCGCATGGGCCTGTTCGAGAAGCCCGCGAAAGAAGTGGCCGCCAGCACCGACTCGTTCGTCGCGCTCGCGGTCGCGCTGCACCCGATGCTCGAGGCGCGCCAGGAGGCGGGGCGCGCCCGCGACGGCGCCTACGCCCGCGTGCGACCCGTCTACATGGACGCGCTGATCGAGCAGGCCGGCGGCCTCGTCGCCCCCGACGCCAACTCCACGCTGCGCGTCACCTACGGCGTCGTCAAGGGCGTCGACGGCAAGGACGGCCTGTGGCTGAAGCCGCAGACGACCCTCAAGGGGATCGAGCAGAAGCACACCGGGGAGGGCGAGTTCGACGCCCCCGACGTCCAGTTGCACGCGATCCAGGAGTTGCGCAGCGGCAAGACGACGCCTTACCTCGACCCGAAGCTGGGCGACGTCCCGCTGAACTTCCTCTCCACCGTGGACACCACCGGTGGCAACTCGGGCTCGCCCACGCTCAACGCGAAGGGCGAGGTGGTCGGGCTGCTGTTCGACGGCACCTACGACTCGGTCTCGTCGAACTACCTCTACGAGCCGGTCGGCACCCGCTCGATCCACGTCGACAGCCGCTACATGCTGTGGACGATGACCGAGGTGGACGGCGCTTCCCACCTCGTCGAGGAGATGAACCGCTAGCCGCTTTCCGGGCGCGGGGTCGCGGATCCGGCCTGGTCCGCGGCCCCGCTACTTCGCGTGCTTCGCGCCCGCGTACATGTCGATCACCTTCTCGATCGCGCGGCGGCACACGGCGCAGAACGGCACCCGGTCGCGGGTGAACATGATGCAGTCGACCTGCGGCCGGTAGTAACCCTTCGCCTCGTAGTTGGCGCCCTCGAAGGCGCCGACGTCGTGGGCGTGCTTCTCGGCGCCGAGCCGCTTCTCCTCCTCGTCGCGCTGGCGGGTGAACAGCGCGTCCATCTCCGACTCGGGGCGGTTGGCGGCGCGGATCGCGCGGCGCTCCTTCTGGATCTCGCGCGAGCGCGTCTCGAACGCGTCTTTCTCCCACGGCGTCGGCAGCGGCGTGTCGGGCCTCACGAGGTCGCGCCACTTGGCGGCCTTCGGGTCGGCGGTCGCGTTCGGCTCCCACGGCTCGATCCGCTCGGTGGCGGGGCCGTAGGCGACGTCCGAGGTGTAGTACTCGTCCGCCAGCGCCGCGAAGTGGTGGCCGAACTCGTGCACGAACAGGTACGCGGCCCACGCGCTGTCGGCCGCGACCGTCGCGAACTGGCCGTGGATGCCGCCGCCGCCGTAGGTGTTGGTGTTGGTCATGATCTCGACGAACTCGTACGGCGCCTGCGAGGCCAGGTCGCGGAAGGCGCGGTTGTCGAAGGTCAGGATGTAGCGCTCGGAGCGGAAGGCGTCGTAGGTCGTTCCCACCGGCGAGCGGCGGTGAACCCCGGTCGAAGGCCGCGACACGCCCGACTCGGCGGCCGCCGGGCACAGGCCCCACACGTTGAAGTCGGAGCGCCTCGCCCTGAACGGCTCGACCGCGAACAGCATCTCCATCAGCCGCTTGGCGTCCGCCTCGCACTTGCCGCGCTGGGCCGCGGTGTAGCCGTCGCCGAGGATCAGGAAGTCGACCTTGTCCGCGGGCTCGCCCGAGCGCTGCAGCGCCAGCAGCGCGCCCGCCGGCGGCGGGGCCGAGGTCTCGACCAGCATGTCGGCGGGATCGACGACCAGCGACCACACCTCGCGGAAGTCGTGGTGGCGGTCCCGCTTCTTGAGCACGACCTGGACCGGCCCCGCGGGCCGCGGGAAGCGCAGCGACTCCGAGAACGCGCGGTTCATGGTCTCCGCTTCGCCGGTCGTCTCCCACTCGCCGTAGATCGAGGCGAAGCCGCGCGAAAACACGACGCGCTGGGTCGCGCGGTCGACGACCTCGAAGCGGTACTTGCCGAGCCCGCTCTCGTCGAGCGCGGCTTCGGGCCGCCCCGGCCACGGCAGCGGCTCGACGACCACGCGTTCGAGCGCGAAATGCTCCCCGCGCGCGTTGCCGAAGTGGGTGTAGTCGACGCGCAAGGTCGCGGGCGGCGCCGCAGTCGCGAGTGCGGCGGGCAGGCCGGCCAGGACGGCGATCGCCAGGCCGCGCAGGGGGGACGTCCGCATGAAGCACCTCCCGGAAGGACGACGGGGGAACTCTACGCCTCATCGGGCCCGGCGGCTCTCGGGGTACTCTCCACGAAACCGTCCAGGAGAACCCATGAGCGCAATCGAGGTCGGAGACCTGCTCTACGAGTACGAAGTGAAGATCACCCGGCTGACGGAGTACGGCGTGGCCTTCGCGCCACTGGCGGCCGGGGCGGCTGCCCCGCCGCCCGAAGGCGCCCGGTTCGACGTCCACTTCGAGGGCGCGGCGACCGGGCCCCGGCTCGAGGGCGCCGTCCAGGGCGTCGACTACCTGCACATCCGCGCGGACGGGCGCTTCGCGCTCCACATCCACGCCGAGATCACGACGGCCGACGGCCACAAGATCTCGCTCCACGCCGACGGCGTCGCCCTGCCCCAGCCGGGCAGCCCGGTCGCCGGGCTGCGCGAGAACGTGACGCTCTTCAGCTCGTCGAGCGCATACTCCTGGGTCAACGGCCTCCAGGTGTGGGGTACGGGAACGGTCGACCTCGAACGCCAGGTGGTGCACATCAAGGGCTACGCCGCCTGAAGCGCGGTCGTGTCCCTCAGCGGACCTCCCCTTTCGTCAGCGCGTCGTAGCGGCGCTGCACCTCCTCGGGCGTGACCTGCTCGATCGAGTGGCCGATCATCCACTCGCCGGGATCGGACTGCCCGTGCGATTCCTGGCGCTGGGCGCCCGCATCCGATGCGCTCTGGGCGATGGCACGGCGACCTTGGACCACTGTCCACGATCACCGTGAGTGTCTTGGACAGTCGTGCAACGAAACCGCGCCCGGCTCACCCCTCGCGGCGGGACACCAGCTCGCGAGCGAGCGCCCGGGACACGTTCCACAACAGCTTCGCCGCCACCGGGCTGGCGGACTCGATCAGTTGCCGGAGCACCTTCTCGTTGAGCGCCGCCAGCCGCACCGTCGCCGGTCCCGCGACCACGTCGGCGGTGCGCCGCGCATCGCACAGGAGCGCGAACTCGCCGAAGAGCTCGCCCGGCGCGCAGGTCGCGAGCTTGCGGCCCTCGCGCAGGACGTCCACCTCGCCTTCGAGGACGAGGTAGGCGGTCCGGGCCGCCTGGCCCTCCACGATCAGCGGCTGGCGGGCCGCCATCTCGATCACCTGGGCCCTCGCGAGCAGCGCCTGCACCTCGTCCGGCGTCATCCCCTCGAGGGCGGAGATCCGCTCGCGGGGCTGGGCGAGCCCGCCGAAGAGGCGGGTCCACGCTTCCTCGGAGAGGGCATCGGCGTCTTGCACCGGGGCCTCCGCCGGGATCAGCGCGCCGATGCGCTCCGCCAGCGCGGGGTCCTCGAGCCCGGGGGGCAGGTACGGCAGGAGCGGAGAACCGAGCGAGCGCAGGTGGGCGAAGTCCGGCGCCGCGAACACGAGCGGGACCATCAGGCCGAACCCGGACTGGGCGATCACCGGCGCGTAGGGCCGGAACCCCAGGCTCGTGTAGAGCGGAAGCAGGTGCGGCTGGCAGTCGCAGAAGGCCAGAGTGACCCGGTCGCCCTGGCCGATGAAGCCGGCCGCGGCAGTGATCAGCCGGAACGGAACCGGGGTGCCCCGGTAGCGGCGCTGGACGGCGAAGCGGATCAGCATCGCCATCTCGCTGCGGGGCACGACGTCGACGAAGCGATCGATCTCGAAGAGGGTGTCGAGCTTCTCTCCGAACGGGGCCTGGCGCCCGAGCAGGACGGCGAGCGAGCGGACGACCTCGCCGCCGACCCGGGCGACGAGGACCTCGGCCTGCCGGTAGGTGGCGTCCTCGAGCCGCCGGTTGGCGTGATCCGCCTTGTCCCGGTGGTAGCCGACCTCCTCGCAGCGCGCTGATGCAAGTGCCGGTGATCCTGTTGCTGCCGCTGGCGGGCTCGCTCGCCGACCGCTTCGATCGCCGGCGGCTGCTGGTCGCCACCCAGGCACTGTTCCTGCTCCAGGCCGCGGTGCTGGCGGCCCTCGCCCACGCCGGGCAGCTCACCCTCCTGGCGGTCGTCGCCATCGGCATCGTTCAGGGCGTGGTCACCGCTCTCGACGGGCCACCGAGGCTGGCGCTGGTGCCACGCCTCGTCGACGACCCGGCCGATCTGCCCGCCGCGATCTCGCTCAACTCGGCGCTCTTCAACTCCGCCCGCTCGATCGGCCCGCCGATCGCCGGCTTCCTGCTCGCCGGCGCCGGCGCGGCCGCCTGCTTCGCGCTCAACGCGGCCAGTTACCTGTTCGTGCTCGCCGGCCTGCTGGCGATGCGCCTGCCCGCGCCCCCCCCGGCCGCCGCCCGGAGAGGCCTCGGCCGCGCTGCCGAGACGCTCGCCTACGTGCGGCAGACGCCGGGGCTGCGCAACGTGCTCGCCGCCACCGCCTCGCTGACGCTGGTGACGATGTCCGTCTACGTCCTGCTGCCGGTCTGGGCGCGTGACGTGCTGCGAGCCGGGCCGCAGGGGCTGGGCTTTCTGGGTGGCGGCCTCGGGCTGGGGTCGCTGGCCGGCGCGCTGCTCGTGGGATCGCAGGTCGACACCCGACACCTGGCCCGGCTCCAGCGTGGAGGCGCGCTGGTGGTGGGGGCGGCCCTCGTCCTGTTCGCCTTCGCCCGGACGCTGCCGCTGAGCGTCGCCGTGGCCGGCGTCCTGGGTTTCGCCTTCACCTGCCAGTCCACCTCGGCGAGCACGCTGCTCCAGTTGCGGGTGAGCGAGGAGCGGCGGGCCGGGGTGATGTCCTTCCTGTTGCTCGCCACCTACGGCTCGGTCCCGATCGGCCACTTCGCGGGCGGGGCGCTGGCGAGCTGGCTCGGCCCTGCCGGCGCCGTGCTCGCCGGCGGGGTGGCGGCGCTCGTGGTGGCAGCCCGCTCGCGCACCGAAGCGGTCGCGACCGACCCGGAGTAGCCCACCGCCCCGGGCGACTTCAGGGCCAGCGCCGGGGCCCCGCGAAGGGCTAGCGCTTCCGCTCCGGGAGGGACTCGCCGATGCCCGGGATGCCCTCGACGAGGGCCAGGTCGCGCTCCAGGCGCCGAACCGAGGTCACGATGCGGCCGTCGCTCGGCGAGACGGCGAACGTCTCGATGTCCTCGCCGCGAAGGCTGCTGACGAGGGGCCGGGCCCCGGGGCCGCCGGTCTCGCGGCCCCGCTCGACGGGCAGCTCGAAGAGCGACGGGCGGTTCTCTTGCGTGCCGAGCAGGAGCAGGGTACCAGCGGGCTGCCAGCGCGGCCGCCCGGCGTTCTCGAGCCACGCCGCGGTGGGGACCCGCACGGTGCCGACCGGCGCCCCGTCGTCCAGGCGCACGACGTGCACCTCGGCCACGCCGCCGACCCCGCGGTTGTCGCTTCGCGCCGCGGCGACCCAGCCCGTGCGGGGGTCCAGTTCGGGAAGCACGTAGCTGCCGGCGAGCAGGATGCGGGCGTCGGAGCCGTCCGCGCGGATCTTCCAGATCCCCGGGGCGGCCGGGTTGCCGCTCGAGTAGACCACCCACTGGCCGTCGGCCGACATCCCCGGGTTCTCGGCATCGACTCCGTCGGAGGTGAGACGGCGCGCGCCCGTGCCGTCGGCGGCCGCGATCCAGACCTCGTAGTGGCCACCGCGATTCGAGCTCCAGAGCAGGTGGCGCCCATCGGGGCTCCAGTGCGGGTCCCAGTCGTCGGCCGGGTCGAAGGTGAGGCGACGCAGCGTGCCCGTCGCCCGCTCGATCGACCACAGGTCGAAGTTGCCCGAGCGATCGGAGGTGAACACCAGGCTCTTCCCGTCGGGAGAGAACGCCGGCTGGCGATCGACCGTGGGCCCCTGCGTCAGTGCGCGCCCTCCCGAACGCCCGCCCTCGGCCTCGTGCAGGTTCTGCCGCCGCTCGAGGTGCGAGAAGACGAGCGCGCCTCGACCGGCGAGGGCGATCCGGGTCGGCATCGAGCCGAACGCGTGGACCGTGCGCGGTTCGCCGCCGGCGATCGGAACCCGCCGGAGCAGGGCTCCGCGGCCCGTCGCAAGGGTCGGGCTCCACGCGTAGAGCAGCGCGTCGGGACCGTCCCAGCACAGGCCGCCGGAGAGGCTGCCGGCCTTCGGCCTCTCGATCTCGCGCTCTTCGCCCGAAGCGACGTCCACCACCACGATCGACTGGGTCGCAGTCGAGTTCACCGTTCCGGAGCGACGGAAGGCGAGACGGGTTCCGTCCGGCGACCACGCGAGGTTGCCGAGGGCGCCCGAAGCCGGCGACAGCACGGGACGGGCTTCCCCCCCTTCGGCCGGCATCCTGAAGATGCTCGGCTGCTGGCCGTCGGCCCTCGGCGACCACACCGCGATCTCGCGCCCGTCGGGGGACCAAGCGCCGAGCCCGCGGCCGGCGAGCCGACGGGCGTTGCCTCCGATGGCCGGGATGCGGTAGAGCCCATCGCCCCGCTGGAAGAGCAGGGTCGCGCCGTCGGGAGAAAACGAGGGGCTGAAGCCCTGGGTCAGCGCGACCTCTTCGCCGGATTCCACCTGGAGCAACCACACGCGGGGTTGCCCGTCGCGCCGCGACGTGAAGGCGACGGTGCGACCGTCGGGGGAGACGCTCGGGTCGCTGCTGTCCCCCGAGTAGGTCAGCGCGCGGACCGTCGGCGGCTCGATCGGCGCGGGGGCCTGCTCGAACCTGGCCAGGCCGCTCCAGAGCGCCGCTCCGACGACGAGTCCGGCGGCGAAAGTGAAGGCCGGCACCCTGCGGCTCGCGGCGGCGGGAGCGACGGCAGCCGGGCCTCCGGCCTCGACCCGCCCGGCGAGCACGTCGTCGAGCACGAGGCGGGCGTCGGCGATGTCGTGCAGCCGGTTCCGGGGCTGACGCTCCAGGCACCGGCGCAGCAGGCTGCGGATCGCCCCGGGCGTGGCTTCGGGGAGCACGGACAGGTCGATCTCGAGCTTGATCACCTCGGCCAGCACGTCGCTCGTCGTCTCGCCCGCGAACAGCCGCCTGCCCGTCAGCATCTCGAACAGCACCACGCCGAAGGCCCAGATGTCCGCCCGCTTGTCGACCGCCTTGCCCCGCGCCTGCTCCGGCGACATGTACGCCGCCGTGCCCAGGATCACTCCGGCCCGCGTGCCGGCAGCCGTGGCCAGCGTCGGCGACTGGGAGAGGTCGTGCGAACCCGAGGCGCCCATCGGGTCGGCCGAGAATGCCTTGGCCAGGCCGAAGTCGAGCACCTTGACCTTGCCGTCCGGCGTCACCTTCACGTTCGCCGGCTTCAGGTCCCGGTGGACGATGCCGCGCTCGTGCGCTTCTTCGAGCGCCTCCGCGATCTGCTTCGCGATGGCCAGCGTCTCGTCGACCGGGATCGCGCCACGCTTCAGACGGTCTGCGAGATCCTCGCCCTCGACCAGTTCCAGCACCAGCAGCGGCCGGCCTCCGGCCTCGTGAAGCCCGTGGATGGCGGCGATGTTGGGATGGTTGAGCGACGCCAGCACGCGGGCCTCGCGCTCGAAGCGGGCCAGCCGCTCGGGGTCGTCCGCCACGGCGGCGGGAAGCACCTTGATCGCGACGTCGCGGCCGAGCCTGTCGTCGGTCGCGCGATACACCTCGCCCATCCCGCCGGCCCCGAGGGCGCCGACGATCGTGTACGCGCCGAGACGGTCACCGGGCGCGGGGCTCAACGACTGCATCAAAAGTCACCCCTCGAGTCAGCGGACTGCCCGGATTCTACGCAGTCACCAGCCGATGCCCTCCGCGCGGTGAGCGAGGAGCGGCGGGCGCCAGCGGGGGGCTGCGCTGGCGGTGGCGGCCCGCTCGCGCACTGGCGGGGCCGAGAACCTGAACGCCGACCCGGCTCGCCACCCCGTCTGGCGCCGTGCGGGTCAGGCCAGCGTGCGCAACAGGGTCAGGGCCGGGGCCACGCGGATGCCCTCCGGGGACTGGAAGTCCTTCGTCCCCGTGGCCGAGACCTGCCAGGCGGCCGCGTCCGGGAAGCGCGCCTTGAAGTAGCGCAGCGAGCGGTCGGTCTCGGCGTCGCCCCACTTCGCCTCGACGGCCAGCACCGGCCGCCGCCCTTCGACCACGACGAAGTCCACCTCGCGGCCGTCGGTGTCGCGGAAGTAGCGCAGCTCGAGGTCCCGCCCGCGCACGTCCTGCTGGTGATGGACCCACTTGAGCAGGTGCGACGCCACCAGGTTCTCGAAGCGGGGCGCGTCGCCTGGCACGAGGCTCCAGTCGAAGTGGTAGTGCTTCTGCTCCTTCTTGACCGCGCGCAGCCGCGGGGCACCGAACGGCGGCAGGCGGAAGACCGCGTACAGCCGCTCCAGGATGCGAAGCCAGTTGGCCACCGTCTTGTGGCTGACCTGCAGGTCCTCGCGCAGCGCGTTGATCGACAGCGGCGAGCCGACGCGCTCGGGCAGGTGGAGCAACAGCAGCTCGACGTTGCCCAGGTCCTGGACCCGCTCGAGGCTGGCCAGTTCCTCGCGCACCAGCAGGCTGCGGTACTGGCGCGACCAGCGCCGGGCCTCCTCCTCCGAGCCGCCGAAGAAGGGCTCCGGGAAGCCGCCGAGCGTCAGGAGGTCGCGCAGCTCGGCAGCTTTCTCGAGGCCCAGTTCGGCCGCCGACAGCGGGTGCAGCCTGAGCAGGTGGTACCGCCCCTGCAGCGAGTCGCCGCCGAAGCGATAGAAGTCCAGCCGGGCACTGCCGGTGACGAGAATGCGCTGCCCCCGCGGCCGGCCGTCGAAGAGGCCCTTGAGATACCCGCGCCACGAGCGGTACTTGTGGATTTCGTCGAAGACCCAGAGCTTTCCGGCCGGCAGCTCGCGCCGCAGGATGCGGGTGCGGTCCTCGGCCACGTCCCAGTTCAGGTAGGCGCGGGCTGCGCCCGGCAGGCTGCGCGCCAGGGTGGTCTTCCCCACCTGGCGCGGGCCGGCGACCAGCACCATCTTGCGGGCGAGGTCCTTGCGGACCTGGGCACGGAGGTAGCGGTCGCGGCGCATGGGTGATGGTACGGCGCTTTTGGACGACTGTCCATAATCACCGTGAGTGTTTTGGATAGTCGGTGAAAACCGCCGTGTTCGCCGCGGGCCACTACGGGCGAACGGCGCCGTTCACGTAGCATCGCCGGGCATGCCCGGCTCGACTCTCGGCCACCGGCCGCCGCGCTCCGCGACTTCCACCGTGACGCTGTTGCTCGCCCTCGCGGCGGCCGTCCTGCTCGCGCTGCCGCTCCCGATGGTCGCGATGGGGCTGCTCTTCTCGCCCATGATGTTCGACGCCCCCGGCTCGGCGTCGTCCGCGGCCCCGTGGATCATGATCGGCAGCCTGCTCGCCTACCCCGTCGCCTGGCTGGCGTCAGCCGCGGCCGCGTGGTTCCTCCGGCGCCGGGGCCACCATTGGGCGTCGGTGGCCGTCTTCGTGCTGCCAGTGCTCGCCGCGTCGCCGGTGGGCGGGCTCTTCGTCGTCGAGGAGATGCAGTCGAGGGCCCAGCCCTCGACGATCCGGGACGTGGCCTTCGGCGCAGGCGACCAGGTCGTGGTCACGGCGTCCTCGGACAACGAGCGCAACGGCTGGCTGCTGCGCGTGCGGTTGGACGGGGCCGGCCGACCGGCCGAAGAGGGCGCGGCCCCGCTCGCCCACGAAGGCGGCGTCAACCAGAGCTGGACCGGTCCCCGCAGGTGGCAGGTGGCCGGCGTCGACGGGGGCAGCGCCTGGGTCGCCGACCCGCGGATGACCTGGGACGTCCGCGACCTGGCCTCCGGCCTGAGCCTGGCGAAGCCCGTCTCAGCCGTCGGCCAGGCGGCGTCCGTCGGAACACGGGTGCTCGTGGCCGTCCCGTTCGAGGGCCTCTCCCTGCACGAAGGCGGCCGCGCGCCGCGGCAGGTCGGATCGCTCGGGTTGCCGGAGGCGGTCTACCGACTCGCGGCGCTGGACGCCACGCACGCCGTGGTCGCCATCGGCGACCCGGCCGGCATGCGCGAGCTGCGCGTCTTCGACCTGTCGGACCCCTCGGCGTTGCGCGCGCGGGGAACCTGGAGCGCCGGTGGAGCGCCGGCCACGAACGTGGTGGCCGGCGGCAGCCTCGTGGCCGTGGTCGACGACCGGGGGAGGGTGCGGCTCGTGGACTTCACGGACCGCGACGCGCCCGTCGCGCGCGGCACGCTCAGCGTGCCCGGCCGCCCCGGGCGCCTGGCGGCGCAGCCGGGCCTGGTCGCGATCGGCGCGATGGACGACAGCGCCGTCACGCTGGTCGACGTGACGGACGCAGCGAGCCCACGATCGCTCGGGCACGTTCGCGCCGCCGGCCGCAACCCGGCCCTCGCGCTGCGCGGCGGCCGGCTCCTCGTCGGAGCGGAGCGGACGCTGCGGTCCTTCGACCTGGCGGACCCGGCCGCGCCGATCCTGGCCGGGGAGCTCGCGCTGAAGGTACGCTAGGGCGGGCCGACCGCGAGCCCGCAGCGAGGCAGCCATGCGAATCGAAGATCACCGCCGATCCGACAACTTCGAAGATCGCGGCACGGGTCGCGGCGGCCGTGGCGGGGGCCTCCCGATCCAGGCGCTGGTGTCGATCGTGAGGCTGCTCGGGTTCAAGGGCACGCTGATCGCAGGGGCCGTGTGCGCCATCGCGTTCGTCCTGATGCCGGCCGGGCTCAGGCAGGCGCTGCTGGGGACCCTGACCGGGGGCGGCAGGGGCGCGGCTTCGGCGCCAGGCGCCAGCGTCTGTGCGGCGTCGCCGGCGAACGGCGCGGCCTGCGATTTCTCGCGCGTCGTGCTCGCCTCGACCGAAGACGTGTGGGCCGGGAAGTTCCAGGCCCGCGAGCTGCCCGACTACGGCGCGGCACGCAACGCCTACCAGGCTCCCACGCTCGTGGTGTTCGCGAACAGCGTGTCGACGGGGGGCTGCGGCGGCGCGACCTCCGACGTCGGCCCGTTCTACTGCCCGGCGGACCAGAAGCTGTACATCGATCCGAGCTTCTACGACCTGATGGAGCGGCGCCTGCGCGCGCCCGGCGACTTCGCGCAGGCCTACGTCATCGCGCACGAGGTCGGCCACCACGTGCAGCACCTGATCGGCTCGGGCCGGCGCAAGCCGGAGGGCGACACGTCGAACCAGGCTTCCGTGCGCGTCGAACTGCAGGCCGATTGCCTGGCGGGCGTCTGGGGTCATCGCTCCCGCGCGACGCTCCAGATCACCGACGAAGATCTCCGCGAGGCGCTCACCGCCGCGCATGCGATCGGCGACGACAGCCTGGGCCACTCCGACGAGCGCAAGTTCACCCACGGCTCGAGCGAACAGCGCGCGCGATGGTTCCGCCGCGGCTTCGACAGCGGCGACGCCCGCCAGTGCGACACGTTCGCGGTCCGGAGCGCCAGCGACCTCTGAACCCGCGGGCGAGTCCGGCGAGCGCAGCTCTTTCGAGTCGGCCTACTTCGACGTTTAGTCGGCGGCAGCAGGTCCAGGCCGCCGGCGCCCACATCATGCCGCCCCTCGACCAGGTGGACCTGGCGGTGCGGGTGGTGGAAGAGCTGCGCTAGTCCGCGAGTCTCTTCAGGATATGGCGCGCGAGGTGTTCGTTGATCTCGGCATGACGCGGTACCGGCTGGGCCATTCGCGTTCGTGGATTCTGGTACCAGTCGTGCTTCCCGCCGTGTCGGATCAGCTCGCAGCCCAACGCTTCCAGCTTCTGGATCAGGTCGCGTCGCTTCACGCGACGTCGAGTTCACCGACTCGGCGAACGGCGGGGACGTGCCCGGAAGTGATGTCCGACCACATGTCCCGGAGGTGATCCTTCAGGTCCTCCAACGAGGTGCCCTGGGTCTGATAATCGGGGTACTCCTCAAGGTAGCCCAGCCAAGCGTCACCGTCCTGCCAGTAGACGAACCGCAGAGCCTGCATGAAATCATGATACGCCAGGGCGTCAGCCGCTCAGGCCGCGCTCGCTGCTGGCGAGGCCTGGTCCCGGCCAGCGTCCGGGCCGAGGTGGACGCGGCGCCACGCCCGGCGCGCGTAGACCGGCGCCACAGCGGCACAGAGCACTACGGAGGTTCGCCAACGGATCTACCGCCTCTGTGCGTCTCTGTGCTCTCGGTGACTCTGTGGCGCCGTCGCCGTCCCGTGGCGACTGTAGCCCTCCGACCCGCGCCGCGGAGAGCGAGGCGCGGCCGCCGCAAGCGGCGCGCAGGCGCTCGAGGTCAAGCGAGAGCTGTACCGCGCGGGTTCAGTGCCCGTGGGCGTGGTGCGGGTGATCGTGGTGGTGGTCGAGACCGTGGGCGTGGGTCGCGCGGGGGATGGCCGCGCGGCGGGCCTCGAGCCAGGCCGCGAAGCGGTCGAGGCCTTCGCCCGTCGTGGCGCAGACCGGGATCGCCTCGAAGCGCGGCATCACCTTGCGCAGCGAGTCCTCGTAGCCCGCGAGCGACACGCCGGACAGGTGCGGCAGCAGGTCGGTCTTGGTCAGCAGCACCAGGTCCGCGCCCTTGAACATCACCGGGTACTTGATCGGCTTGTCGAGGCCCTCGGTGACGGCGAGGGCGACCACGTTGCACTCCTGGCCGAGGTCGTAGACCGCCGGGCACACCAGGTTGCCGACGTTCTCCACGAACAGCAGGTCGACGTCCTTCCAGGCGAGGCGGTGCAGCGCCGCGTGGACCATGTCGGCGTCGAGGTGGCAGGCGTTGCCGGTGGTGATCGCCAGCGACGGGATGCCGGCCGCCTCCAGCCGGTTGGCGTCGTTCTCGGTGGCGAGGTCGCCCGCCAGCGCGCCCAGCTTGCGCGAGCCGGCGTAGTGGCGCGACAGCGACTCGAGCACCGCGGTCTTGCCTGCGCCCGGCGAGCCCATCAGGTTGACCGTGAGCACGCCGCGTTCGCGGAAGTGGGAGCGGTTGTGGGCGGCCTGGCGGTCGTTGGCCGCGAGCACGCGCTCCTGGACCTCGACCGGGACGATCTTGGAGTCACCGCAGCCGCACGAATCGCACATCACGCCACCTCCAGCTCGAGCTTCGCCAGCACGATCTCGTCGCCCTGCGCCAGCCGCACCGCGCCGCCGCAGCGGTCGCACGTCAAGGGGCCGCCGGGGGCCAGTTCCGCACGGCAGGCGCGGCATTCCCAGCGGGCTTCGACCGGCTCCACCTTCAGCTCGGCGCGCGCGCAGATCGTGTCCTCGCGGAACAGGTCGTAGGCGGTCTTCAGAAGCCCCACGTCGACGCCCGACAAGGCGCCGACCTGCACGCACACCGCGTGCACGGCGCGGGCCTGGTGGCGGCGCACCTGCTCCTCCACCTGGTTCACCAGCGCCTGCACGATCGAGTACTCATGCATGGGGGAACTTCGGCGGCCGCTTCTCGAAGAAGGCCGTGATGCCCTCGGCGACCAGCTCGCCGTCGGCGGCGCGCGCCAGCTCGTCGAGCTCGCGGTCGAGGTGGGGGTCGAGGCGGTCGACGCCGTCGGCCGCGTGCAGCAGCGCCTTGGTCACAGCGTAGGAGCGGGTCGGACCCGCGGCGAGCTGGGCGGCGATCCGCCGCACCTCCGCGTCCCACTCCGCCTCCGCGATCACTTCGCTGACGAGGCCGATCTCCTTCGCCTTCGCGGCGTCGAGCCGCGGGTTGAGGAAGGCGAGGTCGAACGCTCGGCGCAGGCCGACGAGGCGCGGCAGGAAGAAGGTCGAGCTCTCGGCCCCGGTCAGCGCGGTCTTGCCGTAGGCCCACTCGAAGCGCGAGCGGGCCGAGGCCAGCACGATGTCGCAGGCCATCGCCAGCCCGAAGCCGCCCGCGGCCGCGACGCCGTCGACCGCCGCCACCACCGGCTTCGGCGCGCGCTTCAGCTCCGAGATCGTCGCGTGCAGGTACTCGAGGATCTGCTTGAAGCGCTCGCCGTGGCCGGCCGCGATCTCGCGCGTCTTCGGTTGCAGGTAGCCGAGGTCCGCCGCCTCGCCGCCGGCGCGGATGTACTTGAGGTCGGCACCGCTGCAGAAGACGCCGTTCACGCCCGAGAGCACGACGCAGCGCACCGCCGTGTCGCGGCACAACTCGAGCCCCGCCTTGCGCAGGTCGCGGGCGGTCTCGACGTCGAGCGAGTTGAGCCGCTGCGGGCGGTCGATGGTCAGCCAGCCGACGCCGTCTCCGGTGCGCTCCACGCGGATGTGGCTCATCAGCATCAACAGATCCTCGGCAGCGGCTCGCCTTCGATCTCGACCAGCAGCCGGCGGCCGAAGCCGGTGTCGAGCACGACCTGGCCGCGGCGCTCCGCCGTGCAGGTGCCGACGATCGCCGCGTCGCGCCCCTGCGGGTGCGCGCGGAGCGCGGCCAGCACCGCCTCCGCGGCGGCGGGCCGCACGCCGATCAGCGCCTTGCCCTCGTTGGCGATCACCAGCGGGTCGATGCCGAGCAGCTCGGAGGCCGCGCGCACCGCCGCGTTGACGGGCACCGCGGTCTCGTCGAGCAGCACGCCGACCCCGCTCTTGTGCGCCATCTCGTGCAGCGCGGAGGACAGCCCGCCGCGGGTCGGGTCCTTGAGCGTGACCAGCCCGTCACCGCCCGCGGCCAGCGCGGCGCGGATCAGGCCGTTGATCGGCGCCACGTCCGAGCGCAGGTCTCCGGCGAGGTCGAGCTTGTGGCGCGCCGCCATCACCGCGCAGCCGTGGTCGCCGATGGTGCCGGTGACGATCAGCCGGTCGCCCGCTCGCAGTCCACAGTCGCGCACGACGCGGGTCGCGATCGCGACGCCCGTGGTGTTGAGCGCGACGCCGTCGAGCTGGCCCTTGCCCATCACCTTGGTGTCGCCGGTGACGACCGTGGTGCCGGCCTCGACGCAGGCCGCGACCATCGACGCGTGGATGCGGTCGAGGTCGGCGCGCGGGTAGCCCTCCTCGACGACCACCGCGCAGGTGAGGCCGAGCGGCTCGGTGGCGCCCATCATCGCCAGGTCGTTGACGGTGCCGGAGACGGCGAGGCGGCCGATGTCGCCGCCCGGGAAGAACGCAGGCAGCACGACGTGGGAGTCGGTGGTGACGACGAGGAAGCGGCCGTCGCCGAGCGGCAGCGCGGCGCCGTCGTCCATCGCGTCGAGACCGACCGCGCCGGCGGGAGCCTTGGGGAAGCCGTCGGTGAACACCTCGCCGATCAACTGCCGCATCGCGCGGCCGCCCGCACCGTGCTTCATCGACACGCGTTCGCCGAGCAGGTCGAGTCGGAGGTTCATGGCCGCACCTCGCCCTGCGGGGCGTCCGACGACGAGAGGTCGGGGACGCCGCCGTAGAGGTGCCAGATCTTGCAGGTGCCTTCCGAGGACACCATGCAGGCGCCGACGGGCGTGTCCGGCACGCACTCCTTCCCGAACAGCTTGCACTGCTTCGGGTTGGCGATGCCGGCCATGATGTCGCCGCAGATGCAGTCCTGGACCAGCGCGGGCGGCGCGAACTTCCACAGCGGGCGCAGGTCGATGTCGAAGCGGCGGCGGGCGTCGACGTGGGCCCACTCGTCGCGCAGCCGCAGGTTGCCGTTGGGCACGTGGGCGATGCCGCGCCAGCGCCCGCCCGCGGGGCGGAACACCTTGAACAGCTGCTCCTGCGCGTTGCGGTTGCCCTCGCGGGTGACGCAGCGCGGGAACATGTTGACGACCTCGGGCTTGCGGTCGCGCACCAGCTCCACCAGCTTGACGAGCGCGGCCAGGATGTCGAGCGGCTCGAAGCCCGCCACGACCACCGGCAGCTTGTGGCGCTCGACGAACGCCTCGAACACGCCCCAGCCCGTGATCGTGGCCGCGTGGCCCGCGGCGAGGAA
The DNA here is from genome assembly GCA_011526565.1 of Acidobacteriota bacterium. Taxonomy (GTDB): domain Bacteria; phylum Acidobacteriota; class Vicinamibacteria; order Fen-336; family Fen-336; genus WYBL01. Next base: position 63,609 of record WYBL01000140.1, on the reverse strand, counting down.
GCCCTCGACCTTCGAGCCCGGCATCTCGGCCACGATCTCCATCACAGGCGGGATGTACTTGTGCGCCGAGAGCACGGAGAAGTTGTCGGGCACGCCGCCGAGCAGCGCGGCCGCCGTCGCCACCGCCGTGGTCTCGAATCCGGTCGCAAAGAAGACCACGGGCTCGCGGGTCGCGCGCGCCAGCTCCACGGCCTGGGTCACGCTGTAGACGACCTCCACCTTCGCGCCTTCGGCCTGGGCGTCGCCCAGCGAGAGCACGGTGCCCGGCACCTTGACCATGTCGCCGTAGGTCGCGATCGTCACTCCCTGGCGCGCCAGCGCGACGCCCTCGTCGACCTCGGGGGTGTCGGTGATGCAGACCGGGCAACCGGGGCCCATGATCACGTCGAGCGAGCGCGGGAACGAGGCGCGCAGTCCGTAGCGGGCGATCGCCTGCTCGTGGCTGCCGCACACGTGCATCAGGCTGACCGTGCGCCCCATCGCCTCGGCAGCCGCCGTCAGCGCGCGGCCCAGGTCGCGCGCCCGCGCGGGGTCGCGGAACTTGAGCTGGCGGGAGTCGGCCCCTTCAGGCATCGGGGGACTGCTCCGGGTTCGCTTCCAGCTCGGCGCGCACGTCCGCTGCCATCAGGTCGCCGTCGCCGCGCAGCAGCGACTCGTAGAGGTCGAGCGTGCCCTGGATGTCCTCCTCCGGGATGCGGCGGATCGCGAAGCCCACGTGGTTCAGCACGTAGTCGCCGGCCTGCACCGGCTCGTCCACCAGCTCGAGGCGCACCGCGCGGCGCACGCCCCAGAAGTCCACGGTGGCGACCAGCCCCTCGACCGACACCACGCGTCCCGGCACTCCCAGGCACATCGGCGAACCTCCGTCGTCTTCTAGAGCGATTTCCGTGCCACGGCGTCGGCCACGACAGCCTGCCCGAGCGCCAGGCCCCCGTCCCCCGGCGGCACCTCGCGGTGCAACCGCACGTCGAACCCGCCCAGGGCCGCGAGCAGGCCCTCGGCCAGCAGCGGGTTCTGGAAGCAGCCCCCGGTGAGCCCCACCGGCGTCCGGCCGTGGTGGCGGGCCGCGAGCCGCACGACCTCCTCGGCAGCGGCCACCAGGGTGCGGTGGAAGCGCGCGGAGACCGTCGGTGCGCCGCGCCCGTCCATCAGGTCGCGCACCGCCGCGCGGGCCGTGAGCCGCAGGTCGATTTCCCACGGGAGGTGCCGGGTGTGAAGGTGGAACGGGTAGCGGCCGGGCTCGGCGGGGTCGGCGGCGACGTTCCACAGGAGCGCCACCTCGCCCTCGTAGCTCGAGCGCGCCCGCACCAGGCCCAGCGCGCCGAAGGCGTCGAAGTAGCGGCCGACGCCACGGGCCCGCGGCGTGTTGAGGTCCGACGCCAGCATCTGGCGGACGACGTGGAGGTCGTGGCGCGGCACGGCGTCGAACAGGGCGAGCGCTGCGGTGGGCGGAGCGCCGTCGAACGCGTCTTCGACCAGCGCCAGCGCGAGGCGCCACACCTCGCGCACCGCGCGGTCGCCGCCCGCCATCGCCAGCGGGCGGAACGTGGCGATCCGCTCGCACGAGCCGTCGGCGCCGACCAGCAGGAACTCGCCGCCCCACGCCGTGCCGTCGGTGCCGTGGCCGGTGCCGTCCCAGGCGAGACCCAGCAACCGGTCCTCGAGCCGGTGCTCCGCCATCAGCGCGGCGACGTGGGCGTGATGGTGCTGGACGGCGACCTTCAGCGGCTCGGGCCGCGCCAGCGCGTAGCGCGTCGAGGCGTACTCGGGGTGCAGGTCGTGAGCCACCACCTCGGGCGTGACGCGGAGGAAGCGCAGCGCACGCTCGATCGCCGCCTCCCAGGCGTCGAGGGTCGCCACGTTCTCGAGGTCGCCGACGTGGGGACCGAGGTGGGCCGCAGCGCCGGCGCCGACGCAGAACGTGTTCTTGAGCAGCGCGCCGCAGGCCAGCACCGGTCGTGCGAACGGACGCGCCACCGGCAGCGCCCCCGGCACGTGCCCGCGCGCCCGCCGCAGCAGCGTCGGCGCGCCGGCGATGCAGCGGGCGACCGAGTCGTCGCAGGGCGCGACGATCTCGCGATCGTGGACGAGGAACAGGTCGGCGAGACCGCGCAGCCGCTCGCGGGCCTCGTCGTCGCGCCAGCACAGCGGCTCCTCCGAGAGGTTGGCCGAGGTCATCACCAGCGGCCGCTGCGCCGCCTCCAGCAAGAGGTGGTGCAGCGGGGTGTAGGCGAGCAGCAGGCCGACCAGCGGGTTGTCGGGGGCGACGCCCGGGGCCAGCCGGGAGTCGTGGCGGCGCTCGACGAGCACCACCGGCCGCGCCGGCGAGCGCAGCAGCGCGCGCTCCTCTTCGCGCAGGTCGGCGTGGCGGGCGGCCGCGGCCAGGTCGCGGACCATGACCGCCAGCGGCTTCTGCTCGCGCCGCTTGCGCTCGCGCAGCCGCGAAACCGCGGGCGCGAAGGTCGCGTCGCAGGCGAGGTGGAAACCGCCCAGGCCCTTGACCGCGACGATGCCGCCCGCCCGCAGCGCGCGCGCCGCGGCGCGCAGCGCCGCGTCGCCTTCGCCGAGCGGGTGGCCGCCGGCGTCGACGAGGCGCAGGCGCGGGCCACAGGCCGGGCAGGCGATCGGCTGGGCGTGGAAGCGGCGATCGCCGGGGCCCTCGAACTCCGCGCGGCACGCGTCGCACATGGCGAAGCCCGCCATCGTGGTCGCGGGGCGATCCCACGGCACGTCGCGCGCGATCGTGAAGCGCGGGCCGCACGCGGTGCAGTTGGTGAACGGGTAGCGGTAACGTCGCGCGGCGGGGTCGGCGATCTCCGCCAGGCAGTCGTCGCACACGGCGAGGTCGGGCGGGATCGAGACGACGCGCTCGGCCGCCGCCCCCGAGGGTTCGATCGTGAACGCGGCAGGCGCCGTGCCGGCCATCGCCTCGGAGCTCAGGTCGTCGATGCGCGCCCCGGGAGGCGCCTCCGTCCGCAGTCGGCGGGTGAACGTGGCCAGAACCTCGGCGTTCGCGAAGCCCTCGATCGTGACGCCGGCCGCGTGGTTCCAGACCCGGCCGGAGACGCCGCACTCGCGGGCGAGCCGCAGCACGAAGGGGCGGAAGCCCACCCCCTGCACGATGCCGCGCAGCGTCAGACGCTGGCCGGAGGGTTCCATGTCCCTGTTCTACCAAGTCGCATGCCAGAGGCCCGCAGTCGTCGCCGCCGGTCCCGACCGCAAGCGCTGCTCCCGCCGCACGGCCGGGCGCAGCTATTGCGCGACGGGCGGCGTCGGCGGGCGCCCGCCCTGCCGGCGCGCGGCCACCGCCAGGTGCTCGAAGGTGTGCTGGGCCTGGTCGCAGCCGAAGCGCAGCGTCATCGTGATGTGGTCGCGCATCTCGTGCTGCAGGCCGTCGGTCTCGCGGTCGCGGCGCAGCACCTTGAAGCAGATGCGGTTGAGCTGCTCCAGCGCGCCGCAGACCTCGGCCGGGTCGTAGCCCTGCGCGAAGCGGCGGCGCGCGAGGTCGGCGCAGTAGTGCATCAGCAGGCCGCGTTCGCGGGTGCGCACCGCGTTCATCAGGTGGCCGAGGATCAACTGGTGGTTCCACTGGTGCTCCTCGACGGTGAGCCCCTGGTAGCTCGGGAACCGCCGGCGCCCCTCGTCGCTCGTCAGGTACGCCGTGAACTCGTGCTCGATCTCCAGCTTGTGGCGCTTGAGCAGCGAGTGGATCAGCAGGTTGGCGCGCAGCCGCGCCTCCTTCATCGCCGCGTGGTTGACGCGGTCCCACTCGAGCGGCTCGGTCTTGCGGTGCTCGACGAGGAACGGCAGGCGGCGCAGGATCTCGAGCCGCGGCCGCGGCGCCCAGTCGAGCCGGGCACGGGTGCGGCGGGCGTCGACGTTCATCGCCTTGTCGATGTAGTCGGCCATCCACGGGCGCTCGAACGGCCGCTGCCCGAGCAGGCGGCCGAGCAGGTCGCGCCCGTGCAGGCCCGGCACGCACAGCGCCTTCGGCAGCAGGATCGGCTTCTTGCGGCGCCCGAAGTGGAGCAGCGTCGCCTCCTCGTGCAGCTCGAGGTGGGAGACGGAGCCGTCCGGGCTCGCGAGCAGGATCTCGCCGGGAGCGAGCTCGCGCTCGCAGTCGAGCAACCGCTCGAAGAACATCACCAGGTCCTCGACGTGCAGGTACGGGATGGCGGCCGTGCCGCGGCCGGCGATCACGTTGCGGTTCCACGCCCACGACAGCCAGGTCTCGAGGAACATGTAGAGCGGCGCGTACTCGCACCAGTCGGAGAACAGCGCGGCGAAGCGCACGATCGTCGACGGGAAGTACTTCTCGTACTCGCGCACCATCTCCTCGCCGATGCGCTTGGAGCGGGCGTAGACGTGGTGGCCGTCGGGCGGGCTCGTCTCGTCGAGCACCGCGCCCGGCGGCGGCAGCTCGCAGGCGGCGAGCGAGCTCGAGAACACGAAGCGCCTGAGGCCGAGGCCGCGCGAGAGGTCGAGCACGTTGCGCAGGCCGGTGACGTTGGTGCGCTCGTACTCGGTGTGGTTCTCGCCGGTGAAGTCGTAGTGGGCCGCGAGGTGGATCAGGACGTCCGCGCCGCCGCCGTCGCGGATGCGGGCGAAGGCCTGCTCGAGCGGCAGCCGGTCGCCGATGTCGACCTGCCACCAGGTGATGTTCGGGTGGACCGGGGCGCCCGACTCGGACTGCGAGCGCCGCGCCAGGCCGAAGACGAGGTAGTCGTGCTTGAGCGCGTCGAGCAGGTGGCGGCCGACGAAGCCCGAGGCGCCGGTGACGACCAGCCGGGGCAGCGGCAGTACGCTCACGACGGCGCGGGCTCGACCCGGACGCGCCCGGCCTCGACGCGCACGGGCAGCACGCGCAGCGGCCGCACCGGCGGCCCGGCCACGGGCCGGCCGTCGGCGCCGAAGGCTCCCTCGTGGCACGGACACACGTACTGGTTCTTCGCCGCGTCCCAGCGGAGCGGGCAGCCGAAGTGGGTGCAGACGAGAGAGCGCGCGACGAGCCCGCTCTCCGTGTGCGTCACCTCGACGGGATCGCCGTCGACCACCAGCAGTCGGCGGCCGCCAGGGGGCAGCTCGTCGAGCGCGAACTCCGCGCCGGGAGCCGTCGATTCCGGTCCGCGACCGCAGGCCCCGAGCGCGACGGCCCCGAGCGCGCCGCCGAATCGCAGCAGGGCCGAGCGGCGGCCCGGCCCAGTCGGATGGTCCCGATCGCGCATCGGCTTCACCCGCGGGCGAGCACGTGCACGCGCCAGGCCAGGAGCGCCATCAGCCCGTCGCCCAGGGCCGACACCGGGATCACCCACGGAGCGCCGCCCAGCAGCCACACGGTCGCCAGGAACGCGACGGCGATCGACTTGGTCGTGAGCAGGAAGACGACGCCTCCGTAGCGGAAGTACTCGATCAGGTAGCCGGCGGCCACGACGAGGTGGAACGCGCCGGCCTGGCGGGCGAAGAACAGTGGCCGCACCTCGCCGAAGCCGCCGAGCTGCGCGCCCCACTCGGTCACGAACAGCAGCGCGAGCCCGACCCCGACGCTGTGGGCCGCGACCAGCACGACGTACGCGCGCTCGACGCGCTTCAGCGCGTCGCGCCCGGCTCCCGCCACCACAGGTCCACCGGCCGCGGTCGCGCCAGTGGCCGCGACGGCACCTCGAGCCGGTCCAGCTCGTCGAGCACCGCGCGCAGCGCCTGCGGCACGGCCGCGGTCACCTCGCGCGTCAGCGTCACGCCCTGCCGCGAGCAGCCGGGCACGACGCCGACCAGCAGCACGGACGTCGCCCCGCGGCCCTCGAGATCGGCGAGCAGCAGCGCCTCCTTGACGCCCGGATCGTGCGGCGACAGCCGCGTCCGCGGCGGGTGAGCCAGGATCGCCTCCTTGCGGTACAGGCGCAGCGTGCCCGGCGGCCCGTCGGAGCGCACGGTGTCGACCAGCACCAGCGCCCGCCGGTCGCACACGAACGGCAGCAGGTCGAGGCCCGGGGTCCCGAGGTCGAGCAGCTCGACCTCGGGGTGCGGCGTCCAGGCCGCCTCCAGCTCGCGGATCACGGTGGGCCCCAGGCCGTCGTCGCTCATCAGCACGTTGCCGAGGCCGAGCACGGCGACGGTCGGGGCCACGGTCGCGTTCACAGCACCTTCACCCGCGCGATCTCGCGGCCCTCCGGGTCGAGGGTGTGGACCGCGCAGGCGAGGCAGGGGTCGAACGAGTGCACGGTGCGCAGCACCTCGAGCGGCAGCTCGGGGTTGGCCACGGGGTTGCCGACGAGCGACGCCTCGTACGGCCCCTTGACCTCCTTGGCGTCGCGCGGGCTGGCGTTCCAGGTCGTCGGCACCACCGCCTGGTAGTTGGCGATCTTGCCGTCGCGCACGACGACCCAGTGCGACAGCGCGCCGCGCGGCGCCTCGTGGAAGCCGAAGCCGCGCACCTCGCCCTTCGGGAAGCTCGGCGGGTTGAAGATGTCGGTGTCACCCGAAGCGATGTTGTCGACCAGCAGCTTCCAGTGCTTGAGCGCGAGGTCGCCGATCACCGCGGTGCGCACCGCGCGCGCGGCGTGGCGGCCCAGCGTCGACTGCAGCATCGCCGGCGTCACCCGCACCTTCGCGATCGCCGACACCTTGTCGAGCGCCGCGTCCGCCCACTTCTTCGTGAGCGCGTGGCCGGAGACGTAGCCGACCAGCACCTGCGAGAGCGGACCGACCTGCATCGGCTGGCCCTGGAAACGCGGCGACTTGACCCAGGAGTACTTGCCCTTGTCGTCGAACTTGCCGGGCTTGGGGACCGTGTCCTCCTCGAACGGGTGCCGCGACCAGTCGCCCTCGTACCAGGAGTGGGCGATGCCCTCGCTGACGTTGTCCTTGAAGTAGGGGTCGGTGAAGTTCTTGATCGGCTTGTAGGTCGAGAAGTCGCCGTTCATGATCGTGCCGCCCGGCAGGTCGAACTCCGTCGCCGGCGAGTCGATCGGCAGGTCGGGCACGGCCAGGTAGTTCTTGACCCCGGCACCGTAGCCGAGCCACTCGGGGTACATGGCGCCGATCGCGCAGACGTCGGGCACGTAGACCCGCTGCACGAAGTCGACGACCTCCTTGAGCAGGCTCTGCACCTTCCAGAGCTTCTCCATGTTGAGCGTCGCCTGGTTGTCGAGGTTGATGGCGTTGGCGACGCCGCCGACCGCCAGGTTCTGGATGTTCGGCGTCTTGGAGCCGAGGATGGCGACGACCTGGTTGGCCTTGCGCTGGTACTCGAGCGCCTGCAGGTAGTGCGAGACGGCCAGCAGGTTCACCTCGGGCGGCAGCTTCATCGCCGGGTGGCCCCAGTAGCCGTTGGCGAAGATGCCGAGCTGGCCGGCGTCGACGAAGCCCTTGAGCTTGTCCTGGACGGCCTTCAGGTCGAGGCGGCCGTTGCCGGGCCAGTCGGACAGCGACTCGGCGAGCGCCGACGCCTTCGCCGGGTCGGCCTTCAGCGCCGAGACCACGTCCACCCAGTCGAGCGCGGACAGGTGGTAGAAGTGGACGATGTGGTCGTGCAGCGCGTGCGCGATCACCAGCAGGTTGCGGATGTACTGGGCGTTCTTCGGCACCTCCAGCGACAGCGCGTTCTCGACCGCGCGCACCGAGGCGATCGCGTGCACCGTCGTGCACACGCCGCAGAAGCGCTGGGTGAACAGCCAGGCCTCGCGCGGGTCGCGGCCGAGCAGGATGGTCTCGATGCCGCGCCACATCTGGCCCGAGGCCCAGGCGTTGCGCACGCTGCCGCCTTCCACCTCGACGTCGATGCGGAGGTGGCCTTCGATGCGGGTAATCGGGTCGATGACGATCCGTGCCATGTGCTACCCCCTCGCGACGGCGCCGGCTTCGCCGCCGGCCAGGATCGGGAACGTGCGCACCGCCCACAGGTAGAGGGCGATCTCCAGCGCGACGATGCCGAAGGTGATGAGAAGCTCCGGCACCGCGGGGAAGTACGACCACTGCGGGCCCGGGTTGAACGCGATCCAGTAGGTGTTGATGCGGTACACGGTGCCGGCCAGCACAAGCATCAGCGCGGAGCGCACCTGGTACGCGGCGTCGGCGCGCCTCGCGTCGTTCGACAGCCACCACACGGGCAGCGCCGCCAGCGCCAGCTCGACCAGGAAGACGACTCCGATGGGCGAGGCCACCAGGCTGAGGTCGCCGGCGACGACCACCTCGAGCGCGCGGAACGCGAGCCAGAAGGCGGCGACGTAGAAGGCCACGTTCGACAGCTTCGCGAGCATCGCGTCCTCGCGCGGGCGGCCGAACTCGCGGGCCGACCACGAGGCCTCGAGCACGACCACCGCGTAGCCCATCACGATGCAGTTGACGAGGAACAGGAACGGCAGCCACGGCGTGAACCACAGCGGGTGCAGCCGCGGGCCGGCCAGCAGCATCATGGTGCCGAGCGACGACTGGTGCATGGTCGGCAGCAGCATGCCGAGAGCCAGGATCCAGACGAGCGCCTTGTCCATGAAGCGCAGGCCCGCTTCCGACAGCCGGCGCAGGCCGGCGTGGGCCCCGTCCTTCCACTTCTCGAAGGCCGCCGGCGAGAGCTCGACGAGCAGCACCGTGACGTAGGCGGCCACGCACAGCGCGACCTCGAGCTGCGGGGAGCCGCTCCAGCGCCAGAAGAAGACCGGCACCTTCCACAGGTCCCAGTAGCGGCCGAGGTCGATCGTGACCGCCAGCACCGCCAGGCCGTAGCCGAGCAGGCTGGTCAGCACCGCGGGCCGCACCAGCGGGTGGTACTCGCCCTTGTTGAGCACGTAGACGAGCAGCGCCACCGCGTAGCCGCCGCAGCCGAGTGCCGTGCCGGTGACGACGTCGAACGCGATCCAGATCCCCCACGGATAGCCGTCGTTGAGGTTGCTGACGGCGCCGATTCCGAACGCGAAGCGCCACAGCACCGCGGCGGCGCCCAGCGCGACGAAGAAGAGCAGCTTGCGGAAGAACGGCGTCATCAGCTCGCCGCCGACGGGGGTGTGCACGACCGCGTGGGAACTCACGACGGCACCCCCTCCCCGCCGGCCGGCGGGGCCGCCCCGCGGCGGTTGCGCCACATCGCCACCGCCAGGGCGCCGTAGAGCGCCACGGGGGCGACGAAGCCCCTGTAGATCCCCTCCTGGATCGAGTACGCGACGTGCGGCACGCCGCGCCCTCCCAGGTCCGGCAGGCCGATCAGCCCGAACGGCAGGTGGGACAGGTACAGCACCTGGGTACCGCCGGCCTCGGTGAGCCCGTAGGCGCGGTTCTCGAAGTAGCGGCCCGGGTTCTCCTCGATGCGGCGGGCGGCCTCGGCGATCAGCTCCTCGCGGGTGCCGTAGACGACGGCCTCGCGCGGGCACACCTCGCAGCAGGCCGGCCCTTCCCCGCTCGCGTAGCGGGTGAAGCCGCGGGCGTCCTTCTTCGCCTCGCCCTTGACGCGGTGCCGGCACAGCTCGCACTTGACGATCTTCGGTGCCGCCTTGTCGAACTCGAACTTCGTCACGCCGAACGGACAGGCCATCTGGCAGTAGCGGCAGCCGACGCAGTAGGAGGGGTCGTAGTGCACGACGCCCGTCTTCGGGTCCTTCTGCAGCGAGTGCAGCATGCAGGCGCTGGCGCAGGCCGGGTCGACGCAGTGCATGCACTGCGCCTTCACGTACGACATGCGCGGGCCGTCCTTGTACAGCTTGATCACGTTCTTGGTGCGGGCGCCGAGGTCGACCGGGGCCAGGTGCAGGCCCGAGGGGTCGCGCTCCGGCTCCAGGCCGTTGGCCTGCTGGCAGGCGAACACGCACGCCTTGCAGCCGATGCAGCGCGTCGTGTCGTAGAGCATCCCCATGGCGCCGGGCGGCGCCACTTTCGGCTCGCGGGCCAGCGCCGGCGCCGCGGCGGCGGCGGCCGCGCAGCCGCCGCCCGCGAGCACCTTGAGCGCGGTCCGCCGCGAGGGCGTCACGACTCGCCTCCTCCGCTCTCGCCTGCCGGCGGCTGCTTCGTTTCGTGCGCCTTCGCGAAGCGGTAACCCGCACCGAGCGCGGCGCCGGCCGCGAGCCCGGCGACGCCGGCGGCGATCGCGCCGGCCTTGCCCTGCGGCGCGCCGACCGCCGGGTAGGTGTCGGGCGGCGTCGGCCGCTCGATGTCGACGGTGTCGTGCAGCGGGACCTTGAACGCCAGCTTCTGCTCGGTGCAGCCGAAGCAGGGGTGGCCGAGGCCGATCGGCCAGGCGTCGGTGACCTCGCCGAAGTGCAGCGTCGAGCAGTTGGCGTGGGTCGCCGGGCCCTTGCAGCCGAGCTTGTAGAGGCAGTGGCCGAGGCGGTGGCCCTCGTCGCCGAACTGGTTCGCGAAGCGGCCCGCGTCGAAGTGGGCGCGGCGCGGGCAGTGCTCGTGGATCGTGCGGCCGTAGGCGAACTTCGGGCGGCCGAGTTCGTCGATCTCGGGCAGCTTGCCGAGCGCCACGTACTGCAGCGCGGTGCCCAGGAAGATGTAGGGGTTGGCCGGGCACCCGGGCAGCGTCACCACGGTCTTGCCCTTGAGGATCATCGGCGCGCCGGTCGCGCCCGTCGGGTTGGGCGGGGCCGAGGGGATGCCGCCCCACGAGGCGCAGGAGCCGATCGCGATCACCGCGCCGGCCTTCGACGCCACGTCGTTCAGCATGTCGATCGCCGTGCGGCCGCCGATCATGCAGTAGACGCCGCCGTCCTTCTCGGGGATCGCGCCTTCGACCACGAGCACGTACTTGCCCGCGTTCGCCTCCATCGCGTCCTTCAGGCACTTCTCGGCCTGGTGGCCCGCGGCCGCGAGCAGCGTCTCGTGATAGTCGAGCGAGACGAGATCGAGGATCAGTTCCGCGATGCCGGGGTGCGAGGTGCGCAGCAGCGACTCGGTGCAGCCGGTGCACTCCTGGAAGTGGAGCCAGATGACGGAGGGCTTGGTCCCCCTGGCGACGGCCTCCACCATCTTGGCGGCCGCGCTCTCGCCGAGCCCGATGGAGGCGGCGGCCATCGTGACGATCTGGACGAAGGAGCGCCGGTCGACACCCGCGTGCGCTCTCGCCGTCCCTGGCGTGGTTCCCCACAAGCCGACGCTCATCCCCCACCTCCTGGAACTACAAGCGGACGTCTCCCCGAGCTGCGGTGAACGACTGGGGCGAGGCAGGGGCAGGTCGCAGGGCCGGGAACACCCGGTCGAGAGCACCGGTCGCGTGCAAGCTCGTCACGAGACCCCCCTTTCCTCGCGAAAGGGCGCGGAGAGGAATTGGTCTCCCCGAAGCAATCCACGGGCCAGACGACCGAGGCCGTTCCGGAGCCGAACTGCCGCGAAAACCGACAGTGTCGCGCGCAAGGGGGCCCCGCCGCGGCATCGGTTGCGGCGCACTGCCGCAGAAATCACCAGCGGCGAGCGTCTCACCGTCGGCGTACCTTGGGCCCGATGAGTTCACCGCGAAGCGAGAGCTGCCCGCGGCGGCAGGCCCTGAAGCTGCTCGGCGTGGCCGCGCTGTCGCTGACTCCCGGCTGCCGTCGCGATCGCGCGGCGGCCCCGGTCGCGCGCGTGCCGCTCGCCCATCTCGAGGGCGGCCGGCGTGTCGTCGTCGCGCTCGGCGACGATCGCGTCGAGGTGTCGCGCACGGCGAGCGGGCTGGTGGCGCGCTCGCTGGTGTGCACGCACCAGGGCTGCATCGTCGCCTGGCAGGAGGCGGAGCGGCACTACAAGTGCCCGTGCCAGGGCGGCTACTTCGACGCCGAGGGCCGCCCGTTGATGGGCCCGGTGTCCGTGCCTTTGCCGCTGCTCCCGGTTCGGATCGAAGGCGACGAGGCCGTCGTCGGCTGAAGACCGTGTCGCGTGTCACCGGGACGCCGCGGGCCGGGTGCTAAGATCCGCGCCCTTCCCATGGACTCCCGCCTCGACGCCAAGCTGCTCTACCGCCGTCTCGACGCGCTGTTCGGCCGCCTCGACCGCCGCAAGCCGCAGCGCAGGATCCTCGAGTCGTTCCTCGAGGAGGCCTTCGCCGCGCTGAAGGACGCGCTGCGCCTGCGCGGCGCCGCGCTCTACGGCGAGCGGCGCGACGACTTCGAGCTGCAGAAGGCCGTGGGCGACGCGAGCGGCCTGGCCGAGCGGCTCGACCCCGCCCGCCCGCCGCTGCAGGCGGTGTTCGCCCACCGCGTGTACATCTTCGACGACCCGACCTCCGAATCCGCACCGCAGCGGCTCGGCGTGTTGCCGATGCACGCGGCGGCCGCGCTCGCGGTCGGCACCCGGCCCAACCGCTCGGTGATGCTGTTCGTGCTCGACGACGGCTGGGAGCGCGAGGAGCTCGACTTCACGCTCAACACGGTGCGCTCGGCGCTCGGCTCGCGGCTGTGGGACGAGCGGGTGCGCGGCAGCGTCAAGGAGGCGGCCTCGATCCAGCGCTCGCTGCTGCTGGAGGAGGCGCCGGAGTTCCCGGGCTACGAGATCGCCTGTCACTCGGTCAACGCGGAGGAGGTCGGCGGCGACTTCTACGACTTCACGCCGCACGGCGACGACATGATGGGTGTGGCGATCGGCGACGCCTCCGGCCACGGCCTGCCGGCGGCGCTGCTGGTGCGCGACGTCGTGACCGGCCTGCGCATGGGCCTCGAGCGCGAGCTGAAGGTCAGCCACGTGTTCGAGAAGCTGAACCGCGTGATCCACCGCTCCAAGCTGTCGTCGCGCTTCGTCTCGGTCTTCTACGGCGAGCTGGAGCAGGACGGCAACCTGATCTACGTCAACGCCGGCCACCAGCCGCCGGTGATCTTCGGGGCGAAGAGCGAGCGCGCGCTCGACGTCGGCGGCACCGTGATCGGGCCGCTGCCCGAGGTGCGCTTCCGCCGCGGGATCGCCCGGATCGAGCCCGGCGAGACGCTCGTCGCCTGCACCGACGGCATCCTCGAGCGGCGCGGCCCGAAAGGCGAGTTCTTCGGCGAGGCGCGGCTCGCGTCGCTCGTGCGGGAGTCGCGGGCAATGGGCGCGGAACCGCTGCTCGAGCGGCTGTTCGAGGCCGCGCGGGCCTGGGGTGGCTCGCGCCCGTGGGAGGACGACGCGACGCTGGTGGTGGTGAAGAGACTGGCGAAGGGCTAGAACACCTTCTTCAGCCGCTCCAGCAGCTTGTCGGCGTCGGTGAAGCGGTAGATCGCCGAGAACTTGAAGCGCCACTCGTGGCTGGCGACGCGGCCGACGGCGTCGTGGGCACGCGGCGACGGGCGCGGCTCGGAACCGAAGTAGGCGGTGGCCAGGTAGCTGTTCCACCCGTACTGCACGGCGAAGTCGACCTTGACGCGGTTGGTGTTGTAGCCCGAGCCCGCGGCCACGAACACGTAGTCCTGGGGATCGCGGGTGACCACGTCGCGCGGTCCCTGCGGCTCGTAGGCGACGCCGAAGCGCAGCGGGATCACGCGGCCGTCGCGCGGAAACAGCTTCTCCACGCCGAGGTTCACGGACACCGTGTCGCGGGTGGCGCTCTCCGACAGCCGCAACCCGTCGAAGAAGCCGAGGTCGCCGACCCCGGGCGCGCCTTCGACCGCGAAGCGCGACCACGCGTCGCGGGTCAGGTCGAGGGCGACCGTCCAGCCGCGTCCGGGGCGCACCGCCGTACCCAGCGCGATCGACCACGGGACCCGCGCCTTCAACCCGCCCAGTTCCTCCCGGCGCGCCGGGAGCCGGCTCGACACGAACTCGCCGTACTGGGAGTAGTCGGCGCGGAACGCGCTCTTGACGACGGCCCCGAAACGCACCGCGCCGTGGTCGACGAGCAGGCCGGCCGTCACGTTGGCGCCGTCGAAGCGCTGGCCCTGGCGCGTGATCAGGAAGGTGGTGGGGGCCGTCGCCGGCACGGGCGTCTGGGCGACCGAAGTGGAGAAGTCCCACTCGCCGCGCCACAGGCTGCCGCTGAGCCCCAGGTAGGTGCGGCGCGAGACGCGCACGGCGCCCGCCAGCGACCACAGGTCGATCTGGCCGCTGCCGCGCTCGTCGAACGAGATCCGCTGGTCCTCTCCGACCGCGCGGGTCGGGAAGCGCAGCACCTCCGCCTCGAAGCGGCCGCCGAACTGGTACTGGCGCCGCCAGTCGACCTGGAACGTGACGGGGCGCCCCCACAGCGTCGCCGGCACCGCGAGGCTCGCGAACTCCGGGTTGTTGCCGTTGAAGCGGGACGCGGAGGAGCTGTAGGCGTAGGCCCCGTCCGGGCTGCGGAAGCCCTCCCGCGAGAAATCGCGGTCGAACGTGCCGTTGACGAACGACAGCTCAGGCCGCCGCAACTGCGCGAGACCCGCGGGGTTCCACGAGGCGGCGGTGCCGTCGTCGGAGACCGCGACGAAGGCGTTGGCCATGCCCGCCGCCCGCGCGCCCGAGCCGGTGCGGTTGAGCGAGCCGATCGACTGGGCCTCGACGCCCGGCGTCGCGAGCGCGAAGCCGAGCGCGCAGGCGGCTGCGCGGACGCGGGACGCGGCGCGGGTCGGGGGCATCCCCGGATCGTACCGCGCCGGGGGTGCCAGCCCCTCGCGGGCCTGCTAGGCTCGGGTCGTGCCGGCTCGACGCAATCCACCGCGCGAGGAGGCGCTCGACGTGCGGCGCCTGGAACGGGAGGCCGCCAGGCACGAGCGGGCGGGACGCCTGCGGGAGGCGCTGGCGGCCCTCGAGCGGATCGCGGCCGCCGGGCGCGCCGGCGGCGACCTCCTCAACCGCTGCGGCGACCTCTCCCAGCGGCTGGGCGAAGCAGACCGGGCGATCGCTTCCTGGGCGGCCGCGGCGGAGCGGCTGCGCGAAGAAGGCTTCGTGCACAAGGCGCTCGCCATCCTGCGCAAGGCCGTGCGCCGCGACCCCGGCCGCGTCGCCCTGCTGGTCCGCATCGCCGACCTCCACGCGGAGCTCGGCCACGTGGCCGAGGCGCGGCGGCTGTCGCTCGACGTCGCCCAGCGCCTGCTCGAGGCGGGCCGCGACGACGAGGCCTTCGCGCTCCTCGAGCGCCTGCTCGAGGTCGAGGCGGACCCGGACACGCGGCACACCCTGGCGCGGCTCTGCGAGCAGCGCGGCAGGGTCGACGCGGCGGTCTCCCACTACGTGGCGCTCGCGGCGGACCTGGGCCGCGAGGGGCGGCTGCCCGAGGCCCGCGAGGCGCTGGAGCGGGCCCTGGCCCTGGCACCCGGGCAGGCCGCGGTCACCGAGCCGCTCGCCGAGCTCTACGCGCGGCTCGGGCTGTGGGCCCTGGCCCTGCCGCTGAACGAGGCGCTGGCCGCGTCGACGGGCGCCGTGGCCGCCGTCCACGCGCTGGCTCGCAACTACGCGGAACTGGGCCGCGTCGACGAGGCCGAGCGCACCTACGGGCGCCTGCTGAAGCTGCAGCCCGACGACCAGTGGCGGGCGCGCATCGCGCTGCTGCGCGTCACGCGCGGAGACGCCGACCGCGCCCTCGAGGACCTGGAGCCGGTGCTGGCCCGGCTGGAGTCGCGCGACCGCCACGAACAGGCGGCCGACCTGCTCGAAGAACTGCTGGGCCACGCGCCGGACCACCTGCGCTCGTTGCTGCGGCTCGCCAGCCTGTACAACCGGACCGGCGCGAGGGCGGCGTTCGCCCGCTGTTACGAGCGGATCGAGGCGCTGCACCGGGAGCGCGGCGAGGCCGCGCTCGCGGACGCCGCGGCAGAAGTGCTGGCGGCGGCCCGCCAGCCGCATCGCTTCGACCAGCGCCAGCCGCGGCGGCCCGCGGTGGCCCGCGCCACGGGCACGGCGGCGGCGCTCGACGCCGCGGCCGGGCGCATCCGGGGCGCGACGGGCCTGATCATCGCGGCCGGCGCCGGGCTCAACGTCGCCTACGGCTGGCCCGACTACCGCGACCCCGAGGCGTTCTGGGCGGTGTTCCCCGAGTACCGGGGCCTCGGCCTCACGCTGGCGGAACTTGCGCGGCCCGGCCGCTTCCAGGTCGACCCGGCGATGGCCTGGGGCTTCTACGCGGCGCGCATCCGGCGGGCCCGCGAGCGCGAGCCCCACGAAGGCCTGACGACGCTGTCGCGGTGGCGCGCGCTGTGCCCGGCCGGCGGCTACGTCGTCACGTCGTGCGTCGAGGGAGAGTACGAGGCGGCCGGCTTCGCCGGCGACCGCATCGTCGAGTGCTGCGGCAACATCCTGTGGCTGCAGTGCGCCGCGGACTGCGGCGCCACCCCCTTCCCCGCGCCCGAGCGGCTGGCCGATCCCGGGAACGGGGGCGCGTTCCCGCGCTGCGCGGCCTGCAACGCTCCGGCCCGCCCCAACGTCCTGCTGTTCGGCGACTGGAGCTGGGACATGAGCCGGCTCGAGGCGCAGGACGAGCGCTTCCGCGAGTGGCTCGGCGGGCGCCGCGGGCTGGTCGTGCTGGAGCTGGGCGAAACGCCGCGGCTGCCCGTGCTGCGCGCCTACGTGCGGCGCTTCGCGGAGCAGGTGGGCGCCGATCTCGTGCGCATCAGCGCCCACGACGCGTCCGTGCCGGAGGGCGGCCTCGGCCTCGCGATGTCCCCGCGCGAGGCGCTCGAGGCGATCAACGAGAGGCTGCGGGCGCGCTGAGCGGGCCCCCGCTCGCGGCGCGTTCCCGCGGCCGCGGTGGACGTAGCACAATCTCGCATCCACATGGACCACGGCACCGGCGGCCCGCGCGGGCACTTCCCCGCGACCCGGCTGAGCGTGATCGAGTCGCTGCGCGCGGCCGACGAGGACGAGCGGCGCCGCGCGGCCGAGCGCCTGGCCGGCCTCTACTGGAAGCCGCTCTACAAGTACCTGCGCCTGCGCTGGCGCCGCGACGACGAGGACGCGAAAGACCTGGTCCAGGGCTTCTTCGCGGTCGCCCTCGAACGCGAGTCGATCGCCAGCTTCGACCCCGGCAAGGCGAGCCTGCGCACGTTCCTGCGCGTGCTGCTCGACCGCTACGTCGCGAACGAGCGCAAGGGGGCCCGCCGGCTCAAGCGCGGCGGGGGCCTGCAGGGCGTCGACTTCGACGCCGCCGAAGCCGAGCTCGGCCGGCTGGCGACGGCGGAGGTCGACGCGGAGCGGCTGCTGCACAGGGAGTGGGTCCGCAGCCTGTTCGAGCACTGCGTGCTCCGACTGCGGGAGGAGCTTTGCGGCTCGGGACGCGAGGCCCAGTTCCGCGCGTTCGAGGCATGCGACCTCGGCGACGGCGAGAAGCGCCCCAGCTATCGCGAGCTCGCCAGCCTGCTGGGCGTCACCGAGACCACGGTGACGAATCACCTGGCGGCCGCGCGCCGGCGCTTCCGGGCCCTGGTGCTGGCGACGCTGCGGGAGACCACGGCGTCGGAGGCCGAGTTCCGCTCCGAGGCGCGAGCCGTGCTGGGCGTCGAGCCGTGACCGGACTGTCCGACGAGGCCCTGCGACGCCTCGCGGCCCTGCCCGAGGAGCCGGACTTCGCCGCGACGCGATACCGCCTGCTCGGCGAGCTCGACCGCGGAGGCATGGGGGTCGTCTACGCCGCGCGCGACGAGGCGCTGGGCCGCGAGGTGGCGATCAAGGTGCTGCGCGCCGAGCTGCTGCGCGCCGACGCCGGCGACCGTCTCGAACGCGAGGCCCGCGTCATGGCCTCGCTCGAGCATCCCGGGATCGTCCCCGTCCACGACACCGGCCTGCTGCCCGACGGCCGCGCCTTCCACGTGATGAAGCGGGTGCGGGGCCAGCGCCTGGACGCGCTCGCCAGCTCGCTCTCGCTCGCCGAGGCGCTGCGCCTGTTCGCCAGGATCTGCGAGCCGGTCGCTTTCGCCCACGCCCACGGCGTCGTCCATCGCGACCTCAAGCCGGAGAGAACGTGATGGTCGGCCCGTTCGGCGAGGTACTGGTGCTCGACTGGGGCGTGGCCAAGGTGCTGGCGCGGGACGAGAGCCCGCGGCCCGACCGGCAGGGCGACCCGGTCCGCGCGAGCGCGGGCTCCGACCTGACCGCGGACGGCGACGTCGTCGGCACCCGCGGCTACATGGCGCCCGAGCAGGAGCGCGGCGAGCAGGGGGCGATCGGGCCGCGCAGCGACGTGTGGGCGCTCGGCGCCATCCTGCGCCACCTCGCCGGCGGCGCCTGCGCGCGCGAAGGGCGGGCGCTGCCGCGACCCCTGCAGGCAATCGTCGGCCGCGCCACGGCCGTCGCGCCTGAAGATCGCTACGCCTCCGCCTCCGACCTGGCGGCGGACGTGGTCCGCTTCGCCGACGGGGAGCCGGTCGCGGCCTATCGCGAGCCGCCCTGGGAGCGGGCCCTGCGCTGGGCCCGGCACAACCGGACGGCGGTCGCCGTGGTGCTCGCCTACCTCGTGATGCGGGTGCTGGTGTGGGCCTGGAGCGGACGCTAGAAAAAAACTTCGAGAGCGCTCAAAGGAACTGCCGGCGAGGTTGAAAGGAAGGGTGGAGCGGCCAGGACGCTCCGCTAGAAGGAGGCAAGACCATGAACAAGCCACTGCTGGGGGTCGCGCTCGGCGGCATCCTCGGCATCTTCGACGGCCTGACGGCCTGGTTCACGCCGGCGGTGCGGCCGATGATCATCGGCATCGTGATCGGCTCGACGTTCAAGGGGATGATCGCGGGCGTGTGCGCCGGGCTCTTCGCCCGCAAGGTGCGCTCGGTGCCCGCCGGCGTCGTCTTCGGGCTGCTGGTCGGCCTCGGGCTCGCCTACCTGGTGGCGGCGATGCCGTCGGAGACCGGCGAGCACTACTACTTCGAGATCATGCTGCCCGGCAGCATCCTCGGCGCGATCGTGGGCTGGGCGACGCAGGCGTACGGTCAGGCGCCGGGCGCGTCGGCCGCCTGAGAGGGGGAGGGACTCGAGATGGACGTCGACAAGGCGGTCGCGACCCAGATCGCGAACATCGAGAAGAAGACGGGCAAGACGCTGGCCCAGCTCCGCACGGCGATCGGCAAGTGCGGCCGGCAGAAGCACGGCGAGATCCGCTCCTGGCTGATGGAGACCTACGGGCTCGGGCACGGCGACGCCAACACCCTCACCCACGTCGCTCTCAAGTCGGACGGGACCAGCGCCGCGAAGGAGGCCGGAGCCTCCACGGCGGACGTGCTGGGCGGCATCTACACCGGGAAGAAGGCGCACCAGCGCCCGATCCACGACGCGTTGATGGCGGGCATCGAGACGTTCGGCGAATTCGAGATCGCGCCCAAGAAGGGCTACGTCTCGCTGCGCCGCAAGAAGCAGTTCGCGATGCTCGGCCCCAGGACCAACGAGCGCTTCGAGCTCGGTCTCAACCTGCGCGAGAAGATCGACGACCCGCGGGTCAAGGCGCTGCCGCCCGGGGGCATGTGCCAGTACGTGGTGGCGCTGACCGCCGCCTCCGAGGTGGACGCCAAGCTGATCGCGGTCGTGAAGCGCGCGTACGACGCGGCCGGCTAGAAGGCGGCGGGCGCGCCCGGGGCAGGACCTTCGAGCAGCACGGCGCCGGGTCGTGCGAAGCGGGCGACGGGATGCCCGGCGGTGACGGCGATCGGCTGCGGGTCCGGTGCGAGCCCCGCGTCCTCCGTCGAGAACCGCGCCCGCCACGAACGGCCCTCGGCGGCGGGCGCGGCAACCTCGCCGGCGCCGCGCAGCCGGACCAGCAGGATGCGCTCCGCGCCGGCAGCGCGACGCCGCACCCACAGACCGTCTGCGCCGGCCGCTCCCGCCTCGAGGCCGTCCCACTCGGGCGCCGCGAGCAGGCTCCGCTCGCGGCGCAGGCGGAGAAGGGTGCGGGTCAGGCGCAGGCAGGAGGCGTGCGGCTCGACGAGGCGCTCGCTCCAGTCGAGGCGGGAGCGTTCGAACGTCGAAGCCGCCTGCGGGTCCGGCACGTCGGTCCCATCGGCACCGAAGGAGGCGAACGCCCGGAACTCGCTGCGGCGGCCGGCCGTGACGCGGCGGCCCAGTTCGGGCTCGTGATCGGTGAAGTAGAGGAAGGGCGCGCTCGCCGCCCACTCCTGGCCCATGAACAACAGCGGCGCGTGGGGCAGGCTCAGCACCAGGGCCAGCGCCGCGCGCCACTGCGGAAGCTCCACGTCGTGGTGCAGCCGGGTTCCGAGCGCGCGGTTGCCGACCTGGTCGTGGTTCTGGAGGAAGGTCACGAAGCGGCGCGGGGGGATCCCGGCCGGATCCGTCCCGCGCGGGCCACCCTGGTGCAGCGAGTGAGCCCCGCAGTAGAGCCAGCCGCGCGCGACTGCTTCCGCCAGTTCGACCGCGGTGCCCGCGTAGTCGCGGTAGTACCCCTCGTGATCGCCGGCCAGCAGCCGGCGGAGCACGTGGTGCAGGTCGTCGGACCACACGCCGTCGAGGCCGAAGCCGCCGGCTTCCGGCGACCGCAGCAGGGTGTCGAGGTTGCGGTGATCCTCGGCGACGAGCAGCGGTCGCACTCCGGGCCGCGCGCGCTCCCGGCACTGCCGCGCGAGCTCGGCGAGGAAGTGGGGCCGGGAGTCGTCGAACAGCGCGTGGGTCGCGTCGAGCCGCAGGCCGTCGACGTGGTACTCGTGCAGCCAGTGCAGCGCGTTCTCGAGGAAGAGGCGGCGCACCGCCTCCGATCCGCGGTCGTCGAGGTTGATCGCCGCGCCCCACGGCGTGCGGTGGCGTCGCGTGTGGTAGTGCGGGCTGAACTGCCCGTGGTACGCGCCGTCGGGGCCGAAGTGGTTGTAGACGACGTCCTGCACGACGCCGAGGCCGAGCCGGTGCGCCGTGTCGACGAAGCGCCGCAGATCCTCGGGCGTCCCGTAGCAGCGCGCCGGCGCGAACAGGCTCACGCCGTCGTAGCCCCAGTTGCGCTGGCCCGGGAAGTCGGCGACGGGCATCAGCTCCACCGCCGTGACCCCGAGTGCCGCGAGGTCGGGCAGCCGCTCGGCCGCCGCCGCGAAGGTGCCCTGCGGCGTGAAGGTGCCGACGTGGAGCTCGTACAGCACGAGGGTCTCGGGGTCGAGGCCGCGCCACTCGTGGTCGGTCCACGCGAAGTCCGGGTCCACGACCTGCGAGGGGCCGTGCACGCCCTGCGGCTGGAAGCGCGAGGCGGGATCGGGGAACGGCCCGTCCGCGTCGAGCCGGTAGCGATAGAGGGCCCCGGCCCCGAGCCCCGGGGCGAAGCCCGCGTGGGTGCCGTCCGCCTGCGCCTGGAGCGGCACCCGCCGCGGCTCCGGGGCCTCGACGTCGACGACCACGACACGGCGCTCCGGCGCCCAGACCCGGAAGGCCACGCCTCCCGGCGCCAGCGTCGCGCCGAGCCGGTCGTTCACGCGTCGCCCTTTCGCGACGCCGCCGCGCGACGCCGACGAGCCGGCGTCTGCGCCAGCCGCAGCACCGCCACCGAACGCCCGGTCGCGACGAAGCGCCCGCGGCCGGAGAAGCCGCGCTCGAACCCGGGATCGGCGCTGTCGACCAGCCGCTCCCAGGCGTGTCGCGGCGGCGGTGGTGGCAGTCGGAAGGCGACGCCCTCGTGGTGGGCGTTGAACACCAGCAGCAGCGTGTCCCCGACCACGGGTTCCCCCCACTCGTCCACGTCGCCCAGGGCGTCGCCCGGCAGCAGCACGGCGAGCGAGCGCGCGTGGCTCGCGTTCCAGTCGGCGTCGGTCATCTCGCGCCCGGTCGGCGCCAGCCAGGCGATGTCCTTGACGCCGTTTCCGCGCAGCGGCCGGCCCTGGAAGAAGCGGCGGCGGCGCAGCACGGGCTGGGTCCGCCGCAGCCGGATCAGGGCGGCGACGAAGTCGCGCAGGGCCTCGCGCTCGGCCGCGGGTTCCCAGTCCAGCCAGCTCAGCTCGTTGTCCTGGCAGTAGGCGTTGTTGTTGCCGCGCTGGGTGCGTCCCATCTCGTCCCCGGCCACCAGCATCGGCACGCCCTGCGACACCAGCAGCGTCGTCAGCAGGTTGCGCTTCTGGCGCTCGCGCAACTCGCGGACGGCGGGGTCGTCGGTCTCGCCCTCCACGCCGCAGTTCCACGACCGGTTGTGCTCCTCGCCGTCGCGGTTGTCCTCGAGGTTGGCCTCGTTGTGCTTGTGGTCGTAGCTGACCAGGTCGTGCAGCGTGAAGCCGTCGTGCGCCGTGACGAAGTTGATGCTGGCGTAGGGCAGGCGGCCGCCGCGTCCGTAGAGGTCGCTGCTGCCCGCGAGGCGGGTCGCGAGCTCGGAGACGAGCCCGCCGTCGCCGCGCCAGAACGAGCGCACCGAGTCGCGGTAGCGGCCGTTCCACTCCGTCCACAGCACCGGGAAGTTGCCGACCTGGTAGCCGCCTTCGCCGAGGTCCCAGGGCTCGGCGATCAGCTTTACCTGCGAGATCACCGGGTCCTGGTGGATCACGTCGAAGAAGGCGCCCAGCTTGTCGACCTCGTAGAGCTCGCGGGCGAGGGCGCTCGCCAGGTCGAAGCGGAAGCCGTCGACGTGCATCTCGAGCACCCAGTAGCGCAGGCTGTCCATGATCAGTTGCAGCACCCGCGGGTGGGTCATGTTGAGGGTGTTGCCGCAGCCCGTGAAGTCCATGTAGTAGCGCTGCGAGCCGGGCACCAGGCGGTAGTACGAGGCGTTGTCGACGCCGCGCAACGAGAGCGTCGGGCCCAGGTGGCTGCCCTCGCCGGTGTGGTTGTAGACGACGTCGATGATCACCTCGATGCCCGCCGCGTGGAGCGCGCGCACCATCGTCTTGAACTCGCGCACGGCGTCCTCGCCGCCCCAGGCCGAGTAGCGCACTTCCGGGGCGAAGAACGACAGCGTGTTGTAACCCCAGTAGTTGGAGAGCCCCTTCTCGACCAGGTGGCGGTCCTGGACGTGGTGGTGGACCGGCATCAGCTCGACCGCTGTCACCCCGAGCGATTGCAGGTGGCGGATCGCGGCGTCGGACATCAGCCCGGCGTAGGTCCCGCGTTCCCGCTCCGGCACGCCGTCGTGGCGGCGGGTGAAACCCTTGACGTGAAGTTCGTAGATCACCGTCTCGTGCCACGGCGTGCGCGGCGGGGCGTCGTCGCCCCAGGTGAAGGCGGGGTCGATGACGGCGGCCAGCGGAGCGATGTCGGCGTTGTCGCGTTCGTCGCGGACCAGGTCCGCTCCGGGATCGCCGACGGCGTAGCCGAACATCCGGAACTCGTCCCAGCGAATCGTCCGCCCGATCGACTTCGCGTAGGGGTCGAGCATGACCTTGTCGGGGTTGAAGCGATGCCCCGCCTCCGGCTCCCACGGCCCGTGCACGCGGTAGCCGTAGAGCTGCCCGGGCCGCACCCCGGGCAGGTAGCCGTGCCAGACGAGGTCGGTGCGCTCGGGCAGCCGCACGCGCTGGCTCTCGCGCGGCCCCCCGGGGCCGTCGAACAGGCACAGGTCGACCGCCGTCGCGTGCTCGGAGAACACCGCGAAGTTGACGCCGAGCCCGTCCCAGGTCGCGCCCAGCGGGTAGGGGCGGCCAGGCCTGACCCTCACGCGACGGAGCGGGCGACGACGGCGCCCTCCCCTCCGGCGCCCGACGGCTCGCCGACCAGGAACACGGCGCCGAGCGGGGGCAGCGTCAGGTTGACGCTCTGCTCGCGACCGTGGGCGCGCACCGGCGCGGCCTGGAGCCCGCCGAAGTTGCCCCAGCCCGCGCCCCCGTAGTCGCTCGCGTCCGAATTGAGCGCCTCGCGCCAGAAGCCGCCAGCGGGCACGCCGACCCTGTGGTTCGCGCGCGGAACCGGGGTGAAGTTGAGGGCGACGACGACCGGCGGCTCGCCCGCCGCGCCGTGGCGCACGAGGCTGAGCGTGCTGTGGTCGGGGTCGTTGCAGTCGATCCAGCGGAAGCCCGCGGGCTCCGCGTCGCGCCGCCACAGCGCCGGCGCCTGGCGATACAGGCGGTTCAGGTCGCCGACGAAACGCAGCAGCCCGGCCCGCAGGGGGTCCTCGTCGAGCAGGTGCCAGTCGAGGCTGTCGTCGTGGTTCCACTCCCGCTGCTGACCGAGCTCGGCCCCCATGAACAGCAGCTTCTTGCCCGGCTGCGCGTACATGTACGAGTAGAGCAGCCGCAGCGAAGCCAGCTTCTGCCAGTGGTCGCCCGGCATCTTCGCGTAGAGCGACCCCTTGCCGTGCACGACCTCGTCGTGGGACAGCGGCAGCACGAAGTTCTCGGCCCAGGCGTACATCGTCCGGAACGTGAGCTGGCCGTGGTGGAACTTGCGGTGCACGGGGTCCTGGGCCATGTACTCGAGGGTGTCGTGCATCCAGCCCATGTCCCACTTGAAGCCGAAGCCGAGCCCGCCGACGTAGCCGGGGCGCGACACCATCGGCCAGGAGGTGGACTCCTCGGCGATCGTGCAGGCGGAGGGCTGCTCGCGGTAGATCGCGGTGTTCAGCTCGCGCAGGAACGAGATGGCCTCGAGGTTCTCCCGGCCGCCGAAGGCGTTCGGCACCCACTCCCCCTCCTTGCGCGAGTAGTCGAGGTAGAGCATCGAGGCCACGGCGTCGACGCGCAGTCCGTCGGCGTGGAACGCCTCCAGCCAGTGCAGCGCCGACGAGAGCAGGAAGCTGCGCACCTCGTGGCGGCCGTAGTTGAAGATGTGGCTCTTCCAGTCGGGATGGAAGCCCTGGCGCGGATCCTCGTGCTCGTAGAGGTGGGTGCCGTCGAAGTAGACGAGGCCGTGTTCGTCGCCCGGGAAGTGCGACGGCACCCAGTCGAGGATCACCCCGATCCCGCGCTGGTGCAGGCAGTCGATCAGGAACATCAGGTCCTGCGGTGTGCCGTGGCGCGAGGACGGGGCGAAGTAGCCGGTCGACTGGTAGCCCCAGGAGCCGAAGAAGGGATGCTCCATCACCGGCAACAGCTCCACGTGGGTGAAGCCGGTGGCCGCGACGTGGTCGGCGAGGCGCTCGGCGGCCTCCCGGTAGGAAAGGGACCGGCCGCCGTCCTCCGGCACCCGTCGCCACGACCCGAGGTGGAGCTCGTAGATCGACATCGGCGAAGACAGCGGCGGGCGCCCGGCCCGCCCGGCCATCCACTCGGCGTCGCCCCACTCGTAGTCGAGGTCCCACACGATCGAGCCGGTCTCCGGCGGGGTCTCGTGGTGAACCGCGAAGGGGTCGGCCTTGTCGACCGCGTGGCCGCCGGTCGAGACCACGTGGTACTTGTAGTGGTCGCCGCGCCCCACGCCGGGCACGAAGCCCTCCCAGATGCCGGAGTCGCCGCGCAGGGCCAGCGGGTGGCTGGTCCTGCTCCAGCCGTTGAACTCGCCCATCACCGCCACCGAGCGGGCGTTGGGCGCCCACACCGCGAAGCAGGTGCCACGTTCGCCGTCGGGGGCGACGTGGGGGTGCGAGCCCAGCACCGCCTGGGCGTGGGCGTGGGTGCCCTCCGCGAAGAAGTGGAGGTCCTGCTCGCCGATCCGGCTGACGTCGTCGCGCACGTCGCCCATTCTCACCTCCCCTCCGGCACGGCCTGGTCGAGCAGGGCGGCGATGCCGCGCAGCGGCAGGTGCACCCAGTCGGGCCGGTTGGCGAGCTCGTAGCCGAGCTCGTAGATCGCCTTCTCGAGCAGGAAGACCGAGACCAGGAACTCCATCTCGGTCGCCGTGCGCGGCAGGAACACCGAGCCGGCGGCCGTCCGCGCGTAGGCGCGGAGGAAGGAGGACGACACCCACGCCGACCAGTACCCGGCCCACGCCTCGAAGGCGCCTCGCTGTTCGGGCCGCAGCCCGCCGTGGGTCACCTGCGCGGCCAGCGCGTGATGCGCCGCGTAGTGGAACGAGCGGAGCATGCCCGCCACGTCGCGCAAGGGCGAGCGCTTGATGCGGCGGGTCGCCAGCGTCCGCGCGGGCTCGCCCTCGAAGTCGATGAACGTGAAGTCGGCGCCGCTGCGCAACACCTGCCCGAGATGGAGATCGCCGTGGGTGCGGGTGCGCCGCACCGAGATGGCGCGGTCGGCGATCGCCCGGAAGCGGCGCAGCGCCTCGCCCTTGCGCCCGAGCAAGGCGTCGGCTTCGGCCCGCAGCGGCGCCGGCAGGCTGCGGCGCCGCTCGCCGAGAGCCGCGAAGTTCTCCTCGGTCAGGTTGCGCATCGACTGGTAGAGCGAGCGCTGGTAGACGGGCGTGTACGGTTCCGGAGCGAAATCGGGGTCGTCGTCCCGCGAGGCCAGCGCCAGGTGAAGTTCCGCCGTGCGCTGGCCGAGCAGGCGGGCGTCCTCGAGCGACGTGCCGATCTCCTCGTGGGCGAGGGCTGGAATCTCGCCGGCCGCCAGTGCCAGCACTCCACCGGGAGCAGGCGGGGCCTGCTGGCCGCCGCCAGCGCGCGCCGCGGTCCGCTCGAAGTAGCGGCCGAGCGCGTCCAGCGTGTGGCGCCAGGCGTCGCCCTCGTTGGCCACGAACCCGAGCAGCACGCCGAGGCACACCCGCTCGCCGTCGTGCGGGCGGTACTCGATCGCCCCCAGCAGCGGCGCCACCCGCTCGAAGCGGGCGCGTTCGGCGAGGAAGCTGCCGATCTCGAACTCCGGGTGCGGGCCGGGCTCCAGCTTGCGGAACAGCTTCATCACGACGCTGCGGCCGAACAGCACGGACGTGTTGCTCTGCTCGGCCCCGAGCGGCTGCGGCTCCAGCTCGTCCCCCGCAACCGCGGAGAGCGCCACCCGCAGCGCGCGCGTCGGACGCCCGACGATCTCGCCGTGACTGCCGCGCACGCGCCGGCGGCGGACGACGACGTCGAGCAGGGCGCGGCTCAGCTCGCGGTCGGTGGTGGTCTCGCGCAGCACGCGCTCGTCGCCGCCGGCGCCGACGAGCGCGATCGTCCCGTCTTCGCCCGCGGCGGTCGACAGCCCGGCCGGCAGCAGGTAGGTCTCCGGCTCGCCCTCGGCGTACTGCACGTCGAGCATCAGCAGGCGCTGCTCGCCGCCGCCGGTGGCCACGGGCACCGCCTCCGCCACCTGCACGGACTGCGCCTCGCGGGCCTTGCCGGCGAACCAGCGCCGCCCGCCCAGGAAGCGGGGCAGGGCTTCCGCGAGGGCGATGGCGCCGGCCCCGGCGAGCAGCGAGTCCCAGCGGGGAGCGCCGGGGAGCCGCGGCGCGCGGCCCGGGCTCGCGGCTTCCACGGTCACCGAGTCGGACTCCAGGGCCAGCCAGTAGAACGCGTGCGGCCCCAGCGTCAGCCCGTAGGCGCCGTCGCCGATCCGCGGCAGCCGGCTGCGGCCGAACAGCTCGACCGGGACCCGGCCCTGGTGCGCCTGCAGGTCGAGCGCGACCGCCTGCACGTGGCGCGACAGGTTGGCCACCACCAGCACCCGCTCGTCTTCGTGGCGGCGCAGGTAGGCCAGCACCTTGCGGTTGCCGGCGTCGACGAAGTCGAGGCTGCCCCGGCCGAAGCAGCGGTAGCGCTTGCGCACGGCGATCAGCCGCCGCATCCACCACAGCAGCGAGCTGGTGTTGTCGTGCTGTGCCTCGACGTTGACGGTCTCGTAGTTGAACTCGGGGTCGATGATCGGCGGCAGGAACAGCCGCTGCGGGTTGGCGGTCGAGAAGCCGGCGTTGCGGTCGGAGCTCCACTGCATCGGCGTGCGGACGCCGTTGCGGTCGCCCAGGTAGATGTTGTCGCCCATGCCCAGCTCGTCGCCGTAGTACACGATCGGCGTGCCGGGCATCGACATCAGCAGCCCGTTCAGCAGCTCGATGCGGCGGCGGTCGTTGCCGAGCAGCGGGGCGAGCCGGCGGCGGATTCCGAGGTTGATGCGCGCCCGCGGGTCGCCCGCGTAGACGCGGTACATGTAGTCCCGCTCTTCGTCGGTGACCATCTCGAGCGTCAGCTCGTCGTGGTTGCGCAGGAAGATCGCCCACTGGCAGGTCTCGGGAATGGACGGGGTCTGCGACAGGATGTCGACGATCGGGTAGCGGTCCTCCATGCGCAGGGCCATGAACATCCGCGGCATCAGCGGGAAGTGGAAAGCCATGTGGCACTCGTCGCCGTCGCCGAAGTAGGCCGCGGCGTCCTCGGGCCACTGGTTGGCCTCGGCGAGCAGCATCTTCCCCTCGAACGCCTGGTCGATGTGCTTGCGCAGCCGCCGCAGCTCGTCGTGGGTCTCCGGCAGGTTCTCGCAGCTCGTGCCTTCCCGCTCGTGCAGGTAGGGCACCGCGTCCAGCCGCAGCCCGTCCACGCCCATCGCCAGCCACTGCTCCATGACCCGCGTCACCGCCCGCCGCACGGCCTTGTTCTCGAAGTTGAGGTCGGGCTGGTTGGAGTAGAACCGGTGCCAGTAGTAGGCGCCGGCGACGGGGTCCCACGCCCAGTTCGAGGTCTCGAAGTCCTTGAAGATGATGCGGGCGTCGCGATAGCGGTCGCTGCTGTCGCTCCACACGTAGAAGTCGCGTTCGCGCGAGCCCCGGGGCGCGCGCCGCGCGCGCTGGAACCACGGGTGCTGGTCCGAGGTGTGGTTGAGCACGAGCTCGGTGATCACGCGCAGGCCGCGGGCGTGGGCCTCGCGCAGGAAGTGCTTGAAGTCGGCCAGCGTCCCGTACGACGGATGCACGCCTTCGTAGTCGGCGATGTCGTAGCCGTCGTCGCGCAGCGGGGACGGGTAGAACGGCAGCAGCCACAGCGCCGACACGCCGAGGTCGCGCAGGTAGTCGAGCTTCCGGGCGAGGCCCGCGAAGTCGCCGATGCCGTCGCCGTCGCTGTCGAAGAAGGAGCGCACGTGGAGCTGGTAGACGACCGCGTCCTTGAACCACATCGGGTCGGCCGGGTTCTTCCTGACGATCAAGGGCGCCTCCCTGGTCAGAGGTAGTAGTCGAAGTCGCGCTCGCTGCGCACCCGCCGGCGCACCTGGAACACGTGGCCGGGCTGCACCTCGGGATCGAGCTCGACGTAGTGCCGCCCGCCGCTCCAGAAGTAGCGCGCGTCCGACAGCAGGTCGTGCACCTGGAACGGAAGCCCGGGGTCGAGGCCGAAGCTGGACGGCTCGAGATCGAGCCAGCCCGACTGGGCGTGGTGCGGGTCGAGGTTGACGACGACCAGCACGCGCTCGCCCTCGGGACCGGTCTTGCTGTAGGCGAGCAACTGGTCGTTGTCCGTCTCGTGGAACGTGATGCCGCGGTTGCCCTGGAGGGCCGTGGTGTCGCGGCGAATCCGGTTGAGACGCGTGATCAGCGGACGCAGGCTGTGGTCGGCGCCGAGGTCCCAGTGGCGGAGCTGGTACTTCTCCGAATCGAGGTACTCCTCGCTGCCCGGCTTCACGGCGCGGTCCTCGCACAGCTCGAAGGCGGGGCCGTAGATGCCGTAGCTCGCCGACAGCGTCGAGGCGAGCAGCACCCGCAGCGCGAACCCGGATCGCCCGCCGCACTGGAGGAACTCCGGGAGGATGTCGGGCGTGTTGGGCCAGAAGTTGGGGCGGAAGTACTCGACGAGCTCGGTGCCCGTGAGCTGGTTCATGTACTCGCGCAACTCCGGACCCGTGTTGCGCCAGGCGAAGTAGGTGTAGGACTGGTTGAAGCCGATGGCCGCCAGTCGCGCCATGACCTTCGGCCGCGTGAACGCCTCGGCGAGGAAGATCACCTCGGGGTGGCGGCCGCGCACGTCGCCGATCAGCCACTCCCAGAACGGGTAGGGCTTGGTGTGCGGGTTGTCGACGCGGAACACGCGGACGCCCTCGTCGACCCAGAAGTCGACGACACCGCGCAGCGCGTCCCACAGCGGCTCCCAGTGCTGCGACTCGAAGTGGATCGGGTAGATGTCCTGGTACTTCTTGGGCGGGTTCTCGGCGTACTGGATCGACCCGTCCGGGCGCGCCAGGAACCACTCCGGGTGCTCCTCCACCCAGGGGTGGTCGGGCGAGCACTGGAAGGCGAGGTCGAGCGCGATCTCGATGCCGAGTTCGCGGGCGCGGGCGACGAGAGCCCGGAAGTCGTCCAGCGTGCCGAGCTCGGGGTGGAGGCTCGTGTGCCCGCCTTCGGCCGCTCCGATCGCCCACGGGCTGCCGAGGTCACCGGCAGCGGCGGTCGGGGAGTTGTTGGGGCCCTTGCGATGGGTGCGGCCGATCGGGTGGATCGGCGGCAGGTAGACGACGTCGAAGCCCATCGCCGACGCGTACTCGAGGCGGGCGATGGCGTCGCGCAGGGTCCCGTGGCGGCCGGGGTCCGGGGCGCTCGAGCGCGGGAAGAACTCGTACCAGGCGCTGAACCGCGCGCGCTCGGGGTCGACGTCGAGCCGCAGTTCGGGGGCGTGACGGGCGGCGCGCCCCCGGTCGGGATGCCGGTCCATCACCGAGAGCAGGCTCGCTTCGAGGGCGCGCTCGACCCGCGCCTCCTGTTCCTCTCCGGCCTCGCCGCGCAGTGCCTCGGCGGTCGCGGCGAGGAAGCGGGCGTCCGATCCGGAGGCGCGGCTCGCGGCTTCCGCGACGAGCTCGGCCCCGACCAGCAGGTCGACCTCGGCGACGGCGTTCGCCTGCTGTCGCCGCAGCAGGTCGCGGCGCCAGCTCCGGAAGCGGTCTGCCCAGGCTTCCACGGTGTAGAGATGGGGCTCGAGGCGCTCGATCCGCACCCGCGCGCTCCAGCGGTCGTTGCCCTGGGGAGCCATCGCGACCTCGCGCCAGTTCGGCTCCGAACGGGGGCGCACCAGCAGCCGCGCGCGGAGCTCGTCGTGGCCGTCTGCGTGGATGTCGGCCGTCACCTCGAGCCACTCGCCGACGGTGCGCTTGACCGCGTGGCGGCCGGCGGCGACGCTCGGCCGCAGGTTCTCGATGGCCACGCGGGCGGGGCTGGCCGCGGGTCGTTCGCCGTTCATGGGCAGGACCTCCTTCACTCGTCTCGCTCCAGCAGGGCGAGGGGCAGGCGCTCGAACAGCGCGTCGAGCGGGAGCACGGAGTTCTCGCCTTCGGTGCGCGCCTGCGTCGCGCGGTCGGCGAGAGCGTCGCGGAACCGGCTCCCGAGCTCGCGCGGCAGCACCACCTCGGTACCGCTCCAGGCCGACCCGGTGGGCGGGTCGGACAGGCGCGCGAAGAAGCGCCCGACGACGGCGATGGCGCTGGCGCCGGCGCGACGACGGGCGAACGCCACGACGTGCCGCTCGCGGCGCCCGCGCGTTGCGAGCGGCACGTAGTCGCCGGCGGCGAACAGCTCGGGCCGCCGCGCCCGCAGCTCCAGCGCCCGCCGCGTGACGTGAAGCTTGAGCGTTCCGTCGACCAGTGCGGCGAGCGGATCGGCCGGCAGCGCGCTGCGCAGCAGTCGGGCGCGGCGGTCGAAGTCGACGCGGCCGCGGTTGTCGGGGTCGACGAGGCGGTGCTCGGGGCACTCGGTGCCCTGGTAGAAGTCCGGGACGCCCGGCGCCGCGACCTTGAGCACGGTCAGGGCGAGCGCGTTGAGCGCTCCGGGGCGCAGCACGCGCTCGACCAGCCGCCTCAGTTCCGCGAGGAACTCGCCGCTCTGACCCGGGTCGAGAGCGCGCGCGACGTAGTCGTCGACGGCACACTCGTAGTCCCGGTTCGGATGGGTCCAACTGGTGTGGAGCTTGGCCTCGCGGATCGCCTTCGACATGTAGGCCCGCAGGCGCGCGCGGTATTCGTCCCCCGGCGCCGCGCCGACGTCCGCGGGCCAGGAGGCGAGCGCCGCCTGGAGAAAGAGGTACTCGTCGGCGGGGTCGGGGGCCGATCCGGTGCGCGCGGGCGCGAGGGCAGCGCGGCAGCGCTCGACTGCCGCCGCCCACTCGTCCGGGATCTCGCTCAGCACGTTGAGGCGCGCGCGCGCGTCTTCGTCGCGCTTGGTGTCGTGGGTCGAGGTCGCGGAGAGCCCACCGGGCCAGCGTTGCTGGCGGCGGGTCGCGAAGGCGTGGAAGGCCTCCCGCGTCGTCGCCCACGCCCCCGGCTCGGCGCCGACCTCGCAGCGCGACGCCAGCGGAAAGCGGCGGTAGGCGGCCGTGTCTTCGCTGCCCTTGGCGGCCACCGGCCCCGTGAGCTGCTGGAAGCGCAGCGCGAAGTCCCGGCGTGCGGCGAGCTGCTCGTCCGTGAGGCCGTCGGGGTGGCGGCCGAGCAGGACGTCCGCGACGAAATCGAAGACGTCGCCGCTCTGCGCCGGGTTCCGGCGCCGCGCTTCCGCGACGGCGGACTCGACCCGGGCGGCGTCTGCGGGCGCAACCTCGGCCGCATCCGGACTCAGGTAGGTGCGGTACGCCGGGAAGCAGGCGATCACCTCGGCCAGGGCGTGCTCGAGACCCCGCAGCGTGAAGTCGCGGGAGTCGCGGTGCTGCTCCGAGATGCGATCGAAGCGGCGCGACAGCGCCGTCAACTCGCTGCTGAGCGAGACCTGCAGCACGAGTCGCCGGGCTTCGACGGCCGTCTCGACGGCATCGGGACGCCGCCCCGAGACGCGCTCCCAGAGAGCGTCGAAGGCGAGCCGCGAGTCGGGCTCGACGAACAGGCCGTCCGCGGCCACCAGGAACTCGTAGCCCGTGGTGCCGGCGACCGGCCAGTCGGCAGGCAGTTCTTCGCTCCCGGCCAGGATCTTCTCGACGACCACCCACGGCACCGCGGCCAGGCGGTCCAGGTAGGCGCGCGGGGCGTAGAGCCCGTCGACGTGGTCGATGCGCAGCCCGTCGACCAGCCCGCGGGCCACGAGTTCGAGCGGCAGCGCGTGCACCGCGTCGAACACCGCAGGGTCCTCGACGCGGATCGCGGCCAGGTCGTTGACGTCGAAGAAGCGCCGGTAGTTGATCTCGTCGGCGGCGACCCGCCAGTAGCTGAGCCGGTAGCCCTGCTCCTCGAGCAGCGCCTCCAGCCGCTCGAGGGAGCCGGGCTCGCCGAGGCTCGCGAGAATCGCGTCGAGCGCTGCGGCGAGATCGGGCGCGGTGGCCAGCAGGCGATCGAGGCGTGAGGCGATGACGCCCTTCTCGCGCAGCCGGACGGCCACACGCTCCGGCGCCCGCTCGGCGCGCGACGGAAGGTGCTCGATCGCGGTCAGCAGGCTGTCGAGCTCGACCCGGGTGGGGTGCAGCGGGTCGAGGCCGAGCCGCTCCCGGGCGGGGAGCAGCAGCAGCGGCCAGCTTCGCGGGGCCAGTGGCAGGCGCAACCCGGCGCAGTCGAACCAGAACTGCGCTCCCTGCCGCTCGAGGCGCAGCCGGCCGGCGGCCAGCGCCCGCCCGAACGGCTCCCCCAGCACCGGCAGCAGGACCTTGTCGACGAGGTCGGCCTTGGGCGGGCTCCAGTCGACGTCGAAGCAGCGGGCGAACGGCGAACTCGGCCCGTTCTCGAGCACGTCCAGCCACCAGGCGTTGTCGGTGCCGAGCACGCAGAGGTGGTTGGGCACGACGTCGAGGATCAGGCCGACGCCGCACGCCTTCAGCTCGGCCGCCATCCGCTCGAACGCGGCCGCGTCGCCCAGCGCCGGGTCGAACTGGTCGGGCGCGACGACGTCGTAGCCGTGAGGGCTGCCCTCGCGAGCGCGGCCGATCGGTGACAGGTAGAGGTGGCTGACTCCCAGTTCCGCGAAGTACGGCCCCAGCTTCGCGACGGCGTCGAAATCGAGCCCGCCGCGGAGTTGCAGTCGATAGGTCGAGCGGATCGTGGTCGTCGCGAAACCCTCCCCGAATATCGCACTCAGAACCGTTTACTGACTTTCGGTCGTTAACGGCTGATATTAGCATATCCAGGAAGTCTTTGCCCCGGGAAGCACCCCTAAACGATTCCAGTTCAGTGCTTTGACACCGAGACCCGGGAAACGACTAGACTTCAGGCCGATGCCGAAGCCCGACAGGCGGGGGCGCCGAAGAGAGAAGACGCGGCGGGCGCTGCTCGAGGCCGCACTCGAGTTGATCGCCAGCCGTGGGCTGGAGAGCACCCGTGTCGAGGACGTCACGGAAGCGGCCGACCTCGGCAAGGGCGCCTTCTACAACTACTTCGATTCGAAGGAGGCGCTGGTGGCCGCGCTGCTCGCGGACGCCGTGCGCGATCTCGACGAGGGCTTCCTGGGCGCGGCGATCACGGGGGCCGGCGGCGAGCGGTTGCGGGCGGTCGTGCGGCAGCACGAGGCCTACTTCGCCGCGCGTCCCGCCGCGCTGACGCTGTTCCACCAGGTGCGCGGCTTGTTGCTGCGCGGCTCGGCCCAGGATCACCTGCGCCCCGTGGTGCGGGACTACCTCGCTCGCGTGGCGACCTGCCTGGAGCCGGCGGAGCCGCCGAGCGACGCGGGGCTCGATCGGGCCGCGGCCGTGATCGGCGCCGTCACCGGCTACCACTCGTTCCGCATCGCGAGCGGCCTCGCCGAGCGCGAAGGGACCGTGCTCTGGCTGCTCGGGCCCGACCCGGGCGAGAGCGCCGACTGAGCCCTTCGTGAGCCGGCTCCTGCTCGCCGCGGCCCGGGAGCGGCTCGGGCTGCGCGCCCTGCTGCTCGGGATCCACGACGCCGCCCTCCCCGCGCGCGGCCCGCACGACCTCGGCCGCGGCGCGCCCGGCGGACGCGGCGGCACGGCCGTGCTCGAGTTCGCCGCGCGGCTCGGCTTCACCGGGCTCCAGCTCGGGCCACAAGGGCGGGGTTCGCCGGGCAACCCCTCGCCCTACGACGGCGCCCTGTTCTCGCGCGAACCGGCGGCACTCGACTTCGACGACCTGGTGGCGCGAGGCTGGCTCGCCGAGGGCGAACTGGAGCGCTGGGCGCGGGCGCGCCCCGGGTCGGACGCGCGAGCCGAGTTCGCGCACGCCCACGCGGCTGCAGCGGCGCTGGTGGCGCAGGCCGAAGCCCGCTTCAGGGGGCAGGCCGACGCGGAGTCCGGGCGCCGATTGCAGGTCTTCCGCGCTCGCCACGAAGAGTGGTTGCAGCGGGACGGACTGCACGCGGCCCTCGCGAGCCGCCACCCGGGGCCGTGGGGCACCTGGCCGGAACCCGGCCGCTCGGCCTGGCTCGCGGGTCACGAGGCGGCCCGGGAGGAGCTGCTCGCCCGGCACGAGCCGGAACTCGGGCGCGAGGCCTTCGCGCAGTGGCTCGCGCACGAGCAGCACGCGCGGTTCCGGGAGCGGGCCCGCGCGGCCGGGCTCGTGCTCTTCGGCGACCTCCAGATCGGCTTCTCGCAGGCGGACGTGTGGTCGCGGCGCGAGCTCCTGCTGCCGGGGTACGTTATGGGCGCGCCGCCGAGCCGGACCAACCCCGAGGGCCAGGCCTGGAACTACCCGCTGCTCGATCCCGATCAGTACGGCGAGCAGGGCGACGGGCCGGCGCTGCACTTCTTCGCGCGGCGACTGGCAAAAGTCTTCGACGAGTTCGACGGGCTGCGCATCGACCATCCCCACGGCCTCGTGTGCCCCTGGGTCTACCGGGCCGACGCGCCGGACCCGGCGCGCGCCGTGGGCCACGGCGCGCGGCTGTTCGAGTCGCCCGACCGGCCCGACCACCTTGACCTCAGCCGATTCGCGATCGTGCGCCGAGAGCAGATCGACGCGTCGCGCGCGCCCCACGACGACGACCGCGTGCGCGACCTCGACGACGCCCAGGTGGAGCGCTTCGCGGTGCTGTTCGACACCGTCGTGGCGACCGCCCGGGCGCACGGCCGCTCGACCGACGACCTCGCCTGCGAGGTGCTCAGCACCCAGCCCCATCCGTTGCGCCGGGTCCTGGAGCGGCACGGGCTGGGCCGCTTCCGCGTCACCCAGAAGGTGGGGCTCGCGGACCCGCTGGACGTGTACCGCAGCGAGAACGCGGGCCCCGACGACTGGCTGATGCCGGGCAGCCACGACACGCCGACGTTGTGGCAGCGCTGCGAGGAGTGGGTGGCGACCGGCCTCGGCGGCGACCACGCACGGTACCTGGCGGAGCGGCTCGCGATCCCCGACCGCGGGCGCGCGGCGTTCGTGGCGCAGGTCGCGGTCGACCCCGCGACGCTCGCCCACGCCAAGCTCGCGGAGCTGTTCGTCGGGCCCGCCCGTCGCGTGATGCTCTACTTCACCGACCTGCTCGGGTACCGGGAGCCGTACAACCGCCCGGGGACCGTGAGTCCGGAGAACTGGTCGCTGCGCCTGGCCCCCGACTTCGAGCGCCGCTACGAGCGGGACCGCGAGGCGAAGCGCGCTCTGGACCTGCACGTCGGGCTCGCCTTCGCGCTCGAGGCCCGCGCGCGGCGCGGGGAAGGCGGCGAAGAGAGCCTGGCGCTCGCCGCGGCCCTGCGCCGCGGCTGAGCGCCACGCGATCGGTCTCGTTCAGTGCAGCGGGTCGCCGGTCGTGGCCCGCTCGAGGCTGCTGCAGGTCGGGGCGAAGCGCAGGTAGTCGAGCGCAGGCTGCCCGATCGGCGGACCAGGCGGCGCATTCGGCGTGCCCGGTGCCGTCGTGGGTTGAATCGGCCGCTCCAGGAACCGCCGCACGTCCTCGGCCAGCAGCGCACGGTGGGCCGCCTGCAGCCGGCCTGCGCCCTCCGCGGCGGGCGTGGCCAGCCGGCGCAGCGCGTCCGTCGCGAGCGCCCGTACCTGCGGCATGCGCGCGCGCCCCGCGAGGGTCATCAGGCGCTCGGCCAGCACGCGCTCCAGCGCGCGGGCGATCTCGGCCTCGTAGGGCGACCGCGCCGCGGCGCGCGGGGCCAGCAGTCGGTCGAGCACGTCCTCGAGCCCCGGCAGCGTCGGGTCGAGGGCTTTCTGCTCGACGAGGCGCGCCGCTCGCTCGGCATCGAGAAGCTGACCGAGGGTGAGGTTCGCCGCCACCACTGCCGGGCTGACCACGTCGAAGGTGGCGCCGGTGTAGCGCGGGAACAGCTCGCGGTGCGGGTCGTGGTCGAACGGACGAGGCGGGATGCCCTTCACGACCGAAGCCGGAAGGCGCAGCTCGGCCGGGTCCAGCGTGCGCATCAGCGCGTCGAGTGCGGCCGACTGCTCGGCGGCGGACGCGGGCCGCGTCGGCGTGCGGCCGTCGCCGCGCACCGCGTACTCGTAGTGCTGGCCGCCCAGCACGGAGGCCGCGGCCTCCACCTGGTAGCGGTGATGGAGGTACAGCGGCACCAGCACCTCCTCGAGCGTCGCCAGCGGACGCCCGCCGGGGATGGCCGACTCGCCGAAGCGCTCGAGCGCCGCGCGACGCACGTCCAGCATGCGCTGGAGCTCGGCCGCGGGGTCGACGCCGTTCGACCACCAGTCCGCGCGGGGGTGGACCTCGATGTCATGGTTGGACAGGAAGCGCACGCCGCGCGCCTGCGCGTCGTCGAGGATCTTCTGCAGCGCCTTCTCCCCGGCCGGGCCCCTGGGCTGCTCCGAGTAGCCCCACGCGATCGCCGTCTTGTCCCACTCGCCCATGCCGCGCGCGTACACCTTCGAGGCGTCGAACGACCCGTCGGGCTTCAGCTCGACCAGCGGATGCGGGTAGTCCATCACCGAGATGCGGCCGCGCTCGCTGTTCCAGTAGTTGTGGGCGAGGCCCAGGGTGTGGCCGACCTCGTGGGCCGAGAGCTGCTTGAGCCGCGCGAGCGCCCACTCGGCGAGCAGCGGCGGGTTCTCGTCGCCCTTCTTGTAAGGCGCCAGCAGGCCCTCCGCGATCAGGTAGTCCTGGCGCACGCGGAGCGAGCCGAGGGTGACGACGCCCTTGACGATCTCGCCCGTGCGCGGGTCGATGATCGAGCCGCCCGTGCTCCAGCCGCGGGTCGAGCGGTGGACCCAGTTGATGACGTTGTAGCGCGCGTCCAGCGGGTGCACGTCGGGCGGGCGCATCTCGACGCGGTAGGCGTCGCGGAAGCCGGCGGCCTCGAACGCCTCGGCCCACCAGCGCGCGCCCTCGAGCAGCGCGCTGCGCACCGGCTCGGGCGTCCCGGGATCGAGGTAGAAGACGATCGGCTTGCGCACCGCGCTCGGCGCCGGGCCGGGGTTCACCTTCTCGAGCCGGTGGCGCGCGATGAAGCGGCGCACGAGCGGCTCGTCGAGCCGCGCCGAGCGCTCCTGGTAGCGGATGCCGAAGTAGCCGCCGCGCGGGTCGAGCACGCGCGGCTCGTAGCCGGGCCCCGGCAGCTCGATGAAGGAGTGGTGCACGCGCAGGCTGGCGGCTTCGCCCGTCGCGGCGACGCTGCCGACTCCCTCGAAGAAGTCGCCGCCGCCGAAGTCGGCCGCCGGGTCGGGGGCGGCGCCGCCCTGCGGCGGCCCCGCGGGCTGCTGCCGCACGAAGGTCAGCTCGACTTCGATCTCGGTGTTCTTCGGGAAGTTGAAGGTTCCCGCGCGGAACAGCGTGCTGCGCGACTCGTCGAAGCGATAGCTGCCCGGCCGCAGGCGCGAGGCGAGGTTCAGGTTGTCGCGCAGCAGGAAGTCCGTGGCGTCGACCAGCACGCGACCGTCGCTCTCCGCGGCGACCGCGAAGCCCCACAGCACCGAGCGGGCGAACGCCTCGCGCACCGCGCGCACTTCTTCGGGGTTGTCGCTGCTGGCCCGGAAGTCGTAGTTGGGCTGCACCAGCAGCACCTTCGGACCCACGCGCTCGAAGAAGACGATGCGCTCGCCGGCCAGCGCGCCGCGGTCCATGCCGATGTCGTTGGAGCCGAGCCCCGAGCCGAAGCCGTTCGCGTGCAGCATCTCCTGGCCGAAGCGTGACACCTCGAGCAGCAGCCGGCCGCCCGCCTCGTCGAAGTACAGCGGCAGGAAGCCGTCCTGCTTCTGCAGGCCCGTCGTGCGCGCTTCGATCGTCGGCAACGGCACCTTCGGCGCCGGTTGCGCCACGACGCCGGTGGCGGCGAGGGTCACGATGGCACAGGCGCCGGCGGTGCGGAGTGGCAGCATCGAAGCCTCCTGGGAGAGGCGCCGAGTCTACAACGCGCTGCGCGGGCCGGGCGCCTACTCGATCAGCACCTGCTGCTGGGCCTCGACCCAGAGCACGTCGCGCAGGGCCGGGTGGCGCTCGAAGAACTCGGGGCCCTTCTCGCGCAGCCGCTCGCCGGTGAAGCCGCAGATCACCAGGTCGGCGTGGCCGGAGCGCTGCTCGACCAGGCGGTTGAAGTCGACCTGGTCGCCCGTACCGATGATGCGCAGGTTCTTCTCCGTCATCGGCAGCCGGCCGGTGGCGATCATCTCGCGCAGCCGGGTGCGCTCGGCCGACACCCGGTCGTACGGGAAGGCCGCGAAGATGCGGACCTCGGCCTGTTCCCAGTCGTGGTGTCCGAGCAGGATGTAGGCCAGCAGGATCATCAGGTTGGCGTTCTTGTAGTCGTGCCACGTCAGCCAGATGTGGATCTCGCGGCGGGCCCCGAAGAAGTGGTCCCCGTGGCGCAGCACCAGGCTGTTCATCTGCGCGGCGGCGGCCATGCCGCACCCGGTGTGGATCTCGGCGAGCACGTCGGCACCGTCGTGGCGCGAGAACTCGAACAGCGCGGTGTTGTTGTCCATCCCGGAGACGCCGGGGATCTGCAGGCTCTGGGCCAGCGCCGAGTGCAGCGACGGCGACACGATGGTGTCGACGTAGACCCCCTCGGCCCCGTTCTGGGTGACGGCGATCAGCCGCGAGAGCTCGCGCCGGCTCTGCTTGAAGCCGTCCGCGTCGAGTTGCCCGGGGATGTAGTGGAGATAGGTCCCGAAGCCGAAGCGGTGGCACAGCCAGCCGAGGAAGTGCAGCGGCGCGCTCCGCGAGAAGGTGCGCCCGTCGACCATCACCACGCTCGGCCGCCACTCCACCCGCAGCGGGCGCCGCCGGCCCTGCTGCAGGCGGACCTGGAGGTAGCGCGTGGCCTGGGTCATCACGCCGAGGAAGATCGCGGCCAGGTCCGACTCGCCGTCGCGGGTGCGGTCGATCAGCCGGTACAGCGCCACCATGCTGAGGATCGCCGCCAGCGCGTACAGCGG
The DNA here is from genome assembly GCA_011526565.1 of Acidobacteriota bacterium. Classification (GTDB taxonomy): domain Bacteria; phylum Acidobacteriota; class Vicinamibacteria; order Fen-336; family Fen-336; genus WYBL01. The sequence continues at coordinate 23,938 of WYBL01000140.1, read as the reverse complement.
GTCCATCTGGAACATCAGGAACAGGCACATGCCCGCGCCGAGCAGGCTCAGCCACCACTTGGAGCGGAAGGAGGGCCGGTAGCTCGGGCGCGCGGCGAAGTGCTCGAGCAGGCTGATCGCGCACAGCGCCCCGTAGGTCACCATGAAGAACATCGAGATGATGCGGGCGACGAAGTCGACGTTGCCCGCGGCGACGAACGCCAGCGCCAGCACGGCGGTGACCACGGTGGCGTTGCGCGGCTCGTGCTGGGGGCCGCTGCCCGCGGCCAGGAAGGAGTTGGCGCCAGGCACCGGGACCACGCCGTCGGCGGCCAGCGCCTGCAGCGTGCGCGGCGCCACCAGGATCGAGCCCAGCGCCGAGGAGATCGTGGCGCACACCAGGCCGATCGGCACGATCGGGCCCCACAGCGCGATGTCCCCCATCACCAGCGAGTTGCTCGCCAGCGCCTCCGGCGACGCGGACGCGGCGAGCTTGAACACGACCGCCACGTAGACCAGCATCCCGACCACGGTCGCGCCCAGGATGCCCAGCGGCAGCGAGCGCCGGGGATTGGCGAGGTCGCCCGACAGGCCGACGCCGGCCGTCATCCCGGTGAACGCCGGGAACACGATCGCGAACACCAGCATGAAGGGGTCGGGGTCGGCGATCGTCGCCGTCAGCGCCAGCTCGGGAGTCGCGCCGGGCACCGGCCCGCCCAGGAAGAACGCGGCCAGCGAGGCGCCGAGCACGGCGACCACGAAGGCCAGCGCCTTGACGCCGAGGTCCGCGCCGCGCACGGCGACCAGCACCGCCAGCGCGATCGTCGCGGGGAGCGAGAAGTAGCGCGGGTCGAAGGCGAGCCCGGTCAGCGCCTGGAACTCCGGGGCCAGCGGGCGGAACGCCTCGGCCATCGCGATCGTGTAGAACGCCACCGAGATCGCCTGAGAGAGGTACAGCGAGATGCCGATCGCAGCGCCGATGGTGGTGCCGAAGCTGCGCGAGATGATGAAGTACTCGCCGCCGCCTTCGACCCGGCGGTTGGTCGCGATCTCCGCGATCGCCAGCGCGGTCGGCAGCGTGACCATGTGGCCCAGCGCGATGATCAGCAGGGTGCCGAGCACCCCGACGTGGCCCACGGCGTAGCCGAAGCGCAGGAACAGCACCGCGCCGAGGATGGTGCTGATGCTGGCCAGGAACACCGGCATCGTGCCGAAGCCGTGGCCGTGCTCGGGCGCGGCGGTCGTGGCTGTGGTCGCGGGATCGGCCATCGGCTCTAGTCGAGCGGGCCGGCGAAGCGCACCGCGCGCCGCTCGCGGAAACCGAGGCCGAACTCGCCGAGTTCGGCGAGCACGGGGCGGTAGATGTCAGGCCGCAGCGGCACCTCGACGCCGACGGCGTCGATCGCCCCTTCCAGGACCAGGCGGGTGGCGACGGCCAGCGGCAGCGCCACGCAGCGCGACATCGCGGAGTCGCCCCACGGCTCGCCGGTCGCGACCAGCGTCGAAGTGATCGACTCGGTGCGGCCGTCGGGGAACACCGCCTCGGCCACGTGTTCGAGCACGACCATGTCGCGCTCCCCGGGCCGGTAGCTCATCAGCTTCGCCAGCCGGCCGACGAACAGGTCGAGCGCGGCGCCGCGGGTGGCGGGCAACGGCCGGTCGGAGAGCAGGCCCGCCCACTCCAGGCGCGCGATCACCTCCGAGTCGGGAGACAGGCGCAGGTGGCGGGCCAGCCGCTCCACTCCCCCGCCCGCGCCGGCCGCCACGAGCCGGAGCGTGAGATCGGCCCAGGTGGCGGCCGCGGGCCAGTCGCGCTCCTCGACGTCGAGCAGGCCGAGGTCGGCGGCCGCCTCGAGCGTCGCGCACCAGCCCGGGTAGCGCAGCGTCGCGCGCAGCAGCCCTTCCACCTCGTGGAGCTCGTAGCCCTCGCGGTAGGCGAGGCTGTCGCGGTTGGGGTAGAGCTCCAACACGCCGAGGCCCTCGATCGCGTGCGGCCAGCAGTGGGCGAACAGCTCCGGGCCGGGCACCTCGCGCACCTGCCCCGCGCGCAGGTAGCGCGCGGGGTTGCGCCCCGAGAGCAGCACCTGGCGCGGGAACCACGAGAACTTGTAGCCCCACGGGTTGTCGTTGGCGTCGGGCGCGGGAAAGCCGCCGCAGCAGCTCAGGAAGCGGCGCACGCGGCCGCCCTGGGCGCGGATCTGGCGCACCAGGCGAATCGCGGACATGTGGTCGAGGCCGGGATCGAGGCCCATCTCGCTGAGCAGCAACACGCCTTTCGCGCGGGCCGCGGCGTCCTGCTCCCGCAACTCGGGGGCGACGTAGGACGTGTTGAGCATCGAGATGCCGCGCTCGACGGCGAGCCGCGCGACCCGCGGGTTGTAGCTCGCCGGCAGCAGGCTGACCACGAGATCGGCCTCGGCGACGAGCGGCCGCAGCGCCGCCTCGTCCTCGACGTCGACGACCAGGGCTCGACCGCGGCCGTGGTCGGCCAGCAGCGGCTCGACCTTGCGGGTGTCGAGCGCGCCGACGATCAGGCGCACGTCGGTGCGCGGCAGCAGGTAGCGCAGCAGCGGGGGCGACATCATGCCGGCGCCGAGCACCAGCACGTTCCGGGGCATGTTCAGACTCCGCGCAGGGCCGACTCCAGGTAACGATACTCCGGCGCCAGTTCGCCGCGGTGGGCGACCACGGCGCGCCGCAGCTCCACCGGCAGGTCGAGCTCCGCCAGCGGCCGGCTCCAGTCGCAGCGCGCCAACTTGGGCACGAAACGCAGCAGCGAGTCGCCGAAGTGCTCCGAGGCCTCCCGCGGCAGCTCGCACGGCAGGTTGTCGACCGCCATCACCACCGGGCCCGCGCCTTCGACGCCGGGGCGGTCGACGCCCGCCACGGGGTCGTAGACGTAGACCGGGTCGCCCGGGTCGGTGGCCCGCACGTTGGCCTCGATCGAGCCGTCGACGTCGCAGGTGATGTCGCCGATCACCCGCAGCTTGGGCTGGCCGTCGCCCCGCGACCACAGCGCGCGCAGCGCCTCGCGAGTCACCAGTCGCGGCTGGTCCGGGTCCCAGTAGACGCCGTTGACCAGCACGGTGAGGTGCGGGAGCAGGGCGTCGAGGGCGCTCTCGTAGCGCTCGGGGTGGGCCTGCAGCTCCGCCGCGTCGAAGCCGCCGCCCTGGCGGCGCCGGAAGCGCTGGGCGCGCCCGAGAACCGTGCGGAACAGCACGTGGCGCGGGCGGTCGCGGTCCTCGGGCAGCGCGGCCAGCGCCTCGGGTTCCAGGTTCTCGAACGGCAGTCGCTCGAACACCTCCTGGGCGCCCTGCGAGACGTTGCCCGAGCCGGTGAAGGCGAACGCGACGGGGCGCAGGCCGGTCGGCAGCCCGCGCTTGCGGATCCGCTCGCCGACGCGGGCGACGTGATCGAGCGCCTCGTGCAGCGAGGAGTAGTGGTGCGCGAGGCGCAGCTCCTCGAACGGCGTGCGGAAGCCCTCGACAGCCAGCCGCTGGCCGAGCGCCCACAGCGTGTCGAGCATCCCGGCGTACCCCGCGTGGCGGCCGAAGAAGATGATGCGGCGGCCGCGCGCGTCGACGATGGGCTCGTAATCGACGAGCGTGCAGCCCTGCTCCAGGAAGCGCCGCAGCAGCGGCATGCCGGCGGGCTGACCCTTGATCACGTGCGAAAAACACACGTAGGTGCGACCCGGCTGCACCTTCTCGACCGGGATCTCCTTGACGCCGAGCACGACCCGGCCCGGGCCGGGGTCGGGACCAACGCTGGCCCCGGCCTCCGCGTACTCCGCGTCGGCGTAGACGCGCAGGGGCGAGGCCTCGACGTCGACCTCGATGTCGTGTTCGCGCACCAGCTCGGCGACGTGGTCCGGGGTCAGCGGCGCGCGCCGCTCCCAGCGGTTCTTGTCCTCGGCGCGGATGGCGATCGTGGCCACTTGCGTCCTCCTTTCCGGGGTCCTGTTCTTCGGGGAACGAGAGCGGCGCCGCGCGCCGCCGCGGGGTCGCTCAGGAAGCGGGAGCAGACCCCACGAGGTGCACCGTGCGGGTCGGGAAGGCGAAGCTGCAACCGGCGCCCTCCACGACCTGCATGAACTGCAGCAGCACCTCCTGGCGGATGAGCTGGAACTCCGACCAGTCGCTGGTCTCGAACCAGCACATGATCTCGATGTCGAGTGACGACGCCGCGAACTCCTTGAAGCGGACCACGACGGCGTCGGGCCAGATCTTCGGGTGCTCGCGCAGCGCGCGCTCGAGCCCCTCCAGCACCTGCCGCATCTGCGCGGCCGTCGTGCCGTACTCGAGGCCGACGGTGCAGGCGAGCCGCAGCCGGTCGCGGGCGGCGAACGACTCGAGGCGCTGGTCGGCGAGGCGGCCGTTGGGGATGCTGATCAGCGTGCGGTCGAGGGTGCGGAAGCGGGTCGAGCGCAGGCCGATCGCCTCGACGGTGCCGACGAAGTCCTCGACCTTGACGAAGTCGCCGACCCGGAACGGCTGGTCCGCGACCAGCGCGACCGATCCGAAGAAGTGCTCGACCGTCTTCTGCGCGGCCAGGGCGAAGGCGAGGCCGCCGAGGCCGAGACCGGCGACCAGGCTGGCCGCGGGATAGCCGAGCTGGCTGAGCGCCGCCACCAGGCCGGCCGCCGCGACGGCCACCTTGCCGGTCCGCACGCCGAGCGAAAGCAGCGAGCGGGCGGAGGGATTCTCCGTGGCCCAGGACGACGTCGAGAGCGCGTCGCCGACGACGTCGACGGCGCGCCACAGCGCCCAGAACAGGACCAGCACGCCGATCGCCCCGAGCGTCGACACCAGGAAGGCCTGGGCCGGGGCATAGAGGGCCAGCGTCGGCGAGACGAGGCCGCCCAACAGCAGCGCCCAGCCCAGCGTCAGCGGAGCCGCCAGCCGGTCGAGCAGCACGTCGTCCCACGTGGTCGAGGTGCGGGCGAACGCCCGGCCGAGCAGCGTGCGGGTCAGGCGGCCGAAGAGGCGCCCGGCCCCCCAGGCCAGCGCGGCGAGCAGCCCGAGCGCGGTCCACTGCCACCAGAGCAGGTCGCGCGGCCCGGGCCGCAGCAGCGGCTCCGGCAGGTTCTCGAGGGCCCAGCGGCCCTCGAGCCCCTCGTACCAGGCCGGCAGCCGGCGCAGGGTTGCCGGGGAGAAGGTCCAGTAGGGCTCGCGCTCGATCCGCACGACGCGGACCGGCTCGGGGCCGGCGGGGCCCGGCACCTCGCCCAGTTCGTCGGTTCCCGTCGGCAGGCCGTCTTCGGCGTGGCCTTCGGACAGCGGCGAGAGTGCCTCGAGGTCGATCCACAGGTGGCGGTCGAGCACCGCCTTCAGCCGCCGCGCGTCGTGGTTCGTGTCGGGGCCTGCCGGCAGGTAGCGGCCGGCCTCGGCCCAGCGACCCGCGCGACACAGGTCCAGGAACCGCGCCACTGCCGCACGCGGCGAGTCGGCGGCGGGCGGCGCCGCGGACTCGGCGGACGCGGCCGGCGGCGTGGTGGCGGGCTCCTGGCCGCCAGCCGGCAGCGACACGGCCAGCGGCAGGATCAGGAAGCAGGTGCAGACGGCGAGTGCGTGGCGGGGGATCCGGGCCTCCTTTCGTTTGTACTCCTATCATTTTAACCCGGGCGGCCGCCCGGCGCTCTCCGGCCTATAGTCGGCGCGTGACGAGCGAGCGGGCGGCGGCATGGGCGGCGGCGCTGCTGGTCGCCCAGCAGGTGGCGGGCAAGGCCGTGCGCGACGGCCTGTTCCTGCAGGCCTTCGAGGCGCACTCGCTGCCGTGGGCGCTGGTCGGCAGCGCGGCGCTGTCGCTCGGCGCCGTGTTCGCGATCTCGACCCTCGTCGCCCGCCGCGGGCCGGCCCAGGCGCTGCGCACGCTGGTCGCCGTCTCGGTGCCGCTGCTGTTCGCCGAGTGGCTGCTGGTGCAGCAGGCTCCGGCCGCCGGCGCGATCGCCGTCTACGCGCATGCCGCGCTGTTCGGCGCGACCGTCGTGTCGGTCTTCTTCTCGCTGGTGAGCGAGTCGTTCGACCCGTGGGCCGCACGCGCCGCGATGGCGCGCATCGGGCTCGGCGCGTCGCTGGGCGGGGTGGCCGGCGGCGCGCTGGCGCTGCTCGTGTCGCGTTTGTTCCCGCCGGCCGACCTGCTGCTGGGCGTGGCCGCGCTGCAGGCGGCGAGCCTGTGGGCGGCCGCTTCGTTGCGCGGGGGCGCGGTGCCATCTGTCGCGGACGCCGCCGCCGAGGCGGTCGCGGGCGTGCGGCTGCTGAAGCGCTCGCGCTACCTGCGCGACCTCGCGCTGTTCGTGGCGACCGGCGCCACGATCCAGGCGCTGCTCGACGTGCCGCTCTCCACGGCCGCCCGCGAGCGCTACGCGGGCGCGGACCTCGTCACCTTCTTCTCCGCCTTCCACGGCGCATCCGCGCTGCTCGCGCTGGTGGCGCAGCGCTGGCTCGCCCACGCCTCGCTCGACGCCTTCGGCCTGGCCGGCACCCTGGCCTGGCGCCACGCCGTGGTCGCCGCTGCGGCCGGGCTCGGCACCGCGCTCCCCGGCCTCGCGGCGGCAGCCGTCGCCCGCGGCGGCGAGGCGCTGCTCTCCAACTCGCTGTTCCGCTCGGCCTACGAGCTGCTGTTCACGCCGCTGCCCGAGAGCCGCAAGCGGCCGACCAAGGCGCTGGTCGACGTCGGCTGCGACAAGCTGGGCACGGCCGTCGGCGGCGGCCTCGCCCTGCTCGTGCTGCTGCTGCCCGCGCCGCTCGACCAGCGCGCGCTGTTCGCGCTCGCCGCGCTCGGCGCCGGCTTCGCGCTGGTGCTGTGCCGCCGCCTCCACGCCGGCTACGTCGAGGAGCTGGCGTCCAGCCTCGAGCAGGGGCTGGTGGCGCTCTCCGAAGAAGACGCCCGCGACTCGACGACCCGCTACACGCTGGCGCGGGCCACGACGACGCTGCACCGCGAGGAGCTGCTGCGCGAGCTGGGGGCGCTGTCGCGGTCCAGCGCCCCGAACCCCGTCCCGCTCCACCCCGACGAACGACTGCTGGCCGATGTCGCGGCGCTGCGCTCGGGCAACGCGGCCGCCGCACGTGCGGTGCTGGGGCGCGGGGAGCCGCCGCTGCCCGCGGCGCTGGTCCCGCTCGTGATCCCGCTGCTGGAGCGCAACGAGCTCTATCTCGAGGCGCTGCGCGCGCTGCGGCGGGCCGCACCCGCCCACGCCGGGGCGCTGCTCGACGCGCTGCTCGACCCGACGACGCCGGAAGCGGTGCGCCGCCGGCTGCCGCGGGCGCTGCGCGGCGTGGACGTGCCGCGGGTCGTGCCCGGGTTGCTGATGGCGCTGGTCAGCGCGCCGCTCGCGGTGCGCCACGAGTGCAGCGCCGCGCTGCTGCGCCTGGTGCCCGAGGGCCTCGAGCTGCCGCTGCGCACCGACGACCTGCACGGCCTCGCCACCCGCGAGCTGCTCCACCTGCGCCCGGGCCGGGCCCTGAAGGAACCGCACAAGCTCGAGCACGTGTTCCACCTGCTGTCGCTGGTTCACGACCGGCGTGCGCTGCGGGCCGCGCTGTGGGCGCTACGCGACGGTGGCGCCCTGCGCGGCACGGCGCTCGAGTACCTCGACAACGTGCTGCCCGACCCGGTCGCCGACCCGCTGTTCGCCGCGCTCGGCACCGACCGCTCGCGCACGGAGCGCAAGGAGCCCGCGGTCCTGGCCGAGCAGCTCTCGAAAGCCGCGCCCGCGGGCGAACCCGAGGACTAGTCAGCCGACCAGCCGCAGCTTCTGGAGCAGTTCTTCGGCGTCGGCGTGGCGGTCGGCCGGGTCCTTGGCGAGCAGGCGCATGATCTCCGTCTCGAGGTCGGGGGCGAGCGCGGGCACCAGCTCGCGCAGCGGGCGCGGCGTGGCGCTGACGTGCAGGCGCAGGACCGCGAACGGGGCTTCGGCTTCGAACGGGCGGCGGCCGGCGAGCATCTCGTAGGCGAGCACGCCCAGCGCGTAGAGGTCCGCGCGGGCGTCGATCCCGTGGCCCTCGATCATCTCGGGCGCCGCGTAGTCGGGGCTGCCGAGGAACGCGCCCGTGGCGGTCATGCCCTCGAAGCGGCGGGCGCGGGCGATGCCGTAGTCGGTGACCTTGATGGCGCCATCGCGGCCGAGCAGCACGTTGGAGGGCTTCAGGTCGCGGTGCACGACGCCTTTCGAGTGGCCGTAGTCGAGCGCCTCCGCGACCGCCAGCAGGATGCGCCGCACCTCGTGCTCGGGCTGGGCGCCCTCGCGGCGCAGGCGCTGGGCCAGCGTCTCGCCCTCCACCCGCTCCATCGTGAAGAACGGAATGCCGTCGATCTCGCCGCGGTCGAGGATGCGGATCACGTTGGGGTGGTGCAGCGTGCGGCCGATCTCGGCCTCGCGCAGGAAGCGCTCGAGGAAGCGCGGGTCCTCCTGGAAGCCGGGCAGCGGGCGCTTGAGCGCAACCCGCTCGCCCTCGCGCTCCGCCTCGTAGACGATCGCCATGCCGCCGCGGCCGAGCCGGGCCAGCAGGGTGTAGTCGCCGAACGGGGCGGGGAACACCTCGTCGACCTCGAAGGGGCGCGGGGTGCGCAGCGAGCCGCCGGGCGTGCGCTCGACGCCGGCTGCCGGCGTGCGGCCCGAGGGCGGTCGCGCGCCCGGGGTGGGGAACGCGAAGGTCCAGGTCAGCGAGCCGGTGCCGTCGACGCGGCGCCGCCTCAGCGCCAGCCACAGCAGCGCGCCGACCACGACCGCCGCACCCAGCACCCGCCAGCCGAAGGGCCGGGATTCGGCGTCGGTGCCGGGGTCCGCGGCCGGCGCGGGCGACGGCTCGGTCGTGATGCGATCGGCCAGCGCGATCTCCAGCTCCCGCGTTTCGCCGGCGGCCAGCTCGAACTCGCGCAACGCGTCCGAGCGGCCGGGGGAAGCGACGCGCAACCGGTGCCGCCCGGGGGCGACGGCGGGCAGCCGCAGGCGGCCGGTGAGCGGGTCGGTCGTGCCGATCAGCGCGTCGTCGAGGTAGACGCTGGCGCCCGGCGGCGACGTGCGGAGGACGAGGGCCGTGGCCCGCGCGAGAGGCGTCGGCGTGGCCGTCGCACTCGCCGTCGGCCGCGGCGTGGGCGAGGTCGGCGTCTCGCGGGGCGGCGCCGGCGTAGGGTGCGGCGTCGGGACCGGGGTCGGCGCCGGAGTCGCCGGCGGGCGCGTCGGCTCCACGGTCGGCACCGGCGTGGCGCGGGCGGCCTGCGTCGCGGCGGCCACCCGCGCCTCGAGCGCCTCGATCTGGCTCAGCAGCCGGCGGCGCTCGGCTTCCGGCTCGGGATAGCGCTGTCCGCGCTCGAGGGCGAGCCGCGCCGCGCGCGTGTCCTCGACCAGAAGGCACGCCTCGGCCAGCTTCAGGTAGGGCTGGTAGTCGGTCAGGAAGTTGGTGCCGTAGGTCTGGACGTTGCGGCCCGGCTCGGGGCGCAGGCGCGCCGCCAGCTCGAAGGCGGCGATCGCGTCGCCCGCGCGCCCGGCTCGCAGCGCCTGCAGGCCGTTCTCGTACTCCTCGTACCACGGCCGCGCGGTCTGCCCCGCGGCCCCGGCGGCGAAGACGAGCGCCAGGAGCAGCGGGACGAGCCGGCGGAGTGGCCCGTCTCTCAAGCCGACAGCAGGCGGCGGGCGGCGGCGACGATCGCGTCCGCGTCGATGCCGTAGGCGTGCATCAGCACGGCCGGCGGACCGGAGCGCGGGATCTCGCGCACCGCCAGGTGCTCGACGCGGCCGCGGCCGTTGACCGCGGCCATCACGGCCTCGCCGATCCCGCCGCAGGCGTTGTGGTCCTCGGCGACGACCAGGCCCTTCGTCTCGGCGGCCGCCTTCCGCAGCGTCGCCGCGTCGATCGGCTTCAACGAGTAGAGGTCGATCACGCGAGCGGCGATCCCGTCCTTCGAGAGCGCGTCGGCCGCCTTCAGCGCCTCGTGCAGCGTGACGCCGGCGCCGACCAGGGTGACGGCGTCGGCGGCGCTGCTGCGCAGCGTCTTCGAGCCGCCGACCGGGAAACGCTCGGCGTTGTCGTAGAGCACGGGAGTCTTCGGCCGCGACATGCGCAGGTAGACGATGCCCTCGGTGGACGCCGCCGCTTCGACCAGGCGCTCGGCGCTGACGGCATCGCTCGGGTAGAGCACCGTCGCGCCGAGGATCGCCCGCATCATCGCCAGGTCCTCGAGCGCCATCTGCGAGGCGCCGTCTTCGCCGATCGAGACGCCGGCGTGGGAGCCGGTCAGCACCAGGTGCTTCGGCCGCGAGATGGCGGCCATGCGGATGAAATCGTAGCCGCGCGTCAGGAAGCAGGCGAAGCTCGCCGCGAACGGCACCTTGCCTTCCGTGGAGGCGCCGAGCGCGACGCCGATCATGTTCTGCTCGGCGATGTAGCCCTCGGCGTAGCGCTGCGGCGCCACCTTCAGGATCTTCTCGGTGTAGGTCGAGTTCTTGGTGTCGCCGTCGATCGCGACGACCTGCGGGCAGTCGGCCGCCAGCCTGGCGAGCGCCGCGCCGTACGCCTCGCGGGTCGCCACCTCCTTGCCCTTCTCGTATGCGGGCGTCAGGCGTGGCTCGGCCGCCGCCATGCGGTTGGGCGCGGGCTCGTAGCGGCGGGCGGGCACCGGGATCGACACCTCGGCGGGGCCGATCTCGGCCAGCGCCTTGTCCATCTCCTCGCCCTTCTTGAGCGGCTTGCCGTGCCAGGCGTCCTTGTCCTCGATGAACGAGACGCCCTTGCCCTTGAAGGTCTTGCATACGATCGCGACCGGGCGGCCCTGGGTGTTGCGGGCCTTCGCGAGCGCCCCGCGCAGCGCCTCGACGTCGTGGCCGTCGATCACCAGCGCGTCCCAGCCCCAGGCCTGGAACCGCCGCGCGTAGCTCTCGACGTCGTGGCCGTACGCGGTCGGCCCGCTCTGGCCGAGGCGGTTGACGTCGACGATCGCGGTCAGGTTGTCGAGGCCGTGGACGGCGGCGAACTGCGCCGCCTCCCACACCGAGCCCTCGGCGCACTCGCCGTCGCCCAGCAGGCAGAAGACGCGGGCCTCGCTCTCGTCGAGCTTGCGGCCCCAGGCCATGCCGGCGGCAGCCGACAGGCCCTGGCCCAGCGAGCCGGTGGCGACCCGGACCCACGGCGAGAGCGGCGTCGGGTGGCCCTCGAGCGGGCTGTCGAAGCGGCGCAGCGTCATCAGGTCGTCGCTGATGGCGCCGGCCTCCTTGAGCGCGGCCCACTGGATCGGCGCCGCGTGGCCCTTGGAGAGCACGAGCACGTCGGCGTCGTCGCCCGAGGGGTCCTTCGGGTCCCAGCGCATCTCGTCGAAGTAGAGGACCGCGAAGATCTCGGCCGCTGACATGCAGGTCGAGGGGTGGCCGGAGCCGGCCTCGGTCGTCATCAGGATGGAGTGCCGGCGGAGCCGGTTCGCCATCGTCTTCAGGGCGGCGGTGTCGACGCTCATCGTCTCTTCTCTGTGTTCCTTCGCCTGCGAACTAGCGCGCGTCCGTGCTCACGACCTCGCCTTCGATCACGACGCCCGTGACGCGGGTCGTGTACTCGAAGGGGTCGCCGTCGAACAGGGCCAGGTCGCCGTCCTTGCCGGGCTCCAGCGAGCCGACCCGCTTGTCGACGCCGACCAGCTTCGCCGCGTCGAGCGTGACGGCCGCCAGCGCGCCTTCCAGGCCGAGCCCGTGGGCAGCCGCGATCGCGGCCTCGAACAGCGGGACCCGGACCTTGGGCACGTAGCCCTCGAAGCCCGTCTGCAGCGCCATCGGGACGCCGGCCTTCTTCAGTGCCGCCGCGGTCTCGAAGCTGGCGTTCTCCATCTCGCCGCCGTGGCGCGCCATCATCGGGTGCGGGATCACCGCGACGCCGGCCCTCTTCACCTGATCCATCACCGCCTGGACCTCGGCCGCACCGTCGAGCACCACCTTGATCCTGAACTCCTCCGCGACGCGCAGGGTCGTCAGGATGTCGCTCGCGCGATGGACGGTGACGAGCAGCGGCTTCTCGCCCTTCAACACCGGCACCAGCGCCTCGAGGCGCAGATTGGGCTCCGGCTCCTTGCCCTTCTCCGCCGTCTCCTTCTTCTTGAGGTACTCCTGGGCCTTGAGCAACTCGGCGCGCAGCAGCGCGATCATCTTGGGCTTGGTGCCCGGGCTCTTGCCGTCCCGCGCGCGGCCGTCCTGTCCGAGCGTCGCCGCGATCATCGCGGAGGGCACGAGCACGTCGCGCTCGACCGAGTGGCCGCGGGTCTTGGCGACGAGCGTCTGGCCGGAGATGACCGCACCGGGGCCGTGGCCCGTGTGCACGGTGGTGGTGCCGTAGCCGCGCACCCACTCGACCAGCCGGTCCTGCGGGTTGAAGCCGTCGATCGCGCGCAGCTCCGGTTGCAGCGGGGCCGAGGTCTCGAGCTGGTCCTGGTCGTGGCTCTGGTTGAGCCAGCCGGTGAAGCCCACCGTCGAGTGGGCGTCAACCAGGCCCGGCGTCACGACCTTCGCGGACAGCGTCTTGTAGCCGGCGGGAATCGCGAGGCCGGCGCCGACCTTCTCGATCTTGCCGTCCTTGCCGACCAGCACGACGCCGTCCTTCAGCGGCGCGCCGGCCATCGTGTACACGGTCTCGCCGCGCACGGCGAGCTGGGCCCCCGCGGGGGCTGCCGCGGCAAGCAGGGCGAGTGCCAGGAATCCGTTGCGGTTCATCGGGAGATCTCCTCGTCCTCGCCCTCGTGGAGGTGCAGGCCCTGGGAATCGTGGCTCGCGCCGAAGCCGCCGACGGCGTAGAGGCGGTCCTTCGGGTCGCTGCGGTCGAACACCTTCTGGCCCTCGACCCAGGTCTCGAGCACGTTCGTGTAGACGCTGAACGGGTCGCCCGACAGGATCACGAGGTCGGCGTCCTTGCCCTTCTCCAGCGAGCCGACCCGCGACGAGAGGTCGAGCATCTTCGCGCCGGCGAGGGTCAGCGCCTCGACCGCCTTGCCGCGCGAGAGGCCGTTGCGGATCGCGAGCGCCGCCTCGCGGCGGAAGAAGCGGGAGTCGACGATGCCGTCGTCGGTGTGGAAGCCGAACGGAGCGCCGACCTTCTCGAGCGCCGCGCCGTTGGTCATCGCGACGTCCGCGGTCTCCAGCTTGCCGCCGGGCGCGTCGATCACGATGATCGAGCTGCCCACCACCTGCTTGCTGGCCGCGATCTGCGGCGCCACCTTCCAGGCGTCGCTGACGTGCTGCAGCACCACCCGGAAGCCGAACTCCTCGGACAGGCGCAGCGCGGTCAGGATGTCGTCGTGGCGGTGGGTGTGGAAGTGCGCGATGCGCCTGCCCTCGAGCACCTCGACGAGCGCCTCCATCGCCAGGTCGCGCGCCGGCGCCTTCTTCGGGTCGGCCGCGGCGTCCGCCAGCTTCTTGCGGTACTCCTGCGCCTTCACGTACTGCTCGCGCACGAGCGAGGCCGACTTGGCGCGGGTGCCGGGGAACGGCGGCTGGCGGCGGGAGTTGGTGCCGTTCGCCATCTTCATCCCGCCGGTGACGCCGCGCTCGGTGGTCAGCAGCAGCGCGTCGATCGTCTTGCCTTCGCGCAGCTTCAGGTAGGCGGTCTGGCCCGAGAGCAGGTGGCCCGAGCCCGGCATCACGTTGACGGTGGTGATGCCTGCCGCCTGCGCCTTCTGGATCGCCGAGTCGGCGACGTTGATCGCGTCGATCGCCCGCACGTCCGGCTGGATCGGCGCCGACGAGTCCGCGCCCTGCACGCCGCCGATGTGGGAGTGGGTGTCGACCAGGCCGGGCATCAGCACCTTGCCCTTCATGTCGCGACGGGTGGCGTCGCCGGGGATGCTCACGCTCCCCTCGGCGCCCACCGCGACGACCTTGCCCTTGTGGACGAGCACGACCCCCTTCGGGATCTCGGGCCCGGCGACCGGGATCACCCGAGCGCCCACGAACGCGATCGGCTTCTCCTGCGCGGCGAGCGGCGGGGCGAACAGGCCGAGGGCAACCCCGGCCGCGGCAATGGCGCGGCTTCTCATCAGGCGGAAACCTCCAGAAATAGGCGGCCGGGCAGTTTATCCCGATCGATCCGCAGTTCGGCGACGCCAGGCCCCCTGCCGCACGGTCAGCGCCGCGTCCGATGACCCCTGGGGTGTCTTCATCGGGGGCCGCTTGGGTTGCGAGGCTTTGCGTAGCTCGGCTCGATTCGGCGAAGATCGACATCCATGCCTTGAAGGCCTCGGCGCTCTTCGATTCCTGTCAACCGCGTTCCCGCCCCCCAGTTGTCACAAGCGGAGGCGCCGAGCGGCCGCGTCAATGCCCGCCACCAAGCTATCCAGCCCGACCTTATGTACGGTGTCCGCGTCGAAGTCGCCTCTCGCCCGGAAGACTTCCGGCTCGTCGCCGCAGGACGCTTGGACCCCAACTCGCCGCAGATCCGCTGTGACCCCCTCTCGGAATCGTTGCTGCGAGCCAGGCCAGCGTCTTCGATCCTCTGTTCCGGAAGCTGAGTACCTGATCTCAATACAGATCCGGCTGCGTCTTCGATCGACGCCGATCTCCATCTCCACCGAGCCTGGAACGCGCCGCACTGCTCGATCGTGCTCCGGGTCCCACTCGTAGGCAGCACCAAACGAGCTCCTGGCGGCCAACTCTTCGGCGAGCAGATCCAGGTCTCGGACATCTCCAGGATTGGAGTACGCTGACCGAAGCCTCATCAGCTCTGCCCTGGCCATGGCAACGTCCCATCGCGCGCTCTGGTTGTCTGCAGTGCAAAACTCCAGCAGACGCGCGAACCGAGACGGGAGCGACCGCCATTCGCCGCATGGATGCTGCTGCGCAAGCGACCGCAGCGTCTGAATCCAGCTGTTGTGCCGGTGTTCGAGCTGGAGAGGGTGGCGGCGAGCCAACGCGAAGAACAGGGTCATTGCGAGTCCGAAGGCGTCCACTGCCGCGTTCCGCGTCGAAGCGCTCTTGTCTCTGACGATCTGCTCTGGCGCGAGGTAGCCAGTGACGCTGCTCATTTCCGAGGGAACCAGCGAGAGTCCGACTGCGCCCCGATGCCAGGACAGATCGAAATCGAGCACCACCGTCTGCCAGTCGTCAGCGTCAGCGTACTGATTGCTGAGCATAACGTTCGCCGGGCGCAGGTCTCGATGCAGCACTCGCTCCGGCAACTGATGGGCCCCATGAATGATCTCAGCGAGTTCGCATGCGACCTTCAACCGCGGGCCCCAGCCCTCGAGCCGCCGCTCCAGCACTGATTGCTCTAGGTTCGGCCCCTCGATGAGATCCATGACGACCATCGCAGGAATCTCGGATGCGTCTCGATAAGCCACGACTCCAGGGAGTCTGTGGGATCGGAGAATCTCCATGGCCCTAACGCCCCGGCGGAAGGCGAAAAGGACCTCTTCTTGGTGGCGAACGTTGTCATGAAGCAGTTTCAGCGCCACGACCCCTCCGTCCTTGTCTCGGGCACGGAAGATTCGACCGAATCCGCCATGGCCGAGTTCCTCCTCAAGGACGTAGCCTAGAAACCTCGCGCCCATGATCTGACGCGGCGTGTACCAGGCCCTGTCGATGGCCTCGTCGTACAGCCGAGTGAAAGTGCGGTACTCCTCCATTGCCCTCTCGTCCCCCGCGACGAGAATTCGGCGCGCTTCGTGGTTCAGGGCCAGGCGGATCTCCTCAACCGGCCGCACCACGAGATCACCAGGGGGCAGGAGCGGCCGCTCATCTGGCGGGAGCGCCAGTGCGGCTACCGGATGGCCCGGCTCCTGCGAATCATCCGGCGCAACGAACGAGGCGAGGTCTCGAAGCGCAACCAAGAGCGGCTCGTGCGACCCGTTGTGCGCCCTGTACGGTATCCGAAGGATTCCAATGGACTCAGCCAGACGGTCAATGGCCATGTCACTCGAGTCGGTGAGCCAATAGTGGCGCCCGAAATCAACTCCGATCCTGCCCAGGTGCTCCAAGTGCGAGCGCACTGACCGGTCGGTCGCGCCAATCCCGAGAAAGACTACGGTATGACCCATTAGCGCCACCTGGAGGAATGCTTGGTAGTCCGGTGCGCCAAGCAGCGAATCCAGGTCCGTCTTGGTCAGCACCCAACTCGTCGCATCAGATTCCTCCCCGTGGAGATGAGCGACAAATCGGCTCGAGGTCTTGAGAACGTGAGCGTGCTTCCCCGCCGCTCGACCAGTGAACTGGTCAAAACTCGTCCCGGGATAGGCCTGACTGAACGACCGCGTGGCAAGCCGGTCGAGGTTCAGCGTGAGTATTCCGCGCACCTTCATGGCCCACAGCAGCCTGTACGGCTCTGGGATCGCCGCGGTAGCCGCGGGCTGCAGCGTGTGCCGGATTGTCTGGATAAACGTCGAGCTTCCGAGGGCATCCCTGAGGATCTCGAAGGCAACCCAGAAGTCAGTCTGCTGCAATGCAGCCTTCCGCTTGCCTGCGAGGATGCTCTGGTCGTCCGCTACTCCCTCGATCTTCTGCTCTAACGCGCGAAGCAAGGACGTACGGAGTTCAGCCCACGTCGGCAACCCAGCCGCCGCGCCAAGGCCAGCGCCAACCCACGCGAGTATCGGGCTCGTGCGCTCTGCCACGATCGCCCGCAGTTGTCGATAGTTGGGATGGTCTAGGATGCTCGTCATCTCCATCCTCGCGCCGCACTATTGACGGAACTGCAGCCCTCAAGTAGGCCGCTCACCTCCGCGGGCTTGTCGGTTATCGCGAAGGCCCATGTGCCGTAGCGGCCATCGGCGTTGACCGCGGCGGTCCAGCGGTGGGCGGCGGCTTCTTTCGCCGCTTTTCGCGGGTCGTAGCCCTTGGTTTCGAGGATCAGGTGAACCGGGGCGCCGCCAGGCTTCGCAGACTTGAGGCGGACGATGAAGTCGGGGACGAAGTCGTGGGGCTGGCCGTTCTCCAGATAGGGGATGGTGAAGCCGAGGCCCGCGTTCTTCACGAAACACTCGACGCGCTCGTCGCGCTCGAGGAAGTAGGCCGCCTGCTGCTCCCAGCGCTTGGTGTCCGCGACCACGAAGTTGAGGTGGCTCTTGCGGACCTCTCGCACGTCGCGGCTGGTCCAGAAGTCCACCTCCGCCGTCGATCCCTCGGGGCGGTTCTGCTCGTAGCGCGGCAGCTCCGGCACCTCCCCGCTGGCCGCATCGGGCGTCAGCGCCTGGCCCAGGCGTTCGAGGATCCACCCGTAGTACGGCGAGAGGAACGCGTCGCGCACATCCGCACCGCCGACCGGCTTCACGTGGTCGCGGAGGAACCGGTGCGCGATCGCCGCGAACTGCGGGAAGAGCACGTGGGCCGGCGGTGAGTCGCCCTGCACCTTCTGGTACTCCCGGCATAGTTCGCGAGCCAACCGGAACTCCAGCTCCTGCAGGCGCGACTGCCCGCGGAAACCGGCCAGGCCAACGCTGTCGAGCCGGCCCGGCCCCATCAGGCTGGGACGGCTCTGGTTCGCCGGCAGCAGCGCCTTCATCTGCACTTCGTCCGGGATCTGGGTCGGATCGAGAAACAGGCTCGGCACGGTCGTCCAGTCGACGCGCACGCGGTTGCGGATCGCCTGCCGGTAGCCCTCGACGCGGGGGAAGCGAATCTCGAACTCCGCGCGCGACGGCATTGCGTGGACGTGCTTGCGCTCGACCACCGGCCGCGGCCCCGTCGACTTCGACGCCTTGAAGGGGATGATCTCGAAGGGCACGCCGAGGACCTTGGCGACCTCCTCGGTCAGCCGGCCATCCTCTCCGACCTCGTAGCTCGTGCGGCGCAGGCCCCGCCCGACCACCTGCTCGCACAAGAGCTGCGACATGAACGGCCGCAGGCCCACGATATGGGTGACCGTGTTGCAGTCCCAGCCTTCGGTGAGCATGCCGACGCTGACGATGCAGCGGACGTCGCGGCCCGGCGGGTGGAGCGGCCGGCCGAGCTTTCCCGCCAGCTCCGCGAAACCCTCGGGATGGATCTCCCGGCCCTGCAGGTCGCGCGGCCACTCGCGCCGCCCCACGGTGTCGAGGGTGAAGCGCATCCACGCACTCTCGTCGCTCTTCGCCTGCCCGGTGTCCGTCTCGTGCACGACCTTCGTATCGACGCGGATCGTGTTGACGCGGCCGTCTTCGTTGCGGAATCCCAGCAGCTTCGACGACGGGATGCCGAACGGAGCCTGGTCTTCCGCCAGCCACTCGTACAGCACCTTGGCGATCTTCGTGTTCTTGCAGACGACGATGAAGACGGGCGGCCGCGGCTCCTTCCACTGCTGTTGCCACTCGCGCAGCGTCTCTTCCCAGTCGCCGCCCAGCATCGCGATCGGTGCGTGGGCCCACTTGAGCACGGCCTCCGGCTTCACCGAGCCGCGCTTGCCGCCCTTCTCGCCCGTAGTCAGCCGCTCGACGATCCAGCGCCAGATGTTGAAGTAGCCCGGCACCGGCGCCCCGGTGGTGTCCCGTACCGCGAGTTGTGGGATCTTGACGAGCCCCGACTCGATCGCGTCGGTGAGGTTGAAGTCGCTGACGATCCAGGGGAACGGGCGGTTGGAGTCCGGTCCCACCCGCCCCAGGAAGTAGGGCGTCGCCGAGAAGTCCAGGCAGAGGTTGATGCCGCGCTGCTTGTGGATGCGGTCGAGGCCGTCGATCCAGACCGTCGCCTCCTTGTAGAACTCCTCGGCTTCGTCTTCGTCGCCGAGGAGTTCCTCCTCGCCTTCGTCCGGCTCGGGCCGCCGGATGCGGTAGGCGTGGTGGGCCTCGTCGTTCATCACCAGGATGTTCTTCTTGCCGCCCACCTCGCGACCCAGCACCCGGCGCAGGAGGCTCTGGTCGCTCTCCAGGTAACGCGTCGCCTCGACTTGAACCCGCTTCAGCTCGCCCTGCTCGTCGCGCTCCTCGCGCAGGATGCGGATCAGGCCTGCGGCGATCTGGCGATCGAGATCCTCGGGCGTGACGTAGCGCGCGCCCCTGGCGGTCGTCGTCTTGGTGCCGACGTGGATCGTCTCCTTCTGGGTGACCGCTCGGCCCGCCTTCAGCACGCGAGCGCCGACGCCCATCGCCTGCACGCCCTGCGGCTCGAACACGTGCCAGTTGGTGACGATCACTCGCCCCTGCGCGAGGTCGGGCATCAGGTGCGGCGGCACCAGGTCGCGGGTGCGGTAGAGGCTGGCCTCGCCGCGCAGCGGGTCGAGTTCCGCGAGGCGGTTCCGGATCGTGACGTTGGGGCAGACGATCAGGACGACGTCCGAGTACGCGCGCTCCTGGCGCGCCGAGACCTTGTTGAGGATGCTCCAGGCGGCGAGCATGCCCATCACCGTGGTCTTGCCCGACCCCGTCGCCATCTTGCAGGCCAGGCGCCGGAAGGCGGCGTATCCCTCGGCCTTGCGCTCGTCGGACGGCTCGTCGCCGGGCACGTCGAGGCCCTGGCGCAGGTCCGGCCGGGCTTCCGTCAGGAAAATGATCGTCTCGGCCGCTTCGAGCTGGGCGTAGAACAGGCGATGCTGCCGGCCCTCCCGCCGCCACCACTGGAGCAGCTCCAGCGACACCCGCGAGGCGCCGGCATAGGGTTCGTGGGCGTCTTCGCGCCAGGCCTTCACCCGCTCGCGGATGCGATTGACGAGGATCAGCTCGATCTGTGTGCCGGGCCCTTCGGAGTAGCCGTCGCCCTGGCCCGGGCCCCGGTAGAAGTAGACCGAGCGCCGACGGCCCGGCACCCGCTGCGGCTCTTCGCCTTCGACGATCCGCCAGTGCTCGGCCGGCTCGGCGTACGGCGAGTTGAGGATCGGCTCGGAAACTTCGAAGCCGCTCATCCGCCGAAAGCCCTCACGATCGCATCGAGCTTCTCGACCACCTCGGGGTGGATCTCGTCCGGCCGCATCACGGCCGCGATCTCGGCATAGCGCTGGTATGGGAATGCGGGCAGGCCGAGTGCCGTGAGGAGGGGCGGCAGGATGTCGGTCCGCGCCTTGCGATTCCGGAGGTACTCCACCAGTACGTCGGGCGGCGCCAGTGGATTCGCCCGGAAGTCTTCCGCAAGAGCCCCCATCAGCCGGTCGAGCGCTGCGGTGAACGCCGGCGCGGCCTGCGCGGCGACGGCCGGCCCCGTCAAGTCTGCCGCGAAGCGTTGCAGCGCCTGCGGGTGCAGCAGGTAGCTCTCGACCTCGTACCGTCTCCACCGGGTCAGTTGGAGCCCGGCTCCCGTGATCGGCGTCTCGGGCCAGTTGGGGTTTCCGTCGCCATCGACGAGCTGGAGCCCCGGCAGGTCGGCGCGCACGAGCCGGAGCGCCTCGAAGTGTTCCCGCGCGGGAACCCCGGCCGCCCCTGGGCGCGGTTGCACGACCGTCCGCCTCCAGAACAGCCGCGTCGTCAGGTACTCAAGTGCGCGATGGTCGAGCACTCGGGCCCACTGGCGCAGGATCTCCAGGTCCGTGTAGTCCTCGAAGTACAGCACGCCGGCGGCTTCGCTGGCGCGGACGACATCTTCGTTGCTGAGGCAGCCGAGCGACTTGATGAGCCGGGCCTTCTCCTGGGAATCGGCGAGCGGACGCGGCTGGTCGAAGACGACGTACAGGTCGGTCGGCTCCACCGCATCGATCACCACTCCCGAGTGCGTCGCGATCACGAGCTGCGATTTCTGCGACGCTGCCACGCTGCGCAGCTCGCCGTAGATCGCGTCCTGCAGGATGAGGTGGAGATGGGCGTCGGGCTCGTCGAGCAGCAGCACCGAGGCGGGGCGCGCGTGGAGGAAGGTCAGCAGCATCAGCACCTGCTGGAACCCGCTGCCGGCCGAGGCGATGTCGAGCGGCGCCGCTCCAGGCTTCGGCAGGTACTCGGAGAGAATGCTGGCCCCGAGGGCGTCGGGGCGCTGCAACTCGTAGCCGAAGAGGCGGCGGATCGACGCGACCAGCGGCTCCCAGGCCGCTCCCAGGCTCGCCTCGTGGATCAAGTTGCGCAGCACGTCGCCCGGGCGCGCCTGGCCCAGGACCGAGTCGATCCGCGGACGCGTGTAGAGCGGCTCGTCGAGGGTCAGGCCGGTCATCGGAGGCACGAACGCCATCGGAAGCTTGACGGCCTTGACGGTCGCGGGCTCGACGGTCGCGCTCGGCCGCACGTAGATCTGCTCCGTGCTGTCCGCGTGGAACTCCATCGGCAACGTCCAGTCATCCGTCCGGAGGGTGATGGTCGCGAGGCCCCGGTAGTCACGGCCCGGCCAGAGCAGGTCGAACTGGCGCAGCGGGACGGCGTAGAAGGCTTGCCGGGCGATCGGGACCTTCGCGTAGAAGCCGCCGTGGCGCTGGAAGTCGTTGCGTTCGCGGAACCGGTCGAGCGCCAGACCCCAGGCCGCCATCGCCTGCAGGATCGTCGTCTTGCCCGTGTTGTTCGGACCCGCCAGCACCACGTGGCCCGGCAGCGAGAACTCGACGCGCTCGAAACGCTTGAAGCGTTCGATCGTGACCTGGCGGATCACTTGGCCTCGGAGAGGGGCTTGACGACCAGCAGTTCGTTGCCGCGGTCGTCGATCACCTTGACAGCGACCTGGGCGTTCTCGCCGGCTTCGAACGGAGCGCTGCGGGTGCCGGCCAGGTGGTCCCACACCGAGTCTTCGAACTCGGCGCGCAGCGACTTCTTCAGGTCGTCCCAGGCCGCCGTGCGCGGGAAGAAGGCCTGGCCGACGTGGAACGAGAGACCGTTGTAGTCGGTGTCGAGCAGCCACGCCGGCACGTCGTGGCCCGGGCGGTGCTCGGTCTCCATGGTGGAGGGGTCGAACAGGTCGAGGCCGAGCAGTTCCACCGAGTAGCGCTGCGCTCCGCCCTTCTTCGCCGGCGCCGCCTTGTGGATGCGGATCTCGGGCAGGCCGCAGACGCTGAAGACCTGGCTGGTTCGCATCGTCTTCAGCAGGTCGCCCATCATCAGGTCGGGCGTCGCCTGGACGTAGGTCGCCGCTACTCCGACGGCCGCCTCGCACTTCTCGACCAGGTCGCGGGCGTTGGCCTGGATCGCGAAGCCGATCACGAACAGGTGGGCGTGACCGCGGGCGTAGGTCTCGCGCGCGGCCTCGAACACCAGCTTCTCGGAGACGGCCCCGTTCTCGGGGCCGAAGACGATCGCGACGCTGCGCTCCGAGAAGCGCAGGACGCCGCCTGACTTCTCCTTCGCTTCCTGGACCACCTCGTCGAGCCGGACCTCGGCCTTGAGGTCGGTGGCATCGACGGTCGCGAGCGCCGCGAGCGACAGGCTCTTGGCCGGGGCGCGCAGCTCCCGCAAGGTGACGGTGCGCCCGCCGCCGACGTGGAGCACGGGCGAACGGCGCAGGACCTCGAGCATGCGGTCGAGGTACGACCCGTGGTCGTCGGAGGCAACGCCGGAATCCTCGACCCCGTCGCCTTCCCAGTCGACCGGCGTCGGGATCGTCGCCTCGAAGCAGAAGGGACCGGTGACGCGGGTGACCTTCTTGTCCTCTTCCGGGCGATCGACCAGGACTTCTTCGGCGGGCGGTTCGTCGTTGGCGATGCTCTTGAGCGTGACATGGGGGACGATGCCGCCCACCTCTTCGCCACGGTTGTTCTGGCGGCGCGCATAGACGAACCCGCCGGCCGGCCCGCGGCCCGGGTCCTTGAGCTCGTAGTAGGGGAAGGTGGCGGTGAGCAGCCGCTGGCGCGCCAGCGCCAGCGGCACCCGGCTGGTGTCGATCGTGATCCAGCGCCGCCCCCACTGCTCGGCGACGTACGCGGTGGTGCCGGAGCCGCACGTGGGGTCCAGCACGAGGTCGCCGGGATCGGTGGTCATCAACATGCAGCGCTGGACCACTCCAGTGTTCGTCTGCACGACGTAGAGCTTCTCGTCCCCGAAACCGGATTGGCCAAGCCCTCCCCAATTGTTCGAGATTGCCCGGTAGGCGAACTCGTCGCGGTAGGACTTCCACGTCAGTGTCTTTCCGACAGCGAACGCCCGGCCTTTGTCCGCGACGCGCTGCATGCCCGCCGCGGTCACGGACCAGTGCCGACCGGCCGGGGGCAGAAACTCTCGACCATCCCATCGCACGACCTGCAACGTCTTGTCGCCCCCGCTCTCTCCCTGCGAAGTAGCTTGCTGAAGTCGGAGCAGGCGCCCTTCGGGGATCGGCTCTTGCCCAGTCTTCTGGGCGAGCGAAAGGTCGATGATCTCGCCCTTCGGGGTCTCGACACAGATATAGCGTTCGTTAGGGTTCTCTATCGGAGCGCGCTCCTCGAATAGCTGCCGATACTTGACCCGCTCGGTGTCACGTGCATACCACAGGAGGTAGTCGCTTACCTCCGACAACAGCCTCGGCGTTCGGCCGCTCGTCTTCGCGAAGGCGATCTCGGCACAGAAGTTCTCCGCGCCGAACACCTCGTCCATCAGTTCGCGAACGTGGTGCAGGTTCTCGTCGCTAATCTGGACGAAGATCGAGCCTGAGGGTGTCAGCAGCTCGCGGCTGAGCAACAGGCGGTCCCGCATGTAGGTCAAGTACGAGTGCAGGCCCAGCTCCCAGGTGTCGCGGTAGGCCTTCACCATCTCCGGCTCGCGGGTCATGTCGGCGTCGTCGTTGTGCTTGACGTCGCGCTTGCGGACGAAAGGCTGGAAGTTGGAGCCGAACTTCACCCCGTACGGCGGGTCCATGTAGATCATCTGGACCTGGCCGCCCAGCCCCTCGTACTGGAGCAGCGAGTTCATGACGACCAGCGAGTCGCCCAGCACCATCCGGTTGGTCCACGGGGACGGGTGCTCGTAGGCCTTCAGCACCTGGTCGCCGATCGGCCGCTCGGGGTCGCCGAACAGCTCCAGGATCGACATCTGCTTGTCGCGCTTGTGGGAGCGCAGCGTCTCCAGGATCGCCTTGGTCGACAGCCGCTCGTGCACGAACAGCGGCAGCGTCGGCACGTCGAACGACAGCCGCTCCGCCTTCCCCGCCCAGTCGAGGAACGGCCGCGACAGCGCCTTCAGCCGCGCGACGGCGTCCGCGAGCCCCCGAACC
>WYBL01000139.1 GCA_011526565.1 Acidobacteriota bacterium | reverse complement strand
GCCCCGAGCGGGGAACACGAATCGTCGTGCGGGGCAGCGGAGGATCGACCGAGGTCTGGGCCCTGGCCGCGACGGGTCGGGACGCGCGCCCCGTCCTGCACGCCTTCACGGCGACCGGCGCATCGCGGCTCGCCCGCGAACCGGGGCGCTCGGTGAGCTTCGGCGGCCGGCGCTTCGAGCGCTTCCGTGGCGAGTCCCTGCTCCCGGTCGGCGACGGGCAGGCCGGCACGCGGCTCTTCCTCGCAGCCAACCACGAGTCCTGGTTCCCCGCCGTCGTGGAGGAACTGGGACCCGACGGGACGCCCCTGGGGGAGTTCTGGTCGCCCGGCCACGTCGTCGGCCTCGAGCTGCTGCGGTTCGGCGGCCGCGACGTGCTGGCGGTGCTGGCGGCCAACAACGAGCTGCGCGGGGCCGGCCTGGCCCTGGTCGATCTCAGGCGCTTCGGCGGCTCGATGCCGGCGAGCGCGCCCGCCTACCGGTGCGACGACTGCCCGGGGCCCGAGCCGCTGGCCGCGCTCGTCTTCCCCGGCTCGGACGTCCTGCGCGCGGCGCACTCGGATCGGGCCTCCCCGGTCGTGGCCAGCGTGCACGAGACCGAGGGCGGCATCGCCGTCAACGTCCGCCACGTGACGTACTCGGGGCCGGTGAGCACGGAGGCGGGCATCCGCTACGTGCTGAGCCCCGACGCACGGCGGGTGCTCGCCCTCGACGCCACGGACGGCTACGTGGAGGCGCATCGTCGCCAGCGCGCCGAAGGCCTGCTCGACCACGACTTCGGACCGGACGACCTGCGGCAGCTCGCGCGGGTCGTGAGCTGGGATGGAGCGGCTTACCGCGAAATCGCGCGGGAGCCCTGAGCGAACCGCGTCGTCACCAGAGCCGCTTGAAGTTCTCGCAGCCCTTGGCGAGGCCGAGCTTGCAGGCCTTGTCGTAGAGTTCGACGGCGCGGGACGGGTCCTTCGCGAGGCCGCCCTGGCCGTGCTCGTGCAGGGTGCCGAGGTTGTTGCACGCCACGGCCTGCTCCTTCGCGCAGGCCGGCTCGTAGAGCGCGACCGCGCCCGGCAGGTCGACCGCGACACCCTGGCCGTAGTGGAGCTGGATGCCGCGGTTCGCGCAGGCGTCGACGTTGCCCGCCGCGCAGGCCTTCTCGAACAGCGCCGCAGCCGCGGCGGCGTCGGCAGGCCCGCCGCGGCCCTGGTTGCGCAGCAGGCCCAGGTTGCCGCAGCCGACGGCATGGCCCGCGTCGCAACCCCGTGCATAGAAGGCCGCCGCCCGGGCGTCGTCCCGCGCCGTGCCCTGGCCGAGCTCGAAGGCCAGGCCCGCGTTGACGCAACCCGCCGCGTACTGGAGGTCGCAGGAGCGCTCGAACAGCGCCACGGCCCGCGCCGGGTCTGCCGCGACGCCGTCGCCGTCGCGGTAGCGGCGGCCGAGGTTGGAACAGGCGAGGCCCAGCCTCGCGTCGCACGCCTGGGCATAGAGCGCGAGCGCGCGGGCCACGTCCTGGACCGTGCCCTCGCCGCGGGCGAGCTTCGAGGCCAGGTTGTTGCACCCCATCGCCAGCCCCAGGTCGCAGGAGCGCGCGTACAGGAAGACGGCTCGCACCGCGTCGGCCTCGAGCCCGCCTTCGCCGCGCGAGTACATCAAGCCGAGCTGCAGGCACGCCTCGGCATCGGCGGCGACGCAACCGGCGTCGTAGGCGGAGGCGGCGCGGGCCAGGTCACGCACGCCGGCGTCGCCGTAGTAGAGGAGGTGCCCGAGCCCCGTGCAGCCGGCGTTCTCGCGATCGGAGCAGGCGCGCTCGTAGAACTGGAGGGCGCGGCGATCGTCGCGCGGGACGCCGTCGCCCTTGCGGTACTTGCGGCCGAGGTTGGCGCAGGCCGAGCCCTCGCCGCCGTCGCAGGCCTGCAGGTAGAGGGCCAGCGCGCGGGTCGGGTCGGCTGCGACGCCGTGGCCCGCGTCGAGCATCACGGCGAGCCCGGCGCAGCCACTCGGCAGGCCGGCATCGCAGGCGATGCGGAAGCGGTCGACAGCGCCCTCGAAATCGTGCGCCGCGCGGCGCAGCAGCGCCTCGTCCACGCAGGCCGACGCGTCCGCGGGGCAGGACGGGGCCACCTCGGCGGGAGCAGGCGGAGCGGACGGCGGGGGCGGCGGCGGACGGCGGGTCGCCGCGCCCGGCGACGGCGCGGCGGGCGGCTTCGGCGCCGGGGCTTCCGGGGACGCAGCCGGCCGCGGCGGACGCGTGATCCGGAGCACCGGCTGCTCCTCCTCCGGGCTCGGCGAGACGCGGGGACGAGGCCGCGGCACCTTGAGGACCTCTTCGGGCTCCTGGCCCCGGACGTTCCACGCAAGCAGGAACAGCACCGCCGCGCAGAAGCGGGGTGCGGACGCAACCCTGACGCTCATGGGAACCCCCGGGACGGGAGTCCAACAAGAAGCGTGCCGCTACTTCTCGTCGCGGGCGCGCTTGAGGATCAGCAGCGCTTCTTCTCCGAAGTACTTGACCACCAGGCGCGACCAGGTCGGCGTGCGCCGCATGTTGGAGATGTAGCCGTCGAGCTCCGAGAGCAGCCGGGCGTCCGTCTTGCGCGCGCCGTACGCGAGCGAATCGGGCGGCCCGACGAAGATGCCGAGCTCGAGGTCGGGGTCCTTCGCCCGCTCCCGGATCGCGTCCTCGAGGCCCCAGGCCCCGGCCTGGAGCCGCCCGTCGCGGATCGCGTCGACGACGTTGCCGGTCGGGATCGAGTCGTCGAAGCCCTTCGGCCCGAGCACGGACGCCAGCGCCTCGGCCATGCTGGTGCCCTTGACGGTCCCCACCTTCATGCCGCGGAGCTGCTCCAGGCTGGTGACGCGGGGCGTCGGCTTGCGGGTCAGGATCACCGTGCGGGAGGGGAACACCTCCTGGGTGAACGCCGCCTTTTCCCGCCGCGCGGCCGTGGCCGTGACCTGGCCCGCGATCAGGTCGCCGCGGCCGGCCAGCAGCTCGGGCACGAGATCCGGCCACTCCGCGACCAGCACGCGCTCCAGCTTCAGCCGGTGCAGCGCCGCGAAGCCCTGCAGGATCTCGACGTCGAAGCCCTTCTTCTCCGACGTGGTGTCCAGGTTGAAGAAGGTCGCCGACGAGGGGTCGTTGACCATCAGCACGCGCAGCGTGCCGCGGGCCTGGATCTCGGACCAGTCGGCGGCGGCCGGCAGAGCCACGGCCAGGGCGAGGGCGGATGTGCGGATCAGACGGCGCAGGTTGGAGGGCATTGGCGCATCCTATCCAAACGCCGGCGGCAGGGGTGCGGCCTAGAATGGCGGCGATGCGCCAGCGCGACCTGTTCTCGGGCGGCGAGCCCGGCCCCTCGCGCCCGCGCGGCGCGGAGCGGCCGGGTGTGCGAGCCCGCTCCGTGCCGCCCCCGGCGACGAAGCCGCGCCGCACCACGTGGACCGTCTCGGAACTGGCCGACCGCATGCAGGGCTCGCTGGAGACGGAGTTCTTCGACCTGTGGGTGGAAGGCGAGGTCTCCGGCTTCAAGGCCTATCCCGGCTCCGGGCACTGGTACTTCACGCTCAAGGACGACAAGGCCGCGGTGCGCGCCGTGGTCTATCGCCTGGACCAGAAGCTGACCCGCTTCCAACCGCGCGACGGCATGGTCGTGCTGGCGCGCGGCGGGCTGGTCGTCTACAAGCCGCGCGGCGAAGTCCAGTTCCGCGCGAAGCTGCTGGAGCCCGCGGGCCAGGGCGCGCTGCAGGCCGCCTTCGAGCAGCTCAAGGAGAAGCTCGCGCAGGAGGGGCAGTTCGCCGCCGAGCGCAAGCGGCCGCTGCCGCGGCTGCCGCGCCGGATCGGCGTCGTGACCTCCCCCGCCGGCGCCGTGATCCGCGACATCCTGAACGTGCTGCGCCGCCGCTACGCGAACCTCGAGGTGCTGCTCTACCCGGCGCGCGTGCAGGGCGAAGGCGCCGCGGAAGAGGTGGCGGCCGGGGTCCGCGAGCTGAACCGGATCGGCGGCCTCGACGTGCTGATCGTCGCCCGCGGCGGCGGCAGCCTCGAGGACCTGCAGGCGTTCAACGACGAAGGCGTCGCCCGCGCGATCGCCGCCTCGGCGGTGCCCGTGATCTCCGCGGTGGGCCACGAGACCGACTTCACGATTGCCGACTTCGTCGCCGACCTGCGCGCGCCCACGCCGTCGGCCGCGGCCGAACTCGTGGTGCAGGCCAAGGCCGAGCTGCAGGCGGGGCTGCACGCGCTGGAGGGTCGGCTGCGGGCCGCCGTCACCCGCCGCGTCGAGACGCTGCGCCATCGCCTGCTGCGGGCCGGCGCCGAGCGCGTGTTCGAGGCCGAGCGCGGCCGCCTGGCCCGGCTCGAGACGCGCCTCGGACACCTCGACGGCCGCGCGCGCGCCGCGCTGACCCGGGGCCTGGAGCGGGCGGGCGAGCGGCTGCGCCGCGGCGACGTGCGGCTGGCGGCGTTCCAGTGGGGGCGGCGGCGGGCGGCACTGGAGGAACGGCTGCGCGCCCAGGACCGCCGCCTCGGCAGCGCGATCGCGGCGCGCATCGAGCGGCGCCGCGAGGTCGTCGCCCGCCAGGTCGCGCGGCTCGAGGCGCTGTCGCCGCTCAAGGTGCTCTCGCGCGGCTATGCGCTCGTGTTCGACGAACGCAGCGGGCGGCTGGTCCGGCAGCCGGCCGAGGTCGCTGCCGGCCAGCGCCTGCGGATCCGGGTCGAGGGCGGCGAGCTGCGCGCCGCGGCGCTCGGCGCCGAGGAGGAGAAGTGACCGAGACGACGACGCCGGCCTTCGAGCAGGCGCTGGCCCAGCTCGAGGAGATCGTCCGCAAGCTGGAGGGCGGCGACCTGGCACTCGAGGAGTCGCTGCGGCTGTACGAGGAGGGCGTGCGGCTCTCGGGCCTGTGCCACGCCCGGCTCGAGGAGGCACAGGGGCGGATCGAGGCGCTGGTCAAGGACGCCCGCGGCGCCGTGACCGACGCCCAGGGCAAGCCCCGCACGCGGCCGTTCGACCCCGAGGCCGAGGGGTGAGCACCCCGCTCGGCGCCTGGCTCGAGCAGCGCCGCTCGCTGGTCGAGCAGGCCCTCGGCGAGGCGCTGCCGCCGGCCGCGGCGTGGCCGCCGCCGATCCACGAGGCGATGCGCTACAGCGTGTTCGCCGGCGGCAAGCGGCTGCGCCCGCTGCTGGCGCTGGCGGGCTGCGCGGCGGTCGGCGGCCGCGACGAAGACGCGCTGCCGCTGGCGGTCGCCGTCGAACTGATCCACACCTACAGCCTGATCCACGACGACCTGCCGGCGATGGACGACGACGACCTGCGCCGCGGCAAGCCGACCAGCCACAAGGTGTTCGGCGAGGCCAACGCGATCCTCGCCGGCGACGCGCTGCTGACCCGCGCGTTCGCGGTGCTCGCCGAGCTGCCGCCGCGCGCCGCGGCCGAGAGCGCGGCGCGACGCCTGCGCGCGATCGCCCTGCTCGCCGAGGCCTGCGGTACCGCCGGCCTGATCGGCGGCCAGGTCGCGGACCTCGCGGCCGAGGGCCACGACCTGAAGCCGCCCGAGCTGGAGCGCATCCACCGCGGCAAGACCGGCGCGCTGCTGACCGCGTGCGTGGCCGGCGGCGGCGTGCTGGGCGGCGCGGACGACGCGCAGGTCGCCGCGCTCACCCGCTTCGGCCGCGCCGCGGGCCTCGCGTTCCAGGTGATCGACGACGTGCTCGACGCCACCGAAGGCGCGCAGACGCTCGGCAAGACGCCGGGCAAGGACGCGAAGGCGGGCAAGGCGACCTACGTGCGGCTGCTCGGCGTCGACGGCGCCCGCGAGCGCGCCCACCTGCTGCTGGGCGAGGCGCTCGGCGCGATCGCCGACCTCGGCGGCGGCGCCGAGCCGCTGCGCGGACTCGCCGTCCAGCTCGTGGAGCGCCACTCTTGAGCGTGGCGGCCGCGCGGGGCAAGCGCGAGCGGCTCGACGCCTGGCTGGTGGCGCACGGCCACGCCCCCTCGCGCGAGCGCGCGCAGGCGCTGGTGATGGCGGGCCGGGTGCGGATCGACGGCGCGCCGGCGACCAAGCCCGGCCACGCCGTGCCGGCGGCGGCGCGGGTCGAGGTCGAGGCCGACGCGCCGTGGGTCTCGCGCGGCGCGCTCAAGCTGCTGGGCGCGCTCGACGCCTTCGCGATCGACCCCGCGGGCCTCGTCGCGCTCGACGTCGGCGCCTCGACGGGCGGCTTCACCGAGGTGCTGCTCGCGCGCGGCGCGGTCCGCGTGCACGCGGTCGACGTCGGCCGCGCGCAGCTCCACGAGCGGTTGCGAACCGACCCGCGGGTGATCGTGCGCGAGGGCGTGAACGCCCGGCTGCTTGCCGCGGAGGACGTGCCCGAACCGGTGGCGCTGGTGGTGATGGACGTGTCGTTCATCTCGGTGCGGCTGATCCTGCCGGCCCTGCGCGCGGCGCTCGTCCCCGGCGCGCGGCTCGCCGTCCTGGTCAAGCCGCAGTTCGAGGTCGGCAAGGCGGAGGTCGGCCGCGGCGGCGTGGTGCGCGAGCCCGCGCTGTGGCGGCGCTGCCTCGCCGAGGTCGCGGGCGCGGCGCGCGAGCTCGGCTACGCGGTGACCGGCGCCTGCGCGTCGCCGATCGCCGGCGGCGAAGGCAACCGCGAGTTCTTTCTCGCCCTGCGCTGGCCGGCCCCAGGTGAACCCGGAGCGCTCGCGGGCGACGCGCTGGAGGCCGCTCTCGACGCGGCGGTGGCCGCGGCGCCGGAGGTGCGCTCATGAAGGCCGTCGGCCTCTTCACCCGCCCCGACCTGCGCGCGGCGGGCCCGATCCTGACCGACCTCGCGGCCTGGGTCGCGCGGCGCGGGATGGCGCTGCTGTGCGACCCGGACACCGCGGCCCTGTTGCCCCGGCGTCCGAAGGCGCTGCGCGTGATCACCCCCGAGCAGGTCGCGGCGCGCTCCGACGTGCTGGTCGTGCTCGGCGGCGACGGAACCCTGCTGCGGGTCAGCCACCTGCTCGGCCGGCGCCCGGTGCCGGTGCTCGGCGTCAACTTCGGCAGCCTCGGCTTCCTGACCGAGATCACCCGCGACGAGCTGAAGCCGACGCTTGCCGGCGTGCTCGCCGGCCAGTACACGTGGGAAGAGCGGCGGCTGCTGCGGGCGACGCTGCACCACGCGAACGGCGAGGTCGAGGCCGGCGACGCGCTCAACGACGTCGTCGTCACCAAGGCCGCCGTGATCTCCCGCATCATCGAGCTGGAGATCGTCGTCGACGGCGCCTACGTCACCGCCTATCGCGCCGACGGCGTGATCGTCTCCTCGCCGACCGGCTCCACGGCCTACAACCTCGCCGCCGGCGGCCCGATCGTGCACCCCTCGCTCGAGGCGCTGGTGCTGACCCCGATCTGCCCGCACATGCTGACCAACCGGCCGCTGGTGATCCGCGACGACAGCGACGTCGCGCTGCGGCTGGTCTCGGAGGACGTCGAGGTCCACCTCACGCTCGACGGCCAGGCGGGCTTCCCGCTGCGCGCGGGCGACGTCGTGCGGATCGCCAGGAGCCCGCGCCGCATCCGCCTGGTCAAGGCCCGCGGCCGCGACTACTACGGCGTGCTGCGGACCAAGCTGAAGTGGGGCGAGACCGCGGTGCTCCCGGGGCGCAACGGCTCGAAGGAGCGGCGGCGCAAGTAGCGCCGCGCCCCGTCGCGTTCAGCGCATGGCGGTGATGGACTGCAGCCGCAGCGTCGCGCCGCCCTGGGCCGTCGTGACCGCCACCTCGCTCGCGCGCGGGTCGGGGCCGAGGCGATGCTCGATCCGGAACGGACCTGCGGTCGGGTACGACGTCCAGCGCGGTTCGCCCCACGGCCGCGACTCGCGCACGTAGAGGGGGCCGTCGCCGGAGCCCTCGAGCAGCAGGACCCGCGCGTCGCGGACCCGGAAGCCGACCGCGTCACGGTTGTGGGAGAGCAGCATCGCATCTGCGTCGAGGCGGGCCGCGCGCGCCAGGTAGAGGTCCGAGAGGGCCGGCACGCCCGAGACCCGCCACCACCCCGCGGCCACCCGCACGACGTCGCCGCGCGGGCCGAGCGGCGCGCGGCGCAACTCTTCGATCACGACCCGGTCACGATCGAGGCGGGGGCGGCCGACGATCACGACCCCCTCGCGCAGGTGGAACACCAGCGGACCGTCACTCCACGACCAGACCGCCGTCGCCAGGTCGTGGCGGTGCAGGCGGTCCCAGCGGTGGTCGTAGGCGAAGCTCCCCAGCGCCTGGACCGCGACCGACAGCGCCGCGGTCGCGGCCCCCAGGCGCGGCCATGCACGGAGGCCCTCGGCCAGGAACAGGAACAGCGGGGGCAGCAGGCCGGTCAGCAGCCGCGGCCCGAAGCTGT
>WYBL01000138.1 GCA_011526565.1 Acidobacteriota bacterium | reverse complement strand
GGCGGGCCTCGCGGCAGCCGCGGGCGGGGCGGCCGCAGGCATCGCGGCCTGCGCGGGCGCGGGTGCCGCCGGAGCGGCCGGCCGGGGTGCCGGCGCCGCGACGGCCACGGGCCGCAGGACGAGCCCGCCGATCTCGAGCGGTGGCTTGCGCTCCGTGGGCGCCGTGGCGCCGTCGGCGGGCGCCCACTGCTGGAACAGCTTCGGGTTCGACGCGTTCTTCCAGGCGACGTCGCCCGCGAGCGTTCCGGTTTTCACCAGCTCCAGCAGCGAGTCGTCCATCTGCCGCATGCCGGCGCCCTTGCCGGTCTGCATGATGTTCGGGATCTGGAAGGTCTTGCCGTCCTTGATCAGGTTGGCGAGCTGCAGCGAGCCGAGCAGCAGCTCGTAGGCCAGCACCATGCCCTTGCCGTCGGAGCGCGGCAGCAGCCGCTGCGTGAACACGGCCTTCAGCGACTCGCCGAGCATCGCCCGGATCTGGTTCTGCTGGTTGGACGGGTAGGAATCGATGATCTTGTCGATCGTCTTGTGCGCCGACGACGTGTTCATCGAGCCGATCACGAGGTGGCCCGTCTCGGAGGCACTGATCGCCAGCGAGATGGTCTCGATGTCGCGCAGCTCGCCGACCATGATCACGTCGGGGTCCTCGCGCAGCGCCGCCTTCAGCGCGTTGGCGTAGGAGCGGGTGTGGGTGCCCAGCTCGCGCTGGTTGATCGCACCCTTCTTGACCGGGTGCACGTACTCGATCGGGTCTTCGACCGTCAGCACGTGGTGGGCGCGGTGCGAGTTGACGAGGTCGACCATCGCCGCCAGCGTCGTCGACTTGCCGCTGCCGGCGGCGCCGGTGACCAGGATCAGGCCCTGGTGGTTCTCGCACACCTTCTCGAGGATCGCGGGGATGCCGAGCTGCGCGAAGCTGCCGAGCTGGCCGCGGATCACGCGAAAGCAGGCGTCGATCCCCTTGCGCTGGCGGAACGCGTTCGAGCGGAAGCGCGCGAGGCCGGGGATCTCGTAGGCGAAGTCGAGCTCCCAATCGGCGTCGAGCTTCGCCCGCTGCTCGGGCGTCAGCATCTCCAGCACCAGCGCCTCGACGTCGGCGGCCGCGAAGGCGGGGTGGGCGAGCTGGCGCAGTTCGCCGAAGCGCCGCACCAGCGGCGGCGAGCCGGTCGGCACGTGCAGGTCGCTGGCGTCCAGGCTGACGGCGGCCCGGAGCAGGCCGTCGATGGCGGGCATGTTCTCGCTGTCCTCCGCTGTTGCCGCTGTGGAGCCGGGACTCTACCGGAAGAGCCGCTCCCCGCGGAGCTCGGCTCAGAACAGCTTGACGTCCATGTTCTCGGCCGCGATGTCGGTCAGGTCGACGACCGCCGCGGCGTTGACCCCGATCGCGATGGCGATCGCCTCTCCGATCTCCTCGCGGGTGGCGCCGAACTTCAGCGCCTTCTTGATGTGGCCCTCGATGCAGCCCTGGCATTTCGCGGTCAGGCTGGCGGCGATCGCGATCAGCTCCTTGGTCTTGCGGTCGATCGAGGAGGGACGGTAGGTCTCCTTGTAGAACTCGAAGTAGATCTCGCGGAAGCGGGGCGAGACCATCGAGTAGGAGCCCGTCTGCTCGGGCGGCGCGGGGGCCGCGTCCTCCTCCTCGGGGAACGGCTGGTGCGGGTGCTTCTTCTCTTCGCTCACTGCGCTCTCCTCGCCTGCGACGCCTCGTCGAGCACCGCGCCGACCGCGGCCTCGTAGGCGGCCTGCCCGTCCCGGTACGCTCCCCCGTGGCTCTGGCTGGGCACCACCAGCGCCCGCGCGGCGGGGCCCGCCGCGTCCTTCAGCTCGAAGGCGATCGCGGCCGGCATCCGGCGGTCGCCGCTCGACGCGACGAACAGCGCGGGCCGGCCCTGCAGCCGCCGCGCCGCGGCGACCACGTCCACCTCGCGCGGCTCGAAGCCCGCGCGC
This sequence comes from Acidobacteriota bacterium, assembly GCA_011526565.1. Taxonomy (GTDB): domain Bacteria; phylum Acidobacteriota; class Vicinamibacteria; order Fen-336; family Fen-336; genus WYBL01. The sequence continues at coordinate 8,778 of WYBL01000138.1, read as the reverse complement.
TGCCGCATCCAGAACAGCACGATGTCCGCCGTCGGCGACTGCGGCACCAGCCTTAGCCACCAGCGCCACTCGCGCGCCAGCTTCAGGTGATGATGGACGGTGTCGGCCAGGCTGCGGTAGCTGGAGTCGCAGACGAGACCGGCGACCTGCGGATCGTCCGCCGCCGCCAGCGTCGCCGTCGCGCCGCCCAGCGACACGCCCCACAGCACGACCGGCCCCGGCGCCTGCTGGCGCGCCCAGTCGGCCGCCGCCCGGGCGTCCTGCTTCTCGCCCACGCCGAAGGTGGTCACGTCGCCGCCCGAGGCGCCGTGGCGGCGCAGGTCGAGGAGCAGCGCGTTCCAGCCGCGGGCGGCCACGAACGGCGTCTTCTTGACCATCTCGATCCGCGAGCGGTTGAGGCCGTGGATCATCACCACCGTGCCGCGCGGGTCTTCGACCGGCACCCACCAGGCGCCGAGTTCGACGCCATCCGCCGCGCGCAGGCGGATCTCCTCGAAGCGCAGCCCGAACGAGCCCGGGGTCAGCCCCGCGTTCTCGCGATCGTTGTAGGCGAAGCGGCGCAGCGTCGCCACGCCCGCGAGGAACCACGGGGCGAAGCCGAACACGAAGAGGATGGCGCTCGCCAGCAGCAGGGCGGCGAACCGTCGGACCCAACGCTTCAAGATGACCTTGATGTCCAGGGTTTTGATCGGCGATGATGACAAAACGCCCGGCTCCCTGGAAGGGGCCGGGCGGCTTTCGCGCGACGACTACGGCGTGTCGGGATCTGGCGTCGTCGGAGGAAGCGTGGGACCGGACACAACGGACCGCACCGTTGGGACCTCTCTGGGGGCACTGGATCGGTCCCGGCGCGCCGTCACCTCGTCATCGGTCCCACGCTTCCTCCGGCGATTGGCCTTTGTGGTTTCGACGCGAGGATAGCCGGGTTGGTTCCGGGCCGTTCGTGAAAGGTCGTAAAAGCTCGGCGCCACGCTAAGATCCGCGAAGTGCACGAGGCTCTCCCGGAGATTTCCGCGCCGCTGCTGGTGACGATCGGCGCCGCCACGGGCCTCGTCGGCGCGCTGCTCGGCCTCGGCGGCGGCGTGTTCCTGGTGCCGCTGCTCACGCTCGCGCTGGGCGTGCCGATCCGGCTCGCGATCGCCGCGTCGCTCGTGTCCGTGATCGCGACGGCCTCAGCGTCGGCCACGGTCAACCTCTCGCGCGGGCTCGTCAACGTGCGGCTCGGTCTCGCGCTCGAGGTCGCCACCAGCTTCGGCGGCCTCGCCGGCGGGCTCGCCGCGGCGGCGCTCAGCACCCGCCAGCTCTTCGTGCTGTTCGCGGTGACACTGGCAGCGATGGGCGTCGTGATGGCGGCGCGCGCGGGCAGGCGCAACGTGATCGCGGATCTCGAGGTCGACCCCGGCCGCCTCGGCGGCTATCTCACCGAAGGTGGCACGACCTACGTCTATCGCGCGAAGCGGATGCCGCTGGCGATGGTCACCTCGCTGGCCGCCGGCGCCGTCTCGGGCCTGCTCGGCCTCGGCGGCGGCATCCTCAAGGTGCCGGTGCTGTCGTCCTTCTGCGGCATCCCGATCCGCATCGCCAGCGCGACGTCCACCTTCATGATCGGCGTCACCGCCACCGCCTCCGCCTTCATCTACTGGAGCCGCGGCGACATCGCGATGCCGCTCGCGGCCGCAGTCGCGCTCGGCGCGCTGCCAGGCAGCCTGATCGGCGTGCGGCTCTCCGACTACGTGCAGGCCCGCTCGCTGAAGCTGGTGATGGCGCTCGTGCTGGTGCTGGTGGGCCTGCGCATGGCGATGGTGCAGCAGCCGTGAAGGCCAGCGGCGACAACCAGGGCCTCGAGCCCGGCCTCGCCCGCGCGCTGGAGGTGGCGCTCGCCAGCGGCGTCGCGCTCTCCGGCGCGCTGCTGCTCGCCGGCCTCGCGACCGATCGCGCCGGGCTGCTGCGCGCCGGCCTGCTGCTGCTGCTGTTCACGCCCGTCGCGCGGGTGATCGTGCTCACCGTCGGCCTGTTCCACCAGAAGGACTGGGGCTTCGCCCTCGTCTCCTTGTGGATCCTGCTGGTGCTGCTGTCGAGCATCAGCATCGGCTCGCTGCTCGGATGAGCGGCGCCAACGGACGCCTCGCTGCCGTCGCGTTCGACTGGGACGGCACGCTGGTCGACTCCGCCGAGGCCACCTACAACTGCTACGCAGAGATGTTCGCGGCGCTCGGCGTGGCGTTCGACCGCGAGACCTTCGCCCGCACCTACTCCCCCGCGTGGCAGCGCACGTACGTGGCGCTGGGCGTGCCCGAGGCGCGCTGGGCCGAGGCAGACGCGATGTTCGTCGCCGCCTACGCAAGGCAGCAGGTGAAGCTGCTGCCCGGCGCCCGCGAGCTGCTGCGCGAGTTGCGCGAGCGCGGGGTGGCGATGGCGCTGGTCACCAGCGGCTCGCGGGCGCGGGTGCCGGCCGAGGTCGAGCGACTCGGCCTCGGCGGCCACTTCGGCACCATCGTCTGCGGCGAAGACGTCGCGCGCCGCAAGCCCGACCCCGAGGGCCTGCTGCGCGCGCTCTCCACGATCGGCGTCGCCCCCGAGCGCGCCACCTACGTCGGCGACAGCCCGGAAGACATCGGCATGGCCCACGCGGCCGGCGCCCGCTCGATCGGCCTGCTCGGCGGCTTCCCCAACCGCGACGCGCTGCGCGCCTCCGCCCCCGCGGTGCTGGCGGCGAGCCTCGACGAGGTCGCCTCCGCCCTGCGCTAACTAGCGCACGTAACCGAGCGCGCGGAGCCGCTCCGCTGCTTCCGGGTCGACGCTGGAGCTGACCACCGGCAACCCTCCGTCCGGGCGACGCTTGGGCCCCTTGAGCCGCTCCCCCACCAGGATCTGCCGCGACACGCCCGCGACGTCGGGGTCGGTGCGGAATGCCGCGAGCAGCGACGCGGGCTCGGCGGGCCACGGCTGGGGCCGGCTCTCCGCCGGGTCGGCGACGAGGTCGTAGTAGACGCGGCCGGCGGGAACCTCGACGGCTCCCTCGGCGAGCATTACCCACTTGCGACCGCCGCGGAGCAGCGCCCGGTAGCGCTGGCCCCGCCCGGCCCCCATGCCCTCGAGCAGCAGCTCGCGGTGCGGGTCGGGGGCCGCCAGCAGCGACCGGCCGTCAAGGCCCGGTTCCGGCGCCAGGCCCGCGCGCTCGAGGACCGTCGGCATCACGTCGAGCAGCGAGACCGGGTCCGCTCGGCGCCCGCCGGCGATGCCCGGGCCGCGCAGCACGAGCGGCACCCGGTACTCCTCCGTGTAGAACTGGTGGCCGTGGGTGAACCACTGGAAGCGGCCGGCCTCCTCCATGTGGGTCTCGCCGTGGTCCGAGGTGAACAGGAACAGCGTGTCCCGGGTGCCGAAGGCCCGCTCGTAGGCCGCCAGGAAGCGGGCGATCTCGCGGTCGGCGTAGGCGATCTCCTCGTCGTAGCGATCGACGTACTCCGCCCCGTCGTCGCCGCCGGAGATCCGGTTGTACTCGGGCACGCGGGCCGGGTCGATGGGATGGGGGCGGTCGTGGGCGAAGTCCACGGGCTTGTCCGGCGGCGCGGCGTAGGGGCCGTGCGGGTCCATGTAATGCAGCCAGAGGAAGTGCGGCTGGTCCAGCGCGCGCGCCTTGCCCAGCCACTCGAGCGCCGCGTCCGTCGTTCCGGCGGCATTGCGCTCCCAGTTGTCGTGGCGCTTCTTCCCCGGCCAGGCGACGTCGCGGTCGACGAAGTCGTCGTAGTAGTCGAAGCGCCGGCCGAGGCCCGTGAACTCGTCGGTCAGGACCATGTTCGAGACCACGGCCGCCGCGTGATATCCGGCACGGCGCAGGTGATCGGGCAGCGTGGGCCGCTCCGCCGGCAGGTGCTGCACGATCATGCGCACGCCGTGGCTGGGCGGGCGCAGCCCGGTCAGCAGGCTCATCACCGCGGGCGCGGTGAAGGAGATCGGCGTGTGGGCCGCCTCGAACACGAGACCGCCCCCGAAGAAGCGGTCGATGGCGGGCGTCGTGGGCCGCCCGTGGCCGTACAGGCCGACGCGGTCGGCTCGCAGCGTGTCGACCACGATCAGCACGACGTGCGGTCGCTTCGGCGCGGGGGGAGGCACGGCCGCCGGCGGCGCCTCGGAACGCGAACAGGAGACGAGACCCGCGACGACGAGGGCGGACACGGCGACGCAACGCACCATGCGGCGGATTGTGCCCGCAAAAAAGCGAAGGGGGCAGCGGGCCTTGCGGCCGGCCGCCCCCTTCGGGTTCCCTGGGGTGCTGACGCACCCCGGGGATTCGGGAGAACGCGCTACGGCGCGCTGGTGTACGTGAAGCTCTCGGACTTCCAGACGCCGCCCACCCGGTACCAGAGCCGGACGTAGACGGTCGAGTTGTTGGCGGGCAGCCCGGTGACGGCCTGGCTCAGGTTGGTGCCCGTCGAGCCGTAGAACAGGTCGTACGACTCTCCGGAGCCGGTGTCACCCGTGCTGCTGACGCCGAGCCAGTACTGGGTGGCGTCGGGCACAGCACTCCATGTGAACGTGGTGCTGGTGCCGTTGATCGTGCCGCCGGGAGCCGGAGACGTGATCAACGTGGCCGCCACCTTGCCGTCCAGTCGGAACGAGAGGTCGCGCAGGCCACCCGCCAGGCCGCAGTTCATGATGAGGTTCCAGTCGGTGCAACCCAGCCCGTAGCCGCCTCCCGGATTGCGCCAGACCGCCGGGTTGCCACGGATGGTGCTGTTGGTGTTCCACAGGTAGTAGGTGGAGGCACGGCGGGCCTGCACGGAGATCCAGTACTGCCCCGGGTTGAGCGTGCAGAAGGTGGGCAGGTTCATCAGCAGATCGGCCCCGGCGTTCGAGACCGGGGTGATCAGCGGGTTGCTGCAGCGGGTGATCTCCGCTCCAGGCACGCCGCCCGCGTTCTCGTAGAACCGCACCCAGGCCTGGGTGACCGTGCCCGACGCGACGGTGCCGTAGTTCAGCACGCGGCGGATCTCCCACTTCTGGCCCGCAGGCACCGTGAAGTCGTCAGCCGCCTGCGCGTCGTAGACGTCGTACTGGGAGTCGTAGTCGATCGAGTAGGCGCCGTTGAACACGGGGTTGGTCAGCGACCACAGGGTGGACCCGTTGTCGAGCCAGCCCGTGTACAGGGCGTCGTTGTACAGCCACGTTCCGTCGACGAGCGTCCACAGCCGCACGTAGACGGGGCGCCCGTCGTCCGGCAGCCCGGTCACCATCTGCGAGGTGGCCGTGCCCACGGAGCCGTAGAACAGGTTCCAGTTCTCGGCGGACGAGGCGAAGCCGGTCGTGCTGACGCCCAGCCAGTACGAGGTGACGGTGCCGGAGCCGGCGTTCCAGGTGAACGTCTCGGTGGTGTTGGTCAGCGTCGCGCCGTTGACCGGCGCCGTGATCACGCCGGGCACCGGGTCGCTCGAGAGCAGCTCGCCGGTCGTGTAGCGGTAGTCGGAGTAGCGCCAGACGCCCGCCACCCGGAACCACAGCCGCACCCAGAGGTCGCCCGAGGTGGTCGGCAGCGTCTTGGTGAGGGTCGTGGAGCTGCCGTTGGAGGCGTAGTGCAGTTCCTGGCCGCCCGGGGTCGTGCCCATCGAGATCCAGAACTGGTCCGCGCCGCCCGCAGTCCAGGTGAAGGTCGTCGTCGGCTTGGAGAGGGTCGGCAGCGCGGTTCCGGGTACCGGCGTCACCATCGTGGAGCCGCCGTCGACGCCGCAGGAGTAGATCTTGACGTTGTCGACGGCCCAGCCGATCCGGCCGCCGCAGCCGTCGTTGCCGAACTCGAAGCTGAGCTGGACGGTGTCGCCGGCCTTCGCGTAGTTCGACAGGTTGAGCACGGACTGGCCCCACTCGCTGTCGTTCGAGCCCTCGTCGGACCCGGTGAATGCCCGCTCGCCCGCCATCGGGTTGGTGTTGCCGGACCCCGAGGCGATCAGCGTGCCGTTGTAGCCGTTGAACTGGAACGCGTCGTCACCCAGCAGCACCCAGCCGCCCGAGTTGACGTTGATCCAGACGTTGCCGCCATCCCATCCCGCCTCCGTCGCCACGTTGTGATCGAAGACGGCGAGCGGAACGTGGCCGCCGGCGGGCACGGTGACGATCGGCGAGTCGAGCCAGATCACGCCCGACTGGTCGTCGCTGCCGGGGCTGCAGTCGCCGCGGTCCGGGTCGTTCTCGGCGAAGGCGAACAAGCCCGGGTGACCGGAGAGCGGTCCGGGCGCGAGCGTCCACTCGAGGCCGTCGTACTCGCCGTAGACGCCGTAGTACCCGGTCGTCCAGCCCGCGGCGCCAGACTCGAAGTTCTCGTCGAGCAGCATCACCGGAGGCCGTCCGCCGCACAGGACTTCCTGGCCGGTGGCCAGGATCTTCTCGAAGCCGCAGTCGGGCGGCGTGCGCAGTTCGACGGCGAGCGCCGCCTTGGCAACCTGCTCGCAGTCGGTCGCGCCGATCACCTCCGAGGAAGGCCCGCCGGTGAACTCGTTGAGCGGCGCGCCGATCAGGTCGGCGCAGGAGGCCTCGACGGCGTCGGCGTGGTCGCCGAAGTCGGAGATCGGCGTGTGGTAGACGTGCTGCGCGCGATAGACGATGTGCGCCGCCTTCAGCAGGCCGATGCCGGTGATGGCCTGCCCGTTGTAGGAGCCGCCGTCGGCCAGCAGCGCGAAGAAGTGATTGGGCACGCCGGAGTTCGAGTGCACGCCGCCCTGGTCCGCCGTGCTGCAGCGGTAGTTCGCGGTGTCGCTGACCTTGTCGGGGTCGCCGTAGCACGAGGGCTTCCACATGTCGCGCAGGGCGCCGACCAGGCCCGTCGCGGTCGAGTCCTCGCCCATCAGCCAGCGCAGCGAGTTGTCACCCGAGCCCGTGGTGTGGACGGTGCACGAGCCGCCCGTCCGGGGCGCCAGGTTCTCGGTCAGGGTGCCGAGGTCGTCACGGCCGTTGATCAGGTCGATGATCTCGCCCCAGACGTCCGAGTACGACTCGTCGAGCGCCCCGGACTGCCACTGGTAGATGAGGTTGCTCGAGTACTGGTCGTACGCGTGGCCCCACTCGTGGCCGGTGACGTCGTCGGTCGTGATGCCCGGGCAGAAGGAGATGTAGGTCCCGTTCCAGGAGGCGTTCGGGCAGGAGTCGCCGCGGTTGAAGATGGCGTCCATGACCGCGCCGCTGCCGTCGATGGAGTCCTGACCCCAGGTGTTGAAGAACAGGTTCCAGGTCTCGCCCGAGGTCGTGATCATGTTGTTGGCTTCGGTGCTGGCGGTCGGGAACGCGTTGCCCTCGACCCAGTACGGGGTGCCCGGGTAGTTGGGCCCGGGATGCGCCGCGCCCTGGGCATCGAACGCCCGGCGATTCGGCGCGGCCGCGTCGTGGATGCGGGTGAACTGGTCGACGACCTTGCCGTGGCGGGCATCGACGTAGAGCACCTCGCGCACGTCGAAGCCGTTGGTGACCTCGACCTCGTAGACGAGGTGGTCCTGGCCGGCCAGGCGCCGCAGCAGGTTAGTGCGGTAGACCATCAGGCGCGTGCCCTGGGCCACCAGCCCGACGGCCACCGTCTTCTGCCCGCGCACCGCCGCGATCGCTCGCGTTTCGGCGGCCGCGGCGTCGAGCCGCGGCGTGACGCCGACCTGCAGCCCGGGCACGCTCCGCCCGTTGACCGCGCGCAGCCGGCCCTGGCCGTCGAAGTGGGCGCGCAACTGACCGCCGAAGACCGGCACGCCGGCATGGCGCTGCTCGAGCACGAGGTGCTGCCAGCCGAGCCGGTCGGTGCGGGTGGTCGCGAGCGCGAGCTCGGCCCGCGCGTCGGAGATGCCGAAGGCCGCCGCGTGGACCTCGAAGAACGCCACCGCACGCTCGGACAGCGGCGCTTCGGCTGCGGCGGGCGACAGGTCGCCAGCGACGCCGGCCTCGAGCCGCACCGCCTGCACGGCGCCGGTCGCGCGGTCCAGGCTGAGGATGGCCCCGGGCGCCCGCTGCAACGCAGCGACGGCCGCCGCGTCACGTGGCTTGACTGCCTCCGGTCCGGCCGCGAACGTCGCGCCAGCGAAACACCACGCCGCGGCGATCGCCACCAGCGATCGCCGCAAATAGTTGCTGTTCATACTGCTGCGCCCCCTCCCCAAGATGGGTGAACGTAAGTTCCGGGGACGCTACGCCGGTCGGCGGCACTCGTCAATCACCCCGGGTTGAGCCCGGGGATTCAGCGAACCGCGATCGGGGGACTCGTCGCCAGCCGCTCGAAACCGTTGTCGCGGTACAGGCGGAACTCGTAGTCGCCGAGGCCGGCCGGCAGCGTGAAGGTCAGCACGGCGGACGTCGAGCCCGTCGCCGGCGCCGTCTTGGTGCCGTTCAGGTATGCCCAGCGCCCCTCGTGCGCGTTGTCCGCGGCCCCCACGAGGTACAGCCCGACCCAGTCGAGCGGGTTACCCGGGCCGTCGGTCACCTGCACGGTGATCACCTGCCCGGGACCGGCGCTGGTGGTGGATGGCGTCAGCCGCGGCCCGGCGACACCGGTGCCCGACAGCGTCACTGCACCGCCGCCGCCGCCCGTCAGCGTCAGCGTCCCGTTCGCCGCGCCCGAACTCGGCGGCGCGAAGCGCACCGTGATCACCTGCTGCTGGTTCGACGCCAGCGAGTAGCTGCCGCCGCCCACCACCGAGTAGGCGCCGCCCGCGCTCGCCGTCCCGCTCAGCGTCCCGTTCCCGACGTTCTTCACCGTCACCGTCAGGTCCTTCACCGAGCCCACGCTCACCGACCCGAACGACAACGATC
>WYBL01000137.1 GCA_011526565.1 Acidobacteriota bacterium | reverse complement strand
TCACGCTCGTGGCGCGCGCGGCCAGCGTCGGCAGGTTGCGCCCCGTTCCGCAGCCGAGATCGAGCACGCGCGCCGCGCGGCCGTCGAGCCCGACCAGCCACTTCCGCCAGCCGCCGAGCCCGGTCGCCTCGAGGAAGGCGAGGCCGAGGTCGTAGAGCCACGGCACCTGCTCGACGCCGCGCATCAGTCGGGGTCGGCCAGCGCGGCGATCACCGCGCGGCGGTCGAGGCTCGTCGACAGCTCCAGGTCGCCGGCGGCGACGGCACCCGGCGCGCGCAGGAACTCGTGAAGCGCTCCGGGCTTGCCCTCCTCGCCGGCCCTGAGCCCCACCCAGCCGCTGCGGCCCGCGCGCTTGGCCGCGTAGAGGGCGGCGTCGGCGACGGTCACCGTCTCGCTCCAGTTCGTGGCCGCGGGCTGATCGGGGAAGAACGGCAGGCAGGCGAAGCCGACCGAGATCGAGCAGGCGATGACCTCGCCGCCGCCCAGCACGAACGGGTCGGCCGCCACCGCGGCGCACAGCCGCGCGGCGAGCTGCTCCGCCGCGACGCGGGCGTCGCCGTCGACGCGCGCGAGGACCAGGAACTCCTCGCCGCCCCAGCGCACCACGACGTCGTCGTGCGAGCAGGCGCGGCGCAGGCGCGCCGCCAGCTCCACGAGCACGGCATCGCCGGCGGCGTGACCCCAGGTGTCGTTGACCTGCTTGAAGTGGTCGCAGTCGAGCAGCACGAAGGCGAGCGCGTGCGGCGCGCCGCTTCCGCGCGAGGCGATGCAGGCCGCGACCCGCTCGTCGACGTGCTGGAGCAGGAAGCGGCGGTTGCGCAGCCCCGTCAGCGGGTCGGTGCGGCTGGCCTCCTCCAGGGCGCCCAGCGCCGCCTCCAGCTCGCGGCCGCGCTCCTCGAGCTGGCGGCGCAGGCGGCCGATCGCGAGGTGGGTCTCGACGCGGGCGACGACCTCCTCGGCCTGGAACGGCTTCGACACGTAGTCGACGCCGCCGGCGCCGAACGCCTTCACCTTGTCGAGCGGCTCGTCGAGGGCGCTGACGAACAGCACCGGCAGCGCCGCCGTCGCCGGGTCGGCCTTCAGCTCGCGGCACACCGCGTAGCCGTCGAGGCCGGGCATGCTGATGTCGAGCAGCACCAGCTCCGGCAGCCGGGCCCGGATCATCTCCAGCGCGCGGCGGCCGTCGTTGACCATCCGCACCTTGAAGCCGTGGCCGCGCAGCAGCCCCGACAGCAGCTCCAGGTTGGCCGGGTTGTCGTCGACCAGGAAGATCTCGCCGCTCACGCGGGCCCTCCTTCGTGAAGAGCCCGCTCCAGCTCGTCGAGGCGGAACGCCGCGAGCAGCGCGCGCAGGTCGCGCGCCAGCGCCGCGTCGTCCGGTTCCGCCTCGTCGGCCAGCGCGCGGGCAGCGTCGATGTCGCCGGTCGCGAGCGCCTCGCGCAGCGCGCGCCGCCATTCCGCCGGCTGGCGGGCGAGCCGCTCGGCCGTGACCGGACCCGCGTCGCCCTTCGGGGCCGCGGGCTCGTCGTAGGCGTAGTGCACGCCGAGGTGCTCGGCCATCTTCTCGAACAGCGCGCCCTCGCGGAACGGCTTGGGCACGAAGTCGTCGCAGCCCGCGGCGAGGATCGCGCTGCGCTCGTGGTCGAGGGCGCTGGCCGAGAGGGCCAGGATCGGCACCCGCGGCCGGCCCGTCGCCCGCTCCTCGGCGCGGATCAGGCGGGTCGCCTCCAGGCCGTCGGTGCCCGGCATCCGCTTGTCCATCCACACGAGGTGGGGGCGCCACTCGCGCCAGGCGGCCACGGCCTGCCCGCCGTCTTCGGCCTCGCGCACGTCGAAGCCGACCGAGCGCAGCAGGTCGCGCAGCAGCGCGCGGTTCTCCGCGACGTCGTCGACGACCAGCACCCGCCACGCGGGCTGATCGGCCGCGAGGGCGCGCACCCGCCGCCGGTCGCCGCGGCCGGCGACGGCCTGGCCGGGCGCGGCGGCCGGAAGCCGCACCTCGAGCCGGAAGCGGCTGCCGCGCCCGAGTTCGCTCTGCGCCGTCAGGTCGCCGCCCATCAGCCGCGCGTACTGGCGGGAGAGAGCGAGGCCGAGGCCCGAGCCCTCCTCCGCCCGGCGGCCGGTCTCGGACTGGGCGAAGGCCGTGAACAGGCCCGCGAGCTCCTCCGCCGCGATGCCGGGCCCGGTGTCCTCCACCTCGAAGACGGCCCGGTCGCCGGCCCAGCTCGCGCGCAGCGTCACGCGGCCCGCGGTCGTGAACTTCACCGCGTTGCCGAGCAGGTTGAGCAGCACCTGGCGCAGCTTGCCCTCGTCGCCGATCACGACCACGGGCAGCGCGTGCTCCTCGATCACGAGCGCCAGGCGTCGCGCCTCGGCCCGCACCCGCACCAGCGCGGCGACCGCGTTCAGCAGCGCACCGGGATCGAACGGCGTCTCGCGCAGCTCGAGTTGCCCCGCCTCGATGCGCGACAGCGACAGCACGTCGTTGATCAGCCCCAGCAGGTGCTCGCCGCTCTTCAGGATGGTCGCGAGGTGGGCGCGGTCCTCGCGACTGCGGTCCGGCGCGCGGTCCATGAGCTGGGCGAAGCCGAGCACGCCGTGCAGCGGCGTGCGCAGCTCGTGGCTCATGTGGGCGAGGAACGCGCTCTTGGCCCGGCTCGCCTCCTCGGCCCGCAGCCGTGCGTCTTCGGCCGCGCGCCGCGCCCGCTCCAGCAGCCGCAGCGAGCGCGCCTTGTCGAACGCCGAGAGGAAGTGCTCGCGCAGGGCGCGCAGCAGGTCCAGGTCGTGGGCGTCGAAGGCCTCGACCTGGCGCTGGTTGGAGAACACGAGGTGGCCCTCGACCTGTTCCTCGATCCGGATCCGGACGACGAGCAGTGCGGCCGGCGCCACCTTCAGCCGCAGCTTGGCTTCGCCGGGGCGGCCGGCGGCGCCGCGGATCACGAACACGTCCGGCGAGACCTGCTCGGCGCCCGCCACGTAGCGGGCCTCGGCCTCCGCCAGGTCGAGCTCGATGCGCGCCTCGTCCGGCGTCTGGTAGCCGAGCCCCGCCCGGAAGGTGAAGCTGTCGGTGCCCGGCTGCCGCACCAGCGCGGCGGCCTTCTCGACGCCGCGCACGACGCCGCGGCACTCGCGCAACATGGTCTCCAGCAGCTCGTCGAAGTCCTGGCGCTCGTTGATCGAGCGCACGATCTTCTCCAGCGTCTCGAGCTGGTCGTTGCGCGCGCGCAGCTCGCGGGTGCGCAGCGCGACCATGCCCTCGAGCGTGCGCTTCTCGGCCTCGACCCGGCGCAGCCGCCAGCGCACCAGGCCGCGGCCGGCGCCGGCCGCGAGCAGCAGCCACGCGCCCCACGCCAGCGGCGTGCGGTACCACGGCGGCGCGATCCGGAACGCGAAGCCGGCCTCTTCGCCTTCGTTCCCGAACAGGTCGCGCGAGCGGACCCGCAGGCGGTAGCGGCCGGGGCCCAGGTTCGTGTACTCGCGGAAGTCCTCGTCGCTCCACGCCGACCACTCCGCGTCGTTGCCGTCGAGCCGGACCTGGAAGCGGGTCGCCGCCGGGGCGACGAAGGTCGACGCCGAGAACTCGAAGCGCAGCGCCTCGCGGGCGTGGGCGAGCTCCACCGTGCCGACGTTCCCGGACCCGCCGTGCACGGGCTCGGCGTCGACGCGGCCGACCTGGCGCACCAGCGTCGCGAAGCGCTGCTCGAACGACCGCAGCCGCGCGGCGTCGAGGCGGAACAGGCCGTCGTCGCCCCCGGCCCACAGCGTCCCGTCGTCTTCGGCGTGCAGTGCCCAGATTCCCGAGGCCTCGCCCAGCGCACGCAGCGGCCGCGGGTCCCACCGGTAGCGGCCGTCGGGCTGCGGCAGCGCGAGGCCGGTCTCGTTGGACGAGCCGGTTTCGTCCTGGACGTGGAGCCAGACGCCGCCGCGGGTGTCCTCGCGCATCGACGACACGCGACGAGGCGAGCCCGGGAACAACGTGGCGAAGCGCGGGGCCGGCAGGAAACGACGGCGCCCTTCGTCGAAGCGCATCACGCCGCGGTGGGTGGCGAACAGCGCCTCGCCCTGGACCGGGTAGACCGAGTTCTCGACCGGCCCCGGCAGGCCGTCGTCGATCCCGAAGCGCTCCACGCGGGCCTTCGGGCGGGCCGGGCCGGCGGCCGGGTCGAAGCGCACCCGCAGCACCCCCTGCGCCTGGGTGCCCGCCCACACGCGCCCTTCCGCGTCCTCCAAGATCCGGCGCACGTCGCCGCTGGCCTCGGGGATCAGTCCTTCGGCGACCCACTCGTTCCCGGCGCGGCGCATCGAGGCGAGCCCGTCCGTGAGGCCGACGAACACCCGGCCCGGCGCCGCCCGCGACACGCGCAGCGCCGAGGCGCCGTCGCCCGCCATCGCGAGCCGCACGCGGTCGCCCCGCAGGTCGAAGACGCCGTCGTTGTTGGCGACCAGCAGGCCGGAGCCGCCCGGGCCGTCGACGCTCGCGAAAGCCCAGGTCTGGTTCTGGAGCCCGGGCACCGGGCGGAAGTGCGCCTCGGGGCCCGGCTCCAGCCGGAACACGCCCTGGCTGGTGCCGGCGAACAGGCGGCCTTCGTGGCGGTGGACCGCGATCACCATGCCGGGCAGGCCCGCGCGCTCGTCGAAGCGGGTCAGCGGGTCGTCGACCTGGACCCGCGCCAGGCCGCGGTCGAGACCGAGCCACAGGCCGCCCTCGCGGTCGACGAAGGTCGCCCATACGCAGGCGTCGGGCAGGCCGCGCGGCTTGTCGATGCGGCCGCGCAGGCGACCCGCCGCGTCGAGCAGGTAGACGCCCCCCTGGATGGTACCGAGCGCGACGCCGCCGCCCGGCAGCGCAGTGCCCGAGAAGACGAGGTCGCGGACGAGCGCCGCGTCGACGTCGGTGGGCAGCGCGCGGAAAGCGCCGCGGGGATCCAGCACGAACAGGCCGCGGGTGCGCGACGCCAGCAGGATGTCGCCGCCCGCGCCCCACGTCACCATCGCGTACACGCGCTCGTCGGCGAAGCGCTCGCCGCCCGCCACGAGCTGCAGGCGGTCGCCCTCCAGCTCGAGCAGCCCGCGGCCCTCCTCGCGCACGAACACGCGGCCGCCGACCTGGAACGCGAAGTGGTACGCCTTCTCCGGCGTGAACACAAAGGCGCGCTCGCCGCGCAGCAGGATCAGCCGCTCGAAGCTCGCGAACAGCACGGCGTCGCCGAGGACGAAGGTCTGGAACACGTCGGAGAAATCGCGCGCGCCGGGCGGCACGAAGCGCAGCAGCGAGCGGTACTCGAGCCGGCCGCGGGCGCCGGGCTCGAGCACGCCGACGTCGCCGACCGCGCCGACGTAGATGCGGCCCGAGGCGGGCTCGACCGCCAGCGAGCGGGCGATCGCGCGGGTGGCGGTCGGGATCAGCCGGAAGCGCTGGCCGTCGAACTCCAGCACGCCGCCGCCGTTGGCGACGTAGACGACGCCGCGCGCGTCCTGGGTGATGGCCCAGTTCTGGGCCTGGGCCCGGTAGTCCCTGGGGCCCCACGCCTGAAGGAACGGCAGCCCGGCCTCCAGAGAGGCAGGCGACTGCGCACTCGCTGGGGGCGCGAGCAGCGAGGCCAGCAGGGCGGCGACGAGCAGCGACCGGGTCATGCGCGCGCTCGGGGCCGCTTCAGGAGGGCGGCGCGGCCGCGCGGCCGCGGTCGGCGACTCGCCGCGCGAAGGCCATCTCCTCGCGGATCGAGCCCAGCGCCATGCCCGTCTCGCGGATCAGGAACAGGGTGCCGAGGAACAGCGCCAGCGTGCCCAGGATGCCGAGGGCCACGGGCAGGAAGCCGAGCGCGCCGGTGAGTACCACCAGCGGGATCGCCACGGTGCAGGCGACGAACAGCGCGAGCGAGACGTAGAGCGAGGTCAGCGACGACTGGATCAGGCGCCCGCGCGTCGTGTGGGTCGCGATCTGGCGCTCGAGCTCCGCGCGCCGCTCGGCCTGCAGCTCGCCGGTCTGCGGCCCGGTCTCCTCGATCTGCCGCGCCAGCGTGCGCACGCGATCGACGATGCGGGCCAGCCGCGTCGCGGTGGAGAGGATCAGCATCCCGCTCGCCGAGATCAGCACGGCCGGCGTGATCATCGCGGACAGCAGGGACAGCGGCGCCGGGTCGGCCATCGCTGGGAAGCTAGCACGCTCGCCGCTCGCCGGACCGCTTGCCGGGCGCGAGACAATCGGGGCGATGGCCGGGGGAGGCGTCGCCATGAAGAAGGCTTCGACCAGCAGCGACCAGCGCATCGCGAAGATGACGTTCGCCTCGGTCTACCCGCTGTACGTCGCGTCACAGCGGGCGCGGCAGGTCCTTCCAGGCGGCGAGGCCGTAGAGGTTGACGGCGAGCGACCAGGCGAAGGCCGCCGCCATCGCCGGGGTGAAGCGGCGCGCGGTCAGCGCCAGCAGCGCGAAGCCCGTCGGCAGCAGGTCGATCAGGAAGCGGTAGCCGAACTGGCGCCAGCCGTTCGTCTCGTGGAGCAGCAGGCCCGACCAGGTCAGCACGAGCGAGAGCGCCGCGGTCGCGCGCAGCCACGGGTCGAGCGGCTCGCGCAGCAGCGCGCGCAGCGCGAACAGGAAGATCGCGTTGTTGAGCCAGAAGGCGGTGCCCCACGGGTCGAAGTGCAGTGGCGGCGCCGCGCCCGGCTGCCACTCCGGCAGCCGCAGCGTCGCGTGGTACAGGTTCCGCCCGACGTAGCGCAGGTCGAAGATGCCGTCGGGCAGGGCCTGGGCCCAGGCCAGGTAGCTGTGGCCGAACTCCAGCGGGTTGCCGAAGCGGGCGAAGTTGAGCGCGGCGAGCGCAGCGCCGAACGGCGCCATCCACAGGACGGCGTTGCGCGCCGCGCGCCGCAGGTCGCCGCGGCCGGTCTTCCAGTCGAGGGCGACGAACAGCGGCGCCATGAAGAGGTAGAAGGGCCGGCAGCCGACCGCGAGAGCCAGCAGCAGGTAGCCCGGCCCCGGGCCGCGCCAGCCGCCCTGCGCGTTGTCGATCACCCGCGAGAGCCCGAGCACCGCGAGGCAGAAGCCGAGCCCCTGGCCCCAGCCCCACACGTTGGCGCGCACGCAGGAGGCGTAGACGTTGGTGCCGAACACGAACGCGAGCGCGAGCGCCCCCGCCTCCCACTCGCGCATCCCGCGCCGCGCGAGCACGCGCTGCATGGCGAAGAGCGCGGCCAGCCAGAACGCGTACATCGCGAGGCCGTTGGGCGTGCGGCGGCCGAAGGCGGCGACCAGCGGCAGCTCGACCAGCGTCGGCGTCGGCGGGAACGAGTTGTACGCGCGTCCCTCGTACCACGCGATCTCCAGGTAGCCGGGCACCTTCTCCAGGTCGAGCCGGCCGGAGAGCCAGGCCCGCGCCTGCAGCGCGTGCTGGTCGATCGGGCTGTGGTCGAAGAGGCCGGAGCCGCCGCGCCAGCTCATCCCCAGGTACCACAACGGGAACGAGACGGCGAACAGCGCGGCGACGACGGCGAGCCGGCGCAGGGGCCTACCCGAAGAAGAGGTACGCCGCCAGCAGCGCGCCGGCGAAGCCCGCCATCTCGGCGATCAGGCCGCAGGCGATCGCGTGGCGCGTGTTCTTGATGCCGACCGAGCCGAAGTAGACGGCGAGCACGTAGAAGGTCGTCTCGGTGCTGCCCTGGATGATGCAGGCGAGGCGGCTGGCGAAGGCGTCGGGGCCCAGCGTCTTCATCGTCTCGATCATCAGGCCGCGGGCGCCGCTGCCCGAGAACGGCCGCATCATCGCCACCGGCAGCGCGTCCACCCAGCGCGCGTCGATGCCGAGGCCGGTGATCACGAGCCGCACCGTGTCGAGCGCCAGGTCGAGCGCGCCCGAGGCGCGCAGCACGCCGATCGCCACCAGCATCGCCACCAGGTACGGGATGATGCTGATCGCGACCTGGAAGCCCTCCTTCGCGCCTTCGACGAAGGCCTCGTACATCGCCACGCCACGCCGCGCGGCCAGCAGCAGGAAGCCGACGATCAGCGTGAAGATGAACAGGTTCGCCGCCAGCGTGGTCTGCCGCTCCAGCGTCTCGCGGTCGAGCTGCGCGCAGTAGGCGACGATCGCCGCCACCACCGCGGTGAAGCTGCCGAGATAGGCGAGCGTGACCGGGTGGGTCAGCTTCAGCTTCTGGACGGTGGCGGTGACCAGCAGGCCGACCAGCGTCGAGCAGAAGGTGGCGAGCAGCAGCGGCACGAACACGTCGGTGGGGTCCGCGGCGCCCATCTGCGCCCGGTACGTCATGATCGCCGTCGGGATGATGGTGACGGCCGAGGCGTTGATGACCAGGAACAGGATCTGGTCGTTGGACGCCACGTCCTTGTCGGGGTTGAGCTCCTGCAGCTCCTTCATCGCCTTGAGGCCCAGCGGCGTCGCGGCGTTGTCGAGGCCGAGCATGTTGGCGGACATGTTCATCACGATCGAGGCCTGCGCCGGGTGGCCGCCGGGGATGCCGGGGAACAGCCGCTGCAGGAGCGGCGAGAAGCCGCGCGCGACCATCTCCACCGCGCCGCCCTTCTCGCCCACCTTCATGATGCCGAGCCACAGGCACATCACGCCCGTCAGGCCGAGCGAGATCTCGAAGCCCGTCTTCGCCATGTCGAAGGTGGAGCCGACCAGCGCGGCCCAGATGCCGGCGTTGCCGAGCACCAGCCACTGGAACAGCCCGGCGGCGAAGGCCACGAAGAAGAACGCCGCCCAGATCCAGTTCAGCAATGCGCCTCCTGCGGTGGCCGACGATGATAAACGCGCTGGCGAACGTCCGCGGTGGTAACGTTCGCGAATGCGCTCCCGCCGGTTCCGTGCCGCCGTCGTGTTCGCGCTCGCGACCTGTGCGCTGGCAGCCCTGGCCGCGCCCGGCGACGAGCAGCAGATGCGCCGCCACGCCGGCCAGGTGGGGACCTGGACGCTGCTCGTCGAGCAGGTGATCGGCCCGCTGCCCGCGGTCGCCGCGACCCCGTTCTTCGGCCTGGCGATGCTCTCCGGCGTCGGGCTCGTCACCGACGTCGGCTTCGTCAAGGACACGCGCTGGGGCTGGCTGCAGGGCGTGCGCGACAACGCGATCGTGGCCGAGGCGCGGCGCTACTCGACCTGGCCCCGCTTCTTCGTGCTCTGCGCGCTGGCGCTGGTCGGCTACCTCGCCAACTCGGGCAAGCTGCAGGGGCTGGCGGGCAAGGCGTTCCGAGTGTTCGAGGACTCGTCGGTGATGGTCGGCTACACGCTCTTGGCGATCGCGGCGCTGCCCGACGCCGCGCCGGCCACAGCACCCGCCGTGACGCAGGCGGGGCTCGGCGCGGAATGGCTGATCCCGGTCGCCACCGGCCTCGCGCTGGCGGCGATGATGGCGGTGCGCTTCGCCTTCGACGTGCTGATCTGGCTGAGCCCGTTCCCGTTCGTCGACCTGCTGTTCGAGACGCTCAAGAAGGTGGCGACGATCGGCGTGCTGCTGCTCTACGCCACGAGCCCCGCGCTGTCCGCGCTGCTGTGCGTGGTGGTGCTGGTGGCGACCGGCCTCGTCGCCGGCTGGGCCTTCCGCGTGCTCGAGCTGTACCGGCGGGTGATCGTCAACCCGGTGCTCGGCCACTTCTTCCCGGCCTTCTTCCCGCGCGCCCTCGACGAGGGCGCGGCCCGCGAGTGCGGTCTCGACCCGCGCAGCCTGAAGCTGGCGGCGCCCGCCGTCGCGCTGAAGCTGCCGGGGCTGCCGGCGCGCAGCGGCGGCCTGCTGGTGGCCGGCGACGGGTTCGTGCGCTTCGTCGCGCGCGGCCTGCGCCGGCGCTCCACCCACGAGCTGGGCCGCGGGCCGGGCGAGCGCTTCCACATCGGCCGCTCGCTGCTGTGGATCGAGCTGCGGGTGGTCGACGAGCGCGGCATCGTCGCCCGCTTCGCGCTCTCCCGCGCGCTCGAACCGGCCTACGAGCGGATCCGCGATGCGACAGGCGCCGCCGACCTCGGCGGCCTCGGCGCGCTGGGCCTGATCGAGACCGCGGGCGAGGTGGCCGGCCGCAAGCTGGCCGAGGCCGAAGACCGCCTGCGCTGAGATGGGTGCGCGGTACCTGATCCTCGGCGCCGGACGCCAGGGCACCGCCGCCGCGTACGACCTCGTGCGCCACGGCGGCGCGGAGCGCGTGACGCTGGCCGACGCGAGCGGGGAGGCAGCGCGCGCCGCGGCCGAGCGCACGAACGCGCTGACCGGCGCGGCCTGCGCCGACGCCCGCGCTCTCGACGTGGCGGACGAGGCGGCGCTGGCGGCGGCGCTGCCGGGCTTCGACGTCGCGCTGAGCGCGGTGCCCTACACCTTCAACCTCGCGATCACCCGCGCCTGCCTGGCCGCGCGGGTCAGCCTGTGCGACCTGGGCGGCAACACCGATGTCGTGTGGTCGCAGCTCGCGCTCGACGCGCAGGCGCGTGCCGCCGGCATCAGCGTCGTGCCCGACTGCGGCATGGGCCCGGGCCTGATCAACCACATGGGCGTGCACGCGATGGACCTGCTCGACCGCCCGCGCGAGGTGTACCTCTACGACGGCGGCCTGCCGCAGTCGCCGCAGCCGCCCTGGCACTACGAGCTCGGCTTCAACGTCAACGGCCTCACCAACGAGTACGACGGCGAGGCGACCTTCATCCGCGACGGCCGCCTGGTGCAGGTGCCGACCTTCACCGAGCTGGAGACGATCGTCTTCCCGGGGCTCGGCCCGCTGGAGGCGTTCGTCATCTCCGGCAGCATGTCGACCACGGCGCACACCCACCTCGGTCGCCTCGAGCGCTACGAGAACAAGGTGCTGCGCTACCCGGGGCACTTCGCGACCTTCGAGGCGTTCAAGCGGCTCGGCCTGTTCTCCGAGACGCCGGTCGACGTCGACGGCCAGCGCGTGGTCCCGCGCGCGCTGTACCACCGCCTGCTCGACCCGCGACTGCGGCGGGGCCCGCTGCGGGACGTGTGCGTGATGCGGGCGGTCGGTGTCGGCGAGAAGGACGAGCGTCCCGCGCGCGTCACCATCGACCTGGTCGACCGTTTCGACCCGCAGACGGGCTTCACCGCGATGGAGCGGCTCACCGGCTGGCACGCGGCACTGATGATGGCGTGGCAGGCCGAGCGTCGGATCGCGCCGGGCGCGCACCGGATGGAGCAGGCGGTGCGCGCGGGCGACGTGCTCGCCGCGTTGGAGCGGCGCGGCATCCGCCACGAGGTGCGCCGGGACGAACCGCGCTAGCGCGCCCCGTCGCCTTCCTGCCACGCTTCGCCCGCCGCAGAGCGCAGCTTCTCCGCGAGGTCGCGCGAGACGTAGGCCGCGGCGCCGGGCAGGCGCCGGAAGCGCAGCCGCACCGGCGGCCGGTACCAGCGCGGGTCCTCGTCGACCTCCACTTCCGGCCACGGCACGGCCACCGGCGCATGGCCCGGGCGGAACGGGAGCGGCACGGCGAGGTGGAACGCGCGGGAGTCGGCGCCCATCGTCACGCAGTGGCCGTAGTTGGTCCAGCCGAACTGGATCGACTGCGCGTGCCAGCGCATTCGTGGCATCGCGCCGCGCGCGGGGTAGGCGCGGGCCAGCCGGCCCCAGCCGCCGAGCAGGCCGATCAGAGCCATCAGCGCGACCCAGCCGAGCGGGACCAGCAGCAGCAGCACCCACGGGTAGTCGTCGATCAAGGCCTGCATCGTCGCCACTCCTCGCGAGCCCGCACCGGTGCGGGGTGGAGCCGGACGCGCGAGCGCCCGGCTCCACGGGAGGTTACCGCCGCGCGGGCGACAGCAGCGCGGCCAGGGAGTCGAGGCGCTCGCCCCAGAAAGCGCGGCGCGCGTCGGCCTCGGCCTTCGAGGGCAGCCGCACGTGCTGCACCTGCACGCTGCTCTTGCCCGCACCCTTGGCGACGAACCACAGCTCGACCGACGTGCCGTCGGGCCACGTGATCCGCATCGAGCGCTCGGGCGTCGCCTTGCGCACCGCCAGCTCGACGCCCGGCAGCCAGCGCCGCCGCTGCCGCGCGTCGGCGAAAGCGGCGTAGAGCGCGTCGACGCCGACCGGCAGCGTCTTGCTGCGGTTGACGTCGTAGTGTCCCGCCCGCCGCTGGCCGATCTCGCGCAGGCCCTTGATCCGCTCGTAGCCGACGGTGACGCTCTGCGCCCACCACTCGCCGACGCCGAACTTCTCGTGGACCAGCGTGGCGATCTCGCGGTGGGACAGCGTCCCCGCCTTGTGATAGTCGAGCGCCGCGACCCACTTCTCCCAGGTGCAGCCCGTGCGCGCCTCGATCGTCGCGTCCTTGACGCCCGCGAGTGCCGCGTAGTCGGGCTTCGGCGCCACGGGCGGCGCGACGATCGCGGTCTTCGACTTGCGGGCGACGAGCTGGGCGCGGGCGGCCGTGTACGACTCGCCCGTCTTCTGCATGCGGGAGCGCACGAGGCGCTTGAGGTCCTTCTGCTTCGGCATCACGAACCACCTTCGTTTCTCACACCGCGCCCGACCCCCCAGCGACCGCGCACGGCGAGACGAAGGTTTCGTGACTGCCGATCCGGGAGTACGCCCCCCTTTGCCTCGCTCGTGCTCTCGCTGGGGGAGAGCGGATGAGGTTGGGCGTGGACCACCGCCCGTGACCCGGGAGAGTGCGCCTGGCGCCGGGCGGCCGTCAAGCGGAATCGCGCGGGGCGGCGAGCAGCAGGCGGTTCTTCGGCGTGATCTCGGGCGGGACGAGCTGGGTGTGGACCACGTAGCCGCGGGCCTGCAGCCACGCGACGCGGGCGACGTCCACCGCCATCGCGGAGTCGAGCCAGCCGGCCAATGCGCTTGCGGCTGCCTGCCCCTTCGCCTGGCAGCACGGCAGCACCGCGACCCGCGCCCCCGCGGCCACCGCACGTTCGAGCACCGCGTCGGTCAGGGCGCCGCAGGCGTGGGCCGAGACGACGACGTCGCCCGGCGCCAGCGTCACCGCGGCGAGCGAGGCCTCCACGAGCTCCACGCGGCCGCGCAGTCGCGGCCACGCTGCGCACAGCGCCTCCGCCGCCTTCGCCGCTGAAGGCGGCAGCCGCCGATCGACCGCGACGGCCTCGGGCGAGCTGTCGTCGAGCAGCAGCATCAGGTGGGCGAGCAGCCCGTGGCCGCACGCGAGGTCGACGACGCGCCCGCCGCGGAAGCGCCGGCGCACCCTCCGCGCGACCTCCCACGCCTCGAACAGCTCCTTGCGCGGGACGCATCCCGCGGCGCAGAGCGTTCGGGCGACGCGATCGAAGAGCCCGTCGCCGCGGAACAGCGTCGCCGAACGCGGCGTCAGCCGGGCCCGCGAGCCGGAGCGGGGACCGCGCACGGGATCGTCGTTCGTCGCGTGTTCACGGTGTTGGGCGCACATCGTTTTGCGTCGCGCGTCGGGCCGATCGTGCCACGCTTTTCGCGGAGGATCGCCCGCATGTCCCAGCGCCTGGCCGCCGCCGCCGCCGTCGCCGTGTTGATCGCCGCGCCGCTCGCGGCGCAGACCGCTTCGCGCATCGCGCCGGAGGCGGCGCCGTCCGTCGCCTCCGTGGTTCCGGGCGGCGAGCCCGGCGTGCCGCTGCGGGTGGAAGGCGTCGTGCGCGGCGCCGACGGCCAGCCGGTCGCCGGTGCGTCGATCTACGTGTACCAGACCGACGCCCGCGGCTACTACCACCCGGACGACGCAATGGGGAACCGCAACCCGCGCCTGTTCGCGCTGCTGCGCAGCGACGCCGCGGGTCGCTATGCGTTCACGACCGTGCGCCCCGGGCCCTACCCGCGCGGCGGCGTGCAGGCCCACATTCACTACGAGGTGCGCGGTGCCGGCCATGCCGACCGCGTGTTCGAGCTGGTGTTCGACGACGACCCGCTGGTCGGCGAGCGGATCCGCAGCCAGGCGGCGCGCCCCGGCAGCTTCTTCGCGATTCGCGCGGTCGAACCGGGGGCGCGCGGCGGGCCCGGGCGGGTCCAGCTCGACGTCCAACTGACGCGCTGAAGAGCGCCGAGACGTCCGCCCGCGGGACACCTCCGTCCCGCAGCCGGACGCCGGCCCCGCTCAGGCTGCCGGTTCGTCTCCGGCCGCGACCCACTCCGCGATCCGCTCGCGGCTCCAGCGGTGGTCGTCGTTGAGGTGCACGATCATCGCGCCCAGCGGGATGCGC
Source organism: Acidobacteriota bacterium (assembly GCA_011526565.1). Taxonomy (GTDB): domain Bacteria; phylum Acidobacteriota; class Vicinamibacteria; order Fen-336; family Fen-336; genus WYBL01. The sequence goes on along the minus strand of WYBL01000137.1, from coordinate 12,459 downwards.
TTGCGGCAGCCCTCGGGGCAGTTCCGCATCGAGTGCTCGAGGCAGTCGAAGAAGCGCTCCAGTTCACGGGCGTTGGCGTGCGGGCCATCGGTCGGCAGGCGGTACAGGCCCTCGTAGGCGGCGCCGAGCGCGCAAGACTGGCGGCGCCCCAGGAAGTAGTCGCCGAACGCCTGCTCGGGGCGGCGCTTCAGCCCGACGCGGATCGCCGCGGCCAGGTCCTGCTCGTCTTCCCGGTAGCGCTGTGGTGTCACGGCGGGACTCCTTCCCCCGCAGGCCAGGCAAGCAACGACCGCGCCAGCGGAGCATACTTGCCGCAGAAAGGGGGCCGCATGCCACAGCCTGGACCGTTCCGCACCGCCCTCTGGCTCGCGCTGGCCGCGATCCCGGTCGCCGCCCTGCGCTACTTCATGAAGGGCTGGCTCGACCCGTGGGGCGTCGGCCCCGCGGCGGGCTCGTTCTTCGCGAGCCTCACCGTACTGCTGCTGTTCGGCGTGTGGTGGATCTTCGGCGACGAGGCCCGGGTGCCGGAGCCGCGCTTCGCACGCGCCGCCGGAGCCTTCACCCTGGTCGCGCTCTGGTGCGAGGCGCTGGTCGTGACCGGCATCCTGGTCACCGAGGCGGCCCACGCCGACACGTATTATTCCGGCCCGTGGGAGGCCGTGCGTCACACCTTCGACTCGCCCGCGCAGCACGCGCTCGCGCACTCGCTCGGGTTCCCCGTGCGCCTGGCCCTGGGGCTGGCGCTGGGGGCCGGCGTGTTCCGCCTGCGCCGTCCACGCGACTGAACCACTACCGATCCGGAGAGACTTCATGATGATCCGCGCGACCCTCGCGCTGTGCCTCGCCGCTGCCGCCGTTCCGGCCGCGGCCGACGATGCTGCGCTGAACCTGGCGATCGGCGACCCCGCCCGCCGCGACCGTACCGCGCCGCTCGTGCTCGACGCAGCCACCGACACCGCCACGGGCCAGGCCCTTTCGCCCGACGAGCTGGCGGCGAAGCTCGACGGCGTGCGCGTGCTGTTCGTCGGCGAGAGCCACACGAGCATCGAGTTCCACAACGTGCAGCTCGCCGTGGTGCAGGCGCTGGCGCGGCGCGGCCGGCCGGTGCTGCTCGGGCTCGAGATGTACCCCTACACCGAGCAGGCGGCGCTCGACCTGTGGAACTCGGGCACCGTCGACGAGGCGGCCTTCGTCGCCCAGTCGCGCTGGTACCGGATGTGGGGCTACCACTGGAACTACTACCGCGACATCTTCCTCGCCGCCCGCGCGGCGAAGATCTCGCTCCACGCGGTCAACACCCCGCGCGAGGTCGTGTCGGCGGTGCGCAAGAAGGGCTTCAAGGATCTGACGCCCGAAGAAGCGGCCCACATCCCGGAGCGGATCGACGTCGACGACGCCGAGCACATGAAGCTGTTCCGCGCCTTCTTCGAGGGCGGCGACGGCCTGCACTCGACGATGAGCGATGAGATGTGGACCGCGATGTTCCGCGCGCAGTGCACGTGGGACGCGACGATGGGCTACAACGCGGTGCAGGCGCTGAAGCAGGACGGCCGGCCCGACGCGATCATGGTGGTGCTGATCGGGTCCGGCCACGTCGCCTACGGCAAGGGCGCGGAGCGCCAGGCCCGGCTCTGGTTCGACGGCAAGATGGCGTCGCTGATCCCCGTGCCCGTGGTCGACGAGAAGGGCGCGGCGCCGGTCGTGCGCGCGAGCTACGCCGACTACCTGTGGGGCGTGGCGCACGAGAAGCACGCGCTCTACCCGTCGCTCGGCCTGTCGACGCCGGAGCGCAAGGACGGCGAGCCCGCGAAGGTGATCTCGGTGCCGAAGGACTCGGTCGCCGGCCGCGCCGGCTTCGAGGTCGGCGACGTGCTGCTGTCGATGGACGGCGTGGCGATCGACAAGAAGGAGACGATGGCGACGCTGATGTCCGGCAAGCGCTGGGGCGATACCGCGACGTTCCGCGTGCGCCGCGGCGAAACCGAGCTGACGCTGGTCGCCGCCTTCCGCCGCCAGCCGTAGAGGTCGGACGGGGGCGGGCGTATCCTCCGCGAACCGATGCCCGCCCCCACCGTGGACCCTGCCAGCGGCTGGACGCTCGCGCCGCTCGACGCCCGCCGCGCCGCGTCCGGAGCGGCTGTCGTGCAGGCGCTGCTGGCCTCGCGCGCGCTCGCGCTGGACGGGGCCTGGCGCGCGCGGCCGCGCCGCGGGCGGCGAGAGCCCGGGCCGCTCGAGTTGCGGTTGCCGCCCGGCCGCGTCGCGCTCGTCCGCCACGCTACGGGGGCGTGGAGCGTTTGCGCGGGGACCGTCTTGCAGGCCGACGCGTCGCGGCGCGGGGCCGGGCTCGACGTCCTGGTGCTGCGTGCCGCCGCGGCGTTCGCCCGCTTCGCGTTGCCGCAGGCGGCCCGCGCCTTCGAGCAGGCGCTGTGGCGCAGCTCGCGGCGGCGGCTCGGGCTCGTCGAGGTCACCCGCGCGGGGATCGTCGCGGGCCGGCTGCCTCCTGCGCGGCTCCCGGGCGCGGGAGGGCGCCGGTTGCTGCTCGTGCACGGGACTTTCTCGTCGACCGAGCACGCGTTTGCAGCGCTCGGCCGCGGTCCGGCCGCGGCACGGTTCTGGCGGTTCGCCGCCGAGCGCTATCCCGGCGGCGTCGTCGGCTTCAACCACCTCAGCCTGTGCGAGGACCCGCGCGTCAACGCCCATGCGTTGCGCGCGGCGCTCGGCAGCGGCGGGTTCGACGCGATCACCCACTCGCGCGGCGGCCTCGTGTTGCGCGCGCTGGTCGAGTCCGCCGGCACCGGTGGCCCGGTGCTGGGCCGCGCGGTGCTGGCGGCCGCGCCCAACGAGGGCACACCGCTCGCGGCGCCGGCGCGGCGCGTGGAGCTGGTCACGCTGCTGCTCAACCTCGCCGAAGAACTCGGGCCAGGCGCCCTCGGCTTCGGCGTGCCGTTCGTCGCCGCGGCGCTCGCGTGGCTGGCGCGGGGTGTCGCCGTCGCGCTGCCCGGGCTCTCGGCGATGGAGCCGGGAGGCGCGTTCCTGCACTCGCTGAACGGCCCGCCAGCCCCGCCCGAGGGCGCCTACGCCGTGCTCGCCGCGCGCACCCGCCTGGAGGGCAGCCGTCTCGCCCGCTTCGCCGACGCGGGGCTCGCCGCGCTCTTCGCGCAGCCGCACGACCTGGTCGTGCCGACTGCGGGCGGCTGGGCGGTCGACGCGATCGGCCGTCCCGCGATCGACGCCGCGCGCATCGCCTGCTTCGGCGTCAACCTGCCCGGCGGTGCCCACCACTTCGACCTCCTCGCGCGGGCCGAGACGGCCGACGTGCTGACCCGCGCGCTGGGCGGCGAGCCCCTGGGCCTGGCGCCGATCGACCCGGCTGCGGATCTCGAGCCCGCGGTCGCACCGAGGCGGGGGAGCCGTGCGGTTCGACCCGCGCCGCCCCGCGTCTCCCTCCTGGGTCCCGCGACCGCGGCAGGCGAGGCGCGGCTCGAGCTGTTCGTGATCGGCGGCGACGAGGCGCTGCTGCTCGCCTGCCACCGCGACGCCCGCGTGCTGGAGCCGTTCGCGCGACGCGGAACGCGCTGGCAGCGCATCGTCGCAGGCCAGCGCCGGCTGCGGGCAGCGGCGCTGGGTGACGCGCCGCCGCCGGGCGAGGCCGCGTTGCGCGCGCTGGGCGCCGCCCTGTTCGAGACGCTGCTGCCCGGCGACGCGCGGCGCCTGTTCGACGAAGCTCGCGGGGCTGGGCGTCCGCTCGAGATTCGCATCACCTCGACGCTCGACTGGGTCGCCGACGCGCCGTGGGAACTGTGCTTCGATGCGCGGCGCGACGCCTGGCTCGCGGCCGAAGCCCACCTCGCGCGCGGGGTGTACTCGGCGTGCCCCGTCGAGTCGACGCGGCACCGGCGCGGCCCGCTGCGGGTGCTGGTCGTCACGGCCAGCCCGCGCGGGCTGCCGGCGCTCTCGCTGGCGGCCGAGGAGCGGGCGCTGCGCGCGGCGCTCGCCCCGGGCGCGCTGGCGGGCCGGGTGACGCTGGAAGTACTCGCGAAGGCGACGCCGGAGACGCTGGCGCGGCGGCTCGACGGCGCCGACTGCGACGTCGTGCACTTCGTCGGCCACGGCGAGCACGACGTGCGCGGCGCCGAGCCCGGGCGCCTCGTGCTGGAGGATGGCCGCGGCGGCGTCGCCCTGCTGGACGCCCGGGCCGCGCGGTCGCTCTTCTGCGGGCGCGGCCTGTCGCTCGTGTTCCTGAACGCCTGCGAGACCAGCCTGCACGGCCGCGGCGATCTCGCCCGCGGCGTGGCGCCCGAACTGGCGCGGGCCGGCGTGCCCGCCGTGATCGCCCACCAGACGAGCGTGCTCGACGCCTCGGCGCTGCGCTTCGCGCGCGCGTTCTACGAGGCCCTGGCCCGGGGCCGTTCGACCGCGGCCGCCGTGTCCGCGGCCCGCGCCGCGTTGCGCCTGGCCGATGCCGGGGGCCGCCACGACTGGTCGACCCCGGCCGTGTTCCTGCGCACGTGACGCCCGCGACACCGTCACACTGCGCCGCGCCGGGCGCCCCCCGCGCCGCGTAGCGTCCTCCGAGAGAGAAGGCCATGGAAATCCTCTTCGCGCTGATCGGCCTGGGCCTCGGGGTCCTCGTGCTCCTGGCGCCGCTGTTCTCGATCGCCTCGTTCGTGCGCAGCCGCCGCCAGGCGAAGGAGATCGAGGAACTCCGCGCGGAGCACGCCTCGCTCCACGCCCGGGTGGAGTCCCTGTCCCGCGCGGTTCGCCGGATGGCGCCGCCTCCGTTCCCGACCGCGACGGCAACCCCGCCCGCGGTCGCCGCAAGCGAGTCGACCGCCGCCCCGACCGAACCCCCGATCCCGACCGGGCCCCCGACCCCGCCCGCGGCCGCCGAGCCCGAGTCGGCCGCCGCCCCGTCCGAGACCCCGGCCCCGACCGCACCGCCCCCTCCGACCGCACCTCCGCCCGCAGCGGCCGCCCCCGAACCCGAGCCCTCGCAACCCCGCCCGGCCTTCGAGTGGGAGTCGCTCCTCGGCGTCAAGGGCGCGGCGATCGTCGGCGCGATCGCGGTCGCCATCTCCGGCCTGCTGCTCGCGCGGCTCGCGATCGAGTCCGGCCTGTTCACGCCCGAGCTGCGGGTGATGCTGCTGCTGTTCGCCGGCGTCTCCTGCCTGCTCGGCGCCGAGTTCTCGCTGCGCCGTGGCTACGCCACCCAGGCCAACGCCGTGTGCGGCGCCGGCGTGTCGCTGCTCTACGCGGGCCTCTTCGCCGGCCACGCCCTCTACAAGCTGATCCCGTTCGCGCCGACCTTCGCGCTGATGGCGCTGGTCACGGCCGTCGCCGCGCTGCTCGCGATCCGCTACGACGCGTGGACCACGGCGGTGCTCGGCCTGCTCGGCGGCTTCGCGACGCCGGTGGTGATCTCGACCGGGCGCGACAACCCGCTCGGGCTGTTCGGCTACCTGCTGCTGCTCAACCTCGGCCTGCTCGCGGTCGCCGTGCGCCAGCGCTGGCACGGGCTCGTCACCCTCGCCTTCGGCGCGACGCTGCTGATCCAGTTCGGCTGGTTCGGCCGCCACATGGGGCCGGAGAAGCTGCTGATCGGGCTGGCCGCGTTCGCGCTGTTCGGGCTGCTGTTCCTGCTGCTGCCCCTGGTCACGAAGGCCGACGACGAGGGCGGCACGCTGTTCCGCACCGGGCTGGTCGCTGGCCTGGCGCCGTTCCTGTTCGGTCTGCTGATCGCCGCCGACGGCCGCTACGCGCCGGAGTGGCCGCTGCTCTTCGCCTTCCTCGGCCTGCTGCAGGTGGCGCTGTGCGCCGTGGCGGCCGTGCGGGGCCGCGAGGAACTGATGGTCGCGGCGGCCGCCGCGGTCGCCACCACGCTGCCGTTGTGGGCGACGCGCGGCCTGTCGCCCGAGCGGCTGCTGTGGCCCTCGCTCGCGGCCGCGGCCCTCGCGCTGATCCCCAACCTCGTCGCGCCGCTCCTGGCCCGCCTCGGCCGCGAGGCCCCGCGCCGGCTGCCGACCGAAGGCGCCGGCCTGCTCGGCTTCGCCGGCCTCGCGCTGTTCGCGCTGGTGATGGTGGCGAAGGACCTCGGCGAGCCGCCCGCCGCGTTCGTCGCCGTCGCCGCGGGCCTGCTCGCGATCGCCGCGCTGCGCACCGGCGAAACGCGGGTCCCGTTCGTCGGCACGCTGCTGCCGGCGGCCGTCGCGGCGCTGGCCCAGCTCTGGTTCCTGGCTTCGACCGGCGGCGCGCAGGTGCTGACCCACCTCGCGGTCCCGCTGCTGGTCGCGGCCCTGTGGTCGCTGCTGGCGGCCGCGCGGGCCGCGGCGCCGACCGACGCGGACGACGACGAGCGCGGCGCGGTGCTGGCGGCGCTCGCCGCGACGGGCGGGCTCTTCCTGTGCCTCGTGCGCACCTCGACGGGGCGCGAGCCGCTGCCGCTGTTCGCGGGCCTCTACGTCGCGACCGCGCTGCTGCTCGCTCCCGCGGTGCGCCGGCGCTGGGCGTGGCTGTCGCTGGTCGCGCTCTTCGCCGCTGCGGGCCTCGCCATCTCGTGGCACGGCCTCTACTTCCAGCCCGGCGACTTCGCGCTCTCGTTCCCGCTGACGGCGCTGCTCTACGTCGCGTTCCTCGCGCTGCCCTTCCTGCCGCTGCGGGCGCTGCGAAGTGCCTGGACCTCGCGCCGCTCTCCGTGGTTCGCCTCGGCGCTCGCGGGCCCCGCCTTCTTCCTGCCGCTCGTCGACGCCGTCGAGCAGGCGTTCGGCAAGGCCTGGCTCGGCGCGTTCCCGCTGCTGCTGGCCGCGCTCAGCGTGCTCGCGCTGCGCGGCGTCGCCGGGCGCTTCCCGGTCTCCGGCCATCCCGAGTCCGCGGCCGCGCGGCTGCGCTACCTGGCGCTGTTCGCGGCCGTGGCGCTCGGCTTCGTCGCCGTCGCCATCCCGCTGCAGCTCGACCGCCAGTGGATGACGATCGCCTGGGCGCTCGAGGGCGCCGCGGTGTTCTTCCTCTTCGGGCGCCTGCCGCACCCCGGGCTGCGGCTGTTCGGCAGCGCGCTGTTCGCCGTGGTCGGCGTGCGGCTGCTGCTGAACCCGGAGGTGCTGCGCTATGAGACGGGCGGCGCCCCGGTCTTCAACTGGCTGCTCTACACCTACGGCGTGCCCGCCCTGTGCTGCCTGTTCGGCGCCCGCTTCCTGCGCGACGCCGAGGCCGCGCGCGGGGCGGACCCGGCGCGTCCCTCGCGCACCGCGAGCGCCGTCGCCGGCCTCGGCCTGCTGCTCGTCTTCGCCTGGCTCAACGCGGAGGTCGACCACACGTTCGCCGCGGCGCCCGAGTCCGCGCGCGACCTGGCGCGCTCGACCGCCTGGGGCCTGTACGCGATGGCGCTGCTGGTGCTGGGCGTGTGGAAGGCCCTCAAGCCCCTGCGCTACGCGTCGCTCGGCTTCCTGCTGCTGACCGTCGCCAAGGTGTTCCTCTACGACCTGTCGAACCTGCAGGGCGTCTACCGGGTGTTCTCGTTCCTCGGCCTCGGCGTCGCCCTGATGCTGGTGTCGCTCTTCTACCAGCGCTTCGTGTTCCGCAAGGAGGAGAAGTGAAGCCCGCCGCCCTGATGGCACTCGTCCTGCTGGCCCCGCCCGCGCTCGCCCAGGATCAGGACGCCCAGCGCAGCGCCTGGCGCCTGAAGCGCTCCGTGTCCGCGGCCGAGCCCGGCCGCCTCGTCGCCCTGCCGCTGGAGCCGGAGCTGCTCGGCCAGGCCCAGGCCGAAGGCCGCGACCTGCGCCTGCTCGACGCGGCGGGCGTCGAGGTGCCCTTCCTGCTCGACCGGCTGGAGCCGCGCGAGGCCCGCGTCTCGTTCGCGGGCCACGTCGTCGCCGCCGACGCGCGGCGTCGCCAGCAGAGCTTCGTCGAGGTCGACCTCGGCACGCTCGCCCTGTTCGACACGCTCGAGGTCCAGGTCGCGGCCGCCGAGTTCGCCAAGCGCGCGCAGGTCGAGACCAGCGAAGACGGCGCGAGCTGGTCGACGGCGCTGCCGGCGGCGTCGCTGTTCGCGCGGCCGTGGGGCGGCGGCTTCGTGCGCCACCTGACCCTCGAACTGCCGGCGCCCGTGCGCGCCCGGCGCGTGCGGCTGACGCTCGACGACACCCGCTCGGAACCCGTCACGGTCACCGGCGTGACCGCCACCCGCCGTACCGCGCTCGACGGCGCGCGTTTCGAGCGCGAGGCGGCGCTGTTGCCGCTGGGCAGCGCAGCCGGCATCTCGCGATGGCGGCTGGAGCTGCCGCCCGGCATCCCGTTCGACGAGCTGACGCTCGACGCCGAGGACCGGCTGTTCGCGCGCCACGCGCGGCTGGCCGAAGTGCGGGAGAAGGGCGGAAGCAGCGAACGCCAGGTGCGCGGCGAGGCGCTCGTCTATCGCGTGTCCGAGGGCGACTTCGCGGGCTCGTCGCTGACCCTGCCGGTCGCGGGTCTGACGGGCGGCGAGCGTGTGCTCGAGGTCGTCGACGGCGACGCGCCGCCGCTGCGCGGCCTCACCGCGCGAGTCTCCGGCCCGCGCAGCCGGCTCGTCTACGTGGCGCCGGAAGGCCCGCTCGTCCTCTACTACGGCAACCGCGTCGTCCGCGCGGCCGACTACGGCCTCGAGCCGCTGCGCGCGCGACTCGCCGCGGCGGGCGAACTGCCGGCCTCGGCGCTCGGCGCCGAGGAGCCCAACCCGCGCTTCCGCGAGGCGCCGCCGCTGCAGTTCGCGGCCCGTCCGGGCGCCGCGGTGGAACTGTCGAAGTACCGCTTCGTGCGCCGCGTCGGCGTGCCCGTGCGCGAGGACCTCTACGCGCTCACCCTCGAGGCGGCCGACCTCGGCCTGCTGCGGCCCGACCTCGCCGACCTGCGTCTCGTCGACGCGCAGGCCCGGCAGGTGCCGTTCGTGCTGGAGCCCGGCGCCCGCGAGGAGTCGGTGATTCTCGAGCGCGAGGCGCTGGAACCGGTCGCGGGGCGCAGCCGTTGGCGATTCTCGGTGCCGCGGCGCGAGGAGCGGGAGCGCTCCGCGTTGCCCGTCGAGACGCTGGAGCTGCACCTCGCCGAGGGCTTCTTCTCGCGCGCCGCGCGGATCACGGTCCCGCGCCCGGACGGCCGCAGCGGCGAAGCCACCGCCTGGAGCGGGCGGCTCGAGAGGCGGGCGGGCGCCGACGCCGCGCTACCGCTGCCGCTGCGCACGCGGGCCGCCACCTTCACGCTCGAGGTCGAAGACGGCGACGACGCGCCGCTCACCGTCTCGGACGCGCGGGCCCTGGTGCGGGTGCCGCGCGTCGCGTTCAAGGCCGGTGGCGGCGAGCTGCGGCTGCTGCTGGGCGACCCGCAGGCCAGCGCGCCGCGCTACGACCTCGCCGCGCTGCGCGACGAGGTGCTCGCGTACTCCGCGGTGGCGGTGCAGGCGACGCCCGCCGAGGCCAGCGTCGCCCACCGCCGCGGGTGGCGCGAGCTGCTCGGTCAGGCGCCGCCCACGCTCCTCCTGTGGGGGGCGCTGCTGGCCGCAGCGGTCGCGCTCGTCGCGCTCACGCTGCGGCTGGCGGGGCGCCCGCCGGAGGCGAGCTGACTACTCTTCTTCTTCGTCGCCCGCGCCGATCCGGTACATCGTCGTCGAGGTCGCGCCGGCGCGGGTCGTGAACCCTTCGTCACCCTGGCCCGTGTACTCCTGGAGGACCAGGACGACGTAGTAGTCGCCGTCCTCGTAGCGATCGACGTCGAACGGGCCGACCGCCGTGCTCTGGCGGTTGTAGCCGCCGTCGAGCGGCTGCAGGCTGCCGCTCTTCGCGATCGTGTAACAGCCTCCGCCCTCGCCGAACGGCTCGTCGCACAGCTTCAACTGGAGGCGCAGGCTGCCCGAGCGCACGCCGCCGTAGTTGAAGACCTTGGCCTGGGCGCTGGCCTGGCCGTCGTTGATCTTCCAGCCCCACTCGCCGAGCTTGACGTCCGCGGCTTTCGGGCGCGGCGGGGCCGCCGGGGCCGAAGGTGCCGCGGGCCGCGCCACGGCGGCCACGGTGAACATCGTCGTCGACGTCCGGCAGGTGCGGTTGACCCAGCCCTGGCCGGTGTACTCGTGCGCGCACACGACGAAGTAGTACTGGCCGGGGCGGAACTGCGCGGGATCGTAGGGTCCGTTGACCGTGAGCTTCTTGTTGTAACCGGCCGCCAGTCCCTGCTCGCCCTGGCCGCGGTACAGCGTGTAGAACTGCCCGCGCTGCCCGTGCGGAGCGGTCGAGAGCCGCAGCTCGGTCTGCAGCGAGCCCGACGTTCCGCCCTGGCTGCGGTTGGCCACCTGCACCCAGCCGGTGATCCTGCCGTTGCCGTAGCTGTAGTTCCAGTTCATCACTTCGAGTTCGGCAGCAGCCACCGGCGTGGCGGCGAACGTCAGGCCGAGCAGGGCCCCCGCCAGGCGGCGGGCCCGCGAGTCGAACCGCATCGACGTCAGTCCTTTGTCAGGGGAGGGACGAAGGCGCGGAGCATAGCCGAGAATGGGCCGCCGAGGAGGGCTGATGAGGGGGATCACGGGAGGGTTGGCGCTGGCCGCCGGGCTGTCGCTCGCATGGGGCGCGACGGGCGACGAGGTGAAGATCGGCGGCCAGGTCAAGCAGTCGCACGGCGTGCTGCAGGCCGCCGAGGCCGGCGACATCGCCTGCTACCTGACGCTGGTCGACGACCGCGGGCGCGAGTTCACGGAGCAGGCCGAGTTCGAGCTGTGCGAGGCGCCCCCGCTCCGAAAGCGCGTGCGGCTCCACTACCGGCTCGGCCAGGTGGCCTCGCCCCGCTGCGAGGGCGACCCCGACTGCAAGCTGACCGAAACCGTGCCGCTGGTCGTCCGACTCGAGACCGCGACCGCCGCGAGTTCGGGCGGCTTCTGCGGCGCGGGCGAGAGCGTCGTGTTCCAGTGCGCGGCCGGCAAGGGCAAGGCGGTCTCGGTCTGCGCGACCGCCGACGGCCGCACGCAGTACCGCTTCGGCCGGCCCGGCGCCGCGCCGGAGCTCGCGCTGCCGGCGCCCCCCGTCGCCGCCGCCCGTGCGGCGCGAGGCGGCACCGAGTCGTACGCGGGCGGCGGCGCGGCCTGGCTGCGCTTCCGCTCCGGCAACCACGCCTACGTCGTGTACACCGGCATCGGCAACTGGGGCCCGCGTGGCGAGAAGGTCGAGAAGCAGGGCCTCGTCGTCGAGAAGGACGGCGCGCGGATCGCCCACCTGCCGTGCAGCGGTCCGGTCCGCAGCGAGCTGGGCCCGGACTGGTTCGAGCGCGCCGGGGTCGAACGAGGCGGCGAGGAGTTCGAGATCCCGGAGTAGCCCCGCGCCGTCAGTCCGCGAAGGTCCGGGGCTCGTCGATCCGCGCCACCCGCCCGTCGGGGCCGAAGTGCACCGTGACGACCGCGCGCGTCGGTACCATGCCGCGGAACGAGAAGGACGCGCTGACGAGGCCCAGTGTCGGAGCGTGGCGGTCGAGCAGCGACCGCACTTCCGCCTCGCCGCGCGCCGTCTCGCCGCCGACTCGTGCCACGCCAACCGTCAGGGCCACCGGCGGCGCGCCGTCGCCAGCGTTCACGAAGCCGTACCACGTCCCGTGCGGCCAGGCCGTGATTGCGACGTCGGCCAGCGTCATGCCGGCGCGCAGCCCCCCGTGGAAGGCGCGGGCGTGGCGCGCCGGCTGGCTCATCGCGAACGAGAGCAGGGCCATGCCGGCCACACCCAGTCCCAGCAGCACCGCGCAGCCGACCGCGACCCGCCGCGACGGCGGCACGACAGGGCGCGCCGCCACGGCTGCCGCGGGTGCCACCGCGGGCAGGCCGCGCGCGACGCGCCAGCGACGCACGGCCAGTTCCGCCAGCGCGGCCAGCGCCGCGGGGGCGAACGGCAGCAGGCTCGCCGCGTAGAGCCCGTCGAAGACCAGCAGGCCGGAGATCAGGAGCGGGAACACCAGGGCCAGCAGGACCGCCCGTGGGCGCGACTGGTGCCACAGGTTCCGCAGGCCCTGGACGGTGCCGGCGGCGGCCAGGGCGAGCAGGGCGTTCGCGAGCCAGGGGTGCCCGGCGCCGAGCGCCACGAGTGCCAGCGCGAAGCAGAGCACCGCGACCGAGCCCGCGTTGGCCAGCCAGCGATCGACGACGGCTCCCACGGCCGGGAGTCTACGCTCGCGACGGCGGGCGCCGCGCGCGGCATACTCGCCCCGGGGAGATGGAGATGCTCGAGTCCCGTGCGTCGCGCGTGATGGCCGCGCTGCTGCTGCTGATCGTCGGCCTGCACGGCGGCTGCACCGCGCTCTACCTCGCGTCCGACGGCCGCGGCGGCGTGCCCGACGCGCCGACGATCTACCACGCGCCGCTCGTGCTCGGCATGTTCGGCGCGATCCTCGCGCTGCTCGTCGCGCTCCCTCTCTCGCTCCGCTCGACGGCCGGCCCTGCGACGCGGGGCCTGGCGCTGCTGTCGGCGG
>WYBL01000019.1:55000-67041 GCA_011526565.1 Acidobacteriota bacterium | reverse complement strand
TCTCCGAGATGCCGCCGGCGTTGTCGGCGATCGGGCCGTAGGCGTCGACGGACATCGTGACGCCGACCGTCGCCAGCATGCCGACGGCCGCGATGCCGATGCCGTAGAGGCCGGCGACCTGGAACGACGAGTAGATGCCGGCGGCGATGATCACCATCGGCAGCGCGACCGACTCCATGCCGACCGCCAGGCCGGCGATGATGTTGGTGGCGGCGCCCGTCTCGCTGGCCTTGGCAATCCGCTTCACCGGGCCCCAGGCCGTGTAGTACTCGGTGACGAGCCCGACCAGGATGCCGGCGAAGGAGCCGATCACCACTGCCCAGAACGGACCCATCGCGCCGTAAGGCGCGCCGGGCGCGTACACCGGCAGCGCGGCCGTGATGAACCAGGCCGCGACGTAGAACAGGCCAGCGGCGACGAACGTGGTGTTGCGCAGCGCCGACTCGACGGCACCCTTCTCGAACACTCGCATCGACAGGATGCCGATCACGGAGGCGATCAGGCCGGCCATCACGAAGAGCACCGGCAGCGCCATCGCCTCGAGGCGGGTGCCGACGAACAGCGGGCTGCTGGCGGCGATCGCGATCGTCGCGATCACGGAGCCCACGTAGCTCTCGAAGATGTCGGCGCCCATGCCCGCAACGTCGCCCACGTTGTCGCCGACGTTGTCGGCGATCGTCGCCGGGTTGCGCGGGTCGTCCTCGGGGATGCCGGCCTCGACCTTGCCCACGAGGTCGGCGCCGACGTCCGCCGCCTTGGTGTAGATGCCGCCGCCGACGCGGGCGAACAGCGCGATCGAAGAGGCGCCCATCGCGAAGCCGGAGATCACCTCGGAGAAGGCGACGATGGCCGGGTCGGAGCCGAGGTCGCGGCCGAGGATCATGAGGACGAGGCCGATCCCGAGCAGCCCCAGCGCGGCGACCGAAAGGCCCATCACCGCGCCGCCGTTGAAGGCGACGCGCAGTGCTGGCCCCTGGCCTTCGGCGCGCGCGGCTTCGGAAGTGCGGACGTTGGCTCGGGTCGCCGCCTTCATTCCGAAGAAGCCGGCGGCCAGCGAGCACAGGGCGCCCATCACGAAGGCGATCGCGGTGTTGGCGCCGACCGCCCAGCCGAGGCCGGCGGCCACGATCACCACGAACGGGGCGAGGATCCGGTACTCGGCGCGGAGGAAGGCCATGGCGCCGGAGTGGATCTGCTCGGCCAGGTCGGCCATGGCGGCCGAGCCGGCGGGCCGGGCGACGACGCCACGGTAGAGGACGAAGGCGGCGCCGAGGCCGAGCAGGCCGAGGAGCCAGGAATAGCTCGAGATTTCGACGAGGTTCAACGCACGCATCTCCTTGGGGCGGGGGCCGACCGACGCGCCCCGGGTTTTCGGGTGCGGCTCGCGCAGGCGCCGCGCGGACGCAGGCGCGGTAGGGTAAGGGGCAGGCGCGGGCCCGTCAACCCGGGGCCGGCCGGCGGGCTAGAAGATGCGGAAACCCACCGGGGCGTTGGCCACCGTCGAGACCGGCCGCCCGTTCTTGATCGCGGGCTTGAACACCCACTGCTTGACCGTCTCGATCGCCGCGGCGTCGAGCAGCGGGATCGACTGCAGCACGCGGGCCTTGACGACCCGCCCGTTCTGGTCGATCAGGATCTCGAGCACGACCGTGCCCTCGACCTTCTTGACGAAGGCCTCCTGCGGATACTGCGGACGGGTGATCTTGATGGCGCGCGGCGGCGAGTCGTAGTCCATCACCGGGCCGTCGCCTGTGCCGCCGACGACACCGCCCAGCACGCCGCCCAGCACGCCGCCGACCACGCCGCCTTCGACGCCGCCTTCCATGCCCTCGGCGACGCCCATGTCGCTGCCCGTCGGGCTGCCGAACTGCTCGGTCATCTTGTCCCTGGCCTCGGGCTCGAGCGTGCTCTCGTCGGGCTTCGGCTCGAGCAGGGTGTCGGGCTTGCGCGGAGTTTCCTCGGGCGTCACCGGCTTCGCGGGCTCGGTCGTGGGCTTCGCTGCCGAGCCCTTGGGCAGCGGCGGCGGCGGGGGGGGCGGCGGGTTGTAGATGAGGACGCGGTAGATGTCCTGCTGCTCGGGCAGCGCCTCGGGCCAGAGGATCGGAACCAGCACCAGGGCGGCGACGGCCAGGGTGTGTGCAACGGCCGACACCGCCAGCCCGGTGCGTCGGACCGGCTTGCGCGGCGCCGAGCCGACCAGACTGCCGAAGATGCTGTCGGGCTCGGACATCACGGCCATCGTACACCGCGACCGCCGGGCCGTTGCCGGCCCGGAGTCGCCTCCCCGCGCCCCTGACGAATCTTAACGTTTCGGCGACCGCGAGTCGCCGCCCCGGTCAGGCCGCGTTGCGGGTGACGCTGGCACCCTGCCGCCGCTCGTGCCACCAGATCACGATCGGGCTGGCGATGTAGACGGTCGAGTAGGTGCCGATCAGGATGCCGACCACCATCGCGAAGCCGAACGAGCGCAGCACCTCGCCCCCGAACAGGTAGAGGCCGAGGACCGCCAGGAACGTGGTGCCGTTCGAGATGATGGTGCGGCTCAGCGTCTGGTTCAGCGCGTCGTTCAGGATCTTGCGCAGGCCCTCGCGGCGGCGGTGGTGGAGGATCTCGCGGGCGCGGTCGAAGATGACGATCGTGTCGTTGACCGAGTAGCCGACGAGGGTGAGCAGCGCCGCGATCACGTTGAGCGTGATCTCGTAGCCCAGCAGGCTCAGCAGGCCGAGCGTGATGATCACGTCGTGGAACGCCGCCAGCGTCGCACCCGCGCCCCACACCGCGCCCTTGAAGCGGAAGCCGATGTAGATGAGCTGGAAGAGCAGCCCCAGCACGGTGAGCTGGACCGCCTTGCGGCGCAGTTCCTCTCCCACGATCGGTCCGACGATCTCCGACGACGACTCGCGGACCGGGTTCTGGGGGTACTGGGCGGCGATCGCCGACAGCGCGCGCTGGGCGTCGCCACCGACCTCGACCGCCTCGCCCTCGCTGCCCCCGATGCGGACCAGGACCTGGTTGGTGTTCTGCTGGCCGTAGGTCTGGATCACCGCGCCGGGCGCCACCGGCTCGACGGCCGCTCGAATGCGGTCGATCTCGGGCGGGTTCTGGAAGCGGACGATGAGCTGGGTGCCGCCCGAGAACTCGACGCCGTAGCGCAGGCCGCCGGGGCGGAGGATCAGCACCAGCGCGGCGATCACCAGCAGGGCGCTGAGGGTGACGAAGACGCGCGCCTTGCCGAGGAAGTCGAAGTTGGGGTTCTTGAGGATCTCCATTGCGCCCTCAGATGCTCAGCGTCTGGACCTGGCGCTTGCCGAGGACCCACTCGAAGAGGAACTTGGAAACGAAGTAGGAGGCGAACACGTTGGCGACGAGGCCGATGAAGAGGGTGACGGCGAAGCCCTTGACCGGCCCGGTGCCGAACTGGAACAGGAAGGCGGCCGCGATCAGAGCGGTCGCGTGGGTGTCGAGGATCGTGATCCACACCCGCTCGAAGCCGTTCGAGATCGCGGCCTTCACCGTCTTGCCCGCGCGCAGCTCCTCGCGGATGCGCTCGAAGACGAGGACGTTGGTGTCGACGCCGACGCCGACCGTGAGGATCACGCCGGCGATGCCGGGCAGCGTCAGGGTGGCGCCGAAGTAGGCCATCGCCCCGAGCAGGATCAGCAGGTTGCCGGCCAGCGCGACGACGGCGTTGACGCCCGAGAGCCGGTAGTAGAAGAGCATGAAGAGCGCGATGAAGCCCATGCCGGCGACCGAGGCCATCACGCCGGAGCGGATCGAGTCGCGGCCGAGCGACGCGCCGACCGTCATCTCCTGCAGGATGCGCAGGGTGGCCGGCAGCGCGCCGGCGCGCAGCACCTTGGCCAGCTCGTCGGCCTCCTGCAGCGTGAAGCGGCCCTGGATCACGCCCTCGTTCGAGATGCGGCCCTGGATCGCGGGGGCGGAGGCGACCGAGCCGTCGAGCACGATCGCCAGCCGGCGGCCGATGTTGCGCTCGGTGGCGCGCGCGAATTTCTCGGCCCCGGCCGGGTTCAGCGAGAACTGGACGTCGGGACCGTTGGTCTTGGGGTCGACGCCCGCGCGCGCGTTCTTGAGGTCGCGGCCGGTGATCACCGCCTCGCGGCGCACCAGGTAGAACACCGGCTGGCCGGGCTGGTCGCCCGGGCCTTCGACGATCTCCATGCCCTCGGGCACGTTCCCGCCGTGGGCCTGCAGCAGCGCCTCGCGGGAGCCGGCCGAGTCCTCGACCAGCTTGAGGGCGAGCTGGGCGGTCTGCTTGATGATGCGCTTGGCCTGCTCGGGGTCGCTGACGCCCGGGAGCTGGATCAGGATCTGGTCGCCGCGCGATCCGTGCTCGCTGATCACCGGCTCGGCGACGCCGAGCTGGTTGACGCGGCGCTCGAGGGTCTTGATCGCTTCCTTGACGGTGCGGTCCTTGATCGAGCGGGCAAGGACGTCGGTCATCTCGACCTGGAAGCTGCCTTCGGCGGGCTCGCGGATCTCCCACTCGCGGAAGAAGTCGCGCAGCGAGTCGCGCATGTCCTTGACGCGGGCCGGCTCGACGCCGGTCACCTCGAAGCGGGTCGGGCTGACGCGGGTGGCCGCGCCGACCTGGATCGCCTTGCGCTGGGCCTGCTCGCGCACGGTGTCGAGCGCGTCGTCGACGGTCGCGTTGAGGGCGTCGTCGGTGACCACCTGCATCACGAGGTGGATGCCACCGCGCAGGTCGAGGCCGAGGCGGATCTTGCCGGGCCGGCCGTCCTCGGTGCCGTAGGGCGGCCAGATCGCCACCAGGCAGGCGAGCAGGAAGGAGCCGTAGAGGGTCGCCCGCAGGCGCAGCTCCTTGCGCATGACGGAGTAGCTGATGCCGCCGAGGATGGCGGTCAGCAGCAGCCACTGGACGATCGGGTTCTGCAACGCAGGGGGCATGGGTTACTTGCTCTCCGCCTGGGGCGCACCCTGCAGGCCGGCGACGGCGCTGCGGAGCACCTTGATCTTGGTCTTGTCGGACACCCGCACCAGCAGGCCGTCGGGCTCGACGCCCTCGACGGTGCCGAAGATGCCGGCGCTGAGGATGATCTTGTCTCCCGGCTTGAGGCGGGCGACCAGCTCGTCGAGCTTCTTCTGCTTCTGCCGCATGGGCAGGATCAGGACGAAGTAGAAGATGCCGAAGATGATGCCCATCAGCACGAAGCTGGCGAGCGGGCTCTCGCCCTCGGACGGCGGGCCCGCGAGGGCGAACAGCGGCGCGAGGTTCGTCATTCTCTCCGGGGTCCTCTGGCGTTTCGGCTTGGTAGCGGATCGACAGCCCGGGGGCCCGCGGCCCGGGGGTCGCCCGGCCGGCCGCTCCCGGGAGGGAGTGGCTCGCGCGCCGTCAGCTCGAGGGCTCGAGTTCGGGCTGGCCAGGCGGCTCGCCCGGAGCAGGACGGAGACGCCGCAGCGTCTCCGCACGGAACTCCTCGAACCGGCCCAAAAGGATACTCTGGCGCACTCGCCGCACCAAGTCAAGGTAGAAGGCCAGGTTGTGGATCGTCATCAGCGTGGCGGCGGTCATTTCGCCGGCCGCGTGGAGGTGGCGCAGGTAGGCGCGGGACGTGGTCCGGCAGGTGAAGCAGGCGCAGGCCGGGTCCGGGGGGCGAGGGTCCTCGCGGTGCCGGGCGTTGCGGATCGAGAGTTTCCCCTCGCCGGTGAAGAGCTGGCCGTTGCGGGCGTTGCGAGTGGGCATCACGCAGTCGAACATGTCGATGCCGCGGGCGATGCCCTCGATCAGGTCCTCGGGGGTGCCGACGCCCATCAGGTAGCGGGGCTTGTGCGTCGGGAGAAGAGGCGCCAGGCCGTCGAGGACGCGGAGCATGTCGGCCTTGGGCTCGCCTACCGAGAGGCCGCCTACGGCGTAACCGGGGAAGTCGAGGCCGATCAGGTCCTCGGCGCTGCGGGCCCGCAGGTCGTCGAAGACCCCGCCCTGGACGATTCCGAAGAGAACCTGGTCGGCCCGGCGGTGGGCGTCGCGCGAGCGCCGGGCCCATCGCGTGGTGCGCAGGGTGGCGTCCTCGACCGCGGCCCGATCCGCCGGATAGGGCGGGCACTCGTCGAAGGCCATCGCGATGTCGGCTCCGAGCTCCTCCTGAATGGCGATCGAACGCTCGGGCGTCAGCAGGTGTGCGCTTCCGTCGAGGTGGCTGCGGAAGCGCACGCCTTCTTCGTCCAGGCGGCGGAGGGCCGCGAGGCTGAAGACCTGGTAACCGCCGGAGTCCGTGAGGAACGGCCCGGACCAGCCCGTGAAGCCGTGCAAGCCGCCCAGCCGGGCGACGAGGTCCGACCCCGGCCGCAGCATCAGGTGGTAGGTGTTCGCCAGCACGATGTGGGCGCCGAGCTCGCGCAGGTCGCGGGTCGTGACCGCCTTGACCGCGGCAGCCGTGCCCACCGGCATGAAGATCGGAGTGGGGACGACGCCGTGTGGTGTGGTGAGCCAGCCGGCGCGGGCGTGTCCAGAGGTGGCCTCGAGCCGGAAGGCGAAGGACATGGGCCGGGAGTATAGCCCCGGGGCGCGGCTTGAGCGTGGCGTATATAAGGAGCTATGTCAGTCGGGGGTCGAGGGTTGCGCGCGGCGAGCCGGCTCGGGGGGTCGGGCCTGACCGGCTTCGGAGTGATTATCTGCACGACTGGCGCGGGCGGGAACGCTTTTGCACAGGTGCTTCCACAGGCTAAAGCGCGTGTTCGGAGAGGCATACGGGTGGCCTGTGCGAAAAAAAGCCTTGACACCCTCCTGGCGGCTCCATACCCTACCCCTAGTATGTCAACCGTTACATCAACCGAGATGTTGAAGTTGGTGAGCGGCGCCGGGCGCCCAGGCTGTGGGCCGAAGGGAGGGAATTGAACGATGGCTGCCAAGAAGAAGGTCGCGAAGAAGGCTGCGAAGAAGGTCGCGAAGAAGAAGAAGTAGCCGGTCGCCGGCGGGAAGCCGGCCTCCACCGTGCACCGACGGCTCGACGCCCGGAGACGGGCAGGCGGGCCCTGACCCTGAGAGAGGGGGGATCGACGACCATGGCTGCCAAGAAGAAGGCTGCGAAGAAGGCCGCGAAGAAGGCCGCGAAGAAGAAGTAGGCCCGCGGCGGTCGCACCGAGAGGTGCGCGGAGAGGGGGTGGGTTCCACCCCCTTTCTCTTTTTTGAGCGGGCCTTTAGCGGCCGTCCCAGACGGCTGCGGCAAGGACCCGGGCGGGCGGACGGAGGCGCTCGGCCACAGCCAGCCCGACCGTGACGGAGCCCAGGACCGTCGCCGCGCGGGCGAGCTCGGGACGCGGGGAGAGGGCGATGGCCAGGCCCTCGGGCGTGGCGATCAGGTCGCCGCGGCCGACCGTCCCTGGCCCCGGCTCGGCGGGGAGCGGGGTTTCCGGCGCCTCGAGGAGCACGAGGCGGTCGGTGTCGACGCTCGCGATCTCCTGCCCGCTCCAGGCGCCCGAGCGCGCCCTTGTGGCGACGTCCGAGACGGCCAACGGCGCCGAGACTGGATCGAGCAGGACCTCGATCCGGCCGGCGGTGGTGTCGAGGATCAGCCGCGGGCTGTAGATCTGGCCCGAGAGCCCGATCTGATAGGGGGCGGTGGCGGCAAGGTGGTCCGCGAGGGGTCGCGGGCGCTCGGATGGCGGCTGCTGGGCGTTGGCCGCGGCGGCGCGCGCCGCGCCACGGACGCCTGGATCGGGGTCCGCGGCGAACTCGGGGAGGCGTGCTTCTGCGAGCGGGCCTCCGATACGAAGGATGGCCTGGGCGATGGCTGCCCGGACTCGGCGATCCGGGTCCGGGTCGAGGCTCGAGAGCGCCAGCGGGTACTGGTCCGGATCGAGGTGGGCGAGGGCCAGGTGGGCCGCGGCACGGGCCGCGGGATCGGGGTCCGCGAGAGCAGGCAGGACGCGGGCGGCGAGCTCCGGGAGCGGGGGGCCTGCCGCCAGCGCGCGCAGAGCCTCGGCCCGGTGTCCCGGGCGTTCGGCCCGAATCATCACGGCCGCGGCCTGGGCGGCCTCACGGCTGCCCAGGCGGGCGAGCCCGCGCAGGGCCGCGGTGACGACCGCGGGGTCGGCATCGGCGAGCAGCTTCCTCTGCAGCGCAAGGGACCCGGCGTGCGTGCCGAGCGCCTCCGCCGCGAACGCCCGGCTCTCCGGGCTGCTGGACGCCGCAGCGGCCTGGAGCACGGGCCGGAGGCCGGGGTCCCCCGTGCGGCCCGCGACCCAGACCGCCGGCCACCAGTCGATCCGGGGCCCGGATGGCGGGAGCAGGACGCGGGCGATGGCCGCCCCGTCCCGCTGCTCGCCGAGCGCCAGCAACACGGCCCGGGTCTCCTGCCACGGATCGGCCTGCCCCGGGTCGTCCCGCAGCGTGACCCTGGGACCCGGAGGCAGGATGGACTCCAGGTGGGTGGCCAGTGCCGCGCTGGCGGAGCCGGCCTCGAACGCACCGAGCGCCTCCGCGGCGCGCGCCCGGGTCTCGACGCTCGGGTCGCCGAGGGCTGCGACCAGCGGCTCGAGAGATTCGGGAGCCCGCGAGCGGCCCAGCGCCCAGGCGGCGGCCGCTCGCACGGCGGGCTCGACGTCGGAGAGGAGGCGGATCAGCGGCGGGGCGAGGCCGGGATCAGCCAGGCGTCCGGCGGCCAGTGCGGCCCGGCGACGGACGCCACGGTCGGGGTCGGCCAGCAGCCGCTGCACGAGACCGCGGTCGCCGATCCGCTCGGCGGAAGATGCGCGGGCCAGGCTCTCGGCCCGCTCGGCGAACGCCCGGGGCGCCGGAACGGCGAGGGCTGCGCAGAACAGCAGCAGGGGGGCGTGCCGAGCCACGAGAACCTCCCGAAAATGACGAAAGCCCCGCAGAGTGGAACTCCACGAGGCTTGGGTCGAACGAAAGAAAATCCCGGCAACGTCCTACTCTCCCACCAGGCGACCCTGGCAGTACCATCGGCGCAGGAGGGCTTAACGGCCGTGTTCGGAATGGGAACGGGTGTGACCCCTCCGCTATGGTCACCGGGATGTCGGCAGCCGAAGATCACGTGTTCCAGGATTGCAAGCTGCCCGCTCGGGCAGAACAAACGTCATGGTCAAGCCTCACGACCGATTAGTACCCGTCAGCTGAGAGCATCGCTGCTCTTGCACACCGGGCCTATCAACGTGGTCGTCTACCACGGGTCTTCAGGCAGGTTACCCTGCGGGAGACGTCATCTTGAGGCAGGCTTCACGCTTAGATGCTTTCAGCGTTTATCCCGACCGAACGTAGCTACCCAGCTGTGCCTCTGGCGAGACAACTGGTGCACTAGAGGTTCGTCCATCCCGGTCCTCTCGTACTAAGGACAGGCCCTCTCAAGTCTCCTGCGCCCACAACAGATAGGGACCGAACTGTCTCGCGACGTTCTAAACCCAGCTCACGTACCGCTTTAATGGGCGAACAGCCCAACCCTTGGAACCTGCTACAGCTCCAGGATGCGATGAGCCGACATCGAGGTGCCAAACCTGGTCGTCGATGTGAACTCTTGGACCAGATCAGCCTGTTATCCCCGGCGTACCTTTTATCCGTTGAGCGATGGCCCTTCCACTCAGAACCACCGGATCACTAAGTCCTGCTTTCGCACCTGCTCGACTTGTAGGTCTCACAGTCAAGCTCCCTTGTGCCTTTGCACTCGACGGCTGATTTCCAAACAGCCTGAGGGAACCTTCGAGCGCCTCCGTTACTCTTTAGGAGGCGACCGCCCCAGTCAAACTACCCACCTAGCCCTGTCTCTCTCCCCGATGCAGGGGAGCAGGTTAGAGCCTAGGAACGCTAAGGGTGGTATCTCACCGCTGGCTCCCCCGAGCCCGAGAGCCCGAGTTCAAAGCCTCCCACCTATCCTGCGCAGAGCGCACCCAAGTCCAAGGCTAGGGTGCAGTAAAGGTGCACGGGGTCTTTCCGTCTAGTTGCGGGAAACCGGCATCTTCACCGGTACTACAGATTCGCAGTGCCACTCGTTGAGACAGCGCCCAGATCGTTACGCCATTCGTGCAGGTCGGAACTTACCCGACAAGGAATTTCGCTACCTTAGGACCGTTATAGTTACGGCCGCCGTTTACCGGGGCTTCAGTTCAGAGCTTTGCCTTGCGGCTGACCCCTCTCTTTAACCTTCCGGCACCGGGCAGGCGTCAGGCCCTATACATCCTTTTTGTGAGTTTGCAGAGCCCTGTGTTTTTAGTAAACAGTCGCCTGGGCCGATTCGCTGCGGCCCCCCCGGGCTCGGAGAGCAAGTCTCTTCACCCCTGGGGGCACCCCTTCTCCCGAAGTTACGGGGTTATTTTGCCGAGTTCCTAAACGAGTGATCACACTAGCGCCTGAGGATATTCTCCTCGCCTACCTGTGTCGGTTTGCGGTACGGTCACCGGACGACTCCTTAGAGGCTTTTCTTGGCAGCATGGGGTGGGCCACTTTGCGAGCCGAAGCTCTCGTCGTCAGGTCTCGGAAACGCGCCCCCGTGGATTTCCCTGCGGAGACTTCCTACACCCTTGAACCGCCATTTCCGGTCGGCGGCTGGCTTACCCTTCTGCGTCACCCCATCGGTCTTGATCGTCGCCCGGCAGTACGGGAATGTTGACCCGTTTTCCATCGGCTACGCCTTTCGGCCTGGCCTTAGGACCGACTGACCCTGAGCGGATTGACCTTGCTCAGGAAACCTTAGGCTTTCGGCGAACGCGGTTCTCGCGCGTTTTTTCGCTACTTGTGCCGGCAGGGTCACTTCCATGCGCTCCACCCGTCCTCGTCGGTCGAGCTTCACCGCACATGGAATGCTCCTCTACCAATTCCAGGGGACGGATCCCCTGGAAGTCCGCAGCTTCGGTATCAGGCTTGAGCCCCGTTGAATTGTCGGCGCGGACCTACTAGACCAGTGAGCTATTACGCTTTCTTTAAAGGATGGCTGCTTCTAAGCCAACCTCCTGGTTGTTTTAGCGGGTCCACATCCTTTACCACTGAGCCTGAATTAGGGACCTTAGCTGGCGGTCTGGGCTGTTTCCCTCTCGACAATGAAGCTTAGCCCCCACTGTCTGACTCCCGAGGTCCGGCTTTGCGGCATTCAGAGTTTGGTTGGATTCGGTACCTCGGTAAAGGCCCTAGTCCATCCAGTACTTTACCTCCGCAAGCTAACCCTCGAGGCTAGCCCTAAAGCTATTTCGAGGAGAACGGGCAATCACGAGGTTTGATTAGCCTTTCACCCCTACCCACGGCTCATCCAAGTTGTTTTCAACCAACACTGGTTCGGGCCTCCGGCCGGTGTTACCCGGCTTTCACCCTGGCCATGGGTAGATCACCTCGCTTCGCGTCTATTCCCAGCGACTGATTCGCCCTGTTCGGACTCGCTTTCGCTGCGGCTCGCTCAACGCTTAGCCTCGCCACTGAGAATAACTAGCCGGCTCATTATGCAAAAGGCACGCGGTCAGGCAACCCCTTGCGGGAAACGCCCTCCCACTGCTTGTAAGCACACGGTTTCAGGTACTATTTCACTCCCCTCACAGGGGTGCTTTTCACCTTTCCCTCACGGTACTGGTTCACTATCGGTCGCAGGCACGTATTTAGCCTTGGGAGATGGTCCTCCCGGTTTCCCGCAGGGTTCCACGTGTCCCGCGGTACTCAGGAGCCGGACGAGGAAGCCTCGCCTCTTTCGCCTACGGGGCTTGCACCCTGTATCGCTG
Organism: Acidobacteriota bacterium; assembly: GCA_011526565.1. GTDB lineage: Bacteria > Acidobacteriota > Vicinamibacteria > Fen-336 > Fen-336 > WYBL01. Next base: position 55,350 of record WYBL01000019.1, on the reverse strand, counting down.
GCCGTTCCAGACCATTCGGCTAGAGACTCGGTTTCTCACTTCCCGGCGCCACTGCCGTGGCGCCCTGTCCGGCCCTGCAACTCCCCCGATACAACGCCGGCAGGCTTGACATATCGAGGGTTTGGGCTGTTCCCGGTTCGCTCGCCGCTACTGAGGGAATCGCGATTGCTTTCTCTTCCTCCGGGTACTGAGATGGTTCACTTCCCCGGGTTGGCGACGTCCGCCTATTCATTCAGCGGACGTTCTCGAGGATTGCCCTCGAGGGGTTGCCCCATTCGGAAATCTCCGGGTCAAAGCCTGTTTGCGGCTCACCGAAGCTTATCGCAGCTTACCACGTCCTTCTTCGCCGT
>WYBL01000019.1:0-52500 GCA_011526565.1 Acidobacteriota bacterium | reverse complement strand
CGACCAGGCGCGCCACGGCCTGCGGGTACACCACGTGTTCGGCCTCCAGGATTCGGGCGGAGAGCGATTCGACGGTGTCGTCGTCTGCCACGGGCACGGCCCGCTGCGCCACGATCGGGCCGGAGTCGAGGCCCGCGTCCACGAGGTGGACGGTGACCCCGCTGACCCGGGCTCCGTACTCGAGCGCCTGGCGCTGAGCGTCGCGGCCCGGGAAGGCGGGCAGCAGCGAGGGGTGCACGTTGACGACGCGGTGGCGGCGGGCCTCGACGAAGGCGGGGCCCAGCAGTCGCATGTAGCCGGCCAGGCAGACGAGATCGGCGCCGTGGGCGCGCAGCGCGGCATCCAGGTCGGCGTCGTGCTGCTCGCGGGAGCGGCCGCGATGATCGAAGAAGGCCGTGGCGAGGCCCGCCTCGCGGGCGGCCAGCAGCCCGGGGGCGTCTTCCACGTTCGAGATCACGACCGCGATTTCGGCGCGCAGCCGCCCGCCGCGAGTGGCTGCGAGGAGCGCCCTGAAGTTGCTGCCCCGGCCGGAGAGCAGCACGCCGAGGCGCTTCACTCGAGCCGCACCCCTTCGCCCTCGACCACCTGGCCGATCACGTGGCTCGCCTCGCCGCGTCGCTCGAGCGAGTGCTCGACCGCGTGCAGGTCGGCCGGGGCGACGATTGCGATCATGCCGATGCCCATGTTGAACGTGCGGTACATCTCGGCCTCGGGCACCGCGCCCAGCTTCTCGATCAGGCGGAACAGCGGCGGCACCGTCCACGCCGACGTGCGGATCCTGACCCCGAGGCCCGCCGGCAGCACCCGCGGAATGTTGCCGGGGAAGCCGCCGCCGGTGATGTGGACGAGGCCGCGCAGCAGCCCGCGCTCGACCAGCGGCTCGAGGGCCGCGAGATACGAGCGGTGGGGCGCGAGCAGCGCGTCGCCCACCGTGGTGCCGAGCTCGGCCACTTCCGTGTCGACGCGCAGGCCGCCGGCCTCCAGCAGCGCCTTGCGGGCCAGCGAGTAGCCGTTCGTGTGCAGCCCGGCCGAGGGCAGTCCCACGAGCACGTCCCCCGGCCGGATCCCCTCGCCGGTGATCGCCCGCTCGCGGTCGACGACACCGACGATGAAACCGGCCAGGTCGTAGTCGTCGGGCGCGTAGGTACCGGGCATCTCCGCGGTCTCGCCGCCCAGCAGCGGGCAGCCGAACTCCGCGCAGGCGCGGGCGACGCCGCGGACGACCGCCTCGACCCGGGCGGGGTCGAGTCGGCCGAACGCCACGTAGTCCATGAAGAAGAGCGGGGTGGCACCCTGGACCAGGATGTCGTCGACGCAGTGCGCGACCAGGTCGTAGCCGACCGTGTCGTGGCGGCCCACCAGGCAGGCGATCCGGATCTTGGTGCCGACGCCGTCGGCGGAGGCGACCAGCACCGGGTCGCGGTAACGGCCGAAGTCGGGCTTGAACATGCCTCCGAAGGAGCCGATCTGGGTCAGCACCGAGGGGTTGAACGTGCCCCGTGCCAGTCCCTTGATGCGCTCCTTGGCGTCGTCCGCCCGGTCGATGTCCACGCCCGCGTCGCGGTAGTCCATGGCGCGGGGATTCTACGTCCGGGCGAGGGGTTCCAGCTTAGGATCCGGGAGGTGAGCGAAGCCCTGCAGCCCGCCCCTGCCCCGACCGCGTTCGCGGGACTGGAGACGGCGCTCGCCCGCGAGCGCGAGCGGGTGGACCTGGCGCTGCGCGAATGGAGCCCGCGGGGCGCCTCGCCGGCGGTGCAGCGCGCGCTCGAGGACAGCCTGTTCGCCCCCGCCAAGCGGCTGCGCCCCGTGCTGGCGCTGCTGGTGGCGCGGGTGCTGGAGGCTCCGCCGGAGCCGGTGCTGCCGGCGGCCTGCGCGCTCGAGATGGTCCACACCTCGAGCCTGATCCTCGACGACCTGCCGAGCATGGACGACGCCCGCGAGCGCCGCGGTCGCCCGGCCTGCCACGTCGCCCACGGCGAGTCGACCGCGCTGCTGGCGGCCTTCGCGCTGCAGGCGCGGGCCTTCGAGATCCTGGCCACGGGCTGGCCCGCAGGCCCCGACGCGGCGGCGCGGGCGGTGCTGGCCCAGGACCTGGGGGCAGCGATCGGGCTCGACGGGCTGACCGCCGGCCAGGAACTGGACCTGGCGATGACCGGCCGCGCGCTCGACTTCGCGACGCTGGAGTTCATCCACAGCCGCAAGACCGGGGCGCTGTTCACCTGCGCCGCGCGGATCGGGGCGCGGGCCGCCCGCGCGGAGCCGCGCCAGCTCGCGGCGCTCGGCAGCTACGCCAAGAACCTCGGCCTCGCGTTCCAGATCGTCGACGACGTGATCGACGCGGCCGGCGACCGCCTTGCGGCCGGCAAGGATGTCGGACAGGATTCGCGCAAGACGACGTTCGTCTCGTTCGCCGGGGTGGCGGGGGCGATGGCGCTGGCCGCCGAGCTCTCGGCCGCCAGCGTCGCCGCGCTCGAGGGGTTCGGCCCGGCTGCCGAGCCGCTGCGCGAGCTGGCGCGCTACGTCGTCGCACGCAGGAGGTAGAAAGAGTGGCCCGCGCCCCCGAAGAAGGCTCCGAGCGCTGCCCGGAGTGCGAGTCCGACCTCGAGCTCGACGGCTACGAGCTCGACGTCGGCGAGACGATCAACTGCCCCGAGTGCTCGATCGAGCTGCGGATCGTGGCGGAGAACCCGACCCGCGTGGTGCTGGCCGAGGAGTAGCGCCCGGCTTCAGCTCTCGAAGTGGGCCAGCGCCTCGGCCTCGGTCGGGTACAGCTCGAAGATCGGCAGCAGGCGCGCCGTGAACAGCGTCTGCTGCACGCGCTCGCTGGCCTGCAGCAGCTTGAGGCTGGCCCCGAAGCGCCGGGCCGTGCGCAGCCCCGCCACCAGCTCGCCGACGCCGGCACTGTCGATGAAGGACACCTCCGACAGGTTGAGCAGGATCTTGCGGCGGTTCTCCGCCAGCAGCTCGTCGATCGTATCGCGCAGGATCTGGTCGCCCAGGCCCAGCGTGAGCTTGCCCTTGAGGTCGACGATCACGACGTCCCCGGACTGACGCAGCTCGACGTGCAAGGGTCTCCTCCTTGTCGGGCTCCCGCGGGAGCCTCTGGTCCTAGCCGACGAGCCGGCGATAGGCCTCGGTGTCGCGGGTGATCGGGTGGCGCTCGCGCGCCTGGCGCAGGAACGCCTCGAAGAGCTGCTCGCGGCGGGCCCGGATCAGCGCGGCCCGGATCGCGCCCTTCTGGGCGTCGAAGCTCTGGCCTTCGGCCACCTTGCGCTCGAGCAGCCGCAGCACGACGCAGCCGCTGCCGGTGCGCACGGGCTCGGACAGTGCCTCCGGTGCCAGGTCGAGCAGGGCCTGTTCCAGCGCGTCGCTGTTGCCGGCGTCGGGCAGCGGCTGGCCGGGGGCCAGCGGGGCCGGCGTCTCCTTGCGGGTCAGGCCGAGGGCGACGGCCGCCTTCGCGAGACCTTCGGCCGCGGCCCGCGCGCGCAGCGCCGCGGCGCGCTCCGCCGCCAGCTCCAGGGCGCGGCGCTCGACGAGGTCGGCGCGCACGCGGTCGCGCACCTCTCCCAGCTCGGGCAGCCGCGAGGGCTGGATCTCGTCGACGCGGATGAAGGCGGCGCCGCGGGCGAGGCCGAGCGGCTCGGGATGGACGGCGCCCTTGGCCAGCGCAAAGGCGCGGGCCGACAGCAGCGGCGAGGAGATCGGCGGCGGCGCCTCGCCGCGGGCGAACGCGGCCGACTTCTGAACCGTCAGCCCGGCGGGCCGGCCGGCCTCCTCCAGCGAGCGACCGCGGCGCAGGTCGGCGGCGATCTGCTCCGCCTGGGCGACCATGCGCTCCTGCGCCTTGCGGGCCAGCAGGCCCTGCTTGACGGCGTCGGCGACGGCGAGGAGCGGCTGCACGCCCTCCTCGCGGCGCGAGACGAGCTGGATCACGTGGAAGCCGTAGCTGGAGCGGACGAGGTCCGAGACCTGGCCGGGCTCCAGCGCGAAGACCGCCGCGTCGAATTCAGGGACCATCGCCCCGCGCGGGAAGCAGCCGAGGTCGCCGCCGCCGGGCGCCGAGCCCTTGTCCTCGGAGACGGCCTTCGCCACCTCGGCGAAGTCGGCGCCGCCGCGGATGCGGTCGAGCGCGACCTGGGCACGACGACGGGCCTCGGCCTCGGGGTGGCCCTCGCCCTGCTCGCCGCGGACCTTGACCAGCACGTGGCGGGCGCAGGCCTGCGGCTCCTGGCGGAAGCGCTCGCGGTTGGCGTTGTACTCGGCCTCGATCTCCGCCTGGGTCGCCGACTCGCGGGCGCGCAGCGCCTCGAAGTCGAGATAGAGATAGGACACCACGCGCTGCTCCGGGACGCGGTAGCTCTCCTTCGCGCTCTCGAAGCGCTGCTGGACTTCAGCGTCGGTGGGAGCCACGCCCTCGCGCAGCGGCGCGGCGTCGACCGCGACGTACTCGACCCGCACCGTCTCGCTGCGGCGGCGGTACTCGCGCCGCGCCTCGTCGTCGGAGACCGCGACCGCAGCCGTCACCGCCGACTGCAGCCGCTGGCGCATCAGGCTCGCGCGCAGCGAGCGCTCCACGTCCTGCAGGCGCAGGCCCTGGGCCTCGATCAGGCGCCGCAGCTCGTCGCCGCCGATGAAGCGGCCGTCGCGCTGGAACTGGGGGTCGTCGACGATCGCCTTCTGCAGGGCCTGGTCGTCGACCGTGAGGCCGAGGCGCTCCGCCTCCAGCTCGACGAGCCGCTGCTCGACGAGGCCGTCGAAGACCTGCTCCTCGATCCCGAGCTGCTGCAGCGCGGCGCCGTCGAGCCGGCCCTGGTACAGGGAGCGGTAGAACTCGAGGCGATCACGATACGCCGCCTGGAACTCGGCCAGCGTGATCTTGCGATCGCCCACCGAACCGAGAGCCGCGCCGCCGCCCGCCTGGCTCGCGTCCTGGAAGGCCGGGATGTAGAGGATGATGAATGCGGCGATCACGAGCCACAGGAAGACGTAGAGCCACCGGCGGTGCCGGCGCATGAACGAAAGGGCCATCGCTGTCGACCAATCTCCAAGGCGGCGCGCCCGAGGCGGGCGCCCGCTCCAAGTCCCGCGAAACGAGTACGTTAAACCCATCGCGCCCCCCTCGCAACCGGGGCGGGCCGGTGATTGCGTGGCTGCAGGGCGTGGCCTATACTTTCTCGGCCCAGGCCAATCGGGTTAAGTCTCTTTTTTTGTATGAACTTGGCGACTTCGGGCCGGGTCCGCCGGGGGCCGGCGCCGGAGCCCGCAGAGGCAGCGATGAGCGGACGCACCCCCAAGGATTCGATCGACGACGACCGCGAGTGGACCACGGTGTCGTACCGCACGATCTACGCGATCGTCGGGATCGTGGTCCTGGTGGTCGGTGGCGCCCTGGCCTGGCGCTATGCGTCCACGCCTCCTCCGAGCGCCCCCGCGGCCGACACCCAGCAGATGATCACCGCTCGCTTCACCGCGCTGGAAGGCAGCGTGAAGGTGCGACCGTTCGGCAAGATCGAGTGGCTCTCGGCCGACGCCGCGATGGTGCTGCACAAGGGCGACATGGTGCGCACCGGCGCCGGCACCACGGCCGAGGTCACCTTCTTCGACGGCACGGTCGTCCACGTGCGCCCGGAGAGCCTGATCAAGATCGAGGAAGCGTTCGAGGACCCGGCCACCCGCCGCCGCAAGGTCGCCTGGCACATCAACTCCGGCGAGGTGAACTTCAAGACCGCCGAGCGCCGCGGCGCGGGTGCCGGCTCGGCCGAGATCACCACGGCGACCTTGCGCGTGACCCAGGGCGAAGCCGCTGCCGGCGGCATCCGCGTCGACGAGTCGACCGGCGAGGCGAACCTGCGCCAGTTCAGCGGCCGCGGCAGCGCGGAGACGTCGAGCGGCGAGAAGATCGAGCTGGCCGACAACGAGGCGGTGAAGGTCGACAAGGCCGGCAAGGCCGGGCCCAAGATCGCGCTCCCGGCTGCGCCGGAGCTGCTGGCGCCACCGCACCAGGCGGAGATCGCCTACGCTGACCCGGCGCGCTCGACGACGGCTCTCGTGTGGAAGGCGGTGGCGGGTGCCACCGGCTACAACGTGATGCTCGACTACAGCCCGTTCTTCAATCGCCCGGTGGTCGACCAGCGGGGCGTGCGCGGGACCAGCGTCGACCTGCGCGGGCTGGAGGCCGGCAAGTACTACTGGCGGGTGTCGGCGGTCGACGGCGCGGGCAGCGAGGGGCCGTTCTCCAACTTCGGGCGCTTCTCGGTTGTGCGCTCCGCGAGCGCCGCCGGCGGTCCGCCGCCGCCGCTCGCACTCGACGGTCTGGACGTGCGCGGCTCGATCCTGCAGATCAAGGGCCGCACCGAGCCCGGCGCCACCGTGACCGTCAACGGCCAGCGCGTGGACGTGCAGAACGACGGCTCGTTCAACGAGTTCGTGACGCTCTCCGACCAGCCCGGGGCCCAGCCCGTCGTCGTGCGCGCCACCGGCGTCGCCGGGGGCGTGCGCGAGGTGCGGCGCAACGTCGAGGTGAAGTAGCAAGGTGGCCAGGATCGCGGTCTTCGCGTCCGCCCGGCTGCGCAGGTCGCTGCGCGACGGAGACGGGCTGCGCTTCGTCGACGCCGAGGCCGGCGCTCCGCCGAAGAACTGCCAGGGGGCCGTCGTCGAGCTGCGCCCGGGGCTCGCCGCCGAGCGCCTCGACAAGCTGCGCGCGGAGCTCGGTGGCGCCCCGCTGGGCAGCCTGTCGCGCTCGACCAGCGCCGCCGCGCTGCAGCGCTCGGCCGCCCTGGGTTTCGACTTCCACGTCTGCTGCGACCGTCCCGGCCTGCAGCGGGAGCTGAAGGCCCGGCTGCAGGTGGCGCGCAGCCAGCCGCGCGGCGGCGGCAGCTTCGGCCTCGCCGTCACCCGCGAGCGGCTGCAGATCCTGACCGACATCGTCAAGACCGCCAACTCGATCCTCGAGCCCGACAAGCTGATCGACGTGATCATGGGCAAGATCCAGGTCCTGATCCCCAGCGAGGCGTGGTCGATCCTGCTCGTCGACGAGACCCGCAGCTACCTCTCGTTCGCGCTGGCGCTGGGCGACAAGAGCTCGCCGCTCGCCAAGCTGAAGGTCAAGATGGGCGAGGGCATCGCCGGCTGGGTGGCGCAGTCGGGCGAGTCGCTGATCGTCAACGACGTGCAGCGCGACCCGCGCTTCGCCTCCAAGTTCGACCACCAGACCCAGTTCCACACCCGCTCGATCCTGTGCGCGCCGCTCGTCTCCCGCGGCCGCTCGATCGGCGTGGTCGAGGTGCTCAACAGGCGCGGCGGCGACTTCAGCCAGGCCGACCTCGAGCTGCTGATGACGCTGGTCGAGCCGTGCGCGATCGCGATCGAGAACGCGCAGTTGTTCCAGCGCGCCGAGCAGCTCACCGTCACCGACGACCTGACCCGGCTGTTCAACTCCCGTTACCTGACGCTGTACCTCGAGCGCGAGCTGACCCGATGCCGGCGCCACGGCATCCCGCTGTCGCTGGTGTTCCTCGACCTCGACGGCTTCAAGGCGGTCAACGACCTCCACGGCCACCTGGCCGGCTCGGCGACGCTGACCGAGGTCGGCCGCATCCTGACCGACACGGTGCGCGAGTCGGACACGCTGGCGCGCTACGGCGGCGACGAGTTCGTCGTGGTGCTGCCGGAGACGCCGTCGTCGGGCGCGCTGGTGATCGCCGAGAGGATCCGCAAGGCGATCGAGGCCCACGACTTCCTGGCCGAGCAGGGCCTCTCGGTCCACATCTCCGCTTCTTTCGGCATCGCCTGCTTCCCGGACCACGCCCAGACGCCCGAGGGCCTGGTCCAGAAGGCGGACCAGGCGATGTACCGGGTCAAGGAAGCCAACAAGAACGGCGTCCAGGTGGCCCGCTAGCGGCCTTCTGCGAGTTGCCCACGCGAGGATGAACCCGTCTCTCCCATGAACACGCGCTCCCTGTTCAACCTGAGCTTCCTGTCGAGCGATCTGGCGATCGACCTCGGCACCGCCAACACCCTGGTCTACGCCAAGGGCAAGGGGATCATCGTCTCCGAGCCGTCGATCGTGGCGATGAACACCCGCACCGGCAAGGTCGAGGCCGTCGGCAAGGAGGCCAAGGAGATGCTGGGCCGCACGCCCGGCCAGATCGTCGCCATCCGGCCGATGAAGGACGGCGTGATCGCCGACTTCGAGATCACCGAGAAGATGCTGTCGTACTTCATCCGCAAGGCGCACAACCGCAACACGCTGGTGCGGCCGCGGATCATCATCGGCATCCCGTCGGAGGTGACCCAGGTCGAGAAGCGCGCGGTGCGCGACTCGGCGCTCAAGGCCAAGGCCTCGGAGGTGTACCTGGTCGACCAGGCGATGGCGGCGGCGATCGGCGCGGGGCTTCCGATCACCGAGCCCTCGGGCAACATGGTGGTCGACATCGGCGGCGGCACCAGCGACGTCGCGGTGATCTCGCTCGCGGGCATCGTCTACTCGAAGTCCGTGCGCGTCGCCGGCAACGAGATGGACGACGCGATCATTCAGTACATCAAGAAGAAGTACAACCTGCTGATCGGCGAGCGCACGGCCGAGCAGGTCAAGCTCGAGCTGGGCTCGGCGTTCCCGCTCGACGAGCCGATGTCGATGGAGATCAAGGGCCGCGACTTGGTCGAGGGCATCCCCAAGACGCTGACCGTCACCGACGCCGAGATCCGCGAGGCGCTGTCCGAGCCGATTTCGATCATCGTCAACGCGGTGCGCGTCGCGCTCGAGAAGACGCCGCCCGAGCTGTCGGCCGACATCGTCGACCGCGGCATCGTGCTGACCGGCGGCGGCAGCCTGCTGAAGAACCTCGACCGCCTGCTGCGGGAGGAGACCGGGCTGCCGGTGTCCGTCGCCGAGGACCCGCTCTCGTGCGTGGTGCTCGGCACCGGCAAGATGCTGTCGGACTTCGACCTGCTGCGCAAGATCAGCCTGGAGTAGGCGTGGCCGGCACCGGCTCCTCATGATCAAGGTGGTCGACACCCGACGCTCGCTGGCGCTGCTGGCCGTGCTGGTGCTCGGCCACCTGGTCGCGATCAGCCGCCAGGTCGAGGCGGGAGGCGGCGGGACGCTGTTCGACCGCGTGCTGCTGGCGGCGCTGACGCCGCTGTCGTCGGGCACCGCCGCGGTCGTGCGCGGGGTCTCCGACGCGTGGCACGGCTACGTCGACCTGCGCGGCGTGCGCGCCGAGAACGCGCGGTTGCGCGAGCAGGTGGCCCACCTCGAGCTGCTGCTGCAGCACAAGCAGGACACCGTGCGCGAGGCCGAGCGGCTGCAGGCGCTGCTGGCGCTGCGCGAGGCGTTGCCGCTCGAGACGGTGTCCGCCCACGTCGTCTCGCGCGACGGCACGCCCTGGTTCAGCACGCTGACGGTCGACCGCGGCTCGCGCGACGGCATTCGCCTCAACGCCCCCGTGTTGAGCTCGACCGGGGTGGTCGGCCGGGTCACCGACGTGGGTCCCCGCGCCGCGCGGGTCCAGGTCGTGCTCGACGTCAACGCCGGCATCGGCGCGCTGATCGAGCGCTCGCGCGTGGCGGGCGTCGCGTCCGGGCTGGTGCGTTCCGCCGAGGCCGGTCGCGCCGACCTTCGGCTCAAGTACGTGCCGGCGTTGGCCGACGTCGTGGTGGGCGACGTGGTCGTCACCTCGGGCCTCGACCGCATCTTCCCGCGCGGGCTGGTGATCGGCCGGGTCACCGCCGTCGGGCCTGGATCCGGGCTGTTCAAGGAAGTCGCGATGGCGCCGGCGGCGCGTTTCGAGAGCCTGGAAGAGGTGCTGATCGCGACCGGCGAGCGGCCGGCGCCGCCGGTCTTCGACGAAGGCGTGCGGTGAGTCCACCGCTGGTCGCGGCGTTCGCCGTGCTGGGCGCCTTCGTGGTCCAGTCGGGCCTGAGCCTGGTCGGGCCCGCGGCGGCGCGCCTGGTCGACCCGTTGCTGGTGGTCGCGGTCGTGATCGCCCTCGCCCGTGGCGAGGTGTGGGGCATGGTGGTCGGCGCCGCCGCCGGCTGGGTCCTCGACGCCCACTTCGGAGGCACGGTGCTCGGGCTGGCCGGGCTGTCGCGGATGCTGGTCGGCTTCGTCGTCGGTTTCGCGGCGGCGCGGCTGCTGCTGCTCGGACCGGGCTCACGGCTGGCCGTGCTGGGGGCCGCCACCGTGCTCGACGCCCGCGGCCTGGAGTGGCTGGCCGCCTCGTTCGACGTCGGGGTGCCGACGCTGCCGGCGCTGCCGCTCGCCGGGCGCGCGCTGCTCAACGCCTTGCTCGGCGCCGCGCTCTACGGGCCGCTCGAGGCCCGGCTGCGGGCGGAGCGCGCGCGATGAGGATTTACGAGGACCTGCGCGCGGTCCAGGACCGGCTGGTCGTCGCCCAGCGGCTGGTGCTCGGATTGATGCTCGCGTTGCTGGCGGCGTTCTGGCACCTTCAGGTCCTCAAGAACCGCTACTTCCTCGAGCTGGCCGAGTCGAACCGGATCCGCAACGTCCCGCTGGTCGCGCCGCGCGGCCTGCTGCTGGACCGCGGCGGCAACCTGCTGGTCGAGAACCGGGCCTCGTTCAACATCCTGCTGACCCCCGAACACGCCGAGGACCTCGACGTCACGGTCGCGCGGCTGGCCGAGGCGCTCCAGCTCGACGAGGCGGCCGTGCGCGAGCGCCTCGCGACGCGGCCCGCGCGCTTCCGGCCGGCCGTGATTCGCGCGGACGCCTCGTTCGCGGACGTGGCGGCCCTGGAGGCGCGGCGGCTGGAGCTGCCGGAGACCGGCGTCGAGGTGGTGCCGCTACGCGCCTACCCGATGCGCAGCGCCGCCGCCCACGCGCTGGGCCGGGTCGGCGAGGTCAGCGAGCGCCAGCTCGAGCAGGAGGCGTTCGCGATGGTCGCGCCCGGCACCTTCATCGGCCAGGCCGGCCTGGAGGCGCGCTACAACGCGGAGCTGATGGGCCGCGACGGCGTGCGGCGGGTCGTGGTCAACAGCCGCGGCGCGGAGGTCGCGGAAGCGGAGCGCACGCCGCCGGTGGACGGGCCGCCGCTGACCTTGACCCTCGACGCCTCGCTGCAGGCGGCGCTGGAGCGAGCGTTCGCCGGCCGGCGCGGCAGTGCGGCGGCGCTCGACCCGGAGACGGGCGAGATCCTGGCGCTGGGCTCGCTGCCTTCCTACGACCCCAACGCGTTCGCGACCGGCGTCGACACCGCCACCTGGCGCGCGCTGATCGGCGACCCGATGCGACCGCTGATGAACCGCGTGATCCAGGGGCAGTACTCGCCGGGCAGCACGTTCAAGCCGATCGAGGCGATGGGGGCCCTCGCCGAAGGCGTGATCACGCCGCAGACGAACATCTACTGCCCGGGCTACCTGTCGATCTACAACACCGTGTTCCGCTGCAACCGCCCCGAGGGCCACGGCAGCATCGACCTGCGGCGAGCGCTCGCGGTGTCGTGCAACGTGTTCTTCTACCAGACCGGCGTGCGGCTCGAGATCGAGCGCATCGCGCGCTGGTCGCGGCGCTTCGGGCTGGGCAGCGCGACCGGCATCGACCTGCCGGCCGAGGCGGCGGGCCTGGTGCCGAGCCCGGAGTGGAAGCAGCGGGTGTTCCGGACCCCGTGGTACGCCGGAGAGACCGTGTCGGTGGCGATCGGCCAGGGCCAGCTCAACGTGACCCCGATGCAGATGGCGCGGGCCACGGCAGCGCTGGCCGTCGGCAAGCTGGTCCAGCCGCACCTCGTCAAGGCGATTGCGGGCCGCCCGGTCGAGTGGCCGGCCGCCCAGGACCTGGGCTTCGCCCCCGAGCACCTCGAAGCGGTCCGCGCGGGCATGTGCGACGTGGTCGGCCCCGGCGGCACCGGCTGGCGCGCGCGCGTGCCCGGCGTCGAGGTCTGCGGCAAGACCGGGTCCGCCCAGGTCGTCAACCGGGCCCGGCTCCAGCGCGACGGCGCCGAGAACGAGCTGATCCGGCCTCACGGCTGGTTCATCGCGTTCGCCCCGCGCGAGCGGCCGCGGATCGCGCTGGCCGTGCTGGTGGAGAACAGCGGTTCCGGTGCCGAAGGGGCGGCCCCGGTCGCGCGCGAGATCCTGGCCCACTTCTTCCGCGTGGCCGCCCCCCCCGCGCCGCCGGCCGTGCCGGCGACGGCGACCGCCGAGGCGCCCTGAGATGGCGATCGACCGCCGCCTGCTGGCGAACCTGGACGGGCCGCTGCTGCTGGCCGTGTCGCTGCTGTGCGGCATCGGCATCGCCACCATCTGGAGCGCCACCAAGGCCACGGTCCACGCCGAGCTGTACCTGAAGCAATTGACCGCGATCGGCCTCGGCCTCGTCGGTATGGCCGTCGTCGCGAGCCTCGACTACCGGCGGCTGGCCGATCGCGCGCCGTTCTTCTACGCCGCTTCGCTGCTGGCGCTCAGCTACGTGCTGTTCTTCGGGCCGCGCATCGCCGGCACCCGGCGCTGGCTGCTGCTGGGCGGGGCCCAACTGCAGCCGTCCGAGTTCGTCAAGCTGGCCGCCGCGCTGTTCGTGGCCAAGGTGTTCGCCGAGTCCCGCAAGGACGAACTCGGGCTCGGCGACGTCGTACCGTCGGGACTGGCCGTCGGCTTGCTGTCGCTGTTGATCGCCGCCCAGCCGGACCTCGGCACCGCCTTCTGCCTGGTGCCGCTGTTCCTCGCCGTCGCGCTGCTGGCCGGGCTGCGGGTGCGCGCTGTGCTGACGCTCGCCCTGGTCGGCGTGCTGGCCGGGGCGCTGGGCTGGAACTTCGCGCTGCGCGACTACCAGAAGAGCCGCGTCTACACCTTCCTCGACCCGAGCACCGACCCCCGCGGCGCCGGCTACCAGACGATCCAGTCGCAGATCGCGGTCGGCTCCGGGGGCCTGACCGGCAAGGGCTTCGGCAACGGCTCCCAGGTCCAGCTCGGCTACCTGCCCGCGCGCCAGACGGACTTCATCTTCTCGGTGCTGGCCGAGGAGCTGGGCTTCGTCGGCGTCGCGGTCGTGCTCTCGCTCTACCTGTTCGTGCTCTGGCGCGCCCTGGAAACCGCGCAGCTCGCGCGCGACCGGGTCGGCGCCTACCTCGCCGCCGGGCTCGCGGCCACCCTCGCATTCCAGGTCGTCTACAATGTCGCGATGGTGGCCGGCCTGGTTCCGGTGAAGGGACTGCCGTTGCCGTTCCTCTCCTACGGCGGGTCTTCCGTCCTGGCCTCGTTGCTCGGAATCGGCCTCATCCTCAACGTCCGCATGCGCCGCTTCGCCAATTGACGAAGACCGCCCGGACGTTCGCCACCGCGGCGCCCCCTGAAGGCGCCGCCACGACTTCTCGCTCGCGCGCGCAGGCCGCTCCCGGCCGCCGCCGCGGGGCCCTCCCCCCACGTCCCGCAGCCCGCCGGTCGACCGGCGCTCCGGGTCGGGCGGGAACGTGGCCCCCGAAAGGGATCTGCGTCCATGACCAAGGACCTCATCGTCAGCAGCACGCCGCAGGAGACCCGCGTCGCCCTGCTCGAGGACGGCGTCGTCTCCGAGTTCTTCCTCGAGCGTGAGGCCCACCGCGGGATCGTCGGCAACATCTACAAGGGCGTCGTCACTCGGGTGCTGCCGGGCATGCAGAGTTCGTTCGTCGACTGCGGGCTCGAGCGCGACGCGTTCCTCTACGTCGCCGACGTGCTCGAGGAGCTGCCCGAGAACCTGCTGACGCCCGAGGAGCAGAAGAGCGCTTCCCGCGGCGGCCACTCGATCGAGGACCTGGTCAAGGAAGGCCAGGAAGTGCTGGTCCAGGTGCTGAAGGAGCCGCTCGGCACCAAGGGCGCGCGGATCACCGCCCACGTCTCGATGCCGGCCCGCTACCTCGTCTACATGCCGACCGTCGAGCACGTCGGCGTCTCGCGCAAGATCACCGACGACGACGAGCGGCGGCGGCTGAAGTCGATGGTCAAGGAAATCCGCCAGGAGCTGGGCGGCGGCGGCTTCATCGTGCGTACCGCCGGCCAGGGCCGCAGCCGCGAGGACTTCGAGCGCGACGCCCGCTACCTGGCGCGGACCTGGGACGAGATCCGCGGCGTCGGCTCGCGCGGCCGCGCCCCGCAGCTCCTGCACCGCGAGCTGTCGCTCGTGCAGCGGCTGCTGCGCGACCTGCTCTCCGACGAGGTGGCCTCGATCCGGCTCGACGACGAACGCGAGTACAAGCGCACGCTCGACCTCGTCAGCCAGCTCCAGCCCGAGCTCGGGCCGCGGGTGCGGCTGCACGGCAAGCCGTCCTCGATCTTCGAGGACCACGGCGTCGCCGCCGAACTGGAACGCGCGCTGCGCCAGAAGGTGTGGCTCGAGTCGGGCGGCTACATCGTGATCGACCAGACCGAGGCGCTGGTCGCGATCGACGTCAACACCGGCCGCTACGTGGGCCAGAAGAAGCTCGAGGACACGGTGCTCGAGACCAACCTGGAGGCGGTCAAGGAGATCGTGCGCCAGATCCGGCTGCGCGACCTCGGCGGCATCATCGTGCTCGACTTCATCGACATGGAGGAACGCAAGAGCCGGCAGAAGGTGATGGCGGTCCTCGAGCAGGAGCTGCGGCGCGACCGCTCGCCGTCGAAGGTGCTCTCGGTCAACGAGTTCGGCCTCGTGATCCTGACCCGCAAGCGGGTCCGCCAGTCGCTCCAGCGCACGTTGTGCCAGCCCTGCCCCTACTGCGCAGGCAGCGGCATGATCAAGAGCGTCGCCACCGTCTGCGCCGAGATCTACGACGAGGTGCGCAAGCTGGCGGCCGACCTCAAGGGCGAGGCGCTGCTGCTGCGCGTCAACCCCGACGTCGCCCGAGCGCTGCACGGCGAAGAGGCGGCGATCCTGCGCGACCTGGTGGCGCTCGTCGGCCACGAGGTCAAGGTCCAGGGCGACCCGCTGCTGCACCAGGAGCAGTTCGACCTCGTCACGCGGTGAACGACGCGGCGGCGCTGCGCGCCTTCGTCGAGGCGATCGAGCATCACCTCGGCCGCCTGCGCGGGCGAGAGGTCGTCCTGAGCCCGCCGGACTTCGCGCTGGCTCGCACCTGGCACGCTGCCGGCATCGACCTCGCGCGGGTGCTGGCCGCGCTCGACGATCACGCCGCGCGGCACTCGACGGTCTCGCTCAGCGCCGTGCGGCGGAGCGTGGAGGCGAAGCCCGACGCGGAGGCCTGACCGCGACCGCGCCGTGGCGGGCGAGGTCGACGCAGGCGCCGCGGAAGGCGACCCCCTCGGCGCGCAGGCGCCGGCGCTGCTCGCGCTCGTGGCCGCTGGCGCGCGGCGAGAGCCGCCCGCCGGCGCCGACCACGCGGTGCCACGGCGTGCTCCGCGCGAGCGCGTCCGGCAGCGCGCGCAGCGCCCAGCCGACGGCGCGGGCGCCGCGCGGGACGCCGAGCAGCGCGGCGACCTGGCCGTAGGTCAGCACCCGTCCGCGCGGGAGGGTCGCCACCAGCGCCCACACCCGCTCGAAGAAGGTCACCGCTCCGGAGTCGGGCTCGGACTCGCGCTCGGCGTGGGGCTGGGAACCGGCGCGGCAGGGGCCGACTCGCGCGGCGGCGGCGCCACCTTCTCGGGCCGGGCCTGCGGCGTGGTGGTGACGCCCTCAACCTCGGGCACCGCGAACGAGCGTTCGGTGGTCGCCGGCGGGGTGCCCGCGGCGGGCGCCGCCGGCGCCACCAGCTCCGGGGCCGTGGCCGGCATCGCCACCTCCAGCGGCACCTCGCGCACGCGCACGTCGACGAGCGCGGTCTCGCGCAGCTTCTGGATGAACGTGTCGTAGGCCGCGGCGAAGCGCTGCTGCTGGAGTTCCTGCTGCAGCTTCGGCTTCACCTCCTCGTACGGCGCGGTCTGGGCGGCGACCGCCTCCGAGACCTTGAGCACGCGGTAGCCGTCTCCGGAGGCGAACGCGTCGGAGACCCCGCCGGCCTCGAGCGCGAAGGCGACCCGGGCCAGCTCGGCGTTGAGGTCGCCGCGCTCGAGCACGCCGAGGTCGCCGCCGGCCGAGCGCGAGGCCGAGCGCGAGTGCTCGCGCGCCAGCTCCGCGAAGTCCTCGCCGGCGCGGGCGCGGGCGACGAGTTCCGCCGCGCGGGCCGCGGCGTCGTCGCCGGTGACCAGGATCTCGTGGAGGTGGACCCGCGCCGCCTGGCTGAACTCGGTCGCCTTGCGCTGCTCGTAGGCCGCGCGCAGCTCGTCCTCGTCGATCGTGATCTTCTGCTGGACCTCGCGCGAGAGCACCTGGTTGCGCAGGATCGAGCGGGTGATGTTGCGCCTGAGGTCGGACAGCGCGAGGCCCTCGCGGCGGAGCTGCTCCGCCATCTGCTCGTCGCTCTCGATCCCGTTCTCCTTCTTGATGTCCTCGATGATCTGGTCGACGTACTCGGTCGGATACCGGTAGCCGAGCTCGGCGCCGCGCTGGATGATCAGCAGTTCGTCGACGGCCTCCTGCAGGATGCGCGCGTTGTTGTCGCGCAGGAACGCCTCGAGGCGCTCCTCAGTCACGCGCGCGGCCTGGGCAGCGGCCACCTGGCGGGCCTGGAACTCGGTCAGGGTGACGATGTCGCCGTTGACCTTGGCCACCACCCGCTCGAGGACCTGGGCCCCGACCGGGACGGCGAGCAGGGCGCTAGCGAGGAGCGTCCGGAGCAGAGAGTGCAGCTTCATAATTCACCTCGGCGCGGGCCAGCAGCCCGCGGACGTAGGCGCGCAGCGCCTGGTCGGCGCGCTCGCGTTCGAGTTCGGCTCGCACGCGGTCGGCGACCTCGGCGAGAACGGGTTCGGCAGCCGGCGTGCGCTCGTCGAGCCGGAGGACGTGGAAGCCGAACGGGGTCTCCACGATCTCCGCGATGGCACCCGGCGCGAGCCGGAAGGCGGCCTGCTCCAGCGCGGGCGGGAGCTGGCCTCGGCCGAAGGCGCCGAGACGTCCACCCTGGCTGGCCTCCGGTCCGCGCGAGCGCGCGCGGGCGAGCTGCTCGAACTCGCGCGGGGCCTTGCGCAGCAGGCGCAGCACGTCGCGGGCTTCGTTCAGGGTCGGCACCAGGATCTGGCTGAGCGTGACCGTCTCCTCCGTCCGGTAAGACTCGCGACGGGCCTCGAAGGCCTGTGCGACCTCCGCGTCGCCGACCGGGGCGGCCCCCGCCGCCGCCTCGGCCAGCAACTCCTGGACGGCCGCGCGGGTCTGTTCGTCGCTCGCCCCTGGCGGCAGCCGCCCGGTGGCGCGTGCCTCGAGCTCCACGACCCGCTCGGCCAGGAAGTCCTCGAGCAGGCCGCGCTTCGCCTCGGGGGCGAGCGGCGCGCCGCCGCGGGCCTCGAAGCGGGCGACCTCGGCGAGGAAGGCCGCGCGGCGCACCTCTCCGCTGCCGAGCCGCAGCACGACGGGATTCTCGTCGTCTCCCGCGCGGCAGCCGGGCAGGGCGAGGGCGACGAACAGGATCAGGGCAGCGGGCGGGTTCACGGCGATCCGGTCATTGTACGGCCCGCACGCCGCCCACGCCCTGCTCCAGCCCCTGAAGGGCTCCGTCGAGGGCCGCCAGCAGCGTCGTTCCGGCGGGCACCGGCAGCCGCAAGCCGCCCTGGGGCAGCAGAGAGGCCCCAGGCCGGGCCCGGACCAGCGCCACGAGGTCGTCGACCGGCAGCGGCGGGCGCTCGCCGAAGAGCAGGGCGAGGCCATGGGCGATGCGGTCGACCTGGCGCAGGCCGAGCACCTCCGCGCGTACCCGCAGCCGCGCGTAGGCGAGCAGGTCCTCGGCTTCCACCGGCGGCGCCCCGTAGCGCTCGCGCACCTCGTCGCGCAGCGCGTCGAGCTCGGCCACGTCGCGGGCCTGGCTCGCCCGCTTGTAGAGTGCCATCCGCTGGTTGACGTCCGGCACGTACTCCGGCGGCAGCCGCAGGTCGAGGCCCAGGTTCAGCGCGGTGCGCACCGCCTCGGGCGGCAGCTGCCCGCGCAGCTCGGCGATCGTCTGGTCGAGCAGCTTGAGGTAGAGATCGAGGCCCACGGCCTCGATGTGTCCGCTCTGCGCTCCGCCGAGCAGGTTGCCGGCGCCGCGCAGCTCGAGGTCGAGGGCGGCGATGCGGAAGCCGGCACCCAGGTCCGAGAACTCCTGGATCGCGGCGAGGCGCTTGCGCGCGATCTCGGAGAGCACGGTGTCGGGCGGCACCAGCAGGTAGGCGTAGGCGCGCCGGTCGGAGCGGCCGACGCGACCGCGGAGCTGGTAGAGCTGCGCCAGGCCGTAGCGGTCGGCGCGGTTGACGATCAGCGTGTTGGCGCGCGGGATGTCGAGGCCGTTCTCGATGATCGTGGTCGCCACCAGCACGTCGGCGCGACCCTCGACGAAGGCGAGCATCTGCTGCTCGAGCTGGCCCTCGGGGAGCTGGCCGTGGGCGACCGCCACCCGCGCCTCGGGCACCAGGCGCTGGACGAGCCCCGACAGCGCGTAGATCGACTCGACCCGGTTGTGCACGAGGTAGACCTGGCCGTCGCGCGAGAGCTCCTGGCGGATCGCGGCCGCGATCGCCTCGGTCGAGAACTTGACGATCGAGGTGTGGATGGCGAGGCGGTCCTTGGGCGGGGTCTCGATCACGGACATGTCGCGCAGTCCCGACAGGCCCATCTGCAGGGTGCGCGGGATCGGCGTCGCCGACAGCGTCAGGCAGTCGATCGCGGTGCGGAGCTGCTTGAGCTTCTCCTTGGCCGCCACGCCGAAGCGCTGCTCCTCGTCGATGATCAGCAGGCCGAGGTCCTTCCAGGCGACGTCCTTCGACAGCAGGCGGTGGGTGCCGATCAGGACGTCGACCTTGCCTTCGGCCAGCAGGCCGAGCGTGCGCTTCACCTCCTGCGGGCTGCGGAAACGGGACACCATGTCGACGCTGACCGGGAACGGCGAGAAGCGCTTGCGGAACGTCTTCCAGTGCTGGAAGGCGAGCACGGTGGTCGGCGCCAGCACCGCCACCTGCTTGCCGTCGAGCACGCAGCGCATCGCCGCCCGCATCGCGACCTCGGTCTTGCCGTAGCCGACGTCGCCGCAGACGAGGCGGTCCATCGGCGCCGGCTGGGCCATGTCGTTCTCGACCTCGGCGATCGCTGCCTTCTGGTCGACCGTCTCCTCCCACTCGAAGGCGTCTTCGAACTCGCGCTGCCACGGGCTCGTGGCCGTGAACGCGTGGCCCGGCTGCGCCTTGCGCAGCGCGTACAGGCGCAGCAGCTCGGCGGCCATGTCGCGCATCGCCTTCTTGACGCGCTTCTTGACCTTCTCCCACGAGCCGGAGCCGAGCTTGTCGACGTTGGGCCTGGCGCCCTCCGCCGAGGCGTACTTCTGGACCCGGTCGAAGGCATCGACCGGGACCTTCAGCTTGTCCCCGCCCTGGTAGGCGAGGACCATGAACTCGCGGGTCTGGCCGGCGAGCTGCAGCGTCTCGAGGCCGACGAAGCGGCCGATGCCGTGCTCGTCGTGGACCACGAGGTCGCCGACCTTGAGGTCGCGGAAGTCCGAGAGGAAGCCCCGCGCGCGTCGGCCGCGGGCCCGGGCGTGGACGTGGACCTCCTCGGGGAACACGTCGCCGTCGGCCAGCACCCGCAGCGACGGCTCCTCGAGCTCGAAGCCCGCCGAGAGCGCGCCGACCCGCACGTCGATAGCGGCGCCTTCCGCGACGGCCACGCCGGTCTCGCGCAGCACGTCGGCGACGCGCTCGGCGCGGCCCGCGTTGCCGAGGAAGACGACGGTGGCGGCGCGCTGGTCGAGCTCCGCGGCGAGCCGGCGCAGGTCGCCCGCGTAGCGCGGCGCGGGCCGCGAGCCGACCCGCAGGCCGCGCTGCTCGAGGTCGAGCCCGCGCAACTCCACCCGTGGTCCGTCGGCGAGACGCGCGGCGAGCGCGGCGGGCTCGACCAGGGCTTCGCCGGGCGCCGGCCACAGCGCGCCGTCGTGCCGCTCCCACTCCTCGTGTGCGCGCTGGGCGAAGGTCTCCGTCTCTTCGGCGACCTGCTCGGGTTCGACGATCGCCGTCAGCATCGCGGGCAGGTGGGTCCACGGCGCGACCAGCGCACCGTCCACCAGCGCGAGCAGCTCGGGCAGGTCGTCGGGGTAGAGCCCGCGGTGGATTCGCTCGAGCAGGGCGTCGCGGTCGCGCGAGGGCGGGAAGCGCTCCTCGATCCGGCCCGGCAGCGCCTGCAGCAGCGAGCGGGTGGGGAAAACGTCGGACAGCGGCAGCACGTCGATGCGCTTCAGGTGCTCGCGCGAGCGCTGGGTCTCGGGGTCGAACGCGCGCAGCGTCTCGATCGTGTCGCCGAAGAACTCGAGCCGGACCGGGTCCTCGCGGTCGGGCGGGAAGAAGTCGAGGATGCCGCCGCGGTGGGCGACCTGGCCGGGCGCCGAGACCGGGTCCTCGCGCACGTAGCCCGCTTCGTCGAGGGCCTCGAGCAGGATCTCCGGGGTCATCTCCTCGCCGCTCCCGAGGGAGAACGCGCGGGTCTCGAAGAGCTCGCGGCGCAGCGACGGCCGCAGCAGCCCGGCGGGCGAGGCCACGAGGCCGGCGAGCGTGCCGCGGCGTGCGGCGTGCAGCGCGGCCGCTCGGCGCAGCAGCGCTTCCGGATGACGGGCGAGGCCGCGGTAGGGGGCGGGCCCCGGGGCGGGGAAGCCGAGCACCTCGCCCGCGCGGCCCAGTTCGGCGAGCAGCGTGCGCAGGTTGGCGGCGACGCCTTCGACGTCGCGCTCGCGCGGCACCACCAGCAGCAGCGGGAGCGTGGGGCGCTCGTCGTCGCCTTCGGCCAGCAGCGCCGCAGCGAGCGGCGCGGCCGCGTCGGCGATCGCGTGGAGGGCGACGTCGCCCTCCGCGCGCAGGCGGCTGCGCGCCTCGCGCAGCCACGTTGCTGCGTCGAGCCGCGCGAGCCACGCGGCCCTCATCGCTTCCGGATGCGCTCGAGCGTGGCGGAGGTCGAGCGGCCCGCGACCAGCTCGACGCGCACGACACGGCCGCCGGCCGCCTCCACGGTATCGCGGCCGACGATGCGGTCGAGCGCCCAGTCGGCGCCCTTGACCAGCACGTCGGGCACCAGCGCCCGGATCGTCTCCGCGGGCGTCTCCTCGTCGTAGATCACGACGTGGTCGACGGCCTCCAGCGCCAGCAGCGCCTCCGCTCGCTCGGCCTCGGGGATCACCGGCCGCGACGGGCCCTTGAGCGCGCGCACCGAGCGGTCGGAGTTGAGGCCGACGACGAGCTGGTCGGCCGCGGCCCGCGCGGCTTCGAGCAGGGCGAGGTGGCCTGGGTGCAGCAGGTCGAAGCAGCCGTTGGTGAAGGCGACGCGGCGACCAGCGGCGCGGGCCTGCTCGCGCGCGGCGCGGGCCTCCGCGAGCGTGTGCTTCAACTCCCCGCCTCGTCGCGCAGGTCGAGCTCGGGCCTCGGCTCCGGCGGCGTGATCCGGACGCCGGTGAAGCGCCACGCGTGGCGTGGCCTCCAGACGCCGACGTCCTTGACCCGGCTCTTGACGCGGAACGAGTAGAGGCCCCGGTGGTAGTCGTAGGGCGTGCCGTCGCGGCGGTGGCTGGCGACGTCGATCAGGTAGGTGCCCTCGACGAGGTCGAGCGAGGCGATCTCGAAGCGGACCTCGCCGTCGCCCGAGAAGGCGACCGGCACGTGGTCCTCGACGTGGGTGTTGGTGCCGTAGACGCTCGTGCCGTCGGCGGTGAAGATGCCGATGCCGAACACGAAGTCCTCGACCGGCTCCGCCGCGCGGACGCCGAGTGTCACGTGCAGCGCCTCGCCGTGGGCGTATACGTGGCGGGCGCGGCCGCGATCGTCGCAGAGCGCGACCTCGGTGATCTCGATCTCGCGGCTGCCCCAGCGTCCCTCGCGGTAGCCGCCGGCGCCGGGCTCCGGCTCGCCGGGAGCGGTCTCCGGCGCGGCCGTGCCCCCCTCGACCGCGCGCGGGGCGCCGTGCTCGGCGGCGAGCAGCGCCTCTTCGCCGCCGGCGACGTAGGTGAGGTACGCGTCGACCACGCGCTTGGCGTCGCCCTTCTCGACCAGCCTGCCGCGCCGCAGCCAGGCGATCTCGTCGCACATCTTCTCGGCGAGGCCGAGCGAGTGGGTGACCAGCACGATGGTGCGGCCGCGGCGGCGGAACTCGCCGATCTTGTCGAGGCACTTGCGGGTGAACGCCTCGTCGCCGACCGCCAGCACCTCGTCGACCAGCAGCACGTCGGGGTCGACGTGGATGGCGACCGCGAAGCCGAGCCGCATGTACATGCCCGACGAGTAGGTCTTGACCGGGGCGTCGATGAACGGCCGCAGCTCGGCGAAGTCGACGATCTCGTCGAAGCGGCGTTCCACCTCCTCGCGGCTGAGGCCGAGCATGATCCCGTTGATCACCACGTTCTCGCGGCCGGAGATCTCGGGGTGGAAGCCGGCGCCGAGCTCGATCAGGGCCGAGATGCGGCCGTCGACCGTGAGCGTTCCGCGGGTCGGGCGGGTGATGCCGGCGACCAGCTTCAGCAGCGTCGACTTGCCCGAGCCGTTCTCGCCGATCACCGCGAACGTGCAGCCCTTCGGCACCTCGAAGGAGACCGAGTCGAGGGCGGTGAAGGTCTCGTCGGGCTTGAGGTCCGAGAGCAGGCTGCCCGTGAGCAGCGCGCTCTTCAGCGTCTTCCACTGGTTCTTGTGCAGGAAGCGGCGGTAGACCTTGCTGACGTCGCTGGCGACGACGGCCGGCGCGCTCACACTTCCTCCGCAAGCGTGTCGCGCAGCCGCTCGAACAGCCAGGCGCCCGCCGCGAAGGCGACGAGGGCGACGACGAGGGCCGCCAGCAGGCCGCGCCAGTGGCCGAACGCGCCGAAGAACAGCGCCTCCTGATAGCCGATCATCACGTGGGTCATCGGGTTCAGGCGCAGCAGCGGCTGCAGCGCCGGCACGTCGGCGTAGGCGTAGAGCACCGGCGTGGAGAAGAACCACAGGTGCAGCACGTGGCCGAGGATGTTGGCGATGTCGCGGAAGTGCACGGTCAGCGCGGAGATGAACAGGGCGAGGCCGAGCGTCAGCACCAGTTGCACGAGCATCGGGATCACGGCGAGCAGCGCGCTCGCCGACAGGTGGCCCGACCACACCAGCACGGCGACCAGGATCGGCAGCCCGAAGGCGAAGTGGCACAGGTTTGCGAGCACGGTGACGACCGGCAGCACCTCGGCCGGGAACAGCACCTTCTTGATCAGGTTGCCCGAGGAGATCAGCACCCCGGCCGACTCCAGCAGCGACGAAGAGAACCAGGTCCACGGCAGGATGCCGCAGAACAGGAACACGAAGTAGGGGTCTGTGTCGGGGGAGCGCCGCACCGGCAGCATGTAGGTGAAGACCAGGCCGTAGGTGGCGAGCAGCAGCAGCGGGTTGACGAAGCTCCACACGAAGCCGAGCACGCTGCCGCGGTAGCGGGCCTTCAGCTCCCGCGAGACGAGGCTCCCGATCAGCGCCCGGTAGCGGACCAGGGTCTGCACCTGGCGGACGAGCGTGCTCAGCATGGGCGTTCCATCCATCGGCTCCAGGGCCGCGGCGACATGGGGTCCGGGGCGGAGGAGCGCCGTTTCGCCCCGGCGGCCCGAGCGGCCGGATTCACTCCGGCCGCGAGCCGCCGATCAATCGCGGCGCTTGCGCGCCACGGACAGGCGGGTGACCGCCTTCATGTAGGCGGCCTGCGCCTCCTTGAAGCCCTGCTCGTCGCGGATCGACTTCATCCGGTCCGCGGCCTGGTGCCGCTGCTTCTCGGCGCGCTCGACGTCGATGTCCTCGGCGCGCTCGCCGACCTCGGCCAGGATGCTGACGCGGTCGGGCAGCACCTCGCAGAAGCCCCAGAAACAGGTGAGGTGCCCGCTCTCCTTGCCGATCTGGTAGGAGATCTCCCCGAGGCCGAGGGTCGAGAAGAACGGGCGGTGGCCGGGCAGCACGCCGAAGTAGCCGAGCGCGCCCGGGGCGCGCACCGTGTCGACCTCCTCGCGCAGGAGCAGGCCCTCCGGGGTGACGACCTCGAGCAGCAGCTTTTCGGGCAGCATCCTCGTCCTCTTACGACTGCAGCTTCCTGGCCGCCTCGATCACGTCCTCGATCGTGCCCTGCAGGAAGAAGGCCTGCTCCGGCAGGTGATCGACCTCGCCGTTCACGATCATCTTGAAGCTGCGGATGTTGTCGGCGAGCGTCACGTACTTGCCGGGGATGCCGGTGAACTGCTCGGCGACGTGGAAGGGCTGGCTGAGGAAGCGCTGGATCTTGCGGGCGCGCGCCACCGTGACCTTCTGCTCCTCCGACAGCTCGTCGATGCCGAGGATCGCGATGATGTCCTGCAGGTCCTTGTACTGCTGCAGGATCTGCTTCACGGCGCGGGCCACGTTGTAGTGGTCCTCGCCGATCACGCGCGGGTCGAGGATGCGCGAGCTGGACGCGAGCGGGTCGACGGCCGGGTAGATGCCGAGCTGGGCGATCTGGCGCGAGAGGTTCGTCGTCGCGTCGAGGTGGGCGAAGGTGGTGGCCGGGGCCGGGTCGGTGTAGTCGTCGGCCGGCACGTAGATCGCCTGCACCGAGGTGATCGAGCCCTTCGACGTCGAGGTGATCCGCTCCTGCAGCTCGCCCATCTCGGTCTGCAGCGTCGGCTGGTAGCCGACGGCCGACGGCATGCGGCCGAGCAGCGCCGACACTTCCGAGCCCGCCTGCGTGAAGCGGAAGATGTTGTCGACGAAGAGCAGCACGTCCTTGCCCTCTTCGTCGCGGAAGTACTCGGCGGTGGTGAGGCCGGTCAGCGCGACGCGGAGGCGGGCCCCGGGCGGCTCGGTCATCTGGCCGTAGACGAGCGCGGCCTTCGACTTCTTGAAGTCCTTGAGGTCGATGACCCCCGACTCCTGGAACTCGAGCCAGAGGTCGTTGCCCTCGCGGGTGCGCTCGCCGACGCCGGCGAACACCGACACGCCGCCGTGCTGCTTGGCGAGGTTGAAGATCAGCTCCTGGATGATGACGGTCTTGCCGACGCCGGCGCCGCCGAACAGGCCGATCTTGCCGCCGCGCAGGTAGGGCTCGATCAGGTCGATGACCTTGATCCCGGTCTCGAACATCTCGAGTTTGGTCGACTGCTCGGCGAAGGAGGGCGCCGGGCGGTGGATCGGATAGCGCTTCTCGGCGGTGACGGGCCCGAGCTCGTCGACCGGCTCGCCGATCACGTTGACCACGCGGCCGAGCGTGCCGGGGCCGACCGGGACCGAGATCGGGGCGCCGGTGTCGACCGCCTTCATGCCGCGGACCATGCCCTCGGTCGGCTGCATCGAGACGCAGCGCACGCGGTTCTCGCCGAGGTGCTGCTCGACCTCGGCGACGATGTCGATCGGCACGCCACCCGACGCCTTGCCGTCGTCCTGGACGCGCACGGCGTTGTAGATGGCCGGGACGTGCTTGTCGAACTCCACGTCGAGGACCGGCCCGATCACCTGGACGACGCGACCGACGTTGTCTGCCATGTTCTTCGCTCAGCTCCGCTGTTCGGATCTACGACGAGGCGCCCGAGACGACCTCGATGATCTCCTTGGTGATCGCCGCCTGCCGCACCTTGTTCATGTACAGGGTCAGGCTGTCGATCATCTCGCCCGCGTTGTTGGTGGCGGCGTCCATCGCCGCCATCCGCGCGCCGTGCTCCGCCGCCGCCGACTCGAGCAGCGCCTGCCACAACTGGACCTCGACGTGGCGGGGCAGGATCTCGTCGAAGATGGCCTGGGCGTCCGGCTCGTAGAGGTGCTCGACCGGCGGGTTCTCCGGCGCGAACTCCTCGCGCGCGATCGGCAGCAGGCGCTCGACCGCCACCCGCTGCGCGATCACCGACTTGAACTCGTTGAAGACGAGGTACACGGCGTCGAAGCGGCCGGAGGTGAAGCCCTCGATGGCGCTCTTCGCCAGCACCTTCGCGGTCTCGTACTTGAGCGGCTGGAAGACGCCGACGTGCTCGGCGTGCAGTTCCCACACCCGCCTGCGGAAGAAGTCTCGCGCCTTGCGGCCGACCACTTCGAGCTTGACGGTCTGGCCGACCCGCTGCTCGTCCTGCAGGAAACGCAGGGCCGCGCGGGTGATGTTGGCGTTGAAGCCGCCGCACAGTCCCTTGTCCGAGGTGACCACGATCAGCAGCACGTTCTGCTGCGGGCGCTCGACGAGCAGCGGGTGCGCCTCGGGGGTGGCGCGGCTGGCCAGCGAGTTGAGCACCTGCATCATGCGCCGCGCGTAGGGCCGGGCCGCGAACATCGCCTCCTGGGCGCGGCGCAGCTTGGCCGCCGAGACCATCTTCATGGCCTTGGTGATCTGCTGCGTGTTCTTCACGCTGCGGATCCGGCGCCGGATGTCGATCAGGGCAGGCATGGAGTCCTCGCGGAGAGTTCGTCCCTTACGCCTGGGCCTGGAACACGTCGGCGAACTCCTTGAGCGCCGCGTGCAGCTTCTCGGTCGGCTCGCCCTTGATGTCCTTCTTGTCCGCGATGTCCTTGAGCAGCCCGGGGTGGCGGGTGTCCATGAAGCGGTACAGCTCGGCCTCGTAGCGG
Organism: Acidobacteriota bacterium; assembly: GCA_011526565.1. GTDB lineage: Bacteria > Acidobacteriota > Vicinamibacteria > Fen-336 > Fen-336 > WYBL01. The sequence goes on along the minus strand of WYBL01000019.1, from coordinate 25,965 downwards.
CGGCCCTCCGCCACGCCGTAGGCGTCGAGGTAGCCGTTGGTCGCCGCGAAGATGATCAGCACCTGCTTCTCGGCGGCGAGCGGCTGGTACTGGTTCTGCTTCAGGATCTCGGTCAGCCGCTGGCCGCGCGAGAGCTGCTGTTGCGTCGCCTTGTCGAGGTCGGAGCCGAACTGGGCGAAGGCCGCCAGCTCGCGGTACTGGGCGAGGTCGAGGCGGAGGCGGCCGGCGACCGCCTTCATCGCCTTGGTCTGCGCCGAGCCGCCGACGCGCGACACCGAGTTGCCGACGTTGATCGCGGGGCGGATGCCGGAGTTGAACAGGTCGGCCTCGAGGAAGATCTGGCCGTCCGTGATCGAGATGACGTTGGTCGGGATGTAGGCCGAGATGTCGCCGGCCTGGGTCTCGATGATCGGGATCGCGGTCAGCGAGCCGCCGCCCTTCTTGTCGGAGAGCTTGGCGGCGCGCTCGAGCAGGCGCGAGTGCAGGTAGAAGACGTCGCCCGGGTACGCCTCGCGGCCCGGCGGGCGGCGCAGCAGCAGCGAGATCTCGCGGTAGGCCGCGGCGTGCTTCGACAGGTCGTCGTAGATGCACAGCGCGTGGCGGCCGCTGTCGCGGAAGAACTCGCCGATCGCGCAGCCGGCGTAGGGCGCCAGGTACAGGAACGGGGCCGGCTCGGAGGCCGTCGCGGAGACGACGATGGTGTGCTCCATCGCCCCGAACTCTTCGAGCGTGCGCACCACCTGGGCCACGGTCGAGCGCTTCTGCCCGATCGCGACGTAGATGCAGACGACGCCCTTGCCCTTCTGGTTGATGATCGTGTCGACCGCGATCGCGGTCTTGCCGGTCTGGCGGTCGCCGATCACCAGCTCGCGCTGGCCGCGGCCGATGTTGACCATCGAGTCGATCGCCTTGACGCCCGTCTCCAGCGGCTCGCGCACCGGCTGGCGCTCGACGACGCCGGGGGCGATGCGCTCGATCTCGAAGAACTCCTTGGCCTCGATCGGGCCCTTGCCGTCGATCGGCTGGCCGAGCGCGTTGACCACGCGGCCGACCATCGCGTCGCCGACCGGGATCGACATGATGCGCCCCGTGCGCTTGACCTCGTCGCCCTCGCGGATCTCCGCGGTGTCGCCCATCAGCACCGCGCCGACCGAGTCTTCCTCGAGGTTCAGCGCGATGCCCATGACGCCGTGCGGGAGCTCCAGCAGCTCGCCCGCCATGCAGCGGTTGAGGCCGTGGATGCGGGCGATGCCGTCGCCGACCGACAGCACGCTGCCGACCTCGGAGACGTCCATCTGGGCCTGGACGCCGCCGAGCTGCTCGCGCAGGATCTTGGTGATTTCTTCGGCGCGGATTTCCACTCGTGCTACTCCTGGTCTGGCGTTTCGAATTACGCGCGGGCCGGCGCCAGCGCCCGGCGCAGGCTGGCGAGGCGCGCCTTGACGCTGCCGTCGTAGGTCAGGCCCTGCAGGCTCAGCCGCACGCCGCCGAGCAGTGCGGGGTCGGTCGCGGTCTCGAGCGCCACCGCGCAGCCCGTGGCCGCCGCGATCGCCTTCTCGAGCGCCTCGCGCTGGGCGGGCTCGAGCGGCATCGCCGTCGTGGCCTGGGCCGGCACCACGCCCTCGGCCTGGTGGACGAGTTCGGCGAAGGCGCGAGCGATCGCCGGCAGCAGCGCGAAGCGACCGCGCTCGGCCAGCAGCTTGAACAGCCGCGCCGCGAACTCCGAGGCACCGGCGAACACCGCCTGGACGACGCGGGCGCGGGCGTCGGGACGCACGGCCGGGTTGGTCAGCGCCTCCCGCAGCTCCGGGTGGGACGAAAACGCGTCGCCGGCCTGCTTCAGCTCGTCGCGCAGCAGGCCGCGCGCGGAGACGGGCGCCACGTCGAACAGGGCGCGGGCGTAGCGCCGCGCGGCCAGCGATTCCCCCTGGGCAGCCAACCGGTTCGTTCCCCTCGCCTGCTCGTTCTCGGTCCCACCGGGGAGCGACGCCCCGCGAGGTCGGCGCGGGAGGCCGCGGGGGCCGCGGAGCAGGCACGGCACGGGCCCCCAGAAAGCGCGGCAGGGTAACACGCGCCGGCTTTCGGCGTCAAAAAAACGGGGGGCCTAGCGGACGATCAGCGGGTGCGTCCCGGCCCTCTCGGCGCGGCCGATCGCGGCGGCCCCCGGCAGCGCCTCGAGCAGCTCCGGGACGCGCTCCGGCGCGCAGGCGATCGCCAGGCCGCCGCTCGTCTGCGGGTCGAACAGCAGCGGCTCGCGGGCGGCGTCGAGACCCGCGAGCGCGAGCGCGGGCCCGTAGTGCCGGCGGTTGGCCTTGAGGCCGCCCGGCTGGTGGCGGGCCGCCAGCTCCAGGGCGTGGGGCAGCAGCGGCAGGGCCGCGGCGTCGAGGACGAGGCTGACGACGCTCTCGCGGGCGAGCCGCGAGAGGTGGCCGGCGAGGCCGAAGCCGGTGATGTCGGTCGCGGCCCGGGCGCCGACCGCGAGCGCTGCCGCACCCGCCTCGCGGTTGAGCCGCGCCATCGAGACCGCCGCGGCTGCGGCGGCCTCGGCGGGCGCCGCGCCGGCCTTGATCGCCGTGGCGATCACGCCGGTGCCGAGCGGCTTGGTCAGCACGATCACGTCGCCGGGGCGGGCGCCGGCGTTGGTCAGCATCCGCGCGGGGTCGACGAGCCCGGTGACGGCGTAGCCGAACTTGATCTCGGGGTCGCGCACGCTGTGGCCGCCGAGCAGCGCGCAGCCGGCCTCGGCCAGTGCCGCTGCGCCGCCGTCGACGATCGCGCGCGCCCACTCGAGCGGGAAGTCGCGCTCCGGGAAGGCGGCGATCGACAGCGCCGTCAGCGGCCGGCCGCCCATCGCATAGACGTCCGAGAGCGCGTTGGCGGCGGCGATGCGGCCGAACAGGAACGGGTCGTCGACGACCGGCGTGAAGAAGTCGACCGTCTGCACGAGCGCCGTGTGCTCGTCGAGAAGGAACACGCCGGCGTCGTCGCCGGTGGTCTGGTCGACGAGCACGCGGGGGTCGGTGTTGCGCTGGAGGCCGCCCAGGACCTGGGCGAGTTCGGCAGGGCCGAGCTTGCTCGCTCAACCCGCGCACGAGACGCGCTCCGTCAGCCGCCGGATCCGCTCGCGCTCGTCGCTCATTTCGTGGTCGCGGGCGTCGTGTCGCAGTCGCCCTGGAACAGCGCACCCTCCTCGATCAAAAGCCGCGGCGAGCTCAGCGTGCCGTGCACCTTCGACCCGGCCATCAGCTCGATGCGCTGGCGGCCGTGGATGTGGCCGGTGACGGTGCCGCGGATGGAGACCACTCCGCAGTCGATGTCGGCCTCGACGTGGCCGGTCTCGCCGACGATCAGCGTGTTGTCGGACACGATCCGACCCTTGACGTGGCCGTCGACGCGGAACGTGTCGCGGAAGCGCAACTCGCCCAGGAACTCGGTGCCCTGGTCCATGAAGCCGTTGATCTCGTCGCCGGCCAGACCCCGGAGTTGCTTGAGGACCATCAGGCCCCGCGTGCGAGACGCACCAGGGCGTCGTAGAGGCGAGACAGTTCGGCCTCACTCCCGAATTGGATCTTGAGCTGGCCCTTGCCGCCGCGCTGGCGCGCGATCTGGACCCGGGTGCCGAGCGCAGCGCGCAGCTTCTCCTCCGCCGCGCGGGTGTTGGCGTCGACCGGCTTGCGGATCGTGGGCCGCGGCGCCCGCAGGTGGGCGACGCGGGCCTCGACCTCGCGCACCGAGAGCCCCTTGCGGGCCGCCTCGCGGCCGAGCGCCACCTGGTCTTCCGCCTTGTCTAGGGCGAGCAAGGCCCGGCCGTGGCCGGCCGAGAGGCGACCGTCCCCGACGAGGTCGCGCAGTTCGCGGGGGAGGCGCAACAACCGCATGGTGTTGGCGACGGTCGCGCGGTCGCGGCCGACCTTCTGGGCCACCTGCTCCTGGGTCAGCCCCAGGTCGTCCTGCAGCTTCTGGTAGGCCGCGGCCTCCTCGATCGGCGTCAGCTCCTCGCGCTGCACGTTCTCGACGATCGCCAGCTCGAGCAAGCGGTCGTCGGGTACCTCGCGCACCGCGACGGGGACCTTCGCGAGACCCGCCCGCTGCGCCGCCCGCCAGCGCCGCTCGCCGGCGATGATCTGGAACCGCCCCTCGTGGGGGCGGACGACGATCGGCTGCACGATGCCGCTCTCGCGGATCGAGTCCGCCAGCTCCTGGAGGCGAGCCTCCCCCATCACGGCGCGCGGCTGGACCGGGTTGGGTTCGAGGCGGTCGATGGCCACCTCACGGGTGGGTTCGCCCCCCCCTGCCGGCGCCGCCGGCGGTGGCGCGACCGCTGCCGGTTCAGGCTCCGGCAGGAGTGCCGAGAGGCCCTTGCCCAGTGCCTTGCGCGTCATTCTCGAGGATCTCCCTGGCGAGGGCGAGGTAGGCCTCGGCCCCCTTGGACTTGATGTCGTAGAGCAGGATCGGCTTGCCGAACGAGGGGGCCTCGCCCAGCCGCACGCTGCGCGGGATGTGGGCCGCGTAGACGCGGCCTGGGAAGTGGGCACGGACCTCGGAGATCACCTGCTGGGTGAGCGTCATCCGCAGGTCGACCATCGTCAGCAGGACGCCGGCGATGTCGAGGTTCGGGTTGAAGGCCGCCTGCACCCGGCGCAGAGTCGACAGCAGTTCGGTGACCCCCTCGAGCGCGAAGTACTCGCACTGCAGGGGCACCAGCACCGCGTCGGCGGCCACCAGCGCGTTGAGGGTCAACAGGCCGAGCGAAGGCGGGCAGTCGACGAGCACGTAGTCGTAGTCGGCCGTCGCGTCGCGCAGGGCCGCGCGCAGGCGGTACTCGCGCTCTTCCGCGTTGACGAGCTCGATCTCGGCGCCGATCAGGTTGCGATCCGACGGGATGAGGTGAAGGGTGGTGAGGTCGGTGGCGAGCCGGGCCGTCGCCACCCCCGACTCCCCCGCCAGCAGGTCGTAGGCCGAGGGGCGCGGATCGCGGCTGCGCAGCCCGAGGCCGGAGGTGAGGTTGCCCTGGGGATCGAGATCGATCGCCAGCACCCGCTTCTCGGCCGCGGCCAGTGATGCGGCCAGGTTGATGACGGTCGTGGTCTTGCCCACGCCGCCCTTCTGGTTCGCTACGGCAATGATGCGCGCCACCGCCCGCGTCTACCTCCTGTTTCGCGTTCCCGCGCCGCGCCAGGCCCACTCTGGCCGGCAGGACCCTCGGGGGGCGAGAGGATACCACCGGTGTTTCACGTGAAACACCCCGCGGAGCCGTGGGGTGTTTCACGTGGAACAGCGCCGGGCGACGTGCACGTCCGGGGCCCAGCCGGGCAACGGCTCGAAGCCGCCCCACGAGACCGGCGGCGCCCCGACCTGCACCCACTCCCCCCGCGGCCGGACCAGGGGCCACAGCTCGCGCGCTTCGATCTGGAGCGCCCGCAGCACGACGGTGTCGGCGGGCGCCCCGTCATACTGGTCGTGGCGGGCTCGCACGGCCTCGGCGCGAGCGCCGGCGTCGCGAATCGCCTCCCGCAGGAACGCCCAGCGCCGCATCCGCGGCTCGAGCAGCGTCACCTCGAGGTCGGGACGCAGGATCGCCAGCACCAGCCCCGGGGAGCCATTGCCGCTGCCGATGTCGAGGACCCGGGGCCCGAGAATCCGGGGCGCCCAGGCCGGGATGTCTCCCACGAGCCGCGCCACCCGCGTGGCCGCGTCGCGCGCCCCGGTCAGGTTGATGCGGGGATTCCACTCCGCCACCCGGTCCAGGTAGCGGGCCAGGCGGTCGCGGCCGGGCCCGGGAATGCCGAGCTCAGCAAGCGCCCGCGTGTGGGGGCTCGGATCAGGCGTGCGCGGCGTCGGGTTTCGGCGCGATCACCACCCGCCGTTCCCGCCCTTCGCCCTGGCTCTGGCTGGCCACACCGGGCACCTCGGCCACGGCCATGTGCACGATCCGGCGGTCGTAGGCGTTCAGTGCCGGCATCGGCCGCGGACGGCCGTCCTGCGCCACGGCCTGCGCGACGGCCAGCGCCTCGGCGCGCAGGTGCTCGTCTCGGCGTTGCCGCACGGCCTCGCACCGCAGTTCCAGCCGGTACTCGGGGTCGGCATTGGCAGCGACCCGCTGCAACAGCAGGGCCAGGGCCTCCAGCGCTTCTCCGTTGTCGTGGAGCAGCACGCGCGTCGCCTCCCCCTTCAGCGACAGGCGCTCTCCGCGCGACGTCGCTTCGGCGTCGACCTCGAGGGCGGCGCCGGCCGCCTGGCCCAGCGCGGAGAGCACCCCGCGCACAGCCTCCCCCGGGGAGACCGTCGGGCGCGCCGCCACGGGCGCGACCGCCACCGGCGGGCGCGTCGGCACGATCACGGCGATGCGCGCCGGCGTCGCAGGCACGCCGCGCACCGCCGGCGTCCCGGGGTCCAGCAGCGCATAGCGCAGGCCCCCGGCCGGCAGGCCGAGCGTGCGCGCGGCCTCGGCGACGGCGGCCGTCTCGTCCGTGCCCGTGAAGACCGGGTCCCTCATCGCTTCTTCCTCTCGGGCGCCGCTTCCGGCTGCGAGTGCTGGAGCAACTTCAGCGTGATCCCCTGCTGCACGATCGCGCACACGTTCGACGCCAGCCAGTACAAGTTGAGGCCGGCCGGGGCGGCGAAGAACATCACCACCAGCACCAGCGGCATCAGCATCATGATCCGCTGCTGCGCGGGGTCCATCGCGGTCGGCGTCAGCTTCGACATCAACGCCATCGACACGCCCATCAGGATCGGCGTGATGTACCACGGGTCGGTGTGCGACAGGTCCGGGATCCACAGGAACGACGCGCCGCGCAGGTCGATCGACACCTGGAGCACACGGTAGAACGCGAACAGGAACGGCATCGTCAGCAGCAGCGGCAGACAGCCGAGCAGCATCTGGCTGCCCATGCTCATCCCGTGCTTCGCGTACAGCGCGGTCATTTCCGCGTGCATCTCCTGACGCTTCGGGTCGAGCGGCGGCACCTTGCGATAGCGCTCCTGGATCACCTTCATCTCGGGCGCCATCTTGGCCATCTTCATGCCATTGGCGATCGAGAGGTGGCGCAGCGGCGCCATCACCAGGTTGATCACGACGGTCAGCACGACGATCGCCCAGCCGTAGTTGCCGACGTAGCCGTGCACGAAGCGCAGCAGCCGCAGCAGCGGCACGACGATGGGCCCGATCCAGTCCCCCACTCCGACGACCTCGTGCAACTGGTGCCCGAGCCGGGCCAGCTCGTCGTAGTCCTTCGCGCCCACGAACAACAACGCGCCGCCGGGGCCGACCGGCAGCAGCACGGCGGGCAGATCCACCTTCGGCAGCGTCGGGTCGGTCGACGGCACCTCGACCCTCCGCACCTCGGCCGCCGCGGGCTCGGCCGGTACCAGCAGGGCGGCGAAGTGCTGGCTCTCGACACCCACCCAGCGGGCGGCCGGTGCTCCCACCGGGGCCTCGAGACCCGCAACCACCACCCGATGGGTCGACCGCCCGTCGAACCACACCCCCTGGGGTGCAATGTAGCCCTGCACGCCCTGCTCGGCGACCGTCGGGTTGCCCAGCCCCGGCCCCCACACGAGCCGCACCGGGAGCTCTCGGCCCGCCTTGCGCACCCGGGCCTTCACCTCGACGAGGCCGTCTCCTCCGCGGAACGTCAGCTCCTTGCTCGCCTCGAGGTCCCCGCTGGCATAACGGAACGACAGGAGCCCGCCCTCGCGCCCGAGCGTCACGACCTCGCTGCTGGGCTGGAACAGGGCGCTCCGCAGCGCCGCGTCGACTTCCCGGTCTCCGGTCTCGACATCGAGCGGCCACGGCCCGCCGAGCGCCGCCCGGATCATCTCCAGCGGCGCCCCGCGATCGTCCCGGAACGCTTCCAGCCGCCACGAGACCAGCCGCGCGCCTTCGTTGCTGAACGCCAGCGTCCGACCGCCGCCGCTCACCTCGACCCGGCGCTGCCGTTCGTCCGCGACGGCCTCGACCACCGGCACCGGCGTGGGCGTCGCCTGCGCCACGGCTGGCGACGTGGGGCCCGCTCCACCAGGCTCTGCGGTCACGGTCGTCGCCGGCGGCCGCTGCGGACGCTCGGGCGGCGGAAACAACAAGCGGTACCCGGTGAGGACCAGAAACGACAGGGCCACCGCCAGCAACAGACGCCGTTCTTCCATGGGTCCTTCCTAGGGCACCGGGTCCGGCCCGCCGCGGCTCAGCGGCTGGCAGCGCAACAGCCGCCACGCCGCGAGTCGCAGGCCGCGCCATGTCCCGTGTCGCTCGAACGCCTCTTCCGCGTACGCGCTGCAACTGGGGACGAAACGGCAGTGGCCCCCCAGCCAGGGGGCCAGCGTGAGGCGGTAGATTTCAATCCCGGCCAGCAGGGCGGCTTCGCCGGGCCGGCCGGCCTTCCAGGCGCCGGAGGCGCTGGGCCAACTCACGCTTCACCTCGTCCGCCGAGCGCTCGGGCAGCCCCGGCTTGCCGACCGCGACCAGGTCCGTGCCGCGCTGCGGCGCAGCGGCGCGGAAAGCCTCGCGCAGCAGCCGCTTCGCACGGTTGCGGCGGACCGCGTCACCGACCCGCCGGCCGACGGCGAGGCCGAGTCGCGCCAGCGGTTGCGGCCGATCGAGCGCGAAGAGCACGAACAGCGCACCGTCGAGCCGCAGGCCCTCCTTGAGAACTCGCCGGATGTCGGCACCAGAGCGCAACCGCCTCGGCCGGGCCAGCCCGCTCACGAGTGCCGCGCGCGCTACAGCGCGATCCGCTTCCGGCCCTTCTGACGGCGGCGCTTCAGGACCAGGCGACCGCCCTTGGTCCGCATCCGGACCAGGAACCCGTGGGTGCGGCGCCGGTGCCGGTTGTTCGGCTGGAACGTCCTCTTCATGGTTCTTCGAAGCCTCGCAAGTGCGTCCGACGAAAGCGATAAGTTTACGGCTCCGCACAGGACCCTGTCAAACGAAGGTACGGCCCCGCGGACCGCTCCAGCATTGAGCCCCGTCGCGTCGTGTGCTAACGTCCCCGCTTCGGACGAAACGCTTCTCGCGGCCACCGCCTCCCGATTTTCCACAGATGTTGAAATCTCTGTGCAAAACCCGCCCGTTCGGGAGCGGCGCGGGGCGTTGCGGCTCGATCCGTATCTCAAGTCGTTGCATCGAAAAGAGTTGCGTCCCATCGTCGGAGCCAGGAGCGCCGCTGTCGTGAACCTCTGGGATCAGGTCCTCGGGCTGCTCGAGCGGAAGCTGACCCGCCACACGTTCAGCCTCTGGTTCCGTCCCACCACGCTGCTCTCCGAGGACGCCAGCCTGTTGCGGGTGCGGGTGCCGTCGGCGCAGTTCAAGGATTGGCTGACGAAGAACTACCAGCCGGTACTGCACGAGGCGCTGGCCGAACTCGGTCGCCCCGAGGTGAAGGTCGTCTTCGAGCCCGAAGACGCCGACCCGATGCCTGCGCCCGCGGCCCCCGCCGCCGAGCCACCGCGTGACGAGGCCCTCGCTCCGCTCAACCCCAAGTACACGTTCGAGAGCTTCGTGGTCGGCTCCTCGAACCAGTTCGCGCACGCCGCCGCCCGGGCCGTGGCCGAGATCCCCTCCAAGAGCTACAACCCGCTGTTCCTCTACGGCGGCGTCGGCCTCGGCAAGACCCACCTGATGCACGCGATCGGGCACTACATCCAGGCCCGCAACCAGAAGCTGCGACTCCTCTACATCTCCTCGGACCGCTTCATCAACGAGATGATCAACGCGATCCGCTTCGACCGCCTGCCCGCCTTCCGCCAGAAGTACCGCTCGATCGACGTGCTGCTCGTCGACGACATTCAGTTCATGGCCGGCAAGGACCGCACGCAGGAGGAGTTCTTCCACATCTTCAACGCCCTCCACGACGGCCAGAAGCAGATCGTGATCTCCTCGGACTGTCCTCCGCGCCAGATCCCGAGCCTCGAGGAACGCCTGCAGTCCCGCTTCGAGTGGGGGCTGATCGCCGACATCCAGCCGCCCGACATCGAGACCAAGGTCGCGATCCTGCGCAAGAAGGCCGAGTCGGAACGGGTCGAGGTGCCCGAGAACGTCGCCCTCTTCATCGCGAGCAAGGTCCGCACGAACATCCGCGAACTCGAGGGCAGCCTGATCCGGCTGGTCGCCTACGCGAGCCTGACCGGCCGCGACATCGACCTGCCCCTGACCCAGGAGGTCCTGAAGGACCTGCTGCACACGGAGGACAAGCCGGTCAGCCTGGAGATGATCCAGAAGCTCGTCGCCGACCACTACAATGTGAAGCTCGCCGAGCTCAAGACCCGCAACAACTCCAAGGCGGTGGCGCTGCCGCGCCAGGTCGCGATGTACCTGATGAAGACGCTGACCGACGCCTCGCTGCCCGAGATCGGCAAGGCGTTCGGCAAGCACCACACGACGGTGATCCACTCCGTGCGCAAGATCGAGGACCAGCGCAAGAAGGACCCCGATTTCGACAGGCTGATCCACAGCCTGATGCACTCATTCCGATGAGTTTGCGACGCTTTTCCGCAGGCAGTGGCTGTGGGGCCCCGGTGACCGCGCTGTGGGTCGCCCGCCTTCCTCAGGCCGCCGTTCACGCTCGGCACGGCATCCACAACCCGACCCACAGCCATGACTGCCGCCACTCAGCGACTTGCGCGGATTCGCACCGTTTCCACACTCACCTCTTTCTCTTCTCGTCTCTCTCCCGCATGTCGGTTTGAAAGGAACGGGAAAGGAACCGCTCATGGAATTCGTCGTCCGCAAGACCGACCTCGTCAAGGAACTGTCGCTGGTCCAGGGCATCGTCGAGCGCAAGAACTCGATCCCGATCCTCGCCAACGTCCTGCTCGAGGCCGAGCGCGGGGGGGGGCTGCGGATCTCGGCCACCGACCTCGACGTGTCGCTGCGCTCTTCCTGTGCCGCCGACGTGGCCACCCCCGGGGCGCTGACGCTGGGCGCCAAGAAGCTGTTCGAGATCGCGCGCGTGCTGCCCGACGCCGACGTCCGGGTCGCGGTCGGCGCCGACGGCTGGGCCAGTCTCGAGTGCGAGCGCGTGCGCTACCGGATGGCGGGCCTGCCGCGCGAGGACTTCCCCGCGCTGCCGGAGGCGGAAGGTGGCGCAGCGGTCGAGCTGCCGGCCGCCCCGCTGCGCGAGATGATCCTCCGCACCGCCTTCGCGATCACCGCCGAGGACGCCCGCTACTACCTCTCGGGTGCGCTGCTGGTGCTGGAGAGCGATTCTTGTGCGCTGATCGCGACCGACGGCCACCGCCTCGCCTACTGCCGCGCGACGGCCAGCCTGGAGGTCAAGGAACCGCGCCGCATCCTGGTCCCGCGCAAGGCCGTGCACGAGCTGGCCCGCCTGCTCGAGGGAGCCGACAGCGTCGCCTTCGAGGCCCGCGAGGCCCACCTGCTGTTCCGCAGCGGTGGCCGGACCCTCGCCTGCAAGACGATCGAGGGCCAGTTCCCCGCCTTCGAGCGGGTGGTCGCCGTCACCGGAGAGCGCAAGGTCGAGCTCTCGCGCGAGGCGCTCGTCACCGCCGTCCGCCGCGTCAGCCTGCTCTCCTCCGAGCGCAGCCGAGCGGTCCGCGTCGCGCTCGGCAAGGGCAAGCTGGAACTCTCCGCCCAGTCCCCGGACCAGGGCGAAGCCCGGGAGACGCTGGTCGTCGAGGAGCCGGGCCCGGAGCTGGAGATCGGTTTCAATGCCGCCTACCTGCTCGACTTCCTCGGCGTCGCCGGCACGGACACCGTGTGGCTCGAGCTGAAGGACGCCGAGAGCCAGGGGCTGCTGCGCCCGGGCGGCGACGCCGGCGCCCTCGACTACCGCTACGTCGTGATGCCGATGCGGTTCTAGTCGCGAAGCGTGTGGATCGAGCGCCTGCACGTGCGTGACCTGCGCAACATCACCGAGGTGGAGTGTGCCCTCGGGCCCGGTCTCAACGTGTTCCACGGCGCCAACGCCCAGGGCAAGACGTCGCTGCTCGAGGCGGCGGGGCTCGTGTCGCGGGCCCGCTCCTTCCGCACCGACGACCTCAAGGCCGTGGTCCGCCGCGGGCAGCCGGTGTTGAGCGCCGGCGCCACCGCCGTCGAGGGAGACCGCCGCAGCGCGCTCGAGGTCGAACTCGGCAGCGGTCGCCGCGCGCTGCGCGTGGAAGGCCGGCCGGTGACCGCCGCCGACTACCACGGCCGGCTCGAGGTCGCCGTGTACGCCACCGACAGGCTGCGCGTCGTCCGGGGTTCGATGCGCGACCGCCGCCAGTTCCTCGACCGCAGCGCCGGCGCGCTGTGGCCGGCGTACAGGCGGCTGTTGCAGGAGAACGAGCGGGTCGCGGCGCAGCGCGCAGCGGCACTCGAACGGCGCAGCCCCGACCGCTTCGCCTGGGAGGAGCGGCTGCTCGATCACGGCAGCGCGCTGCGGGTGCGGCGGGCCAGCTACGCCCGCCGCCTCCACGAGGCCTTGCAGCAGGAGTACCGCCCCGGCGGCGAGCGCGAGACCTACACGCTGCGCGTCTCGCACCCGGAGGAGGACCCGCAAGCCGCGCGCGAGCGCCTGCGCCGGGAAATCGAAGCCGAGCGCGCGGCGGAACTGGCCAGCGGACGCATGCGGGTCGGTCCCCAGCGCGACCGGGTGCTGCTGGAGATTGCCGGTGCCGACGCCGTCGAGGCCTCGTCGGGCCAGGTGCGAAGCCTGCTGCTGGCGCTGACGCTGGCGGTGCTGGCGGTGCACCGCCAGGAGACGGGACACGCCGCGGTGGCGCTGCTCGACGACCTCGACTCGGAGCTCGACGAGCAGCGCGCGTCGCTCCTGTGCGAGCGGGTGTGCGCGCGCGGCCAGGCGCTGGTCACCACGGCCCACCCGGGCTGGGCCCGGCGCGTCGCGCGCGACGGAAGGCTGTTCGAGGTCGCGGCGGGAACGGTGCGCGCCGCGTGAGCGGGGAGACGAGGGGAGAAGCGGTGGTCGACGAAAAGACGTACGGCGCGGAAGCGATCCGCATCCTCGAGGGCCTCGAGGCGGTGCGCGTGCGCCCCGCCATGTACATCGGGTCCACGGGCGAGGCGGGCCTGCACCACCTCGTCTACGAGGTGGTCGACAACTCGGTCGACGAGGCGCTGGCCGGCCACTGCCGGGAGATCGGGGTCACCATCCACATCGACAACTCGGTGACCGTGATCGACGACGGCCGCGGCATCCCGGTCGGGCCCCACCCGCAGATGCCCGAACTCGACGCCGCCGAGGTCGTGCTCACCAAGCTGCACGCCGGAGGCAAGTTCGACAAGGGCGCCTACAAGGTCTCCGGCGGCCTGCACGGCGTCGGCATCTCGGTCGTCAACGCGCTGTCGGAGTCGCTCGAGGTCGAGATCTGGCGCGACGGCACCACCTACCGCTGCGGCTTCCGCCGCGGCGAGATGGTCACCCGCCTGCACGCCGACGGCGCCACCGAGCGGCGCGGCACCAAGGTCACCTTCAAGCCCGACGGCCAGATCTTCGAGACCACGGTCTTCAGCTTCGACACCCTGTCGCAGCGGCTGCGCCAGCTCTCGTTCCTCAACCGCGGCATCCTGATCACGCTCGACGACGAGCGCGACAACAGGAGCCACCGCTTCCAGTACGAAGGCGGCATCGCCAGCTTCGTCGAGCACCTGAACCGCAACAAGGAGACGATCCCGCCGCAGCCGATCTACTTCGGCGCCTCCCGCGAGGGGGTCGAGGTCGAGGTCTCGCTGCAGTGGAACGACGGCTACGCCGAGAACGTCCACTCCTTCGCCAACAACATCAACACCCACGACGGCGGCACCCACCTGGTCGGCTTCAAGGGCGCGCTCACCCGCTGCGTGAACGGCTACGCGGCGAAACTGGCGGGCGGCAAGGACGCGGCCGAGATCTCCGGGGAGGACGCCCGCGAGGGGCTGACCGCGGTGATCTCCGCCAAGGTCCCGAACCCGCAGTTCGAGGGCCAGACCAAGGGCAAGCTCGGCAACTCCGAGGTGCGCGGCATCGTCGAGAGCCTGGTCGGCGAGAAGCTCTCCGCCTGGTTCGAGGAGAACCCGAGCTTCGCCAAGCGCATCGTCAACAAGGCGGTCGACGCCGCCCGCGCCCGCGAGGCGGCGCGCAAGGCCCGCGACCTGACCCGGCGCAAGGGCGCGCTCGACGGCGCCGGCCTGCCCGGCAAGCTGGCCGAGTGCCAGGAGCGCAACCCCGAGCTGTGCGAGCTGTTCCTGGTCGAGGGCGACTCGGCCGGCGGCTCGGCCAAGCAGGGCCGCGACCGCCGCTTCCAGGCGATCCTGCCGCTGCGCGGCAAGATCCTGAACGTCGAGAAGGCCCGGCTCGACAAGACGCTCGCCTCCGAGGAGATCCGCAACATCATCACGGCGCTCGGCACCGGCGTCGGCGCCGACGACTTCGACGCCGGCAAGCTGCGCTACCACCGCATCATCGTGATGTGCGACGCCGACGTCGACGGCAGCCACATCCGCACGCTGCTGCTGACCTTCTTCTACCGCCAGATGAAGGAGCTGATCGAGCGCGGCCACCTCTACATCGCGCAGCCGCCCCTGTACAAGGCCAAGGCCGGCAAGTCGGAGCGTTACCTGAAGGACGAGGCGGCGCTCTCCGCCTTCCTGATGGAGCGCGCCGTCGAGAAGCGCAAGGTGCGGCTCGCCACGGGGCACGAGGTCGAGGGTCCGCGGCTGCGCCACCTGCTCGAGCGCATGGTCGGGTTCGCCCGGCTGCTCGAGCGGGTCGAGCGGCGCGGCCACCCGAAGGCGCTCGTCGAGCGGCTGCTGGCCGAGGGCATCATCGATCCCGCGGCCTTCCGCGACAAGGCGGCGATGAAGGCCGTGGTGCAGCCGCTGAAGGACCGCGGGCAGGACGCGCTGCTCGAGCTCGACGAGGAGACCGGCGTCTACGAGCTGGCGATCACCGTCGGCCAGAACGGCCAGAGCCGCCAGCAGCGGATCGCGGCCGAGTTCGTGCACAGCCCCGAGTACAAGGCCCTCTACACGGCCTACGACGAGTTCCGCGACTTCGACCGCGGACCGCTGGTGCTGGTCGACGGCGCCGAGAAGGAGCTGCCGGGTCGCGGCGCGCTCGTGGAGCAGGTGCTGGCCGACGGCAAGCGCGGCGTCTCCATCTCCCGCTACAAGGGCCTCGGCGAGATGAACGCCGAGGAGCTGTGGGAGACCACGATGGACCCGGAGACGCGCACCCTGCTCCAGGTCCGGCTCGAGGACGACGAGGTGACCGAGAACATCTTCACGACCCTGATGGGCGACGCCGTCGAGCCGCGGCGGCAGTTCATCGAGGAGAACGCCCTCAACGTGAAGAACCTCGACGTCTAGCCGGGAAGCGAGAGAACGAATACCGAAGATGGACGAACCCGAGAAGATCGCGCTCTTCAAGATCCCCACCAACATCGCCGACGAGATGCGGCAGTCCTACATGGACTACGCGATGTCGGTGATCATCGGCCGCGCGCTGCCCGACGTGCGCGACGGGCTCAAGCCCGCCAACCGCCGCGTGCTGTACGGCATGCAGCAGATGGGCCTGGTGCCGGGGCGGCCCTACCGCAAGAGCGCCAAGATCGTCGGCGAGGTGATGGGCAACTACCACCCGCACGGCGACATGGCGATCTACGACACGCTGGTGCGGATGGCCCAGCCGTGGAACATGCGGGCGCCTCTCGTCGACGGCCAGGGCAACTTCGGCTCGGTCGACGGCGACCCGCCCGCCGCCCAGCGCTACACCGAGGCGCGGCTGACCCGGCTCGGCGCGCTGATGATGGCCGACATCGAGAAGGAGACCGTCGACTTCCAGCCGACCTACGACGACTCCTCGGTCGAGCCGACGGTGCTGCCCACCGCGCTGCCCAACCTGCTCGTCAACGGCGCCGCCGGCATCGCGGTCGGCATGGCCACCAACATCCCGCCCCACAACCTGGGCGAGGTGGTGGAGGCGCTCACCTTCCTGATCGAGAGCCCGGACCTCACCCCCGACGAGCGGCTCGAGGGCGTGATGCAGCGCGTGCGCGGGCCCGACTTCCCGACCGGGGCCACGATCTGCGGCCGCGGCGGCATCCGCTCCGCCTACCGCACCGGCCGCGGCCAGATCGTGCTGCGCGCCAAGGCCGAGATCGAGACCACGAAGAAGGGCGACCGCGAGCAGATCGTGATCCGCGAGATCCCCTACCAGGTCAACAAGGCGAAGCTGATCGAGAAGATCGCCGACCTGGTCCGCGAGAAGCGGCTCGAGGGCATCTCCGACGTGCGCGACGAGTCCGACCGCGAGGGGATGCGGATCGTCGTCGACGTCAAGAAGGGCGAGCCCGCCCAGGTCGTGCTCAACAACCTGTACAAGCACACCCCGCTGCAGGACACCTTCGGCGTGATCCTGCTGGCGATCGTCGACCAGCGGCCGCGGGTGCTGAACCTGCTCGAGGCCTGCGAGCTGTTCCTCGAGTTCCGCCGCGAGGTGATCCGCCGGCGCACGGTCTTCGAGCTGAAGAAGGCCGAGGCCCGCGCCCACGTCCTCGAGGGCTACGTGATCGCCCTCGACAACCTCGACGCGGTGATCGCGCTGATCCGCGGATCGAAGACGCCGGCCGAGGCCCACGCCGGCCTCGTCGCCCGCTTCGGCCTGACCGAGATCCAGGCCGACGCCATCCTCGAGCTGCAGCTGCAGCGGCTGACCGGCCTCGAGCGCCAGAAGATCGTCGACGAGCTGGCCGAGCTGAAGGTGCTGATCGCCGACCTGAAGGACATCCTGGCCCGCGCCGAGCGCATCGACCGCATCGTCGTCGACGAGCTGCGCAAGCTGCGCGCCGACCACGGTGACCCGCGCCGCACCGACATCGTCGACTCGGTCGACGAGATCACCACCCTCGACATGATCGCCGACGAGGACGTGGCGATCTCGATCACCCACGGCGGCTACATCAAGCGGACCTCGATCTCGACCTACCGCTCCCAGCGCCGCGGCGGCCGCGGCCGGATCGGGATGAAGACCAAGGACGAGGACTTCGTCGACCACCTGTTCATCGCCTCGACCCACTCCTACATCCTGGTCTTCACCGACCGCGGCCGCTGCTACTGGCTGCGGGTCCACGAGATCCCGGACGTGGGGCCCGGCGGCAAGGGCAAGGCGATCGTCAACCTGGCCCAGCTCCAGTCCGGCGAGAAGATCGCCGGCATGGTGGCGGTGCGCGACTTCGAGCAGGGCGGCTACGTGTTCCTCGCCACCCGCCGCGGGATCGTCAAGAAGACCGCGCTCAAGGCGTTTTCGAACCCGCGCTCGGGCGGCATCATCGCCCTCGGCGTCGAGGAGCCCGACGCGCTGCTCGAGGCGGTGCTGACGGGTGGAGAAGACGAGCTGCTGCTCGCCACCCGCGAGGGCCTGTCGATCCGCTTCGCCGAAGGCGACGTGCGGCCGATGGGGCGCACCGCCTACGGCGTCAAGGGCATCGAGCTCGGCGAAGGCGACGAGGTGGTGGCGCTCGAGGTGCTGCAGAAGGAGGGCACGCTGCTGACCGTGGCCGAACGCGGCTACGGCAAGCGGACCGAGCTCGGCGAGTACCGGCTGCAGAACCGCGGCGGCAAGGGCATCATCAACATGGACGTCACCGAGCGCACCGGGCAGGTGGTCGGCGTCAAGTTCCTGCAGGGCGACGAGCAGGTGATGCTGATCAGCGGAAAAGGTATGATCATCCGTCTCAACACGGCGGAGATCCGGACGATCGGCCGCAACACGCAGGGCGTGCGCCTGATCGACCTGGAAGAGGGCGACGCCCTCGTCTCGGTCGCCCGCCTCGCCGAGCGCGACGAGGCCGACGAGCCGGCAACGGCGCCTGAGAGCTGACGCGAAGGGCCGGGGAGCGCTTCTGAAGGAGGAGCCATGAGACTTCGTGACGGGGCGCTGCTGGTGCTGGCCGCCTTCGCGGCCGCCTGTGGCGGCGCCGAGAACCAGGTCGTCGAAAACTACTTCCGCGCGGTGGCCGCCAAGGACACCCAGACCGTGTCGAGCTTCGCGATCGTGCTGTTCGACAAGGTGCCCCAGTCCTGGAAGGTGCTGGGCGCCTCCCCGGACAACCGCGGCCCGGCCCCGCTCGTGGAGATCGTCCGGAAGAACCAGGAGGCGATCAAGGGCCTGGCCGACAACAAGAAGACCTACAACCAGTACTACCTCGACAACCTGAACCCCGCCACCGAGGTCCAGGAGCTGCTCAAGAAGGGGGCCCCGATCCCGGCCCGCCTCGCCAAGGTTGCGGAGGACTGGAAGGGCTTCATCGAGAAGGAGAAGGAGTTCAAGCGCGCGGTCGCGGACACGACCCAGGCGCTGGAGCGCGAGAAGCGCGTCGTCACCCTCTCGATCGGGCCCAACGACGACGTGGAGAAGCTGACCGGCGAGATGGTCGAGAAGAGCGTCGACGTCGCGGTCACCGTGGACGGCGCGGTCGAGAACTACACGATGACGCTGCGCAAGTACGAGATGAAGGACGCCGCCGGCGTCACCCTGCCGATGAGCCGCTGGGTGGTCACCGGGCTCGACAAGAAGTAGACCCGCGAAGCGTCGCGGGCCGCGGAGGGGGCTGAGGCGCCCCGGCCGCGGCCCGTTCGCGTTTCAGGCCTCTTCGAGCCCCGCGTACTTCGCGACCAGGCGCTTGGCGCCCACGCCCGGGAACGACACGGTGACCTTGAGGTCGTCGCCGTCGCCCTCGCGGCGGATCACGGTCCCCACCCCGAACAGCGGATGGCGGACGCGGGCTCCGGCCTTCAGCTCCGGCCCGCCGGGAGCCGGCGGAGCGGCGGCCGCCGCGGCCAGGCGCGGGGGCAGGGACGACCGGCTGAGCGCCGGCTCGTCGCGCCAGCCGGAGCGCCCACCGCCACCCCCGGAGCGCCAGCCCCCGGTCGCCGGCGGGGCATCGAACCCCTGCCCGGTGCGGCGCAGGCCGACGGGAGGCAGCTCCTCGAGGAAGCGGCTGGGCTCGGCCAGCCGCCGCTGGCCGAACACGGCCCGGGTCACGGTCCAGGTCAGGTGCAGCCGCTCCATCGCGCGGGTCATCCCGACGTAGCAGAGGCGGCGCTCCTCCTCGATCCCGTCGTCGTCGTTCGCCGCGCGGGCGTGGGGCACGAGCCCCTCCTCCATCCCGATCAGGAACACGTCCTCGAACTCGAGGCCCTTGGCCGCGTGGAACGTCATCAGCACGACGGGCGCTTCGCCTTTCGCCTGGTCGACGTCGGAGAGCAGCGAGATCTCGTCGAGGAAGCCGGCGAGGCCGGCCGCGTCCTCGCGGGCTTCGTACTCGGCCACCGAGTTGATCAGCTCGGCGAGGTTGGCCTCGCGCTGCTGGCTCTCTCGCGAGTCGTCGTCGGCCAGCGCCAGCGCGTAGCCCGACAGCTCCAGCAGCCGCTCGACGAGCCCGCGCAGGGTGAGCCGCGCGGCGTCCTCGCGCAGCCGCGTCACCAGGTCGCGGAAGCGGCCGAGCGGCAGCGTGGCGCGGGCCGGCAGCAGCGCGTCGTCGACGACGCGCCCGAGAGCGCCCATCAGCGACAGGCGCTCGGCACCGGCGAGCCGCTCCAGCTCGTTGACGGTCTTGTCGCCGATCCCGCGCGGCGGCACGTTGAGCACCCGCCGCACGGCCATGTCGTCGTCGGGATTGAGCACCAGGCGCAGGTAGCCGAGGACGTCCTTGACCTCCTTGCGCTCGTAGAACCCGACGCCGCCGACCACCACGTAGGGCAGGCCGTGGCGCCGCAGCGCCTCTTCCAGCAGCCGGCTCTGGGCGTTCATCCGGAACAGCACCGCGGCGCGGTGCTGCCGGCGCGAGGCGATCCGCTCCACGACCCACGCCGCCTCCTGGTACTCGTCGGCCGCGCGGTGCAGCCACACCGGGTCGCCGCCGGCGCGGGTCGCCTGCAGCGTCTTGCCCTTGCGCTTGCGGTTGCGCGAGACGAGGGTGCCGGCGGCGTCGAGGATCGCCTGGGTCGAGCGGTAGTTCTGCTCGAGGCGCAGCACCCGGGCGCCGGGGAAGTGGCGCTCGAAGTTGAGGATGTTCTCGATCGTCGCGCCGCGCCAGGAGTAGATCGACTGGTCCTCGTCGCCGACCACCGTCACGTTTCCAGCGCCGCCCGCCAGCAGCCGGACCAGGTCGAACTGGGCGCGGTTGGTGTCCTGGTACTCGTCGACCAGCAGGTACGAGAAGCGCCGCTGCCAGCGCCCGCGGACGGCGGCGTCCTGCGCGAGCAGCGCGACGCTGCGCAGCAGCAGGTCGTCGAAGTCGAGCGCGTGGGCGGCGTTCAGCCGCTGCTGGTAGCGCTCGGCCACCCGCTGCACGAGCGAGGCCTGCAGCGACATCTCGTCCGCGGCCTCCGGGTCGCGCCCCGAGTTCTTGCGGGCCGAGATGCGCGACAAGAGCCGCCGCGGCGGGTGCAGCTTCTCGGACAGGTCCAGCTCCTTCATCGCCAGCCTGACGGCGGCGAGCTGGTCGGCCTCGTCGTAGATCACGAACTCGCGGGGCAGCGAGGCGGCCTCGAACTCGCGGCGCAGCAGGCGGACGCACAGCGCGTGGAAGGTGGAGACCCACAACCCGGCGGCGCTGCCGCCGCCCAGCAGGTGCAGCACCCGCTCCTTCATCTCGCCGGCCGCCTTGTTGGTGAAGGTGACGGCCAGGATCGCGTCGCGCGGCACGCCGCGGTCGAGCACGAGGTGGGCGATGCGGTGGGTGATGACGCGGGTCTTGCCGCTGCCCGCGCCGGCCAGGATCAGCACGGGGCCGTCGGCCGCCAGCACCGCCGCGCGCTGCTGCGGGTTGAGCCCGGCGAGGAGATCGGGGGCCGCCGGGCCTGCGGGCCCCGGCCACGGGCCGCGCACGACGTTGCCGCTCATCGCGACGCTTACTCGACCGTGACCGACTTGGCGAGGTTCCGCGGCTGGTCGACGTCGCGTCCCGCGCGCACGGCGACGTGGTAGGCGAGGAGCTGCAGGGGCAGCGTCATCAGCAGCGGCGACCACATCTCCTCGGCCTCGGGCACCGTCAGCACCGCGTCGCGCAGCTCGAGCACGCCGCGCAGGTCGTCGTCGGGCCCCGCGTTGACCGCGATCACGCGGCCGCCGCGCGCCTTGACCTCCTGCACGTTCGACAGCATCTTCTCGCGCCCGCGGCCGCGCGGCAGCAGCGCCACCACCGGCAGCCGCTCGTCGATCAGCGCGATCGGCCCGTGCTTCATCTCGCCCGCCGGGTAGCCCTCGGCGTGGATGTAGGAGATCTCCTTCATCTTGAGGGCGCCCTCGAGCGCGATCGGGTAGTGGATGCCGCGGCCGAGGTAGAGGAAGTCGGTGGCGTGGACCAGCTCGCGCGACAGCTCCTCCGCCTGCCGCTCGAGCCCCGCCAGCGACTGCTCCATCAGGTGCGGCACCCGGGTCAGCCCGACCAGGTGCTCGCGGCAGGCGTCGGCCGACAGCGTGCCCTTGAGCCGGCCGAGCTGCAGCGCGAGCAGGCCCAGCGCGACGAGCTGCGAGGTGAAGGCCTTGGTGGAGGCGACCCCGATCTCGGGGCCGGCGTGGGTCAGCAGCGTGCCGGCGGCCTCGCGGGTCAGCATCGAGCCCTGCACGTTGCAGATCGCGACGCCGGTGGCGCCGCGGCCCACGGCCTCGCGGAACGCGGCCAGCGTGTCGGCGGTCTCGCCGCTCTGGCTGATGCCGACCGCGAGCGTGCCGGCGCCGACCAGCGGCTGGCGATAGCGGAACTCGGAGCCGTAGTCGACCTCGGCCGGCACCTGCGCGATCTGCTCGAGCAGGAACTTGCCGACGAGCGCCGCGTGCCACGAGGTGCCACAGGCGAGCAGCGTCACGCGCTCGACCTTGCGCAGCGCCTCGGCGGCGGGACCCAGCTCCTCGACGTGGACCTCGCCCTGCTCGAGGCCGATGCGGCCGAGCAGGGTGTCGCGCACGGCGCGCGGCTGCTCGTGGATCTCCTTGAGCATGAAGTGGCGGAAGCCGCCCTTCTCCGCCTGCACCGGGTCCCAGGCGATCCGCTGCGGCCGCAGCTCCACGCTCGTGCCGTCGAGCCGCGACAGCGCCGCGCGGTCGCCGCGCACGACGGCCATCTCGCCGTCGCCGAGGAAGGCGATGTCGCGGGTGTAGGCGAGCAGCGCGGGCACGTCGGAGGCGAGGAAGTGCTCGCCGTCGCCGAGGCCCACCACCATCGGCGGCCCCTGGCGGGCGCCGATCAGGAGCCCCGGCTCGTCGCGGTGCATCAGCACCAGCGCGTACATGCCCTCGAGCTCGCGCAGCGCGGCCCGCGCCGCCTGCTCGAGCGAGCCCTGGTAGAGCGACTCGACGAGGTGGGCGACCACCTCGGTATCCGTCTGGGTCACGAAGCGATGACCGGCGGCCTGCAGCCGCGCCTTGAGCGGCAGGTAGTTCTCGATGATCCCGTTGTGGACGACGACCAAGCCGCCCGTGCAGTCGGTGTGCGGGTGGGCGTTCTCCTCGGACGGACGCCCGTGGGTCGCCCAGCGGGTGTGGCCCACGCCGAAGTGGCCGGCGAGCGGCTCCGCCGAGAGGCTCTGCTCCAGGTTCCGCAGCTTGCCCTCGGCGCGGCGCCTTGCCAGGCCGTCGCCGGTGAGCACCGCCACCCCCGCCGAGTCGTAGCCGCGGTACTCGAGCCGCCGCAGGCCGTCGAGGATCACCCCGACCGCTTCGCGCGCTCCGACGTAGCCGACGATGCCGCACATGCGCTTCGCTTCTCCTCTCGCCGGAACGCGTGGCTGCGGGGCCACGAACGGCGACGCCGGCTCCGCCCGATGCAAGGGCGGGGCCGTCAGTGCTTGCCGCGGCTCTCCCGCCGCCGCCGCGCCCAGCCTTCCTTGACGACCTGGCTGGGGCGCGACACGGCCAGCGCATCGGCCGGCACGTCCTTGGTGATCACCGAGCCGGCGCCGACGTAGGCGCCGTCGGCGATCGTCACCGGCGCCACCAGCGTCGAGTTGGAGCCGACGAAGGCGCCGGCGCCGATCGCCGTCGGGTGCTTGGCGTGGCCGTCGTAGTTGCAGGTGATGGTGCCGGCGCCGATGTTCGCCTTCGGCCCGATCACCGCGTCGCCGAGGTAGGTCAGGTGCGGCGCCTTGGCGCCCGCGCCGAGCCGGGTCTTCTTGAGCTCGACGAAGTTGCCGACCTTGGCGCCCGGCTCGATCACCGTCTCCGGGCGCAGGTGGGCGAACGGCCCGATCGTGGCGCCCTGCTCGACCTGGCACTCGCGCAACAGGCAGTGGTCGAGCACCGTGGCGCCGGCGCCGACGCTGGCGCTCTCCAGCCGCACGAAAGGACCGAGCACCGCGCCTGCTTCGACCCGGCTCGCCCCGTCGATCACCGTGAACGGCCGCAGCACGGCGTCGGCCGCGACCACCGCGTCCTCCGAGACCCAGGTCGACGCGGGGTCCTCGATCGCGACCCCGGCCTCCATCAGCCCGTGCAGCCGGGCCGCGCGCCGCAGCGCGGTGGCCGCGGCCAACTCGGCCACCGTGTTGACGCCGCGCCCCTCGTCGGCGTCGGCCGCGGCCACCGCCGAGACCCGCCCGCCGCCCGCCGCGATCGCCGCCACCACGTCGGTCAGGTAGTACTCGCCCTGGGCGTTCTGCGGGCGCAGCGTCGCGAGCGCGCGTTCGAGGGCGTCGGCCGCGAAAGCGTAGACCCCGACGTTGATCTCGCCGATCGCGCGCTCCTCGGGGCTTGCGTCGCGGGCTTCGACGATGCGGGCGACGCCACCGTCCGCGCCGCGCACGACGCGGCCGTAGGCGCCTGCGTCGGGCAGCGTGACGCTCAGCAGGGCCGCGGCGTCCCCTGCCGCGCGGCGGGCGAGCAGGGCGCGCAGCGACTCCGCGCGCAGCAGCGGCAGGTCGCCGTTCACGACCAGCACCGTGTCGGCCCCGGCGATCGCCTCGCGGGCGACCATCACCGCGTGACCGGTGCCGCGCGGCGGGTCCTGCCGCACGAAGGTGAAGCCGCGCCCCGCGAAGGAGCGCTCCACGGCCTCCGCCTCGTGGCCGGTGACGACCGCGACGCGGCTGACGCCCGCGCCGGCCAGCGCCCGCAGCGGGTACTCGAGCAGCGGCAGCCCGTGCACCCGGTGCAGCACCTTGGGCCGGGCGCTGCGCATCCGCGTGCCCTTGCCGGCCGCGAGGACGACCGCGCGGACGTCCAAGCCGATCAGGCCTCGAGCAGGGCCGCGATCTCCTCGTCCTCGCGCAGCGCCTCGAAGTCGGCGTCGCGGCGGGCGTGGACCCGGCTCTCGGGCGACAGGTCGACGGCCTTCTGCAGCGCCTTGCGGGCGGTGGCGTCGTCGCCGTTGCGGGCGGCGGCGGCGGCCAGGCAGTAGTGGGCGACGTCGTTCTGCGGGGCGAGCCCCGCCGCCTGGGCGAACTGCTTCTGGGCCTCGGCGAACTCGCCGCGGTTGTGCAGCACGCTGCCCCAGGCCAGATGCTCCTCGGCCGTCTTGGGCTTGAAGGCGCCCTTCTTGTCCGCGTGCTGCGCGCACACGGCGAGATAGGTGCGCGCGCGCTCGCCCAGCTCCGCGGACTCGCTGCGGGCGAGCGGCTCGAGCAGCTCGGCCGCCTTCTCGTAGTCCTTCTTCCAGAAGGCCTTGAGCGCCTTCTCGTAGGCCTCGACGCTCTGCGCGCCGGCCTTCTCCACCTTCTTGCTCATGGCAGAACCGTCTCGTCCTTCCCGGGCCGCGTGTCGGGCGACGGCCGTCGCCCCGCTGCCTGCAAGCGACCAGTTTAGCAGGCCGGGGGCTACAATCGCTGCCGCCCATGGACGACACCCGCCTCCAGGCCCTTCGCGCCCGCTTCCCGATCCTCGGCCGCTCGACCTACCTCGTCAGCCACTCGCTGGGGGCGATGCCGGCGGCCGCCCGCGAGCGCCTGGGCGCCTACGCCGACGCCTGGGAGACCCGCGGCGTGCGGGCCTGGGCGGAAGGCTGGTGGTCGATGCCCGTCACGACCGGCGACAAGCTGGGACGGCTGCTCGGCGCGGCGCCCGGCTCGATCGTGATGCACCAGAACGTCTCGGTCTGCCAGGCGCTGATCCTGTCCTGCTTCGAGTTCACCGCCAAGCGCAACAAGATCGTCTACGACGACCTCAACTTCCCCTCGGTGATGTACGTCTACGAGGCCCACCGCCGGCTCGGCGCGCGGGTCGAGATGGTGGCCTCCGAAGACGGCATCACGGTGCCGCTCGAGAAGCTGCTCGCCGCCATCGACGAGGAGACGCTGCTGGTCCCCATCTCCCACGTGCTGTTCAAGAGCGCCTTCGTGCAGGACGTCGCGGCGATCGTGCGCCGCGCCCACGAGGTCGGCGCGCTGGTGGTGGCGGACCTCTACCAGTCGGCGGGCACGGTGCCGGTGGACCTCGCCGCCTGGGACGTCGACTTCGCCACCGGCGGCTCGGTCAAGTGGCTCTGCGGCGGCCCCGGTGCGGGCTACCTCTACGTCGCGCCGCGGTTGCGCGACACGCTGCGGCCGCGGGTCACCGGCTGGATGGCGCACGCGCGGCCGTTCGCGTTCGAGCCGGGCGAGATCGAGTACGCGGCCGACTGGACCCGCTTCCTCCACGGCTCGCCCGCGATCCCGGCGCTCTACGCGGCCGAGGCCGGCTACGACGCGGTGGCCGAGGTCGGAATCGAGGCGATCCGCGCGAAGTCGATGCGCCAGATCGCGCTGCTGCTGGACCGTGCCCGCCAGCACGGGCTCGCCCCCCACGTGCCCGCCGACCCGGCGCAGCGCGGCGGGATGGCGATCCTCGCCGTGCCCGAGGGCGAGGCGGTCACGCGCGAGTTGCTGCGGAGGGAGATCGTCGTCGACCACCGCCCCGGCGCCGGTATCCGGATCTCCCCCCACTTCTACACGACCGACGCCGAGGTCCTTCGCGCGGTCGACGAGATCCGCGCGATCCTCGACAGCGGCGCCCACCGCCGCCACCTGGCGGACGGAGGCACGGGCTTCTAGTGTGG
>WYBL01000136.1 GCA_011526565.1 Acidobacteriota bacterium | reverse complement strand
CAGGCGGCGCTGGGCGGGCGCGGCTCGTGCCGCGGCGCTGGTGCTCGCCGACGTCCTGACCTGGCCGGAGGTCGAGGCCGCAGGCCTGACCAACGCCGTGCCGCTGCGACTCGCCTCGCCCGCCTCGATCGCGGCGATCGCCGCCTTCTGCCTTCCGGCGAGCGAGAGCGCCGAGGGAGACGAGCGCGAACGGGCTTGATCGGGATATCCGCTCCGGATATCCTCGCTGCATGGGCGACGAAACGGTGGTGTTCCGGGTCGGCAACAGTCTCGCCGTGCGCCTGGTGGGCGACTGCAAACTCCCGCGCGGGCAACGCGTTCGGGAACGGCGCGAGGGGAACCGCATCGTCCTGGAGCCGGTCTCCGAGCAATGGCCGGACGACTTCATCGGAGCCGCCGGAGCCTGGCCCGAGGCCATTCCCCGCCCGGGCCGCGGCGAAAAGCCACGGGACCCCTTCACATGAGATTCCTGCTCGACACCAACACGGTGAGCGACTACCTGCGGGGCAACGCGCAGGTGGTGAAGCGCATCCAGGCCCACCTGCCGCGCGATCTGGCGATCAGCGCGGTCACGGTGATGGAACTCCGCTACGGCGGCGCACGGCGGCGTTCCGCCAGGCTGACTGCGGCCATCGACGCCGTACTGGGCCCGCTCACGGTGTTGCCCTTCGACGCTGTCGCGGCCGAGAGAGCGGGCGTCGTCCGAGCTGCCCTGGAGGCCAGGGGCGTGGCCCCAGGGCTGGCCGACAGCCAGATCGCCGGGCAGGCCCTGGCTGCCGGGGTGACGCTCGTCAGCAGCGACTCCGCGTTCCGTCGCGTGCCGGGCCTGACCGTGCGGAACTGGTCGAAGTAGCGACCTCGATCGAGGTGGTCGCCGCGTTCAGCCTTCCGGAGAGGTGAGGGGCTCGAAGGTCTCGGCGGCGCGCGTGCGTTGCACGCCGCGCTGGAGGTCCTGGTAGATCGCGTCCTGGGCGCGCAGGGCGTCCTCGCCTTTGGCCGGCCGCCGTCGCTTGTAGCTGCCGTCGCTCTGCAGCCAGCGCGACTTGACGTTGTCCTCGAACAGCCGGTCGAGCGCCTGCAGCGCCTTCTGGCGCGCCTCCTTCGACTCGACCGGGAACAGCAGCTCGATCCGGCGGTCGAGGTTGCGCGGCATCCAGTCGGCCGACGACATGTAGACCTCGTCGTCGCCGCCGTCGTGGACGTGGATCACGCGCGCGTGCTCCAGGTAGCGGTCGACGATCGAGCACACCTCGATGTTCTCCGACACGCCCTTGAGGCCCGGGCGCAGGCAGCACACGCCGCGGACGTTGAGCTGCACCTTGACGCCCGCCTTCGACGCCTCGTACAGCGCGCGGATCAGGTCTTCGTCGACGAGAGCGTTCATCTTGGCGCGGACCAGCGCCGGCTGGCCACCCTGCGCCCGCCGTCGCTCGCGCTCGATCAGTTGCAGCAGCCGCTCGCGCAGCCGGGTCGGGGCCATCGCCAGCTTCTTCATCGGCGGCGGGTCGGAGTAGCCGGTCAGCACGTTGAAGAAGGCCGAGGCGTCCTCGCCGATCGCCGGGTCGGCGGTCATCAGCCCGAAGTCGGTATAGACCCGCGCCGTGCGGTCGTTGTAGTTGCCGGTGCCGAGGTGCACGTAGCGGCGGATGCCGCTGCGCCCGCGGCGCACCACCAGCGTCATCTTGGCGTGCGTCTTGTACCCGCGGATGCCGTAGATGACGTGGGCGCCTGCCTCCTCCAGCCGCCGCGCCCAGCGGATGTTGCTCTGCTCGTCGAAGCGGGCCATCAGCTCGACCAGCACGGTCACCTGCTTGCCCTGCTCGGCCGCCGCCATCAGAGCCCGGACCACGGGCGAGTCGCCGCTCGTGCGGTACAGCGTCTGCTTGATCGCCAGCACGTCGGGGTCGGCCGCGGCGCGCTCGAGCAGGTCGATCACCGGGTCGAACGCGTCGTAGGGGTGAAAGAGCAGCACGTCGCGCGCCTCGAGGGTGTCGAAGATCTGCTCGCGCTCCTTCGTCTCCAGCACCGGCAGCGCCTTGCGCGGGGCCTCGCGCAGGTCCTCGAGCGCGGGCAGCTCGCACAGCGGCAGGAACGCGCGCAGGTCGAGCGGGCCGGGCACGCGGTAGACGTCGGCCGCGTCGACGCCGAGGCGCGAGGCGAGCCGCGACACCAGCGCGTCGGTCGCGCCGGCCTCCACTTCCAGCCGCACGACCAGGCTGCGGCGCCGCTTCTTGAGCTCCTCCTCGATCACCTGCAGGTAGTCGCGGCCGCCTTCGTCGTCGAGGTCCAGCTCGGAGTCGCGCGCGATCCGGAACGGCACCGCCTCGAGCACGCCCTGGCCCGGGAACAGCGCCTGCATCTCGCTGCGGATCTCGTCCTCCAGCAGCACGTAGCTGCTGCTCTCGCCCGGCAGCCGCGACAGCCGCGGCAGCCGGGCGGGCACCTGGACCACCGCCAGCCGCAGCTCCTCCTCGCCTTCGGCGGGAGCGAGCAGCACGGCGATGTTGAGCGAGAGGCTGGCCAGCAGCGGCACCGGCCGCGAGGAGTCGATCGCGAGCGGCGTCAGGCCCGGCGCCACCTCGTCGCGGAAGTGGCGGGCCAGCGCCGCCCGCGCCGGCGCCTCCAGCTCGGACGCCGCGGCGATCCGCACGCCACGCTCGGCCAGCCGCGGCAGCAGCTCCTCCTTCAGCACCTTGTAGAGCCGCGAGACTTGCTGGTGGGCGCGCTCGGCGATCTGCTGGAGCTGCTGCGAGGGTGTCAGCCCCGCCAGGTCCGGGGCCGTGTCGCCCTCCAGCACGGCGTGCTCGAGGCCGGCGATGCGCACCATCACGAACTCGTCGAAGTTGGTGCCGACGATGATCGCGAAGCGCAGCCGGTCCAGCAGCGGCACGGAGGGGTCCTCGGCCTCCTCCAGCACGCGGGTGTTGAACTCGAGCCACGACAGCTCGCGGTTGAGGAAGAACTCCGGCTCCTTGTTGCGGCGGCGCGCGGTCTTGCCCGGCTTCTTCACGAGCGCCCCCCGGCCTCGCGCACGCTGACCCGGCGCCCGAAGACCTCGGTCAGGAAGTCGGAGCGGGCGATCGCGGCGAGGCGCTCCATCGTGAGGTCGCCCGCGCCTTCGACCTCGAGCACCCAGCTCTCGTCCTCCTGGCGCACCTTGACGTCCTTCACCTTCTGCAGGTGGTCGGACTCGAGCGCGTTGGCGACGCGCAGGATCGCCGCCAGCTTGTTGACGGCGACGCGGGTCTCGCGGTCGAGCGCCATGTAGGGCAGGTGCGACTTCTGCGGCGTCGCGCGGCGGTGGTAGCGGGCGACGTTGGCGACGACCGCCATGTCGTCGCGGCTGAGGCCGAAGATCTCCGAGACCGAGAGCAGGTACCACGAGTGCTTGTGGTGGCCCTTGAGGCTCACGTAGATCCCGACGTCGTGCAGCAGCGACGCCACCTCCAGCAGCAGCCGGTCGCGATCCGAGAGCCCGTGCTCGGGGCGCAGGTCGTCGAACAGGCGGGTCGCGAGCTGGGCGACGGAGCGGGCGTGGGCGGCGTCGTAGTGATAGCGCTCGCCGAGAGCGGCGGCGCTGGCCAGCACCTGCTTGCGGAAGGCCTCGATGCCGAGCCCGTCCTCGGACCCGGCGAGGTCCAGCACCAGCCCGGTGCGCAACGAGGCCTCGGGCACCACGATCGCGGTGGCAGCGGTCTCGGCGATCAGGGCGGCGAAGGCGACCAGCGCCGGCACCAGCGTCTCCGCCTCCGTCGGGCTCAGCCGGAAGCGCTCGGCGACCTGCTCGTCGTCGAGCGCCGCGACCTCGTCGGCGAAGGCCAGGAACGCGTCGCGCGGGACGTTCACCACGCCGCCGGGCGGCAGATCCTCGCCCAGCACCCGCGAGGCGGCGAAACGCACGTCGCCGCCCAGCGCAATCACGTGGCGGGCTTCGCCCAGCGGCACCTCGCGCTGGATGTCCTCGACGACGTTGTGGACGTGGCGGCGCAGCAGCCGCAGCCGCTGCTCGTGGCCCACGTTCCACGACAGCAGGTTCTGGCGCAGCCGGATCGAGCCGAGGGCGAAGGTGCCGGAGTGGGTCGGCTCGCCGCGGACCAGGAACGAGAGGTCGGCGCTGCCGCCGCCCACCTCCAGCATCAGCGCGCCGTCGGCGGCGAGGCTCTCGTGGTCGCGCAGCCGCTCGCGCACCGCCATGTAGGTGAGGCGGTTCTCCTCGGTGCCGTCGATCACCTCGACCTCGATGCCGGTGCGCAGCCGCACGCGGTCGAGGAAGCTGTCGCGGTTCTGGGCTTCGCGCACCGCGCTGGTCGCCACGGCACGGTAGCGGACGACGCCGTAGGTGTCCATGATCCGGCGGAAGCCCTCGAGGGTGCGCACCGCCGCTTCGATGCTGGCCGCGCCGAGGCGGCCGCCTGTGAAGGTGTCCTTGCCGAGCGGCACGCCGCGCGAGGCCTCCTCCAGCACCTTCGCCGGCTGGCCGGGCAGGCCTTCCGCGACGACCAGGCGCAAGGCGGAAGCGCCGATGTCGAGCACGGCGAACGGCAGCACCGGCTCGGGGGGCGGCGCCGGCGCGCCGGCCTTGGGCTTGCGGGTCAGGGTGCGTTTCTTGGGGCCGCGCATGGGTGCCTACTTTCGGCGTCAGGACATTGTAGAAGACGGCGTGCTAACTTCAGGATCCCTACCGCGAGCGGAGGCATGGACCGCACCGACTCGACCCACCGCCCCCTGCGCCTGTTGCGCGAGCGCCTGCGCGAGCTGTTCCGGCCGCT
Source organism: Acidobacteriota bacterium (assembly GCA_011526565.1). GTDB lineage: Bacteria > Acidobacteriota > Vicinamibacteria > Fen-336 > Fen-336 > WYBL01. Next base: position 8,143 of record WYBL01000136.1, on the reverse strand, counting down.
GCCCAAGGGCCTCGCCGGCGACGAAGAGGCGATCCACGACATGCGAGTCGCCTGCCGCCGGCTGCGCGCGGCGCTGCCCGTGCTGGTCCGGCGTCCGGCGTCGCGCCGCACCCGGCGCTCGCTGCGGCTGCTGCGCGACCTCGGGCGCGCCGCTTCCGGCAGCCGCGACTTCGACGTGGCGCTCGAGCTGCTCGACGACCTGCGCGGCGAGAGGCCGGGCCGCGAGGCCGCCGTGCTGCGCAAGCGGCTCGCCGATGCCCGCCGCCGGCGCAAGGCGCGGATGGCGGAGGACCTGCTCGACCTCGAGCTCGCCCAGTTGCGCCGCGACCTGCGCAAGCTGGTCGCCCGTGGCGCCGAGCCGCTCGACGGCGCGCTGGGCCGTCTGCGCGCGCAGCGCGACGAGCGCGGCCTCGAGATGCTGGGCGCCGTCGAGCGCCTGGCCGCCGACTTCGAGCCGGCGGCGCTGCACGCGATCCGCATCCACGCCAAGCGTCTCCGCTACGCGGCCGAGCTGCACGAGGCGCTCGCGGGGCACGGCACCGCCGCGGTGCAGTCGATGAAGAAGGTGCAGGAGGCGCTCGGCCGCATGCACGACGCCCATGTGCTGGAGGTGCTGCTGCGCCAGCACGCCGAGCGCGACCGCGCCCGCGGCGCCCACGCGCTGGCCGCCACCGCCGACGAGCTGGCCGAGCGCGCGGGCCGCCGCTGCCGCGAGCACCACGCGGCCTACCTGGAGCTCGGCCCCGTGCCGCTGGTGCGCGCGGCGTTGTCGGCTCTGGGCGCCGGCCGGGAGGCCTGAATCATGCAAGTCCTGCTCGTGCGTCACGCCACCGCCGTCGAACGTGGAACCGCCGGCCTCGCCGACGACGATCGCCCGCTGACGCCGCGGGGCCGCAAGCGCTTCGCCCGCGCGGCGGCCGGCCTCGCCACCCTGCTGAAGCGGCCGGGCAGGCTCTTCACCAGCCCGCTGCCCCGCGCAGCGCAGACGGCGGAGTTGCTCTCGCGCGCCTTCCGCGGCCCGAAGGCCGAGCCGCTGCCGGCCCTTGCCCACGGCGAGCGTCGCGGGATCGAGGACGCCTTGCGGGTCGCGCCGCCCGGCTTCCTGGTCGTGCTCGTCGGCCACGAGCCCCACATGTCCTCCCTGCTCGCCGCCGCGATCGGTGCCGAGGCCGCGGCAGTGCCCTTCAAGAAGGGCGGCGCGGCACTCGTCGAGTTGCCGGCCGCGCGCTTCGAAGACGGCCGGCTGCTGGCGCTGCTGCCGCCCCGCCTCGCGCGCCGGGCGGCGCGGACGCGAAGGTGATCGTGGCGCGGCCGTGTGACGACGGCGTGACGGAGGCCCGGCTCCCTTAGAATCGGGGGATGAGCGACGTCCGCGAAGTGGAGTGCGCCCGGCTCGGCCGCCGGCTGCCCGGGCTGCCCAAGCCGCCGTTCTCCGGCGCCCTCGGCCAGCGCATCTTCGAGCAGATCTCGGCCGAGGCCTGGAAGATGTGGGAGAACGAGGCGGTGATCGTGATGAACCACCACGGCCTCAGCCTCGCCGACCCGGCAGCCCGCCGCTTCCTGATGCAGCAGATGGAGGCGTTCCTGTTCGGCGGGCTCCAGGGCGGCCCGCGCCAGGACCGACCGCCGGGCAGCGAGGCCGGCGGACGCTAGCTGCTGCCGCTGCGGCGGGGCGCCTGGAACTTGGGCGCCGCGACCGCCGGGCCCCGCTTCCAGGGCTGCGGCGCGTTGCCGTGCTTCTTGTGGTCGGCGCGGCGCTCGGCCGCGGTCGGCTCGGCCTTCGGGGCCTCCAGCGGCGCTTCCGCCTCGGCCTTGGCGCGCGCCTCGCGCGCCTTCGCCTCGTCGGCGGCGAGGTGGCACTGCTTGTACTTCTTGCCGGAGCCGCAGTGGCAGGGTTCGTTGCGGCCGGGGGACTTGTCGCTCAAGGGTGATCCTCCACCCTCATCATAGCGGCGCCGGTCGCCGTCAGCGCTCCGCGACTGGGGCGGGGGCCGCGCCCGGGTCCTTGACGAAGCGGTAGCCGAGGCCGACGACCGTCTCCACGTGGTCGCGGGCGGGGCCCAGCTTCAGGCGCAGCCGCCGGATGTGGGCGTCGATGCTGCGCGTCTCCACGTCGGTCTCGAAGCCCCAGACCCGCTCCAGCAGCCGCTCCCGCGTCAGCACCCGGCCCGCGCGCTCGACGAGGTAGCGGAAGATCTCGAACTCCTTCTGCGTGAGCCGGATCTCCTGGCCGCGGTAGCGCACCGTGAAGGCCTCGAACTCGATCTCGAAGTTCTCGTCGCGGTACACCTGCGCCGCCTCGGCGCCGGGCTCGGAGCGCCGCAGCGCCACCCGGCAGCGGGCGGCCAGTTCCTTCAGCGAGAACGGCTTGACGACGTAGTCCTCGGCGCCCATCTCGAGGCCGAGCACGCGGTCGACCTCGTCGCCGCGGGCGGAGACGATGATGATCGGCACGTGCGACGTGGAGGCCTGGCGCTTGATCAGCCGGCACACCTCGAGCCCGTCCATGCCGGGCAGGTTGAGGTCGAGGAGCACGAGATCGGCGCCGCGGCGAGCGGAATCGAGGCCCTCCTCGCCGGTGCGCGCCCACTTCACGTTCATGCCGGCGCGCTCGAGCTGGTAGCTGATCGCCTCGGCGATGTCGTGGTCGTCCTCGATCAGCAGCACCCGCTTGCGGTGATCGGCGAGCGCCGCCCGGGGAGGCGCCGCGGCGGCCCGCGGCTCGACGTGGCCTGCCTTCATCCTTCGGCCTCCGTGCCGTTCCGGTGGCGCACGTCGCGGGCCTCGACCAGGAAGATCACGTCTTCCGCAATGTTGGTCGCGTGGTCGGCGATGCGCTCCAGGTTGCGGCTGATCAGGATCAGGCCCAGCGCGCGCTCGATGGTGCCGGGGTCGGCCATCATGTGAGTGAGCAGCACGCGGAACACGTGGTCCTTGAGGTTGTCGACCTCGTCGTCGCGCTGCAGCACCTTGCGCGCGAGCTCCGCGTCGCGCCGCACGAAGGCGTCGAGCGCGTCGCGGGTCATGTGCAGCGCCAGTTCGGCCATGCGCGGGATGTCGATCAGCGGTCGCAGCGGCGGCTGGGCGATCACCTTCAGCGCGTTCTGGGCGATGTTGACGGCCTGGTCGCCGATCCGCTCCAGGTCGGCGTTGATCTTCATGGCGGCCGTGATGAAGCGCAGGTCGGAGGCCATCGGCTGCTGCAGGGCGAGCAGCTTCAGGCAGCGGTCGTCGATCTCCACCTGCAGCCGGTTGATCTCGTCGTCGCCGCGGGCCACCCGCTCGGCCAGCTCCGGCCGCCGCTCCATCAGGGCCTGGACCGCCTCGGTCAGGCGCACCTCGACGTGGCCGCCCATGCCCAGCAGCCGCTGCTTGATCGCGCCGAGCCCCTCTTCGAAGTGATGCCGTTCCAATTTCAACGCTCTCCTGCCAGATCCCTGGACCCCGCCCCGTCCTCAGCCACCGCCCCGGGGATCATCCGAACCTGCCCGTGATGTAGTCCTCGGTCAGCTTGTCCTTGGGGCGCGTGAACATGTCCGGCGTCTGGTCGTACTCGACCAGCCGGCCCAGCCAGAAGAAGGCGGTGCGGTCGGAGACGCGGGCCGCCTGCTGCAGGTTGTGGGTCACGATCACGATCGTGTACCGCTCCTTCAGCGAGTAGATCAGCTCCTCGATCTTCAGCGTGGCGATCGGGTCGAGCGCCGAACACGGCTCGTCCATCAGGATGATCTCGGGCTCGACGGCGATCGCGCGGGCGATGCACAGCCGCTGCATCTGGCCGCCGGACAGCCCGAGCCCGCTCTCGTCCAGCCGGTCCTTGACCTCGTCCCACAGCGCCGCCCCGCGCAGCGAGCGCTCGCAGGCCTCGTCGAGCACCTTCTTGTCGCTGATGCCGGCGATGCGCAGCCCGTAGACGACGTTCTCGTAGATCGACTTGGGGAACGGGTTCGACTTCTGGAACACCATGCCGACCCGGCGCCGGACCTCGATCACGTCGGTCGCGGGCGAGTAGATGTCCTGGCCGCGGACGGTGATCCTGCCGGTGACGGTGACGTCGTCGATCAGGTCGTTCATCCGGTTCAGGCAGCGCAGCAGCGTCGACTTGCCGCAACCGGAGGGGCCGATGAAGGCGGTCACCTGGCGCTCGCCGATCTCCATCGAGATGTCGTGCAGCGCCTGGTTGTCGCCGTACGAGAGGTTGACGTTCTCGATCGAGATCGCGCTGTGGCCGGTGCCGGCCGACGTCTCCTGGGTCTTGACCTCGGTCCGGATCCGGATTCCGGTGTCCTGGGGGCTGGCCACGGCAGTCATCTCCAAGCTCCTAGAAGGCCGACGTCTGGTACTTCCGGCGCAGCCGGTTGCGCACCACGATGGCCGTGAGGTTGAGGGCCACGATGATCAGCAGCAGGAAGATGGTCGTCGTGTAGACCATCGGCATCGCGGCCTCGACGTTGGGGCTCTGGAAGCCGACGTCGTAGATGTGGAACCCGAGGTGCATGAACTTGCGGTCGGGGTGGAAGAAGGGGAAGAAGCCGTCGAGCGGCAGTTCCGGTGCCAGCTTGACGACGCCGGTGATCATCAGCGGCGCCACCTCGCCGGCGCCGCGCGCCATGGCCAGGATCAGGCCCGTCAGGATGCCGGGGGCCGCCGCGGGCAGCACGACGTGCAGGATGGTCTGGAACTTGGTCGCGCCGGTCGCGATCGAGGCCTCGCGCATCGAGCGCGGCACCGCGGCCAGCGCCTCTTCGGAAGCGACGATCACCACGGGCACCGTCAGCAGGGCGAGGGTCAGCGAGGCCCACAGGATGCCGCCCGTACCGTAGGTCGGGGTCGGCAGCGCCTCGGGGAAGAACATGCGGTCGATGCCGCCGCCGACGAAATAGACGAAGAAGCCGAGGCCGAAGACGCCGAACACGATCGACGGCACGCCGGCCAGGTTGTTGACGGCGATGCGCACGATCCGCACCAGCGGCCCCTGCTTCGCGTACTCGCGCAGGTAGAGCGCAGCCAGCACCCCGAACGGAACCGCCATCAGGCTCATGAGGATGACCATCATCACGGTGCCGAAGATGGCCGGGAAGATGCCTCCCTCGGTGTTGGACTCGCGCGGGTCGGCGCTCATGAACTCCCAGATGCGTCCGGCGTAGACGGCGAGCCGCCCGCCGAACCCCAGCTGGTTGGCCGGGTAGATGCGGTAGATGTCCAGCGTGGACAGCTCCTTCTCGGCCCCGTCCGCGGCGCGGAAGGTCACGTACGTCGTCGCCGCCGTCGCCAGCAGCCGGTCGAGCTCCTGCTGCTTGCCGCGGAAGCGCTCCTCCTGCGCCGCGACCGCGGCCGCCACGGCGGCGCGCTCGGCTTCGCGCTTCACGCCGTCCTGCTTCTCGCGGTACTCGATGCGCTTCAGCGCGAGGCGCTGCTGCTCGATGCGGTAGTTGATCTCGCCGATCTCGTGCTTCTCGATCTGCTCGATGGCGGCACGGTCGTGCTCGGCCTTCGCGACGAGAGGCTGGAGCGCTGCCCACACGGCGTCGCCTTCGGCCAGCACCCGCTCCCCGTCCTTCAGCGCGACCGGGGTGCCGAGCAGCGGTCCGTACTCGCGGCGCTCGACGTAGAAGGCGTCCGCGGGCTCGCGGCGCGAGGCGATCTCCTTCTCGTCGATCCACTTGAAGTCGTAGCCCAGCAGGTCGCGGTTGCCGAGCTTGAGCTGGACGCGGTGCTCGCGCAGGTGGTCGTCCGATCCCGGGTTGGGGATCGCCTGGCGGCGGATCTCCTCGCCCAGCCACTTGCTGCCGTCCTTCAGCGTCAGTTCGACTAGGGCGCTGGGCCAGAAGAAGCCGAGGCCGTTCGTCAGCACGATCACGATCAGGCCGGCGATCAGCAGCAGGCAGGTGCCGAGCGCGCTGCCGGTGAACCACACCATCGGGTCGCCGCGGCGGATGGAGAGGGGCAGCTTCATCTCAGATCGCCCGGTAGCGCTCGCGCAGGCGCTGGCGGATCACCTCGGCGATGGTGTTGACCACGAAGGTCATCGCGAACAGCAGCGCGCCGGCCAGGAACAGCACGCGGTACAGCGTGCCGCCGTAGGGCGCCTCGGGGATCTCCACCGCGATGTTGGCGGAGAGCGTGCGCATGCCGTTGAAGATCGACCAGTCCAGCACCGGCGTGTTGCCGGTGGCCATCAGCACGATCATCGTCTCGCCCACGGCGCGACCGAAGCCGATCATGATCGCGGAGAACACGCCCGGGCTGGCGGTCGGCAGCACGACCCGGGTCGCGGTCTGCCAGCGCGAGGCGCCCAGCGCGAGCGAGGCGGCCGACAGCGACGAGGGCACCGCGCTGAAGGCGTCCTCCGAGATCGTGAAGATGATCGGGATCACCGCGAAGCCCATCGCCAGGCCGACCACGAGGCTGTTGCGCTGGTCGTAGGTGAGCGCCAGGTTCTCGCTGAGCCACAGCTTGAAGTCGGGCGGGAAGGCGGCGGCCTCGACCCACGGGCCGGCCTCGAGGGCGAGCCAGCCGCCGAGCGCCATCATCGGCACCAGCACGAACAGCTCCATGCCCGGCTTGAGGCGCCGCGAGAGGGCCTGGGGCAGGCGGTTCCAGACCAGGATGCCGGCGGTGCCGGACAGCGGCAGCACCACCAGCATCAGGATCACGCCCACGATGTGGCGCTCGACCATCGGCGCCAGCCACAGGCCCGCGACGAAGCCGATCACGACCGAGGGCAGCGCCGCCATGATCTCGACGGTGGGCTTGATCCGGCCGCGGATCGAGGGGTGCATGAACTGCGACGTGTAGAGCGCGCCGCCGACCGCGATCGGGATCGCGAACAAGAGCGCGTAGAGGGTGCCCTTGATGGTGCCGAACATCAGCGGCACCAGCGAGAACTTGGTCTCGAAGTCGTCGGTCGCTCCGGTCGACTGCCAGACGTAGGCGGGCTCGGCGTAACCCTCGTACCAGACCTTGCCGAACAGCGACTTCCAGGTGATCTCCGGGTGCGGGTTGGAGATCGCGTAGCGGGCCAGCACGCCGCCCGGCTGGCTGACGAGCAGGCCGTCGTTCTTCGGCGTGATCAGCAGCAGCTCGCCGCCGGCGGCCGCGTCCGGAAGCCGCAGCAGCGTGCGCTCGGAGGTGCCATGGTGGAGCACGACGCTGCCGTCGGCGCCGAGCGTCGCGAAGGACCGGTCGCGGGTGGCGGCCGCGATCGCCGTGACCGGCGCGCCTTGCGACTCGAAGCGGTGGGCGTTGACCAGCGTCTTGTCGGCGTCGTCGTCGCGCAGGCGGACCCGGAACCAGCCGGTCACCTCGCCCGCCTGGTTGCCCGCCAGAAACGTCGTCCCGCCCAGCAGCCACTCGATCGCCGTCACCGGGCTGGTACCCACGGAGACCACGTCCGTCAGCCGCAGCTCGGGCTCGATCTCCCAGTGATAGACGTTGCCCTTCTCGGTGCCGACCGCCAGCGCGTCGGGGCGCGCCAGGTCCAGGGTCGTGACCTTCTCGCCGTCGCGCGTGCGCAGCGTGTGCAGCGACTCGGTCTCGTCTTCGGCGCGATGCCACAGCGCGATCTCGTCGTCGGCAAGCAGCGCGGCCACGGCCTTGCGCCCGCCGTCGTCGCTGTAGCCGAGCTGCCGCACGTGCCGGCCAGCCGGGTCGATCGTGATCAGGCCGCGGTCGCGAACCTCGATCTCCAGGTCCTTCAGTTGCTGGGCGTCGTCGTACTGGGGGCGGAAGCGGACCTGCGCGAGGGCCACGCGGCCGTCAGCGGTGCCGGCGGCGAGGAAGTCGCCCGTCAGCGAGCGCGACGCGGCGGTGACGCCGGCGCCCGCGAGGCCGGGGAACGGCACGGTCTGCGCGAGCTTCCCGCCCTCGAGGCGGAAGAAGTGGACCTCCGCCAGCGGCGTGACGTCGTAGGTATAGAGCTGGTACTCGTCGGTGCCGAGCGCCAGCGGATCGTCGACGTGTCCCTCGGGGGTCACGAGCGCGACGGTTCCGGTGGCGGTGCCCTGCGAGGAGCGGAACAGCGGCCAGGCCTCGGCCAGGATGAACAGCAGGATGCCGAGCACGCTGGCGACGATGCCGATGCCGCCGAGCGTGATGAAGAAGACGGCGAAGCGGTCGAGACGCTTGACCCGCTTGATGCGAT
>WYBL01000135.1 GCA_011526565.1 Acidobacteriota bacterium | reverse complement strand
TACCACGACCTCGGCCCCAACCACTTCGATCGCCGCGACCGGACCAAGGTCATCCATCGGCTGGTCCGCCGCCTGAACGACCTCGGGTGCAAAGTCGAGGTCCATGCTGCGTAGGCTTCCTAGTAGTCGATACGGTTTTCCGAATCGGGACCCATGAGAATCCCGATTTCCGTATCGCTTGCGTTCAGCCTATTGGTCAATTCGTCTCAAACTATGGAAAACACTGGGTCCTCTTCATTGGATCCTCCTGGCGTGGGGAATGCCTACAACCTGCCAACTCCCGGCCCCTCGCTCGGACCCGAGCGCTTGGCCGGGTCAACCCTAAGGAGAGACCCAAATGAGGAGGATGTTGCGGGCCCTGGCCGGGGGAGCGATTGCGCTCCTGGCAGCCAGCGCCCAGGCGCAAGGCACCACCGGCCAGGTCGTGGGCGTCGTCCGGGACGACCAGGGCCTGGCGGTGCCTGGGGCCACGGTCAGCGTGCAGAACACGTCCACCGGCTTCTCGCGTTCGGCCGTCTCGGGCGTCGACGGTGCGTACCAGATCCCTGGCCTGCCCGCGGGGCGCTACGGGCTGAACGCCGAGATGAGCGGCTTCCAGTCGCGGGCGATCAAGGACGTCGTCGTCAACGTCGCCGCCACCACCTCGGTCGACTTCAAGCTCTCCGTGAAGTCGATGTCCGAAGAAGTGTCGGTCGTCTCCGAGGCGCCGCTGATCGACGTCAAGGAGACCGGCGTCGGCGAGATCGTCACGGCGGTGCAGATCGAGAACCTGCCGCTGAACGGCCGCCAGGTCGGCAACCTCGCGGGCCTGGTTCCCGGCGTCAGCCTCGGCTTCCACACCGATCCCACCAAGTCGACCCAGTTCGCGCCGCAGGTGGCCGGCGGTGGCGGCCGCAACATCAACTACCTGATCGACGGCGGCGACAACAACGACGACACCGTCGGCGGCCTGGTCCAGGCCTTCCCGCTCGACTCGATCGGCGAGTTCAACTTCCAGACCCAGCGCTTCCGGGCCGACTCCGGCCGCGCCAACGGCGGCACCCTCAAGGTCGTCACCAAGAGCGGCACCAACGAGCTGCGCGGTTCGGCCTTCGAGTTCTTCCGCGACAAGAGCCTCAACGCGAAGACCAAGACCGAGAAGGACAACGGTCTCGACAAGGGCGACTACCGCAAGCACCAGTACGGCGCTTCGCTGGGCGGCCCGATCGTCAAGGACCGCACCCACTTCTTCGCCGCGTTCGAGCGCATCCAGCAGGACACGACGCAGGCCGTCAGCACCCGGGGCCTGTTCCCCGACAAGGACGGCGTCTACGAGACGCCATTCCGCGAGAACATGGCGGTCCTCAAGCTGACCCACCAGGTGAACCCGACCAACTACCTGTCGGTCCGCTACGGCTACAACGACAACGAGCAGCCCTACGGCGCCTCGCCTTCGGCGCCGCCGGAGAACTGGGGCGTCTCCAAGAACAAGTTCCACTCGGCCAACGTCAACCTCAACACCGCGCTCTCGGGCGGCAAGCTCAACGAGTTCGTGTTCCAGTTCTCGTACTTCAAGAACCAGATCAGCGCCAACTCCGAGCTGCCCACCGAGACCTTCCCCAACGGCGTCACCGTCGGCCAGTCGGTCAACACGCCGCAGACGACCGAGCAGCACAAGTTCCAGTTCCGCGACGACTTCACGCTGACTCGCGGCCGCCACGAACTGAAGGCGGGCGTCAGCTTCATCTGGGAGCCGACCCTCGACATCACGTTCTCGACGGGCCAGCAGCCGCTGTTCGTCCACCTGGCCGACAGCCTCACCTCGCCGATCTCGTCGATCACCTTCAACGGGTCGATCGGCGGCCAGGGCGGCTCCGAGGCCTCGATCCCGAACAAGCAGTACGCGCTCTACCTGCAGGACGCGTGGCGGGTCACCGACAGGCTGACCCTCGACCTCGGCGTCCGCTACGACCTCGTCACCGGCTTCGCCTTCGACCAGAGCCAGAACGTGATCTTCGCGGAGCTGCAGGCGGCCGGGGCGGCGGGCGCGCTGGCCGGGGCGCCTGGCTTCGAGGACTTCGGCAAGGAGCCGGCGGAGGACAGGAACAACATCGCGCCGCGGGCGGGCTTCACCTACGACGTCAACGGTGACGGCAAGCTCGTGGTCCGCGGTGGCGCCGGCCGCTACTACGACTTCGCCTACACCAACGCCAACATCCTGTTCGCGGTCGTCGGCGCCCAGTCGAGCTTCGGGCAGATCTACTCGAACACCAACAGCTCCGGCGTCCGCAACGCCGACGGCTCGCTGTACCAGGTCGGCCAGCCGCTGCCGCCCAACCAGCTCACCAACGTGACGCGGCCGCTGCCCAGCCACGCGGCGTCGCCGCGCATCCGCCAGCCCTACACCGACCAGGCCAACATCGGCTTCTCGAAGCAGCTCGGCAACGGCTACGCCTTCGAGGTCGACGCCATGATCGCGAACGGCAAAGACCTGGGCGTGCGCCCGCGTCTCAACGTGCGCATCAACGGCGGCGCGCGCCGCTTCTCCGGCCTGCTGCCGCGCTCCGGAAACTCGAACTTCCGGATCGACATCTCCGAGGGCGTCAGCCACTACAAGGGCATCAACTTCGGCCTCAAGAAGCGCTGGGACGACAAGCTGATGTTCAACGCCTGGTACTCGCTGTCGAGCTCGAAGGCCTCGGGCTCGCTGCGCGCCACCGACGAGTTCGGCGAATACGACGTGCTGAACGCGTTCGATCCGTTCGCCGAGAACCAGGAGAACCCCACCCGCACCGACGCCCGCCACCGCTTCACGCTGTCGGGCACCTGGTCGCCCGGGGCCGACCTGATGATCTCGCCGATCTTCCGCTACCGCTCGAAGACTCCGTTCAACGTGATCAGCGGCGTCGACACCAACCGTGACGGCATCGTGTGGGACCTGCCGGCCGGCGTCGAGACCCTCAACTCCGGCCGCGGCGCCGACTTCGCCCAGCTCGACGTGCGGGTCTCGAAGAAGTTCCGCGTCTCGGACCGGGCCCGGCTGGAGCTGATCGCCGAGATCTTCAACGTGCTCAACGACACCAACCCGACCACCTTCGTCGCCAACCAGACCTCCGCGCTGTTCGGCCAGCCGACCCGTTTCGCGGGCGACTTCCGTCAGACCGAGCAGCGCCTGGCCCAGGTCGGCGTGCGGTTCGAGTTCTAGCGTTCTCCAGGCCCCGGTCCGCGCGCCGCCTGGCGTGCGGGCCGGGGCGTCACAGGTCCTCGAACGGGACGTCGAGCAGCGGCCACTCCTGCCAGCCGGCGCAGTTGTAGTGCCACCACTCGTTGGGCTCGACGCTGAAGCCGAAGCGCTCCATCGTGCGGCGCAGCAGGTCGCGCGCCGCGCGCTGCTCGGCGGTGCCGCCAGCGTAGTCGGGCGCGGCCTTCTCCGTGAAGTCGTCGTAGGCCGAGGGCATCGCCACCTCGCGGCCGGTCTTGCGCTCGAACAGCGTGAGGTCGACAGCGCAGCCGCGGTTGTGCTTGCTGCCTCTCGCCGGGTTGGCGACGAAGTCGCGCTTCTCGCGCGGCGTCACCTCCCAGAACAGCTTCGTCACCCGCCACGGCCGGTAGCCGTCGAACAGCAGCAGGCCGTAGCCGTGCTCCGCCAGCGCGCGGTGGGCGGCGACGACGGCTTCGGCCGCCGGCCGCTGCAGGAAGACGCGGGCCTGCGCGTAGACGGCGCGGCCCGTGAAGTTGTTCGCGGTCGCGTAGCGCACGTCGGTGCGCAGCGACGGGTCGAGGGTGATCACCTCGACGAGATCGGGTGCTCGGGACGCACGGGGGTCGACGGGCGGGCTTGCGACCGCGGCGGGCTCGGCGGCGACCGCCGACTGCAGGAGAAGCGCGAGGGCGAGGGCGTTCATGCGCCCGATGCTAGCGGAGCGCGCGCCGCTCGAGTGCGCCGCTCGCGGCCCAGGCGGCGAGCACGAGCGGCGTCAGGCCGAGGCTGCCGATCAGTGCCGCGAAGGCCAGGAACACGATCCCGATGGCGTCGAGCGGGCCGTCGACCAGCAGCGAGTGGCGGGCGTGGACGAGGGCCGCGAACAGCAGCAGCGCGCCCTGGCCGGCGACGAGCGCGCCGCCCGCGGCCCGCAAGCGGTCGCGGCCGGCCCAGCGCCCTGCGGCGAGCGCCCCGCACAGGGCCGCCCCCGCGGCGATCGCGGCTACGCGCGTGAAGTACGGAACGATCAGCACCTCGTCGTTGATGCCGGAGAAGGACAGCCGCAGGCCGGAGAGATGGAGCAGCGCGGCGCCGGCCGCGGCGGCGACGAGCGCGAAGACGGCGCTGGCCCCGGGGCCCGCCGCGGTGACGCCGAGCCACAGCAGGCCCAGCGCCGCGAGCGCCGCCGCGCCCGCGCTCGACCAGCGGCGCGCGCGGGGCGCCTCTGACGGCGGCTGCGGGGTGGTCGGTGAGGTCGCGAGAGGCTCCGCGGCCAGCGCCTCCCACAGGACGCGCCCTTCGGCGGCCGCGGGCGGCGCCACGCCGAGCAGCGCCGCCAGCGTCGGCGCGACGTCGAGGTGCGCGCAGCGCCCGCGCGCGCCCGTCTTCACCCCCGCCCCGGCGAGCACGAGCGGCACCGCGGTCACCTCCGGCTCGTCGCCGCCGTGGCCGCCTTCCGCGACGTGCCCGTGGTCGGCGGTGACGACCAGCGTCGCTCCGCGCCCCAGCACGGCCGGGGCGAGCTGCGCCAGCATCGCGTCGACGTGCTGCAGCGCCGCGCGCTGCTCGGGCGAGCCGACCCCGTGGTCGTGCGACGAGGAGTCGACGGCGAGCAGGTCGAGCACTGCGAGCGGGAAGTCCTCCGCGAGCGCTTCGATCAACTCGGCGACGGCCTCGCGCTCGGCGGCGAACAGGGCGACCGCCTTGTCGCGGTGTTGCGCGTGGTGGACGTCGACGCGGGTGACCCGGGCGCGGTCGCCGAAGCCGCGCGGGAACAGCCCGGGCCACAGCTTCGAGCCCCACACCCGTGCGCCCTGCAGCCCGTCGAGCAGCGACGGCCCGACGGCAGGCCGGTCGGAGTGGAAGTTGGTGGTGGCGCCGTGCTGGTGGGCCCGGACGCCGGTCAGCAGCGTGGCGCGGCCGGGCCGCGAGAGGGTCGGCGGCGAGGCCTGGCAGGCGAGCTGCGCGCCGTCGCGGGAGAGCGCGGCGAGCGAGCGCAACTCGCGGGCCGGCGCCTCGCCCAGGCCGTCGACGAGCACGAGCACGACCCGCGGCGAGAGCGGCGGGCCGAGCGGCGAACGCGGCGCCAGCGCGGGCGGCTCGGGCGCGTGGTCCACCAGCGACGTCCAGGCGCGATCGGCCGCGGCGGCCGCGAGCGTCGCGGCGACCACCGACAGCAGCGCCAGCCGCCGCAGCGGGGAGCGGTCGGCGGCGGTCACTGGCCGCGGAGCAGCCTCAGGCAGCGCGCCAGCGTCTCGCGCATCTCGCGACGGTCGACGACCAGGTCGAGCATGCCGTGCTCGAGCAGGAACTCCGAGCGCTGGAAGCCGGCCGGCAGCTTCTGGCGGATGGTCTGCTCGATGACGCGCGGGCCGGCGAAGCCGATCAGCGCGCCGGGCTCGGCGACGTTGAGGTCGCCGAGCATGGCGAACGAGGCGGTGACGCCGCCGGTCGTCGGGTCGGTCAGCACCGACACGAACGGGATGCCGGCCGAGTCGAGGCGGGCGAGCGCCGCCGAGATCTTGGCCATCTGCATCAGCGACAGCGTGCCCTCCATCATGCGGGCGCCGCCCGAGCAGGAGATCACGATCAGCGGCGCCTTCTCGGCGAGCGCGCGCTCGACGGCGCGGGTCACCTTCTCGCCGACCACGACGCCCATCGAGCCGCCGATGAAGCCGTACTCCATCGCCGCCACCACGACGGGCATCGACTCCATGCTGCCGAACGCGGAGACCAGCGCGTCGGCCGATCCGGTCTTCTCGAGCCCGTCCTTGAGCCGCGCCGCGTAGGCCTTGGTGTCGCGGAAGCCGAGCGGGTCGGCCGAGACGAGGCCCTGGTCGAACTCCTCGTAGCGGCCGCCGTCGAGCAGCAGCGCCAGCCGCTCGCGGGCCGTGATGCGGAAGTGGAAGCCGCACTTGGCGCACACCGAGTGGTTCTTGAGGACGTCCTTGCGGTAGAGGATCTCCTTGCAGGCGCCGCACTTGATCCACAGG
>WYBL01000134.1 GCA_011526565.1 Acidobacteriota bacterium | reverse complement strand
TACCACGACCTCGGCCCCAACCACTTCGATCGCCGCGACCGGACCAAGGTCATCCATCGGCTGGTCCGCCGCCTGAACGACCTCGGGTGCAAAGTCGAGGTCCATGCTGCGTAGGCTTCCTAGTAGTTCCGGATCAGCAGTTCCTCGATCCCGCGGCGCGACGCGGAGAGGTTGATCTCGCGGCGGGCGGCGATCCGCGTCTGCTCGAAGCCGCGGTAGAGCGCGCGCACCGCGTCGGTGTCCGAGTTGGTGAGGGCGAAGCGCACGCCACGGGCGTCGAGGGCGCGGGCGAAGGCCGCCAGCCGCTCGTGATCCTCGGCCCGGAACGGCTCGCTCGTGTAGCGTGCGAAATCGGCGTGGCCGCCCTGCGGCCAGTAGGGCGGATCGAGGTAGGCGAAGTCGCGCTCCGTGATGCCCGCGAGCCCCGCCTCGAAGTCGCCGCGGCGGAACAGGACCGGGCGCAGCGCGAGCGACAGCGCGCGCAGGTTCGCGGGGTCGGCGTAGCGGCGGGCGTAGGCCCCCCACGGCGTGTTGAAGCGGCCCGCGCGGTTGACGCGGAACAGGCCGCGGAAGGCCGTCTTGTTGAGATAGACGAAGAGCGCGGCGCGGCGCGCGGGAGGTAGCGCCCAAGGGTCCTGCCCGCGCAGGCGCAGGAAGTCCTCGCGGGTGTTGGGCAGCGGCACCAGCTCGTCGAGCACGGCGTCGGGCGCGTCGCGGATCTGCTCCCAGGCGTCGATCAACCACGCGTTGCGGTCGGCGGCCACGGCGCGCGGCGGGCGCAACGCGAGCAGCACGCTGCCGCCGCCGAGGAACGGCTCGAAGTAGCGCTCGAACTCGCGCGGAAAGGTCTCGACGAGCTGCGCGGCGAGCGCCTGCTTCCCCCCCGCCCACTTGAGGAACGGGCGCGGCGCGGCGGGCGGGGCGGGCAAGGTCATTGGCTCGGGAGCATAGCGGCGACGAGTGGCCCCGGGGGCCGAAAGGGGCTACCGTGGAGTCGTCGAGCCCGCGCGGGCTCTCGCCTCCCCCTGCCGATCCTGGCTCCGGGCTGCGTCCGGTCGACCCGTGAACCGCTTCCCGCGCCGGTCCCGTCAGGGAGATTCCCATGCGGCGTCCGCCTCGCGTATCCCCGTCCTCCTCGTCCGCCTCACGAGCCCGGTCTTGAGCTGGAGCGTCGGCGACGCCGCCGAGACCCGCTTCCACCGGGTCACCCTGATCATCCTCCGCGCGCGGCAGTTGCGGGACGGCGCGGCGGCGCGCGTCGAGCGTCGCGGCCGCAAGGACCTCGCGGTGGCCGCCGCCGAGGTGCGTGGCGGGCACGTCGCGTGGGAACGCCCGGAGGTCGACCTTGAGCGATGAGGCGGAGCTGGGCCGCTGGCGCTGCGTCAAGT
This sequence comes from Acidobacteriota bacterium, assembly GCA_011526565.1. Classification (GTDB taxonomy): domain Bacteria; phylum Acidobacteriota; class Vicinamibacteria; order Fen-336; family Fen-336; genus WYBL01. The sequence goes on along the minus strand of WYBL01000134.1, from coordinate 41,464 downwards.
GCGGCGGCGACATCGTGGCCGTCGGCGTGGGCGCGCCGCGCTTTCTCGGCGTCGGCGCCTACCAGGGGCCGTGCCCGTGGAACTGCGGGGCCTGGATCACCCGCGGCTTCCGCAAGGTGAAGCCCGGCGCGGTGCGGGTCGTGCGCGCGAGCGAGCGGCCAGCCGGGGTCGCCCGCTAGGCCCCGCGCGACACAGGGCGCCGCGGTCGTCCGATTCCGGTATCGTTCCGGGCCCATGAGCGCCCGTCGCCGACCCGACCTGTGGCTGCTGGTGGCCCTCGCCGTGGCGGCCGGGCTGCGCTTCACGGGGCTCGGCTGGGGCTCCGGTCACCGACCACTCGGCGACGAGCAGTCGTTCGTCGAGGCGGTCGCGGCCATGCTCGCCAACGGCGACCTCGACCATCGCTTCTACGAGTACCCGGGGCTGTTCCTGTACCTGCTGCTGCCCGGCCAGTGGCTGGCTGGCGGCGAGGCCGGTTTCACCTCGACATGGGCGGGCCGGATCACGGTGGCGGCGTTCGGCGTCGCCGCGGTCGGCCTGGTCTACGCCCTCGGGCGCGTCCTGGCCGGCACGACGGTCGGCCGCGCGGCAGCGCTGCTGAAGGCGGTCTCGCCGCTCGACGTCGAGCAGGCGCACATGATCCGCACGGACGTCGTGCTGGAGGTGGCCTTCCTGCTCGGGCTGCTGGCGCTCGTCTGGCCGCTGCGCCGCGCGCGAAGGGCGAGCGCAGCGGGAGCCGCGCTGGGGGTGGCCAGCGCGATCAAGTTCTCCGGGCCGCTGCTGGCGGCGCCGCTGGCCCTCGGCCTGCTGCTGCGCCGCAGGCCGAGGCCCGCGGACTTCGTGCGCTTCGGCGCCGTCGCGGCGCTCGTGTTCGTCGCCTGCTCGCCGTACACGTTGCTGCACCTCGAGGAGGCGCTGTCGGGAGCCGGCACCCAGATGCGCTACCACTACGAGGGGCGCACGGAGGCGCCGGGCTACGTGGAGAACCTGGGCGCCTACGGCGTGCGCCTGGGCGAGACGCTGGGCGTGCCGTGGCTGCTGCTCTGCGTGGCGGGCGCGTGGGCCGCGCGACGACGCCCGCGCCGCTTCGCTCCGCTCGTCGCGCTGCCGATCGTGGTGCTGGCGGTGTTCGCCACCGCCGAGGTCCGCTACGACCGCTTCCTCGTCCCGCTCACCGGGGCGCTCGCGGTCCTCGCGGCGATCGGCATCGAGCGCCTCGGAAGAGGACGGGCGCCGCTGACCGTCGCCGCCGGTCTGATCGCGCTGGCGTGGCCCGCGAGCCAGAGCGCGCTCGACGTGCGGTCGTACCTGCAGCCCTCGCCGCGCGACCAGGCGAAGGACGCGCTGGCCGCCTGGTCCGGCGGCCGCGCCCTCACCACCGCCCGCGAGCTCGGCGCGCCGCCCGGCGTGTCGCTGACCCGGGTGCGTGGGTTCGACCCGTGGACGCGGCGGCTGGCCCGCGAGCACGACGTCTCCGTGGTGATCGCGAGCCAGCTCGGGGAGGCGCCGCCCTCGCTGCGGGAGGTCCGGCGCTTCCGGCCCACCCGCAACACGGCGGGCCAGGGTCCCGAGCTGGTGCTGCTGGCGCCGGTCGTGCCGCCGGCGCTGGCCTACGAGTGGACCGACGTCCGGCCCGGAAACGAAGCGCCTGGCGGTCCGCGCTGGGACGTCGCCGAGCCCGCCGCGGGCGGGCTCGAAGTGCGCCTGCCCGCGCCGGCCACAGTGGCGGCGCTGGAGTGGGAGGTGGCCCCCGGCGAGCGCCCGCCGCGCCTGCGGCTCTTCGCCTCGCGCGACGGTTCCCGCTACGCGCCGGTGGAGATCGCCAGCGAACGGCTGGCTCCGCCCGCGCCAGCGGGGGGCGCGCTGCTGCGCCTGCTGCCGCTGGAACCGGTGACGGCCGTGGAGCTGCGCCTTCAGACGGCGGATCGCGCGCCGCTCGCGCCGCCGGCGCGGTTGCGCACGGCGCGCCCGCTCGCGACCTCCCGCTAGCGCGGGTCGCCTTTCGGCCGCAGACCCAGCTTCGCCACCAGGTGGTGGAGGTTGCTGCGGTGCATGCCCAGCTCGCGGGCGGCCGCGGCGAGCGTCGGGTTGCGGGCCAGCGCCTGGCCGACCATCGCGCGCCGCGCCGCTTCCAGCCGCTCGGAGAGCGGGGTGCCCGGCGGCGACGGCGGCAATTGCAGGCCCTCGGCGATCTCCTCGGCGCGCTCGCGCTCGCGGCGCCCCGGCATCCCGCCGCGCGGCGCCGGCAGGTCGAGGTGGCGCACGTCGACGTTGACCGCCTCGCGCGGGTGGCGCCCGCGCGAGGCGCGCAGCACCGCGCGGCTCACCACGTTCTCGAGCTCGCGCACGTTGCCCGGCCAGTCGAATGCGGCCAGCCGCTCGCGCGCGGTCTCCGCCAGCCGCACGCGGCCGAGCCCCAGCCGGCGCCCGGCGGCGTCGGCGAAGTGGGCGGCCAGCAGCGCGACGTCCTCGCGCCGTTCGCGCAACGGCGGCACGTGCAGCGGGTAGACGGCGAGGCGGTGATAGAGGTCGGCGCGGAAGCGGCCGGCCGCGACCTCCGCGGCGAGGTCGCGGTTGGTGGCGGCGATCACCCGCGCGTCGACGCGGTGCAGGCGGTCGGAGCCGACCCTCTGCACCTCGCCCTGCTGCAGCGCGCGCAGCAGCTTCGGCTGCAGCGCCGCCGACAGCTCGCCGACCTCGTCGAGGAACAGGGTGCCGCCGCTGGCCAGCTCGAACTTGCCGGCGCGGTCGCGCAGCGCGCCCGTGAAGGCGCCGGCGACGTGGCCGAACAGCTCGCTCTCCGCGATCGCCTCCGGCAGCGCGGCGCAGTTGACCTGGATCAGCGGCTCGTCGCGGCGGCGCGACGCGGCGTGGATCGCCCGCGCGACCAGTTCCTTGCCGACGCCGGTCTCGCCGGTGATCAGCACGGCCAGGTCGGAGGCGCCGACCAGCGCGATCTCCTCCATCAGCCGGGCGACGGGGGCGCTGGCGCCGAGCAGCGGCGACGACGACGAGGCGCGCAGCAGCTCGCGGGCGACGCGGCCGCTGTGCTCCGCCCGCTCCTCGAGCGCCTCGATCAGCGAAGCCGTGCGCAGCGCGGCGCCGGCCAGCGCGCCGAGGGTCGCCAGGAAGCGCGGGTCGAGCTCGTCGAAGGCGCGCGGCTCCAGCGCGTCGGCGGTCAGCGCGCCGACCACCTCGCCGCCTTCGGTCAGCGCGCAGCCCAGGCAGGCGTGGATGTGCTCGAGCGCGTGCGGGTCGTTCAGCAACTGGCCGTCGAACGGGTCGGGCAGCTTCGAGTCGGGCGGAAAGCGCACGGCCTCGCCGCGGGCGCCGAGGATCGCCGACAGCCGCGGGTGGGCCTGCACCTTGTAGCGAGTGGAGAGCGCCAGGGACGACAGTCCGTGCCCCGCGACCGGCACCAGCGCCTCGCCCTCGAGCCGCAGCAGGCAGGCGGCGTCGCACGGGATCACGCGGCGGAGCGTGGACAGCAGCCGCTCGTAGCGGTCGCTGGCGTTGAACGAGGCGGTCAGGTCGCGCGAGATCGCGAGCAGCGCCTCGAGGCCGGCGTCCGTGAAGCCGCCGGGGTTATTGCCCACACATCACCGATATGTCCATGACAACCCCTTTTCGTTGCGTTCACCATAACACACCCTGCAACTCGTTGATCCATAAGGAGCACTCTGCTGGCTCGAAGGTTGCCTAAGGAGAGGGCATCGGCCGCCGACGCGCTGGCCGTCAGGAGGAGAAAGACCGATGGCCACCACACCTCATCCCGCCGCCCCGCTGAACCCGCAGACCACCCTCGCCGAGCTCGCCGTCGCCCACCCCGCGGCCTCGCGCGTGTTCCACCAGAACGGCCTCGACTACTGCTGCACCGGCCGCCGTCCGCTGCAGGAGGCCTGCGCCGAGCGCGGCCTCGACGCGTCCGCGATCCTGCAGGCGATCGAGGCCGAGACCCCGGCCGCCGCCGACCACCGCCGCTGGGACCGCGCGCCGCTGCCCGAGCTGATCGACCACCTCGTCGGCTTCTACCACCGCCGGCTGCGCGAGGAGCTGCCGCAGCTCGAGGCGATGGCGAAGAAGGTCGAGGCCGTGCACGCCGAGAAGGCGAGCTGCCCGCGCGGCCTCGCCGACCACGTCTCCGCGATCCACGCCGCGGTGCTCGACCACCTGGCCAAGGAGGAGCAGGTGCTGTTCCCGATGCTGGCCGCGGGCCGCGGCCGCATCGCGGGCGGCCCGATCCGGGTCATGGAGGGCGAGCACGACGACCACGCGGAGAACCTGCGCCGCACCCGCGAGCTGACCACCAACCTGGTGCCGCCGCCCGAGGCCTGCACCACCTGGCGCGCGCTGTACGGCCGGCTCGACGCCTTCGAGGCCGAGCTGATGGAGCACATCCACCTCGAGAACAACGTGCTGTTCAAGCGCGCGCTGGCCGAGCTCGAGAACTGACGGCCTTTCCCGGAGTCATCCCCATGAACGCCCTGAGAGACAACAAGTACTGGATCACGTTCTTCGCGGCGATCTCGATCGCCTTCTTCGTGCTCGGCTTCTACGGCCGCGAGGTCTACCGCCAGGCGCCCCCGATCCCGAAGGCGATCGTGGTCGCCGACGGCACCGTGCTCGCCACCGAGGACGACATCCTGACCGGCCAGGAGTCGTGGCAGTCGACGGGCGGACAGCAGCTCGGCTCGATCTGGGGCCACGGCGCGTACCAGGCCCCCGACTGGACCGCCGACTGGCTGCACCGCGAGGCCGTCGCCCTGCTCGACGTCTGGGCCGTGCGCGAGCACGGCCGCCGCTTCGACGACCTCGACGCGGGCGCGCAGGGCGCGCTGAAGCAGCGCCTGGTCATCGAGATGCGCACCAACACGTACGACCCGGCGACCGGCACCGTGACGATCTCGGCCGAGCGGGCCGAGGCGATCGCGCGCACGGCCGCCCACTTCGACGCGCTGTTCGGCGGCGCGCCGGAGCTCCAGCAGCTCCGCGAGGACTACGCGATGAAGGAGGTCACGGTCCCCGACGCGAAGCGCCGCGCGGCGCTCGTCGACTTCTTCTTCTGGACCTCGTGGGCCGCCTCCACGCAGCGGCCGGACTCGAAGGTGACCTACACCAACAACTGGCCGCACGAGCCGCTGGTCGACAACCGGCCCTCCGGCGCCAACGTGCTGTGGTCGCTGGTCAGCGTGTTCCTGCTGCTGGCCGCGATCGGCGCCCTCGTGTGGTGGAAGGCGTTCCGGCCCGAGGAGGAGAAGGATCCGGAGCCACCGGCCCGCGACCCGTTCGGAGAGATCGCACCAACCGCGTCGATGAAGGCCGTCGCCAAGTACGTCGGCACCGTCGTGCTGCTGCTGGTCGTGCAGGTGATCCTCGGCGTGATCACCGCCCACTACACGGTCGAGGGCCAGGGCTTCTACGGCCTCCCGCTCGGCGAGTGGCTGCCCTACTCGCTGACCCGCACCTGGCACATCCAGGCCGGCATGTTCTGGATCGCCACCGCGTTCCTGGCCGCGGGCCTGTTCGTGGCCCCGATCGTCGGCGGCCGCGAGCCGAAGTTCCAGCGCCTCGGCGTCAACGTCCTGTTCGGCGCGCTGCTGGTCGTCGTCGGCGGCTCGTTCGTCGGCCAGTACCTCGCGATCCACCAGGTGCTGCCGCTCGGCCTCTCCTTCTGGCTCGGCCACCAGGGCTACGAGTACGTCGACCTCGGCCGCGGCTGGCAGGTCGCGCTGTGGGTCGGCCTGCTGCTGTGGCTGGTGCTGATGCTGCGCGCGCTGTGGCCCGCGCTGCAGCGCAAGGACGGCTCGCGCTCGCTGGTGCTGATGTTCACCGGCGCCTCCGCCGCGATCGGCCTGATCTACGGCGCCGGCTTCTTCTTCGGCGCCCGCACCCACATGTCGGTGATGGAGTACTGGCGCTGGTGGATCGTCCACCTCTGGGTCGAGGGCTTCTTCGAGGTGTTCGCCACCGCCGCCATCTCGCTGCTGTTCGTCCGCCTCGGCCTGATCGAGGAGCGCACGGCCGGCCGCGCGGTGATCGTCTCCTCGACGCTCTACCTGTTCGCCGGCATCCCCGGCACCTTCCACCACCTGTACTGGAGCGGCACCCCGACCGCGATCCTGGCCGTCGGCGCGACGTTCAGCGCGCTCGAGGTCGTCCCGCTGGTGCTGGTCGGCTGGGAGGCGTGGCGTACCAGCCGCCTGCAGCAGGCTGCGCCGTGGATGGTCCGCTACCGCTGGCCGGTGCGCTTCTTCGTCGGCGTCGCCTTCTGGAACCTGGTCGGCGCCGGACTGTTCGGCTTCCTGATCAACCCGCCGATCGCGCTCTACTACATGCAGGGCCTGAACACCACGCCCGTCCACGCCCACGCCGCGCTGTTCGGCGTCTACGGCCTGCTCTCGCTGGGCCTGGTCCTGGTCGTCGCCCGCCGCCTCAGCGGCTTCGTCGCCTGGCGCGAGCGCTACCTCGCCTGGGGCTTCTGGGGCATGAACGTGGGCCTCGGCCTGATGATCGTGCTGAGCCTGCTGCCGATCGGCCTGGCCCAGACCTGGGCCTCGGTCGAGACCGGCCTCTGGTACGCGCGCAGCGCCGAGTTCCTCCAGCTCCCGATCATGGAAGTGGCGCGCTGGCTGCGCCTCGTCGGCGACACGGTCTTCCTCGGCGGCGTCGCCTGCTTCGCCTGGTTCATGCTCGGCCTGTGGACCGGCTGGAGCTACGAGCCGGTCGCCTCCCCGGAGCCGCGCGGAAGCGTGGTGCCCGCCCCGGCGGCCTGATCGCACCCTTCGTCGTGAACGAGGCCGGTCCCAGCCGGGGCCGGCCTCGCCGCATTTTCGGGGCGCTATCATCCGCTCCCCATGCCCTTGCGCGAGTCGCTGACGCGACACGTGTCGACCGTGCGCCGGTTGTTCCGGCCGCTGGACGTCGGTGCGCTCGACGCACTGCTCGCGCACGCCCCCGCGAAGGCAGCCTACGGCGACCGGCTGCAGTGGCTGGTCGCGCTGCTCGGCTGGGTGCTACGCCCCGGGGCGCCCGCGGTCGGCGAAGACGCCGAGCGCCGCCATCCCGCCACCACCCGGCTGCGCTTCGCGCTGCAGGTGCTCGACCGCAATCCGGAGTGGAAGCGCGCCGTCGCCACGACGCTGCGCTCGACCGTGCGCGACCTCGACGCGCTCGAGCTGTTCTGCGAGACGGGCCTGCCGCGCGAGGCCTCGTTCCTGGCCGAGGCGCTGGAGCGGATCGCGGTGCGGCTACTGCCCGCCGATCCGTTCCGCGCCGAGCTCGGCACCGCCCTGCTCGCGCTGTTCCCCGAGGAGCGCCACGCCGACTGGCTGGAGTCGCTGGACGACGAGACGCTGGGCCGCATCGCGGAGCTGTTCCGCCACGGGGAAGGGGACGAGGCGGAAGCGGCCCCGTGGAACCCGGTGGCCGACGACGTGCCCGACGCGCTGCTGCTGCTGGCGAGCGAGCTGCGCGCGACGGGCCTGCAGTCAGCGATCCGGCGCCGGATCGGCGCCGGATCGTTCCGCGAGCTGCCGTTCTTCGGGCTGACGCGGGCCGTCGAGGAGCTGGTCGCCGCCGCTCGCGGCGGCGACCAGGGCGCAACCGCGACGGCCGCGGCCGCGTTCCACGAACGGCTCGACGCCTGCGCCCGGGCCCTGGAGCGCGCCAACGCCCACCTCGACGAGTACGGCGTCAGCGTCCGCATCGTGTACCTGCTGGAGCGGATGGACGCCCAGATCCGCCGCGCCCGCACGCTGTCCGCGATGCTCACGGGCGACGCCAGCGCCGCGTTCGCGGCGGCCTTCCTGGCCCGCCTCGTGCGCGACACGCTGGCCCGCCGCCAGCTCCGCGCGCTGTTCGAGACCAACACCCGGCTGCTGGCGAAGAAGGTCGTCGACCGCTCGGCCGAGACCGGCGAGCACTACATCGCCCGGACCCGCGAGGACTACCGCGAGATCCTGACCGCCGCCGGCGGCGGCGGCGTGCTGACCGTCGCCACCGTCTACGGCAAGTTCCTGGCGATGGCGGCCGGGGCCGCGCCTTTCGTGCAGGGCCTGCTGCTGTCGGCCAACTACGCGGCGAGCTTCAGCGTGATGCAGCTCGCCCACCTGACGCTCGCCACCAAGCAGCCGGCGATGACGGGGCCCGCGCTGGCCGCGCGCATGCACAAGGCGGAGACCCGCGAGGGCCTCGAGGCGCTGGTCGACGAGATCGTGCACCTGCTGCGCTCGCAGGTGGCCTCGATCTTCGGCAACGTGGCGCTGGTCGTGCCCGGCGTCGCGCTGGTGGCGCTGCTGTGGCAGGTCGCCTTCGGCGCCCCCCCGCTGTCCGCCGACAAGGCCGCCTACACGCTCTTGTCGCACTCGATCTTGGGCCCGACCCCGCTGTTCGCGGCCTTCACCGGGGTGCTGCTGTGGCTGTCGAGCCTGGCCGCCGGCTGGTTCGACAACTGGCTCGTGTTCCGCGGCGTGGCGCCGGGACTCGCCCGCAGCCGGCGGCTGCGCTTCGTGTTCGGCCAGCGCTTCCCCGCGCGCCTGGCCGCCTTCCTCGAGCACCACGGCTCGGGCCTCGCCGGCAATGTCGCCCTCGGCGTACTGCTGGGGCTGACCCCCGAGCTGCTCAAGTTCCTCGGCGTCCCGGCCGACGTGCGCCACGTCACGCTCTCGACCGGGCAGGTCGCCGCCGCCGTCGCCTGCCAGGGCTGGGGCGCGCTGTCGCAGGCCCCGTTCTGGATGGCCGCGGCGGGCCTGGTCAGCGCGGGCGTGCTGAACCTCGGCGTCAGCTTCGCGCTGGCGCTGGGGCTGGCGATCCGCGCCCGCGGCGTCGAGGCTCCCCAGCGCCACGCGCTGCTGGAGGCGCTCAGCGCCCGGCTGCGCCAGCGGCCCCGCTCGTTCCTGTTCCCGGACTAGGGACTAGGAGGCCGCGCCGCCGCGCGCCGCGCGCAGCTCGCGGAAGTACGCCGCGCCGCGCTCCTTCGCCTCGCGGTAGTAGCCGCGCAGGGCGCCTGGGGTCAGCGCGTCGCCTTTCGAGGCCCACGCCTGCGCCGCCCGGCCGACCGCCACGGTGCCGGCCCACGCCACCGCCACCTTGGCCGGCAACCCCGCGACCGGGATCAGGCCGACGAGCTGGCGGCTGGCCTGGCGGAACAGGAAGCCGCCGCCGATCACGCCGAGGAACTCGCCGAGCACGTCGCGCGGTGCGCCTTCCTTGCCGGCGCACAGCGCGATGCGATAGGCCATCATCAACTGGTTCTTGGTCAGCACCACCATGTCGGCGACCGTCAAGGGCACCCCGAGCACGGGCACGTTCTCGGCGACGCCGGCCGTGAAGGCGTAGGTGGCGTTGGCTCGCGCCGCCTCGTCGATCAGGCGGCCCACGACGACCTCGCGCAAAGGGGGCAGCGCGCGGGCCAGGGCCAGGCGGCGGTCGCCCGAGTGCGCGGCCACGACGGCCGCGGCCAGGCGCCCGACGGCGCCGGGGCCGAGGTCGGGCAGCGCCAGCCGCGAGCGCTCGCCCCCCCGCGGCACCTCGGCGTGGGCTCCCGTCGCGCCCAGCGCGCAGGCGAGGACGTCGAGGCCGCGCGCGCGCAACTCGTGAACGGCCGCGCGCAGCTCGGGCGGATCGTCGTCGCCGCGGAAGACGACCAGCGCCTGCTCGAACCGCGGTTCGCCCGCGACGGGCGCGGGCGGCGTCGCGCCCGGCGCCGCGCGGACCAGCCACGGGTGGGCGGCGCCGCCCGAGAGCGCGGCCGCGAGGTCGGCGGCGACTCCCGCGTCCTGGGCCAGGACCAGCAGTCGGAACGGGCGCTGCGCCTCGTCGCGGATCGCCTCCAGGTCGAGCTCGCGCAGCAGCCGCCAGACATCGGTGACGACCGACAGCTTCATGCGCGCGCTGCGCTCACGGCAGCAGGGCCAGCTCCCAGCCCCGCACCCGGCGGTCCAGGCGCGGCCGGAACCCCAGCTTGCGGTCGTGGGCGTAGAGGTCGCTCTGGCGGTAGAGCGGCACCAGCGGCCAGTCCTGGGTCACGATCCGGGTCGCCTCGCGCAGCATCTCGCCGCGGTGCGGGGCGTCTTCTTCGACCTCCGCCATCTCGACCAGCTCGTCGAAGCGCGCGTTGGAGTAGCGGCTGCCGTTGACCGAGCCGAAGCGGGGGCCGGGCGTGTGGAGCAGGGCGGCGTAGGCGCTGTCCGCCGCCCGGCTGTCGTCGAGCCAGCCCAGCACGTAGAACGGCGAGCGACCGGCCTCGACGTCCGCGATCAGCTCGACGTAGCGGCGCGGGCGCGGGATCACGTCGAGGCCGGCAGCCGCGAGCTGGGTCGCCAGCGTGCGCACCACGGTCTCGATCTCCAGGTACTTGCCCGGCACGTACTCGAGCTGCAGGCGGCGGCCCGCCTCGAGGCCGGCAGCGACCAGCAGCGCCCGGGCGCCGATCGCGTCGCCCGGGGGTACGGCCAGGCTGCGGTCGTGGCCCATCTGGCCGTCGGCCGGGAGCTGCAGCGTCGGCTCGCCGAACCCGCGCAGCGGCCCGGCGATCAGCCCGGCGCGGTCGACGCCACGAGAGATCGCCTCGCGCACCCGGCGGTCGTGGAAGGGGCTGCCCGGTGCCCCGTTCAGGCCGAGGAACACGACCCGCAGCCCGGGCCGGGCGTGGGTGGCGAAGCCCTCGCCGGCGAGCTGCACCATCGCGTCCGGCGGCACGTCGAGCGCGAGCTGGGCTTCGCCCCGGCGCAGCAGCCGCACGCGCTCCGCGCCCTCGCCGGCGGGCAGGAACTCGATCCGCGCGACGGCCGGGCTGCCGTCGCGGTGGTGGGGGAAGCCCTCGAGCGCGACGCGGCCGCCGGGCTGCCAGTCCACGACCCGGTAGCGCCCCGTGCCGACGGCGCGGCCCCCGGCTGCCCCCCCGTCGACGAAGAAGGTGGCCAGCCGCTCGGGCAGCGAGAGGAACACGCCGCGGGTGCGGAACACGACGTCGCGCGCCCCTTCGGCCTCGACCTTCTCCACCGGCTGCAGCAGGTTCACGCCCCACGGCTGCGCGAGGTGGCGGTTGAGCGCGGCGGCCGCCATCGTCGCGTCGAGCACGCGCCCGTCGTGGAGCCGCACGCCCGGCCTCAGCCGGAACACCCAGGTGTGGTCGTCGGGGCTGTGCCAGCTCTCGGCCAGCACCGGTCGCGGACCGAAGTCGTCGCCGAGCTCGACCAGCGGCTCGTAGACGTTGCGCAGGATGGAGAGCGCGAACTCCTCGTGCTCGGGCGCGTGCACGTCGAGCGAGAGCAGGCCCGCGGGCACCACGACGCGGACGGTCCGGGGCGCCGCCTGGGGCATCGGCGACGGCGCGCGGTCACAGGCCAGCGCGAGGAGCGCGAGCGATGCCAAACCGGCCAGTCCCGGGGAGCGCACTGATGGGAACCCTAGTCCCGAGCCGGGCCGGTTTCAACCGGCGCGTCCGATCTAATCGCCGAGTTTGTGCTTCAGGTTCAGGCTGGCGATCGCCGCGCTGTCGTCCTTGCGGATGACCTTCGCCTCGTTGCCCGTGGCGGTGACGTTCTCGTACGAGCCGTCGCTGCGCCGCACCAGCTTCGTGAAGCCCTGGCTCTTCAGCTCCGAGTCGCCGCGCGGGAAGCCGAGCGCCGGCGGGTGGATCACGCGCTCGACGGGCGCCTCCCCCGGCGTCGCGTCCGGCGCGAGGCCGGCCCGCGCCGCCACCTCGGCCCAGGTGTGCAGCTTCTCGTCGGCCCCGTGCCGGACCTCCACCACCCGGTCGTTGGCCTCGCAGTAGTAGTCGTAGCGTGGCATCCCCTGATTATCGGGCGAGGCCGCAAATTCTTGTGAGGGCGGTCACGAGGCGCACGAACCTTCGGTAGGCTTCGAGCGTCTACACCGCCGAAAGAGGAATCGACCGAACCATCATGGGTGCCCTCCCGAAGAACTCCCCCACCCGCGCCGCCGAACCCGCGCGCCCCGCGGCACCGGCTTCCACGGCCGCGACCACGCTGGCCTGGATCCGGGCGCTGGCCTCCGACTGGACCGAGCGGCGCGAGAGCGCAGAGCTGGAGGGCGCGCGGGAGCACCGCCACCGGTAGCATCCCGGGGGTGGAGACCCCTGCCCTCGTCGGCCGGCTCGGCCTCGTGGCCCGCTTCAAGCCCGTCCACCTCGGCCACCTCGCCGTGCTCGAGGGCGCCCTCGAGCGGGCAGCGACCGTCGTGATCGGGCTCGGCAGCGCCAACCGGCACGACCTCGACAACCCGTGGAGCGCTGAGGAGTCGGCCGCCATGATCCGCACCGCGCTCGGCCCCGCCGCCTCTCGCGTCACGCTGGTGGAACTCGAGGACCTCGGCGACGGGCCGCGCTGGGCTTCTCTCGCCGTCGACCGGCTGGGCCCGCTCGACTTGTTCGTGACCGCGAACGCCTACGTCGCGCAGCTCCTGGAGCGGCGCTACCGGGTCGCGCCGATGGTGTCGCTGGTCGCCCCGGAGCGGCGCGTGCGCGTGGACGGACGGCAGGTGCGGGCGGCGATGGCGCGCGGCGACGAGTGGCGGGCGCTGGTGCCGCCGGCTGTCGCCGAGCTGCTCGTCCGCGAGGGACTCGTCGACCGCTTCCGTCGCGAGTTCGGCCTCGCCACCCTCGCCCGCCTGTCCCCGCTGCCGGACCGGTCGCCGCGGGCGTAGAGTACGGGTCCCTCTTCACGGGCGGAGGAGCACATGTATTCGTGGGACGACGACACGTCGGGCTGGCTCGGCGCCGCCCGCTACAGCTTCGGCGATGCCGGCAAGGACGCGCGCGACGAGGCGGCGCGCCGCGCTGCCGCCCGCGGGCCGCGCACGTACGAGCGCAAGGCCGGCCCCAACGAGGGCATGGTCGACCCCCGCAAGCGGGTCGAGACCACGTCGCGCAATCCGCTGGTGGTCGCGGTCGACGTCACGGGCTCGATGTCGCAGTGGCCGTTCGAGATCTTCGACCGCCTGCCGCTGCTCTACAACACCCTCGTCCAGTACCGCGAAGACCTCGAGATCCTGTTCGCCGCCATCGGCGACGCCGGCGTCGACCGCTGGCCGCTGCAGGTCACCGACTTCGCGAAGGGCTACGACCTGGAGCAGCAACTGGGCGCGCTCTACGGCGAAGGCGGCGGCGGCGACGCCCCCGAGAGCTACGGCGTGTTCGCCTGGTGGATGCAGCACCACGTGCGGGTGCCCAACGCGGAGCGCCCGTTCCTGATCGTGTTCGGCGACGCGCCGATGCACGAGAAGGTGCCGGCCGGGCAGCTCCAGAAGCTGGTCGGCTACCCGCCGCCGCAGGCGAAGGCGAAGGGCTTCACCGGCGCCCTGCTCGGCTGGAACCAGGGCGACATCGACTCGGTCGCCACCTGGCAGCAGGTGGCCCAGACCTGGGACACCTGGTTCCTGCGCCGGCCGACGGGCCGCCCCGGCGACGAGGTCGACCAGCAGTGGACGCGGGCCCTGGGCCGCGAGCGGGTGTTCCGCATCGACGACGAGCAGCGCGCCGTCGACTACGCGATGGGCATCGTCGCCCGCGCCTGGGGCCGGCTCGGCGACTTCGAGCAGAACATGCTGGCGCGCCAGGACGAGAAGAAGGTGAAGAGCGTCGCCGAGCGCATCCGCCGCGACGGGCCGCGGGTGCTGGCCTGCCCGAGCTGCTCGGCCAGGATCCCGGCCGAGGCCTTCGGCCGCTACGCCTGCTCCTACTGCGGCAACACGCTCGAGCTCTGACGGGGGCGCGGGCGTGGAGGTGCGCGCGATCCTGACCGTGCCGCCGCACGCGGACTTCGTCGCCGAGGTGGCGGCCCACCCGCTGGTCGCGGGCCTGCGCCTCAACACGGTGATGCCGCTGGCGGCCCCGGTGCCGGAGGTGCTGGCGCGGCTCTCGGGCTTCGGCCTGCCGCTCTGGGTCGACCTCAAGGGCCGCCAGCTCCGCCTCGCCTCGGCGGCGGTTCCGCCGTTCACCGAGGTGCGGGTCTCGCACCGCATCCGGGTGCCGGTGCCGTGCGACGTGTTCTTCCGCGACGGCCGCGAGCACGCGCGGCTGATCGCCGTCGACGGCGATCGCCTGATCCTCGACGACGGCCCGCGGCGGGTGCTGGGGCCCGGCGAGTCGGTCAACGTCGTCCACCCGGCGCTCGAGGTCGAGGGCACGCTCACGCCGAACGATCTCGCCTTCCTGGACGCGATGAAGGCGCTCGGGCTGCACCGCGTGCTGCTGTCGTTCGTCGAGCACGTGGAGGACGTCGCGGAGGTGCAGGAGCGGCTGCCGGGCGCGGAGGTGGCCTGCAAGATCGAGTCGCGCCGCGGGCTGGCCCTGGTCCGCCGCAACGTCGACGGCCTCGGCCGGCTGGTGGCCGCGCGCGGCGACCTCTACGTCGAGGTGCGCGAGCCGCACCGCATCGCCGGGGCCGTGCGCGAGGTGATCAGCGCCGACCCCGAGGCCTGGGTCGCGAGCCGCATCTTCCCCGGCCTCGCCCACGACCCGGTGCCGGCCTGTCCCGAGATCGGCGACGTCGCCTGGCTGCTGTCGCTGGGCTACCGCACGTTCCTGCTCGGCGACGAGATCTGCCTGCACCGCGAGTCGGCGCTGGCCGCCCTCAACCTGCTCGCCGCGGTGGCCCGGGAGTGAACGGGTTCCCGCGCCGGGACCGACCCCGGCGCGGGAACCGTGAAGGAGCCGCCTACTTCGTCTTGACGGGGTCGGCGGGCCGCTTCGGCAGCTTCATCGGCTTCGCCGCCATCGCCTTCCGGACCTCGGCGATCGCCCGCTCGAGCTGCGGGTCCCTGCCGGCGATCACCGACACCGGGTCGTTCTCGACCTCGATGTCGGGTCTCACGCCTTCGCCCTCGATGATGTACTGGCCGTTCTCGTCGTTGGTGGCGCTCAGCGGCACGAACACCTGCGCGCCGTCGAGCAGCGGCCCGCGGCTGGAGATGCCGACGACGCCGCCCCAGGTCCGCTTGCCGATCAGCGGACCGAGGCCCGCCTTGCGGAAGTAGTTGGGGAAGATGTCGCCGTCCGAGGCCGAGGTCTCGTTGACGAGCGCCACCATCGGCCCGTGGAACACGGTGCCCGGGTAGGTCTGCGGGAACTCGCTCGCGAAGCCGAAGCGGGTGCCCATCAGCCGGGTGTCGAGGCGCTCGATGATCCACTGCGACACGTTGCCGCCGCCGTTGGAGCGCACGTCGACGATCAGCCCCTCCTTGCGGATCTGGCCGTAGTACCACTTGATGAACTCGGCGATGCCCGGCGCGCCCATGTCGGGCACGTGCAGGTAGGCCACCTTGCCCTCGGTCGCCTGGTCGACCTTCTCGCGGTTGCCGAGCACCCACTGCAGGTACAGCAGGTCGCTCTCGTCGTCGAGCGGCCGGTAGCTGACCTTGCGCGCGCCCTGCGTCGTCGGCGTCGCGTTGAGCGTCAGCGTCACCGGGTCGGTCTTGTGGCGCAGCAGGCGGTAGGGGTCGTCGTTCGCCGCGAGCTCCTCGCCGTCGATCGCCAGCACGTAGTCGCCGACGCGGGCGTCGACGCCGACCTCGGTCAGCGGCGAGCGGTACTTCGGCTCCTCGTTGTGGCCGCGGAAGATCTGCGCGATGCGGTAGCGGCCCGCCTTCGCGTCGAGCTCGAAGCGGGCGCCCGGCAGCCCGACCTTCGCCCGCGGCGGCAGCTCGTAGTTCCCGCGCTCGATGTAGGCGTGGCCGACGTTGAGCTCGGAGACCATCTCCGAGAGCACGTAGTCGAGATCCGAGCGGTGGCCGACGTGGGGCAAGAGCGACCGGTAGCGCTCGCCGATCGCCTTCCAGTCGTAGCCGTGCATGTTCTTCACGTAGAAGAAGTCGCGGAAGCGGCGCCAGACCTCGTCGAAGATCGTGGCCCACTCCTGGCGCGGGTCGCTGTCGACCATCAGGCCCTTCGTCGACACGGCCTTCTTGTCCTTGGCCTTCGGCTTCGCGTCGTAGAGCGCGTAGCCGCCGCCCGAGCGCACCATCACCTTCTGCCCATCGTCGGAGATCGCGTAGCCCTGGACGTCGGCAACCAGTTCCGACTCCTCGCGCTTCTTGACGTCGAAGATGTGGAGGTTGGTCTTCTGGTAGCTCTCGCGGCCGTAGAAGAAGGCTCCGGTCTTCGCGTAGAGCAGGTGGCCCTTCGTCGCCGCCAGGCCGAAGAGGTTGTCGGCCGGGACCGGGACGCGGGCGACGCGCTGCGCGAGCCCGTCCCAGTCGACCACGACCGGCTTCTTCGCGTCCTTCTTCTCTTCCTTCTTCTCGGCGTCCTTGCCGGCGGCGGCCGCCTTCTTCGGCTCGTCCTTCTTCTCGGCCTCGGGCTTCTCCGGCGTCACCTCGTCGCTCTCCGGCGGGAACGGGTGCTTGCCGTCCTTGCGCAGGGCGAGGGCGAAGATGCCGGTCGAGCGGTTGCCGGCGAAGTTCCACTCGAGGTTCGAGATCTGCGGCGCGAAGTCGCGCTCGGACAGGTAGTAGAGGTACTCGCCGTCGGGGTCCCACGCCGGCGACTGCGCGTTCCACATCGGGTCGGTGACCGCGCGCAGCTTGCCGTCGGCGACGCTCCACACGTGAACCGAGTTGTTGCCGTTGAGGTTGCCGAGCGAGAAGGCCAGGAACTGGCCGTCGGGCGACCACGCGTAGTCGCCGATGCCGCCGAACGCGTCGTCGGCGACCTCGACCACCTTCTTGTCCGCGACCGTCAGCACGAACAGCTTTCCGTCCTTGTCCGAGAACGCGAGCCGCTTGCCGTCCGGCGCCCACTCGGGGGCCTGGAGCTGGACCGCGAACTGCGTGGTGAGCGGCTGCGCTTCGCCCGAGCCGTCCTGGTCGACGAGGTAGAGCTGCTCCTCGCCGCTGCGGTCGGAGACGAACGCTATCTGGCGCCCGTCGGGCGACCAGCGCGCGTGCTTCTCGTGGGCGTTCGAGCTGTTCGTCAGGTTGCGGGTGGCGCCCTTCTCGATCGGCGCCGTGAAGACGTCGCCGCGGGCGACGA
This sequence comes from Acidobacteriota bacterium, assembly GCA_011526565.1. Classification (GTDB taxonomy): domain Bacteria; phylum Acidobacteriota; class Vicinamibacteria; order Fen-336; family Fen-336; genus WYBL01. The sequence goes on along the minus strand of WYBL01000134.1, from coordinate 24,474 downwards.
ACAGCGCGCGCTCGCCCTTCGGCGAGAGCGAGAACGACTCGACCTGGCGCTCGGCCGAGACGCGGCCCGGCCGCGCCGACAGCGCGTCCGTGGGCACCGTGATCGGCGCCGCGGCGTCCTGCTTCGTCGCCACGTCGAACACCCGCAGCTCGCCGCCCAGCTCGTAGACGATCCGCCCCTTGTTGTCCGAGCTCGGCCAGCGCACGTCCCAGCTCGTGCTCTTCGTGTGCTGCTCGACCGCCCCGCTGGCGACGTCCGCGGAATACAGGTTGAGCGTGCCGTCGCGGTCGGAAGCGAAGTAGACGCGGTCGCCGATCCACATCGGGTCGCGCTCGGTGCGCCTGCTGGTCGCGATCGCCTTCGCCTCGTTCGTCTTCAGGTCGTACACGAACAGGTCCTGCGCCCAGCCGCCCTCGTAGCGCTTCCAGCTCCGGAAGTCGCGGAACAGCGGCGAGTAGACGAGGCGCTGGCCGTCGGGCGCGAAATCGCCGGCGCCGGACGTCGGCATCGGCAGCTTCGCTGCCAGCCCGCCCTGCGCCGGCACCGTGTAGAGCGCGGTCTCGCTGCGGCCGCCGTCGGCGTCGCGCAGCGAGCGGAACACGATGCTCCTGCCGTCCGGCGTCCAGCCGTAGACCTGGTTGTCGACGCCGTGGCGCGGAGCCATCGGGCCGCGCGCCGGGTAGTACGTGAGCTGCTTCGGGACGCCGCCGGTCGCGGGCATCACGTACACCTGCTCGTCGCCGTCGTACTGGCCGGTGAAGGCGATCCACTTTCCGTCGGGCGAGAACTTCGCGAACGCCTCGAGCCCGGGGTGAGCGGTCAGCCGCGTCGCGCTGCCGCCTTTCGCCGGCGCCGTCCACAGGTCGCCGGCGTAGGTGAAGACGAGCGTGTCGCCGTGCACGTCGGGGAAGCGCAGGAGTTTCGTCTGCGCCGTCGCGGGGGCTGCCAGCAGCAGCGCGCCGAGCGCGAGGCCGAGGCCGCGCGCGTTGGAGGTGAGGGACATCGGTCCTCCTCGGTGTAGGGAGATGGATGAGGGGCGAGCCGGTGGCTCGCGAGGCTGACCCGGGAAGCGTACCCGCTTTTCGGGGAGCGGTCCCGCCTATGATGGCCGGGGTGGTTGTCGGGCGCCGTCGCGCTGGTTCGACCCCGAGGAGGACGAGCGTGGCGAAGAACAAGGAAGAAGCCAAGGCCGAGGGATACCAGCGCGGCCTCAAGGGCAAGCAGGGCACCACCGGGCCCTTCGAGGGCTGGACCGACGACAAGGCCGCGGGCGAGGCCCGCTCCCAGGGCTACAGCGAGGGCAAGCGCGAGCGGCAGCGGCTCGGCTCGCAGGCCCGGAAGGCCAAGGCCCGCAAGTAGGCGGCCGCTCAGAGCCGGCTCAGCCGGCCGGGGTCGGAGTCGGGGCCGCGCGATCCGCGAGCGCGGCCAGCGCCTGAGCGCGGTCGAACGAGTAGCGCTGCGCGCAGAAGTCGCAGGCGATCTCGAGGGTGCCGCGCTCCGCGAGCACGGCTTCGATCTCGTCGCGACCCACCATGCGGATGATGCCGGCGACGGTCTCGCGCGAGCAGCGGCACGCGAAGCGCACGGGCAGGCTCTCGAACACCCGCAGCTCCTCGTCGTGGAACAGCCGGCGCAGGATGTCGCGGCCGGGCAGCTCCAGCAGTTCCTCGCGGGTCAGCGTGCGGCCCAGCACGTTGACGCGGTTCCACAGGTCGTCGTCGTCGTCGGGCGCCGCCCTGCCGCCGTGGTCCGGCAGGCGCTGGAGCAGCAGCCCGGCCGCGCGCTGGCCGTCCGCGGCCAGCCAGAAGCGGGTCTCGATCTGTTCCGAGCGCGTCATGTACTCCTCGAGCGCGTCGGCCGCGGTCGCGCCGTGCAGCGGCACCACGCCCTGGTAGGCCTGCAGGCCCGGCCCCGGGTCGATCGTGATCGCGCAGTGGCCGCCGCGCGTCAGCGCGCGCAGCGTCGCCTGCTCCTCGAGGCCGGCCAGGTCCTCGTCGAAGCGGGCCGTCGCCCGCATCGTCAGGTCGGCGCGGCACTCGACGACCAGCAGCCGCAGCGGTCCGCCGCCCTGGATCTGCAGCACCAGCTCGCCGCCCTGGAACTTGAGGGTCGCCGCCATCAGGGCGCAGGCGGCCATCAGGTCGCCCAGCACCTCGCGCACGGCGGGCGGGTACGCGCGGCGGCGCAGCACCTCGCGCCACGTCTCGTCGAGCCGCACCAGCTCGCCGCGCACCCGCGCCTTCTCGAACACGAAGCGCTGGAGCGCGTCGCGCTCGCCGTCGCGGGCCCGGCCGGAGTTCGTCATGGAAGCCGCAGGATAACCGTCAGTCCACGCGCAGCAACAGCGTCTGCAGGTAACGGTCGGCGGGCTGGGCCGGGAGCGTGGGGTGGTCGGGCGGCAGCCCGCCCTGCTCGAGCACGGCGACCTCGCGCCGCGCCAGCGCGGTCCCCTTCACCGCCAGCCCCTCGAGCCCCACCGCGCGCGTGTTCGCCGCCAGCCACAGCAGGGCGCCGCGCTCCAGCACCGCGCAGGCGCGGGCGATCAGCGCCGGGTAGTCGCGCTCGATCGAGAAGGCGGCGTCGCGCGCGGCCGAGAAGGTCGGCGGGTCGAGCAGCACGAGGTCGAAGCGCTCGCCGCGCTCGCGGGCCTGCTGCAGGAAGCGCGCGCAGTCGGCGGCCTCGAAGCGCCAGCGCGCGTCGGCCGGGTCGAGCCCGGAGCGCGCGAAGTTGTCGCGCGCCCAGCGCAGCACGCCGGCGGAGAGGTCCACGCTGGTGACGCTCGCGGCACCCGCCCGCGCGCACACCACGGAGAGCGTGCCCGTGTAGGCGAAGCCGTTGAGCACGCGGGCGCCGGCCGCGAAGCGGGCGAGGCCGTGGCGGTGTTCGCGCATGTCGGTGAACAGGCCGACGTTGAGCCCGCCGCGCGGGTGGGTCTCGAAGGACACGCCACGCTCGTGAACGACGAGGCGCTCCGGAGCGGCCTTGCCCACGGCCTCCTGCGCGACCTCGCCGCGGGCCGCCGCACCGCGGGCGCGGTGCTTGAGGATCGCGCCCGCGAAGCCGTGCTCGAGAGCCGCCTCGGCCAGCGTGCGGGCGAGCGGCAGCAGCGCCGCGGAGTAGACGTGGATCACGAGGTGCTCGCCGAGCGCGTCGGCCGCGAGCCCCGGCAGGCCGTCGCCGGCGCCGTGGAACAGCCGGTACGCGGCGCCCGGCCCGGCCAGGCCGAGGACCCGCCGCAGCGCCGCGGCCGTCGCGAGGCGCGCGCGCGCGAACCCGGGGCCGAGTTCCTCGAACGCCTCGTCCGCCGTGGCCATCACCCGCAGGCGGCCGTTCTCGGGGTCCGCGACCGCGAGGCCGAGGTGGCGTCCGCCCGCCGTCGCCAGCCGCACGAGTCGTCCTGCCTCCAGCGACTCCGCGCCGGCGAGGGAGGCGTCGAGGTCGCGCGCGCCGGCGTCGAGAGCCGCCTCCGCCGCGGCGGCCGGCACGAACCGCAGCGCCGTCACGAACGCCAGACGGCGTCGAGCCGCGCGTTCAGGTCCGCGAGGTCGGGCCACAGCGGCGCGCACAGCGCGAGCGGCGCCCCGGAAGCCGTCGGCACCGTGAGCCGCTCGGCGTGCAGCGCGAGCCGCGTCACGCCGAGGTCGCGGGCGAGCGGCAGCGCGGCGCGGCCGTACACGTCGTCGCCGAGGATCGGCACGCCGAGGAAGCGCAGGTGGACGCGGATCTGGTGGTGGCGGCCGGTGCGCGGCCGCAGCCGCAGTCGCGCCACGTGGTCCGTGACGTCGCGCCACGCGCGCTCGCGGACGTACTCGGTGTGCGCGTCGCGCCCGCCGGGTTCGCCCGGCAGCACCGGCCGCGCGCGCCCGCGTCGGGCCTCGACGAGGGCCACGGTCACGGCCCCGTCCGCCGGCGGCTCGCCCGCGACGAAGGCGACGTACTCCTTCTCGACCTGCCGCCGCTCGAACGCCATCGACAGCGCACGGTGGGCCTCCGCGTGGCGCGCGAACACGACGACGCCCGAGGTCTCGCGGTCGATGCGGTGGACGACGTAGAGCCGCTCGCCGCGCTCGGCTTCCAGGCGCTTGTGCAGGCTCGCCCCCGGCTCCTCGCCGCGGGCGGGGATCACCGCGACGCCGGGCGGCTTGGCGACGGCGATCAGGTCGTCGTCCTCGTGGATCGGGACCATCAACGCGCCTCCCCGCCGGCCGGTGGCGCCGTGAGCGTGCCGCGGTTGGCGTCCTCGCGCAGGCTCTCGGCGTCCCAACCCGCGTCGCGCGACAGCTCCGGCTGCTCGCGGTCGCGCTGCAGCACGCGCTCGAGGTCCTCGATCCGCTCGCGGGCATAGCTCCAGTACTCCGCCCGGTCGCCCCGCAGCGGTGCCATCCGCCGCACGGACTCCTCGTCGTGGCGCAGGAACGTGCGGGCCGCGCGCTGCGCGTGGTAGGCGCGCACGCCGAGCAGCCGCAGCACGTCGGCCCCCATCCGGAGCGAGGCGTCGAGCGTCTCGCGGTAGACGTGGGTGACGCCGGCGTCGAGGAGCTGGTACGCGTCCTCGCGGTCCTCGGCGCGGGCCAGGATCGTGAGCTGCGGGAAGTGGCGGCGCGCCTCGCGCGCCATCTCCACGACCCTCTCGGGCGCGTCGAGCGCCAGCACCAGCAGCTTCGCCCGCGCCGCGCCGGCCGCGTGCAGCAGGTCGAGCCGCGAGGCGTCGCCGTAGAAGACCTTGAAGCCGAGGCGGCGCAGCAGCTCGACGCGGTCCGAGTCGTTGTCGAGCACCGTTGCGCCGAGTCCCTGCGCGCGCAGCAGGCGGCCGACGCTCTGGCCGAAGCGGCCGAAGCCGGCGATCACGACGGCGTGCTCCTCGTCGACGGCGTCGGCCTCGCGCGGCGCGCTCTCGCGGGTGCCGAGCCGCGGCAGCAGCAGCCGCTCGCAGGCGAGGAACAGCAGCGGGGTCGCCGCCATCGACAGCGCGACCGCGGCCGACAGCGCCGCCGGCAACTCGCCGGAGAGCAGCCCGAGGCGGGTGGCGAAGGCCAGCAGCACGAACGCGAACTCTCCGACCTGCGGCAGCGCGAAGGCGAACAGCAGCGCCTGGTCGGTGGCGAGCCCGAAGCCGCGGCCGAGAGCCAGCAGCACCAGCAGCTTGGCGAGCAGGAGCGCGGCGACCAGCCCGGCCACGAACGCCGGTCGGGCAGCGACCAGCGCGAAGTCGATCGAGGCTCCGACCGCGATGAAGAACAGCCCCAGCAGCAGCCCCTTGAACGGCTCGATGTCGCTCTCCAGCTCGTGGCGGTACTCGGAGGTCGCCAGCACGACGCCGGCCAGGAAGGTGCCGAGCGCGGGCGACAGCCCGACCTTCTGCATCAGCAGCGCGATCCCGATCACCAGCAGCAGCGCCGCCGCCGTGAACATCTCGCGCAGGCCGGTGCGGGCGATCGCGCGCAGCGCGGGTGCCACCAGGAAGCGGCCGGCGGCCACCACGGCGGCGACGGCGACCAGCACCGCCAGCGTCTGGCCCCAGGCCGGCAGGTGGCCGACCCAGGTCGCGGCGTGCTCGGCCTCGGCCGCGCTGCCCCCGTGCTGCCGCGGCGCCAGCAGCGGGAACAGGGCGAGCATCGGGATCACCGCGATGTCCTGGAACAGCAGCACCGCGAAGGCGCTCTGCCCCGCCGCCGTCTTCGACAGCCCCTTCTCCGCGAAGCTCTGCAGCACGATCGCGGTCGACGACATCGCCAGCGTGAGGCCGATCGCCAGCGCCGCGCGCGGCTCGATCCCGAGCAGCCAGGCGAGCCCGCCGAGCGCCGCCGCGCAGAGCGCCACCTGGGCGCCGCCGAGGCCGAGGATCGGCGTGCGCAGCCGCCACAGCGTCGCCGGCTCCAGCTCGAGGCCGACCAGGAACAGCATCATCACCACGCCGAACTCGGCGAAGTGCAGGACGTCCTGGCCCTCGGCGCCGACGAAGCCCAGCGCGTACGGCCCGATCGCCGCGCCGGCGATCAGGTAGCCGAGCACCGAGCCGAGCCCGAGCCGGCGCGCGACCGGCACGGCCACCACGGCCGCCGAGAGGTAGACGAACGCCTGGTCGAGGAACGTCACGGCCGCACCACGGCAGACACGTCCGCGTTGAGCCGCGCGGCGCCAGCAGCGGCCGCGAACTCGACCCGCTCCTCGCGCAGGGCCGCGAGCAGCGCCCCGTACTCGCGGGCGGCCGCGGCGATGCCGTCGGCGTCGAGGCGGTGGGTGCCGTGCACGACGAACGGCGCCAGGAACTCCGCCCCGCACAGCCGCGCTGTCTGCTCCAGCGGCGCCAGCAGCTCGCGCACGCTGAAGCGGTTGAAGCCCTCGCGGGCGTAGGCGGCCTCGCGCCCGCCGGTGGTGATCGCGTGCAGCCAGCGCTTGCCGCGCAGCGCGGTGCCGCCGGTGCCGTAGGCCCAGCCGTGCTCCAGCACCAGGTCGAGCCACTGCTTGACCAGCGCCGGCGGCTGGTACCAGTAGAACGGGTGCTGGAACACGAGCACGTCGTGGTCGAGCAGCCGCTGCTGCTCGGCGCCGACGTCGACGTCGAAGTCGGGGTAGGCCTCGTAGAGGTCGTGGAAGGTGACGCCGGACGCGCGCGCGACCTCGGCCAGCGGCCGGTTGACGCGCGACTTCTCGAGCGCGGGGTGGGCGAACAGCAGGAGCACGCGGGCCATGGGTCGCCGGCGAGGCTACCATCCGGGGCGGGTGCGGACGGCGGCGCCCGCGGGGAGGCCTCGTGACGCGATTCCTGGTCCTGGTGCTGGCGCTGGGCGGCGCCTCTGCCCTGGCCGGCTGTCGGCAGGAGCCCGCCGTGTCGGAGGTGTACGTGCTGGCCGAGCGCGGGCCCGAGGGGCTCGACCCGCACCTCTCCGGCCACGTGTTCCAGACGCGCAACCTGCTCGCCAACGTCTACGAGGGGCTGGTCGGCTTCGACCCGGACATGCGCCTCGAGCCGGCGCTGGCGGTCTCGTGGTCGAGCCCCGACGACCACACCTGGGAGTTCGTGCTGCGGTCGGGCGTGCGCCTCCACGACGGCCGCGAACTGACGCCCGCCGACGTGGCGTGGAGCCTGGAGAGGGCACGCAATCACCCGCGCTCGCAGGTGCGCAGCGCGCTGGCCGCCGTCGCGGCGATCGAGGCCGTGCCACCCGCCGGCGTGCGGCTGCGGCTGCGCGAGCCCGACGCGATGCTGCCGCGCCGGCTGCGCGAGGTGGCCGTGCTCTCGCGCCATTTCGTCGAGACGGCCGGCGAAGCGGCGCTGTCGCGCGCCTCGGCCGGCAGCGGGCCGTACCGGCTCGCCTCGGCGCGCGACGGGGAGGTCGTGCTGCAGCGCTTCGACGAGAGCTGGCGGAGTGCCCCGCCGCTCGTCCGCGGCACCTTCCTGCCGCGCGCCTGGGGCGACCCTGAACTCGAGCGCCGGCTGCCTCCCGGCGCCGCCGTCCTGTTCTGGACCCGGCCCGGCACCGATTCGTACCGCCGCGCGGAGCGCGAGGCCCGCCTGGTGCAGTGGGCTCGGCCCGGCATCGTCTATCTCGGCTTCGATCTCCGGCCCGCCGCGGCGGGCGCCGCGCCCAACCCCCTGCTGGACGTGCGCGTTCGGCGCGCGATCGCGCTCGCGATCGACCACGACGAGCTGCTGCGCGCGGCTGTGGACGAGGCGGGAGCGACGGCGACCCAGCTCGTCGCCCCGTTCGTCCACGGCTACGACCCCGGGCTGCCGCCGCCGCGCCGCGACCTGGCCGCCGCGCGCGCACTGCTTCGCGAGGCCGGCCACGCGGAAGGCTTGCGGCTGCCGATATGGTCCCGCGAGCTGATGCCCGTGTACGGCGCGGTGCTCGCGCGCCAGCTCGGCGAGGCGGGCCTCGCGATCGAGCCCCACGTGCTCGACGAAGCCGCCTACGTGGAGCGGGTCAGCTCGGCCCACGGCGGCCTCTACGTGCTGCGCTTCTCCTGCCGCACCGGCGACGCCCAGGACTTCTTCGACGCCTGGGCCCACTCGCCCGACCCCGCGCGCGGCCTCGGCCTGTCCAACTACTCCTTCGTCACGAGCCCGTTCGCCGGCCTCGACGAGCAGATCCGGGCGGCGCGCGGCGACACCTCGCCGGCCTCGCGCCTGGCGCGGCTGCAGGCGCTCAACCGGCGCCTGATCGAGGAGCAGGCCGCGGTGCCGCTGCTGGCGCCGCGCGGCCAGGTCTTCGTCTCGCCGGCGCTGCGCTGGACGCCGCGGGCCGAGGGCTTCTGGCTGCTGCGGGACCTCGCCCCGGCGTCGTGAGGACCAGGGCGTCCAAGATTCCCGACCTGCAAAACGACGTCACGCCCGCCGCGTGGCGGGCTCCCCGGGTTAGAGTGCCCGTCGGGGGCGAGGGAGGCGACGGATGAAGGTTCTCGCGACGATCGCGCTGGCGCTGGCCGTGCCGGCGGTGGCCCAGGACCTCGAGGCGGACCGCGCGGCGATCCGCGCCGTGGTCGACGCCGCCTACGTGAAGGGCGTGCACCAGGACCGCGACGCGGCGGCGATGCGCGCCGGCTTCCACCCCGGGTTCCGGATGCTGGTGCGCCGCGGCGAAGGCACGATGCACGCGGTCACCCTCGACGAGTGGATCGCCGGCATGGAGCGCTCGAAGGCCGAGGCCGCGGCCCAGCCCCAGCAGCCGCCGCGCCCTCCCGTCCGCGCGGAGTACACGCTGGTCGACGTCGTGGGCGACGCCGCGATGGTGCGCCTCGAGCTGTTCCGCGGCGATGCCCACGTCTTCAGCGACTACCTCCAGCTCTACCGGCTGGCCGAGGGCTGGCGCATCGTGGGCAAGAGCTTCCACGCCCATCCCCGCCCGCGCTAGGGAGTTAGAATCTCCGCACGGGGAGGGCGGTTGAAGACGCTGCTGATCGTCGACGACGACACCCTGTTCATCCAGGGCCTCGGCCGCGGCCTCGCCCGCCGGATCGCCGACCTGCACGTCGAGACGGCGGCCAACGGCGCCGAGGCGCTCGACGTGTTCGCCACCACCGGCGTCGACCTGCTGCTGACCGACCTGCAGATGCCGGTGATGGACGGCTTCGCGCTGCTGGCCTGGATCACCCGCGAGCGTCCCCACGTGCCGGCGATCGTGATGACCGCCTTCGGCGGCGGCGAAACCGAGCAGCGCCTGCACGCGCTCGGCGTCGGCGGCTACGTCCAGAAGCCGCTCGACTTCGACGCCCTGACCGTGCGCGTCGCCGAGGTGCTGGCGGTGCCGCCGCCCGGGCACGGCCACGGCGTGACGCTGACCCGCTTCCTCCACGTCCTGGCGCTGGAGGCCAAGACCTGCACCCTCGACTGCGAGTCGCAGGGCCGGCATGGCCGGCTGGCGCTGGAGGCAGGCCGCCTCGCCGGGGCCTGGACGGAAGGCGTCGAAGGCAGGCCCGCGGCGCTCGAGATGCTGACCTGGCCCGAGGTTGCGATCACGATCGCCGAAGGCCGGCCGCCGGAGGCGACGCTGCGGGTGCCGATGGAGGCGGTGCTGCTCGAGAGCAGCCACCGCCACGACGAGGCGCGACGCCGGTCCGCGGGGGCAGGCGTCGCCGACTGACCGCGTCCTTCAGCTCACGTGGACCATCACCCGCACGCCGTCCAGCGTGTCTCCCACCCCGGGGTCGCCGGCCGGGAAACCGAGGTGGACGGGATCGCTCCACGTGAAGCCGTCCGCCGACTCGGACCACCAGGCGCCGCGCGCGTCCGCCCCGGTCGTGCCGTAGAAGCGCAGCCCGCGCCCGTGGGTGATCAGGTTGCCGGTCCAGTTCACGCCGCCGACCGAAGGGATGTCCGGTGCCCGCTCGAACAGCACGCCGTCGCGCGACACCGCGTGGTACGCGCCTTCGGCCGGACTGCCGATCGGGGCCGTCAGGTGCCAGTGGTCGCCCAGTCGCGCCGCCGCGGGATCGATCACCGGCCGCCCCTCCGACGTGAACCGGGCGCCTGGCTCGAACACGTAGCGCACCCCGTCCTCGGAGAGCGCCGAGTACGTGCCCACGCTGCCGTCGAGGAATCGCGTGCCGCTCGGGCTGCTGGAGAAGTAGAGGCGCAGGCGGCCGTCCGGGAGCAGGGCGAGCGTCGGGTCGAAGGGGCGCTGGTGGCCCGCGGGCAGGCCGTCGACGACGACCGGCACCGGCGTGCTCCAGCTCCACCCGCCGTCGTCGGACCACTTCACGGCCACCCGGTCGAAGTGCGGCGAACCGCTCGGGAACCACTGGAACGCGGCCCACAATCGGCCGCGCAGGTCGGCGACCAGGCTCGGCACGCCCGACGCGCGCTCGAACAGTTGCGCGCCAGGGAAGGAGTCGCCGCCGTCGAGGCTCCGGCGAATCACCAGGTCCCGCTCCCAGGGTCGACCGCCGGCAGGCGGCGGTTGCTGTCCCAGGGCCTGCCCCGCACTCGCGACGACCAGCCCGCCGAGGAACGTCCGCCTCGTCACCATTGCGTCCCCCCCTGCTTCTCCCACAGACGAGTCCGCAGCCCTTCCGGTTGGCGCCCGCGTGCCGGCGCTCACCCGCTGGACGTGAGCACCATCACCCGTGATACGTTCCTGCGCGATGCGTCCAGCGACGACCGCCGAGGACCGCGCCGCCTTCGCCGCCCTGCAGTCGAAGCTGCGGGCGCAGTGGCAGGCGATCGCCACCCACTCGGACGACGAGCAGTGCGTCGTCGTGGTGCCCTCGCTCTCGATGGACCTCGACGTGCCGCCGACGGTGCTGCAGGCCTACGAGGAGCGCTTCCTGTTCCTGCTGTTCCTGCTGTTCCTGCTGCGCCTGCCGCGGATGCGGGTCGTCTACGTGACCTCGCAGCCGGTGCTGCCGGAGACGGTCGAGTACTTCCTCGGGCTGCTGGCGGGCGTGATCCCGGGTCACGCCCGGGCCCGGCTCCACCTCGTGAGCGTGGGCGACGGCACCTCGCGCCCGCTGTCGCTGAAGCTGCTCGAGCGGCCGCGGCTGCTGGCCCGGTTGCGCGCGCTGGTCCCGAACCCGGACACCGCGCACCTGGTCCCCTTCAACACGACGGAGCTCGAGGAAGAGCTGGCGCTCCGCCTGGGCGTCCCGATGTACGGCGCCGAGGCCCGCTTCGCGCCGTGGGGCACCAAGAACGGCGGCCGCCGGCTGTTCGCCGAAGAGGGCGTGCCGCACCCGCTCGGCCGCAGCGGCGTGCGCGGCGCCGCGGGCGCGGCGCAGGCGCTGTGCGAGATGCGGCGCGAGCGGGCCGACATGCGCGAGGCGCTGCTCAAGCTCGACGAGGGCGTGTCGGGGATGGGCAACGCGCTCGTCGACCTGCGCGACCTGCCGCCGCCCGGCGACGCCGCGGAGCGCCCCGCGGTCGAGTCCCGCCTGCGCGCGCTGCGGGTCGAGCTCGAGGGCCAGAGCGCCGAGCAGTACCTGGCCGCGTTCGCCGCTCAGGGCGGCGTCGTCGAAGAGCGCATCGCGGGCGACGAGTTCAGGAGCCCCAGCGTGCAGTTGCGGGCGACGCCCGCCGGCGCGGTCGAGGTGCTGTCGACCCACGACCAGCTCCTGGGCGGCCCGTCGGGCATGAGCTTCCTCGGCTCGCTGTTCCCCGCCGACCCGGGCTACGCGGTCGAGATCACGCGCCACGCGCGCAAGGTCGGCGAGCGGCTGGCGCGGGAGGGCGTGCTCGGCCGCTTCGCGCTCGACTTCGTCGCGGTGCGCGACGCGGGCGGCCCGTGGCGCTGCTACGCCATCGAGATCAACCTGCGCAAGGGTGGCACCACCGCGCCCTACCTGACGCTCGAGTTCCTGACCCGCGGGCGCTACGTCGAGGATCGCGGCGCGTTCGAGGCCCGCGGCGGGCGCGCCAAGTTCTACGTGTCGTCCGACCACGCCGAGCACGACGCGTATCGCCAGCTCGCGCCGATGGACCTGTTCGACGTGGCGATGCGCGAGGGTGTGCACTGGAGCCCGGCGACCGAGACCGGCGTCGTGTTCCACATGCTCGCCGCGCTGACCGAGCGCGGGCGCTTCGGCCTGACGGCGATCGCCGACTCGCCGGCCGACGCGCGCGCCCTCTACGACCGCACGCTGGCAGCGGTCGACCGGAAGGCCGTGGAGCGATGACGGGGGAACGCAACCCCAGGGTGCTGATCGCCGCCTTGCCGGAGCCCGACGGGGAGACCGTGGCCCGCGTGGTGGCGCGGGCGGGGTACCTCGTCGAGGCGATCGCCGACCCCGACGGCGCCGTGGCGCGGATCGAGGTCGAGCCGCCGGAGGTCGCCGTTTTCCGGCTCGACGCCGACCGCCCGGGCGCCGAGATGCTGTTGCGCGCCCAGCGGCTCGAGCCGCGGCCGCGGGTGCTCGCCCTCGTCGACAGGCCCGAGTACGAGGTCGTGCGCCAGGGCGTCCGGCGCGGTGTCACCGTGTTCCAGGGCTTCCCCTGCGCCGAGCACGAGTTGCTCGCCGCCTGCGAGCGGGCCCTCGAGCCCGACGACCCGCGCCCCGCGGACGATCGTCGCGCCCATCCCCGGCGCCGGCTGACCGTCGAGGTGGAGGTCCAGACACCGCACTACCAGCCGGTCGTGCTCGGCGAACTCGTCGACGTTTCGGCGCGCGGGGCCCGCGTCGAACTGGCCTCGGCGATCGAGCCGGGCACCGCGGTCCGGGTCGCCCTCGCGGTCCACGGGACGCGGCTCCCGTTCGAGCTCGACGGGCTCGCGCTCTGGCGCCGGGCCGGGCTCCGAAACCCTTGTCACGGCGTGGCTTTCGTCGACGTCCCCCCGGAGACCGACCGCCAGCTCGAGCAGTTCCTCGGCGCGGAGTAGGCGGCCCGCGCCCCCGGAACGGGACTTGCTCTAGGCCACTGCGGCGGCGGACGCCGCATCGCCTGCGGGCGGGCGCCGCGGAGGAGGGAACCATGCGCGCGCAACCTCTGCCGTCCGATCCAGGAGGGCCGGTCACGCTGACGCTCGACGAACAGGAGCGGCGGCTGGTCCACGAGTTGCGGGCGATCCCGCCCTCGCCCCTGCGCGACCGGGTGCTGCACCTGGTCCACGACCTGCTGAGCTTCGCCGCCGAGCCCGCCTGCCACCAGGTCCAGGCCGACGGCGTCCCCTGCCCCACGGCGCTCAACTCCTGCGACACCTGCCGCCGCGCGCTCGACACGCTCGAGGCGCTGCGCGACCGCATCCGCGAGAGCTGAGCCGGACCCATCGGAACGAGGAAAGAGACATGGCACACGAGAACCGCGTCCGTCGCATCGTGATCGTGGGAGCCGCCGGACGCGACTTCCACAACTTCAACGTCGCCTTCCGGGACGACTGGTCCGCGCGGGTCGTGGCCTTCACCGCCACCCAGATCCCCGGCATCTCCGGCCGCCAGTACCCGCCGGAGCTGGCCGGCCCGCTGTACCCGAAGGGGATCCCGATCTTCGACGAGTCGGAGCTCGAGGAGATCTGCCGCCGGGAGCACGTGACCGACGTCGTGTTCTCGTACTCGGACATCGACCACGCGACCGTGATGCACGTCGGCTCGCGGGCGCTGGCCGCGGGCGCCAACTTCGTGCTGCTGGGGCCGCAGGCGACCCAGATCAAGACCCGCAAGCCGGTGATCGCCGTCTCCGCCGCCCGCACGGGCTGCGGCAAGTCCCAGACCTCGCGCTTCGTGTCGCGCCGGCTGCGCGACGCCGGGCTCAAGGTCGCCGTGCTGCGCCACCCGATGCCCTACGGCGACCTGCTGGCCGAGCGCGTGCAGCGCTTCGCCACCATGGCCGACCTCGACGCCGCCCGCTGCACCGCGGAGGAGCGCGAGGAGTACGAGCCGCACCTGGAGATCGGCAACCTGGTGTTCGCCGGCGTCGACTACGCCGCGATCGTGGCCGCGGCCGAGCGCGAGTGCGACGTGCTGATCTGGGACGGCGGCAACAACGACTTCCCGTTCCTGGTCCCCGACCTGCACGTCGCGATCGCCGACGCGCTGCGGCCCGACCACGTCGACACCCACCACCCCGGCGAGGCCGTGCTGCGGATGGCCGACGTGATCGTGGTCAACAAGGTCGACTCGGCGGCCGACGCCGACGTGCAGCGGCTGGCCGACGCGGTGCGCGCGCTGAACCCGAAGGCGCACATCGTCCGCGCCGCCTCGCCGGTGTCGCTCGACAAGCCGGAGCTGGTGGCCGGCAAGCGGGCGATCGTGGTCGAGGACGGCCCCACCCTGACGCACGGCGGCATGAGCTACGGCGCCGGCTACGTCGCGGCGGTCCAGGCGGGCGCCGCCCACATCGTCGACCCGCGGTCGTTCGCCACCCCGGAGATCGCGGCGGTCTACGCCAAGTACCCCCACATCGGGCGCATCCTGCCCTGCGTCGGCTACGATGACGCCCAGCTTGCGGCGCTGGGCGAGACGCTGCGGCGGGCCGAGTGCGACGTGGTGGTCTCGGCCTCGCCCATCGACCTCGCCGCGCGCGTGGACGCCGGCAAGCCGATCGTGCGCGCACGCTACGACTACGCCGACGCGGGCGAGCCCGCGCTCGGCCAGTTCGTCGGCGCGTTCATCGCCGAGCGCGTCCGGGAGACTGCGAACCGATGAAGGACCTGCTGCGCACGGCGGATCTCACGCCGGGCGACCTGGAGCGCGTGCTGGACCTGGCGGCGGCCTACAAGCGCCACCCCCACCGCCAGCGCACGCTGCTGGCCGGCGAGACCGTCGTGCTGTACTTCAACAAGCCCAGCACGCGCACCCGCATCTCGTTCGAGACCGCGGTGGCGCGGCTCGGCGCGGTGCCGATCGGGGTCGGCCCCAGCGACCTCCAGCTCGGCCGCGGCGAGACGATCGAGGACACGGCGCGGGTGATGAGCCGCTACGCCCGCGCCTTCGTGATCCGCACGTTCTCGGACGACGACGTCGCACGCTTCGCGAACAACGCCACGATCCCCGTGATCAACGCCCTGACCGACCAGCACCACCCCTGCCAGAGCCTGGCCGACCTGATGACCCTGCGCGAGCGCATGGGCCGCCTGTCCGGCCTGCGCGTGGCCTACGTGGGCGACGGCAACAACGTCGCCCACAGCCTGCTCGAGGCCGGGGCGCTGGCCGGCCTCGACGTGCGCTGCGGCTCCCCCGCCGGCTACCAGCCCGACCCCGAGGTCGTGGCGCGGGCGCAGGCGATCGCGGCCGAGACCGGCGGGAAGGTGACCGTCACCGCCGACCCGGTCGAGGCGGTCAAGGGCTGCCACGCCGTGTACACCGACGTGTGGCTGTCGATGGGCCACGCCGAGAGCGAGCGCGCGGAGCGGCTGAAGGTGTTCGCGCCCTACCAGGTGAACGACGCGCTGCTGGCCCACGCCGACCGCGACGTGCTGTTCATGCACTGCCTGCCCGACCACCGCGGCGAAGAGGTCACCGCCGAGGTCGTCGACGGCGTGCGCTCGATCGTGTTCGACCAGGCCGAGAACCGCCTGCACACCGCGGCCGCCATCCTCGAGACGCTGCTCTCGGGCGAACTCAAGGGCACCGCCGCCCGCCGCTGAGGTCCGGCTGCTCGTGGTCGCGCGGCGACCCCCGCGACCACGAGCAGCGCGGGACTAGACGCCCACCCTCTCCGCGCCCGGCTTCCAAACCTTCCAGACGTTGCCGACCAGGTCGGGTCCCGGCGTCAGCGTCGGGTCACCCGGCATCCAGCCGGCGGGCGTGGCCTCGTTGCCCTGGCTCTTGCGCACGTGCTGGAACGCCTGTACCTGACGTACCGTCTCGGCGAGGCGGCGGCCGACGGGCGGCGTCATCACCTCCATCGCCTGGGTCACGCCGTCGGGGTCGATCAGGAAACGGCCGCGGAGTTCGATCCCCTGCGCCTCGTCCCACACGCCGTAGGCGCGGCCGACGTTGCCCGCCTGGTCCGACGCCATGTGGAAGGGCACGCCGCCGTCGACCATCTTCACGAGCTCGTGGTCGTTCCACATCTTGTGGACGAAGTGGCTGTCCACGCTGACCGAGACGACCTCGCAGCCCAGCTTCTGCAGCGCGGCGTAGTTGTCGGCGACCGCCGACACTTCCGTCGCTCAAACGAAGGTGAAGTCCCCGGGGTAGAAGCAGAGCAGCACCCACTTGCCGGCGAAGCCGGACAGCGAGACCGAGGTGAAGCCTCCGCGGAAGTAGGCGGGAGCGGTGAAGTCCGGGGCCTTCTGCCCCACGCGAGCGGTCACGGTCGCCTCCTTTCTCGTCGTTTCCGGGGCGCCCGGCGTGTTCGACTCCGGTCCCCCGCCGATCACGGCGCCCGTCAGCCGGGCGCATCCCTTGGGCGGGTCGGACATGAGACCTCCTGGGGCGAGCGCCGGCGCCGGGGCAGGCGTGCCCCGCGCGGCGCCGCGGAGCAAGCATACGCCGTATCAGTCAGTCAATACAGAACTGTGCTCACGTGTTCGTCGGCTGGTATATGCTGCCGCCGTGAAAGGCACCGTGGAGCGCCGGGTCGGCAGGCAGCTCGAGGCGCTGCGCCGCCAGCGCGGCTGGAGCCTGCGCGATCTCGCGGAGCGCAGCGACCTCGCCCTGACGACGGTCCACCAGGTCGAGACCGGCCGCACCTCGGCCGGCCTCGGCACCCTGCGCGCGCTCGCCGACGCGCTCGGCGTGCCGCTCGCGGCGCTGCTCGAGGAGCCCCCGCTGCCCGCCCCGGTCGTGCGCCTCGCCGCCGGCGAACGCCCCGCGCTGGCGCTCTCCGGGGGGCGCCTCGAGCGGCTCGCCTCGGGCCTGCCGAGCCAGCGGCTGCGCGGGCTCGTGCTGACGCTCGAGCCGCGGAGGGCCAGCGGAGCCGAGCCTCTGTCCCATCCCGGGCAGGAACTCGTCGTGGGGCTCGAGGGCACCTGCAACTACGAGATCGCGGGCCGCCGCCATCGGGTCCGCGTCGGGGACAGCCTGCTGTTCGACTCGCAGCTCCCGCACCGGGCCACGAACCCGGGCACGCGGCGGGCCCGGCTGCTGCTGGCACTCTACGCCCCCGAGCAGGAGCCGGCCTGGCTCGAGCACCACGCCGTCAGGGACGACGCGCGGGCTACCGGACCTCGAGCCAGCTGAACCACACGGGGTGGTTCGCCTTGTACCACTCGAGCACCTCGCGGATCACCTTCTTGCGCTCGGGCGGGATCACCAGGTCGTCGATGCGGTCGAAGTGGACGCGGATCGTGTTGTTCTCGTACTCCAGCGCCTGCGAGCACAGCGTCTGCAGCTCGTTGCGGATGCGGCCGGAGTCCGAGACCTTGACCGCGCGGCGCCGCCAGTCCTCGCCCATCACGAAGCGCTCGAGCAGCGGGCTGAAGATCAGCCGCGTGTGCTCGAACGGCTCCAGGAAGCGGAACACGAAGGCGATCCGCTGGCTGGCGCCCTGGGTCGTGAGCTGCACGGTCACCCGGTAGCGCCCGTCTCCCAGCACCTCGACTCCTGGCGCGCCGGTGTAAGGGTCGGTGCCCATGAAGCCGTTGGCCGCCAGCACCCGCCACTTCTTCTCGGGAAACAGGTCGGCGGCGCGCACGACGCGGGCCTCGACCGGCATGTGGGCGTCGACCATCTCGCGCAGGCAGGCCCGGTAGTCGGCCACCCGCTCGTCCGACTGCGGGCCCCCGAACAGCTCCGCGAGCCGCGCGGCGAAGTCGGGCGCCTCGGGATCGAGCCGCGCCAGCTTCTGCTCCTGCGCCATCGGCAGCTCGAAGTGCGCGGTGTAGAGCGACATCGAGACGTCGACCTCCATCGCCTCGCCGAGCGTCGCCGCCTGCATCGCCTCGGCCGTCGCCGCGTAGCCGTCGCACAGGAAGAGGTGCGGCGCGCCCGCCTCGTCCTTCCAGGTGCCCACGAGACAGGTCGGCGCGTAGGTGCCGGACTCGGTGAACGCCGGCAGCCCTGCCGGGGTCAGCCAGCCGTCTTCGACGAGGTGCACGCCGAGCGCCTTCCACTCGGCCCACAGCCCGCCCAATCGCTTCTCCCGGCTCTTGCCGCCCAGCGTCCAGACGTGGATGTGCTCGCGCCGGATGCCGGGCACCGTCAGCTCGATCGCCTCCACCAGCTTCTGCCGCGGGCTCAACAGGTCGACGTGGATCGCGTGCTCGAGCGCCGTGTCGGTCACCGCGCGCGGCACGGCCAGCGTGCCCATGTACGCCTCGTAGGGACGCGACACGTGCAGCGGCTGGTCGAACACGTGCAGGATCGTGCACGGCCCGTACTCCTCTCCCTTGGCGAAGCGCGAGGTGTTCTCGAGGGTGTCGATCGCCGCGCCCCACAGCGTGATGCCGCGCTCGCGCATCTTGCGGTAGAAGCCCGACCAGCCGTACTCGGGATCGTTCAGCAGGCGGTGGATGCGGTTGTCGACGAAGCGTGCGACCTCGGGCCGGGCGTAGATGCGGCCGAATCCCAGCAGCGGGTTGGCGCCCATCTCCGGCGTCTCGCCCGCCTTCGGCATCAGGCCTTCGCCGAGGCAGACCATCAACGCGTGGTTCTCCGGGAGCTGGCGCGTGAAGTGCCACAGCCCCTCGCTCATCACGTAGGCCGAGATCGCATCCGCGTCCTTCTTGACCTGGTTGAGCGTCTGCTTGTCCGCGCCCTGGCCCTTGCCGAACGGCGCGAACAGCCGGGTGCCGAGAGCGGTGATGCCGGCCGTCATCGCCACGCAGCGGCGGATGCCGCCGGGCAGGAACGAGAAGTGGTCGTAGTGGTCGTCGCTGCCGTCGCCGACCCACTCGACGTCGACGTCCTCGAGCCACAGGTGGAACCGCAGCAGCAACGGCCGCGTGTCGAACGCCCACTGCGCGACGAGATCCGCGCGATCGCCCCGTGCCATGTCGCCTCCCGGTCGTCCGTGTCCGTCGATCCGGGGTGATTCTAGACGCGCCCGTCGCCGGCGTGCCGTGCCCCGGCGCGCCGTCGCCGATCCGGCGATGGAACTTGCGGTCCGGAGATGGCGTTCTGCATCCCGAGCGCCACATCCGTGGCCGCGAACCGGGAGGAGACCCAGGTGGAGCACACGCTGCTGGCCGTCGACCTCGCCAAGGACGTCTTCGAGGTGGCCGTGTCCCGCCAGGCCGGGAGCGTCGACGCCAGCCACCGGCTGAAACGCGAGCGCCTCGTCGGCTTCTTCATGGAGCAGCCGGCAGCGACGGTGGTCATGGAGGCCTGCGGCTCCGCCCACCACTGGGCGCGCCGGCTGACCCAGATCGGGCACCGGGTGAAGTTGCTGCCGCCGGGGCTGGTCCGGCCCTACCGGCGCGGCAACAAGACCGACAGGGCCGACGCCAAGGCGCTGCTCGAGGCCTTCCGCAACCAGGACATCCGGGAGGTCCCGGTCAAGACCGTCGCCCAGCAGGCCGTCGGCGTCGTGCACCGCCTGCGTTCGACCTGGCTCGAAGCCCGCACCGCCCGGCTCAACACCGTCCGTGGCCTGCTCCGCGAGCACGGGCTGTTCATTCCGCCTGGCGCCGAACGGGTCGTCCCCCAGGTCCGCTCCTGGATCGCCGCCGACGACGTCGCACTGGCCGCCCCCGTCCGCGCGATGCTCGCTTCCGCCTGCGACGAGATCCTCGACCTCGAGCGGCGGATCGCCGAGGCCGGCCGACAGCTCGAGGCGATCGCCGCGCAGACCCCGGGCGTCCGGCTCTGGATCACGATCCCCGGCATCGGCCTGCTGTGCTCGACGGCGCTGTTCGCCTTCGTCGGCGATCCGGGCCGCTTCCGCAGCGCGCGCCACTTCGCCAGCTATCTCGGCCTGACTCCCCGCGAGCGCTCGTCCGGCAACCGGAGGCGCCTCGGCCGCATCTCGAAGCGGGGCGATGCCTACGTCCGCCACCTGCTGATCCACGGCGCGCGCGCCGTGCTCGGCGCCGCTCGCCGAGCGAGACAGTGCGACCGGCTCCGCACCTGGGCCCTCGACCTGGCCGCGCGCACCCACTTCAACCACGCCACCTGCGCGCTCGCCAACAAGATCGCGCGCATCGCGTGGGCCGTGTCCAGGCAGCAGCGCGAGTTCGTCGCCATCTGATCCGGCGGCCACCAGGTCGGACCGCCCCGCGTCGAGCCGGTAACAATGTCGGCCGTCAGGGCCGCTTCATTTCGTGGCTGACGCGGGCGCGGGCGTTTGTCGCCGCATCCAACTGGAGAGGAGGCCGGGTTTCCAATTCGCCAGACAGTCGTGCGGCGGGAGCGCTACTTCGGACGGGGCCGGAGCTTGCGGGCGTACTTCCCGCGCACCGCGCCCTCCTTTCGACGGAAGTCGTACTCAGGCCGGAGGCCGCTCTCGCGCGCTGACGCCTTCCTTGGGTCCGCTTCACCCCGCTGCAGCCCCTCTTCGTCGGTGCCGAAGCCGATCAGCATCCCGGCCGGCCGGCCACGCCGGGTGATGACGACTCGCTCTGACGCCGCGCGCACCAGCCAGCGGCTCAGGTGAGCCCTGACCGCGGAGAGCGCGACGTACCGCACGGGAACCGCCGGCGCTTCCGGGCGCCTCGTCCCCGCGCGCTTCAGTCGCCGCAGGTAAGGGTTCGCACGCGCCTTCGAGAAGTCGTAGTGCTTCTTCACGGGAGCGGTCTCATTCGGCTCTCCGACTGCACTTCACCTGCGGCGACCCGGCCCCGCCAGCCTGGCGGACGAAGGCGCACGCGGCGTCGACATGCGCCGCTTCACGCTCGCCTGGGTCTGAACCTCGCCGGCGGCAGCGGCGGCCAGGCTCCGCCCGATCTTCCGGCGCAGGTAGTGGGCGTGCTGGCGGTCCAGCGCCGCCTCGGCGAGGCGGTCCGGCTCCCGGCCCGCTTCTTCACTGTCGTACATGCGGAGGACTTCGTCTGCAGCCCACTCGCCGGCCTGGCCGACGTGGTCCGCGTGGTCTGCGTGTGCCAGGTCGCGCTCCCGAGCCGGGCTCGTCCGCCGTTCTTCTCCGCGCCCGCGCAGCGGCCTGCCACGGCCGGACCGTCCCCTGCCCCTGCCCTCCTGGCGCACCTACAGGGCTTCGCGGCCTTGCGGGGCCCCTGTCTGCACCTCGCGGTGCAGGTTCCGCGCGCTCACCCGGCTGAGCAGCAACTCGAGCGTGTACGACACCTTCGTCGACAGCGGAAGGAGCCCGGCTCGCCGGTCAGCGCGCCCCCGGTCCACCATGACCGCCGTCGCGACCTCCTCGACGGTGTCCTTGGCTTCACCCATGCATCCTCCGCCATGGCTCACGCGCCCCACCAGCCTACCCCGCCAGCGGCACCCCGAGCAGCTCTTCGAGCAACTGGAGCTTCTCCAGGGCTCAGGGCAGCCAGAGTCACGCCTGTCATGGTCATCGGAGAGCCCGCTCGACCGCCTTCGGCTCCTTGGCAGCCACACGTAGCAGAGCAAGCGCCGGGCCTTCCGGAACCCGGCGCCCTTGCTCCCAGCTTCGGACCGTGGCGACTGACACGCCGATCATGCGTGCGAACTCCGGCTGGGACTTCCCGAAGCCCTTCCGGATGGACTTCACGGCCTCCGGCGAGAAGGCGCGGGCTTTGGACGGCTCGACCTCACCCCGATGGATGCGGCCCGCCTCGCGGACGCTGGAGAACAGCCGATCGAGAGCGGCCTTCTTCATGGCCCGCCGGGCCGCCGCTCATTCATTCCGGGACCCCTCGGTCCGCCTGGCCAATCTCCTTGTGTCGGGCTCCCATCCGGGTCGCCCCTTCGAGCTATGGCGAGCTTCCGGCCGAACGTCCGACTGGAAGATGGCTTTCATTCCACGCGATGGCGAGAGTGGAGCAGTCGTTGACATCCACCCGGACTGCGCCCTGGAGGAGTTCCATCGCCTCCGCCATGGCCTCGGGTCGCGCGCGAAGACGAGGACGTTCGTGTCAAGCGAGCTCATACCGCGCCCGCATCCTCTTCCGGATTCCCTCCTTCGGATCCGAGCGGCCCCCGCTCTTCGGCGGCTTCGGGAAGAGCACTGCGTGGATCTCGGCGGACGTGACCGTGCCTGCCCGCCGAACGACCACGGCATCCCCCTGTTCGTCCCACGCCAGGACCGAGCCCGGGCCGATCCCGAGCCGCCGCCGGACTTCGAGGGGGACGGAGATCTGCCCCCGGGAGGTGACCTTCGACCGGGCTATCGCCATGGCACAGCGTACCCTCCTCAGCCAGCACGGGCCTCCGCTCTGGCGCGCCACTCCTCGAGTCGGTAAACCCTCGGCGATCTGCTTCCGTGCGCGGGCGATCCGCTCCAGGAACTCGGGATGGCGTTCGAGACGGCACTCGAACCAGTCTTCCTCCGACTCGAACCCGATGAGAAGACCAGCGGGACGCCCGCGCCGGGTGATCAGGATCTCCTCCGAGGCCGCCCGCTTCAGGTAACGGGAGAAGTGGTCCTTCATTTCCTCCAAGACCACCCTGCGAGTCCGCGGTGCCATCGCGACCGAGCCGGTCCTGCGCGTCCCCCTTCGCGACGACCCCGAGGACATGGCCTTCGCCTTCCTTGTTGTCATTGAACACCCTCACGTCATCTCCCCGGAGCCGAGACTTCGGCTGCTCGAGGCCACGGCGGCGCAAGATCCGGCTCTTGCTCATTTCGCGGGCTCATGGCCGGGTGCAAGGCGACTACAGCCTGCGCTGGACAGCCGGCGCACGTCCTTCACGGCATCGGGCGCTACGACCCCGTACCGCAGTCTGGCCAGAGTCTTGCACCGAGACCCAGGATGACCGGCGGCATCACCTCAGCCATGCGCGGGCTCTCCGGCGGGCTGCCGCTCCTCCAATCCGGGACCGGTGAACCTCCAGGACCTCGGCAAGGATGAGGCAGCGGATCTACGCCAGGCGGCGGTAGAGCTCCTTGTCCTTGCTGAGGACGCGACTGGCAGCGTTCTCGAAATCGGCTGCGTGCTGCGCCGCAAGGTCGACGAGAGCTGCCCGGGCGAGCTGCTCCAGGACCACGCCGAGGCGGTCCGCCACCGTGCGCAGCTGAGCCGCATTCTCCTCCGGGATCTCGATCGAGAGCTTCACAGCCCATTCTCCCGCAGAATTCGTTCCGGCTCACAGCCCGGGGTCCGCCCAAACACTGCCCCACCTCAGCCAGCGCCGGCTCTCCCAAAAGCGCAGGCCAGACCCCAGGGAGTCTCGCGCTGCCTCCGTCCTCGGTGAGGCGACTCGTCAGCCAACCGACAAGGTTGACGCGCGTGCGCCCATTGGGCATCGCATTCAGACTGATTCTGGCGCCCGGCGCTACGATCGGCCTGCAAGAGCAGAGCCTCCCGGGGAACGCATCGATGCCCCGCCGCCGCGGCCTGCCAGGGGACAAGGCACTTGCTGGCCCTGACTCGGTAGGGTGAACCCCGGTCAACGCGACCCAGACTGCTTCCGCCACGACTCGATCTCCCTTCCCATCGCCTCGTGGGAGATGAAACGCCCTGCCTCGCTGTCGGCCAGGCCGCGTTCCACCAGGGCGACCGTCGCGACTTCCTGAAGGATGTCCTTGAGGGAACAATCCTCCGGGAGATCGCGGATCAGTCGAATCACGTGGTCCTTGACTTCACTCATGGATGAAGCCTACGCCCCTACTCGTGGATGAAGCCTACGCCCCTGCGTTGCCCCTCGGGACCCCAGTGCGCAGCGCGAGGCCGCATAACACTGAAACAACCGGCGACATCGAGACTCAAGATGACCAGGCAGGCCGGGGACCAGCGGGCCACGCTGGTCCAGGCATTGGAGCCAAGCCCCGGACGGCGGCACGACCGGGTAACACCGGGATAACCAGCGATACCGAGACTCAGAATGAATGGCGCGCCCACCTCAGCTAGCGCGGGCTCTCCACTGCCGCGCCAGTCCTTTAATCCGGGAACCCCTCGGTTCGTCTGGTTCATTTCATTGTTCGCCGGCCCTCGCCCGCCCGGCGAGCTGCCGACAGCGAAGGACCGAAACACAAGCCTGCCCACAACAGCCCAGGACAGACCCGGATGCTACCCAGACCCTTGGCAGGAAGACAGGAGGAACTGAAACCCGAGCCGGGCTGAGTGGCCGGAAGTGTTCTTCGGACCCCGTTGGCCCGACACGCCCGACCACCCCGGATGGAACTCTGCTGCGATGGCGCAGGCCCGCCATGAATGGAGACAACCAGACATCAGCGCAGGAAGGACGACCACGTAGGACGACGCAACCCGCGGCGCCCAGGACAAGGAAGCGCTTGCGCCGCAGGGCTGCATGCCTGACAACGAAGCGCAGGCCAGACCCTGATGCAGGACCGACCCAGGTGACTGCAGCGGACGCGACCACGCCCCAAAGACTGGGCGCCGTTTCGCTGCTACCCCGCGAGATGCCCTGGAACGTACGACGAGAGCCCGCGGGCCGTCTCCTTCAGGAGCGCTGGATGACGGCCGTTCCTTGGGTCCGGAGAACACCGCGATAACCAGCGACATCGAGACTCAGAATGAACGGCCGGCCCACCTCAGCTAGCACGGGCTCTCCACTGGCCGGCCGCTCCTTGAGACGGTAACCCCTCGATTCGTCTGGTTCATTGCG